>NZ_BAABED010000001.1:615597-1231194 GCF_039539965.1 Arthrobacter methylotrophus | reverse complement strand
AGAACGCACCAAAATATCCAATATTCACAACAGACCCCGACAGGGAATATTCTGAGGGAACCACTCCGTAACTTCTTGCGGGTGGAGTCGGATGGACCCGGACTACAGCTTTTGATCTGATTGCGTTCTGCAATTTTGGTTCATCAACCTTGGACAGCATGTATTCCAGTTGGTTCTCATTGGTAAATATGAGTTCATCTGCCAGGACATAGGAGATATACTCACACCACACGAAGAGGTTATCCGAGTTGGGTCCGGAATAGCCTTTCGACCGAACCGCACGGTCCAAAACTTCAAACAGCCCGTCTCGCTTCAAGTCGCCCGCCCGCGGAAGTCCTTGGGAATCAAAGCTTAAAGGATCGGAAAATTCGGCGCTCCAAATAACTGCAGGGTGCCGAACCTTGAACATCGCGCCCAGAAAATGCGAGCCGGCCCATAGAACTCGACTGTACATGGTCTCGTATCCGCCGTTGAGTGCATCTTGGCGATCAGCAACTGCTATTCCACGGCTAACGAATTCGGAAATTTGATCCCATCCGGCGAAGGAAACCGGCGCGTCTACGACAAACATTTTATCAATGAATCGGGCAGCGATTGTTTCAATATTACTATCGAGCTTCCGCACAGCACTCATGTCATTTGAAATCACATCCACGATTTTGGAGCGTTCGGCAATTGTTTTGGCTGCGATTACGGCGCTCGTATCAGCAAACGGGGAAAAGCAGTAGCTGATCGCAAGGTCTTTCGCATACCCGTCATTGATTCGGGGCCAGGGAAAATCCTTGATTGCCGAAGCATCAATCGCTTCAACCACTCGGTCGCGTTCCTCCGGAAACAAGTCCAGGTATCGTCGAAGAAAATTTGCTTGCGCGTTGACCAAAGTCTTGAGTGTGGAATCCTTAGCTCCGCTGTCCCAACTACGACACTCCTCTAACTTCTCTATGACCGCCAGTCGTTGCGCGACAGCGAAGTCGAAGTCAAGAGGCTTCCTTGAAATCGAGTCGTTTCGGAGCACTCTAAAATATGCAGCCTCCTCGTCCAACGATCCGACTTGCGCCGTAAAACTGTTTAGTACCGCTACTTCGGCCATGAAACAGATGTCCTCACCGCTGCGAAGCGATTCAGAATAGCTAATATCCTTCACTCCGGCGGCAGGGATTAGCTTGCACGCGTTAAATCCAATGAGGTCACTCGCCGAGGAGAAGACGAATGGTTTGCCTGCCCGAGCAAATATCTTCTTATTAAGAGCGTTGTTCCGATCCCAAGTTCCGTCCGGATGCACGTCGATGATCGGGGCGATTGCGACTTGCCCAGGGCCTGCCACCTTCAACATCGACGACAGGAAGCGCCTCCCTACTCGATCGTCGTCGTCCACCATCGTGACGAATGAGAAACGGGCCAAGGCCAGTCCAAAATTGCGGGCAGCCCCGGCACTTGCAAGAGACTGCTTGATTAGTCGCAAATGGCCGAGGGGAAAGCGCTGCGAGAATCGTCGCGCAACGTCAATGGTGCCGTCATCGGGCCCATTCATAACGACGATCACTTCAAATGACTTTGGGTCAAGATCCTGAGCCTCCAAAGAATCTAAGCATTCGGCTATGCGGTCGCTACCCATGAAGGATGGAACGATAACACTAACGCCATAGAGTGGGGCCGTCGCGGCTACCTCCGTGATGAGTCCTGGTGTTCCAAGACCATGGACAGCAGCGATTTCCCGCACTCGAAGTCCAGGATCCTGGACTATCCGAGAACCGTATTCGTCATTTTCCCGGCGCCGGGGATTGTAGTTTCTTTCATGGTCTATTTGTCCCTGAGATCAGTCTTCATCGCTGCCTTGGCCCTCTTACGGCCCCACATACTAAGTGTTAGTTTTCCCAATTTTGAATTGGAAAGCGCGATATATTTCCTCTGTAAAGCATCATGTTTTCGCTTTAGGAGAATTAGCTCATTTTCTAGCCGCGTTGTGAGCAAAGTTTCCTCGGTGCTCACAACGCCCGCCCTGGGGAGGGAGAGGTCCAGGCTCCCGAGCGTCTCCAGTAGGTTTACGTGCTTCTGCTTCAGCTTACTGAGTTCAATCTCCGAACCTACGGCTTTAGTGTTTTCGGATTGTGGTATTGAATCGGAGAATTTGAGTCCAGCAATATACCCATTATAGAAGGACGTATTATCCAAGTAATATTCAGAATAATCGATAACGATCCAACTTGATTCGAATCGGCTAATGAATGCTGTAATGGCCGATCTTTGTGGCAAATTTATGCTCGAAATGGCGTGCCAAGTGTCGATGAACCTCTTATGTATAAGCCAAAATATTGTAGTATCCGCTTTGAGTCCGGATTGTGCAGCTAACAGCCTTAGTAGACTCTCTCCGCCCGCTAAAACAACTAGATTGCTCTGGCACTCCTCCGAAAGAGCATGGAAATCAGCCATTGAATGAACGATATGCAAGATCCCCGGAATATCCTTTAACGCGGCTACGTCATCTTCTGGACTACAGATGACACCGCTTTCAGTAAAGTGTGGAAACTCCTCACCAGACCCAAAGTTCATGGAAACAGGCAGGAATCCGGAGTCAACAGGAAGTGGTTTCATGCCTTCAACACACCTCGCGTGTCAATCAGAAACTTGGCTTCCAGTTGGATGGGGCGTACCTCACGAAATGAATCGTGGTCCACGAGCAAAACGACGATCGTCGAACGATATAACGCATCTTCCAGACTCCGAAGCTTGCAATTGCCAAAGCCGGCGAGCGAATCGGGAAGCGATTCAACATGCGGCTCGGAAATATTGATCCTGCGCCCCCCAAGTTCATCGGCCAACCGTGCGGCAATCTCGATGGCAGGAGACTCTCGCAAGTCGTCAATGTTGGCTTTGAATGAGAGACCTAGAAGCGCAATCTCAGCGTCGGCTGGAAGACCAGCGACGGCATCATGGACCTTGTCGATGACCCACCGTGGCTTGGCGTCATTGACCTCCCGTGCGGTGCGGATGAGTCTTGATTCCTCAGGCGCAGCAGCGACGATGAACCACGGATCCACCGCAATGCAGTGGCCGCCCACGCCCGGACCCGGCTGGAGGATGTTCACTCGCGGGTGATGGTTCGCGAGCTTAATAAGCTCCCAGACGTTGATACCGATTTTATCGCTAATGACTGACAACTCGTTGGCGAATGCGATGTTGACATCTCGGTAAGAGTTCTCAACAAGCTTGGCCATTTCGGCCGTAACGTCGTCGGTGACGAGGATTTCACCTTGGCAGAAGACCGCATAGAGTTCCTTGGCCATAGCAGCAGCCTCCGGGGTCATCCCGCCGACAATCCTGTCGTTGGTCACTAGCTCGATCATGACCCGGCCCGGAAGCACGCGCTCCGGACAGTGAGCAAAATGAATCACTGATGTATCCCCGGCGCCGTCGATTGACAGGTCGGGGCGAAGACCAAGAATGTATTCGGCCATATGCCGGGTTGCTCGAGGCGGTGATGTTGACTCCAGAATGATCAATTCGCCACCCTGAAGCTGTGGCGCAATGCCACTGGCGGCCGCCTCGATGTAGCTTAGATCAGCCGAATGGTCATCCCTGAATGGGGTAGGAACGGCAACGATGTAGGCCTGCGCTGCAGGTGTATCGGTGGTGGCCTTGAGACGCCCCTGGCTTACGGCGCCAGCGACCTGTACGGCAAGGTCGGGTTCAACGAAAGTCACCTCCCCTCGGTTTACGGCATCGACAGTGCGCTGGTCAACGTCAACACCAATGACGTTGAGGCCGTTCGTTGCAAGAATCGAAGCCGTGGGCAATCCTATGTAGCCCAAACCTATAACTGCGACATTCTCGATGGATGTCAATTTCTGTCCCCTTTTTTCATACCGTGATTTGTTCACGTGGATCTCCGAAGAACTTGATTTCGCCGGAGGCCGCCAGTTCTTCGTCCGGCACGTCCCAAGTGTGGCCGCTGCCCTGCCTCATTTGGCAGAAGTTGAACCTGTCAGCTGCGTAGATGGAGCCTCCACTATTAGCCACGGAATTGAGAAATGCCGTGTCTTCTCCTCTGTTCAAGGCTTCAAAAGGGTTTGCCTCGAAGACCTCCCGGCGCGCAGTAATGGTCGGTCCCATGACCAATCGGCTGAATCTGTGTTCCATGTGAGGAATCCGCAATACTGTGGCACGACTGGAAGAGAAATTCATGTAGTGAGCGAGCTTCCCGACGACATCCGCGTTGGAGTACTGAAGCGCGTACATCAGGTCGGCTAGATAATGTGGTCCGTAGTAGTCGTCGTCGTCCATCTTGGTCAGCACGTCACCGGTTGCAGCTTCGACGCAGAGATTCAGGCACTCACCAAGGGTTAGATCTCCTGGGGCCGACAAAACTCTGTAATTGATCACGCCGTACGCTGCGGCCAAGGAAGAAAGAAAGCCAGGGTCGGCTTGGAATCCATGTGCCAAGAGAACCAACTCGAGGTTCACACCCAGCTGGCTACCGATCGTTGCAAACACGTGTTCGAGTTGATCGGGCCGGATGGTACAGACCAATGCGCTTGCGCTGGGTAGTTTCACGGCTTGGACGCGGTCCGCCAGGACGGCGGAAACAATGGCTTCCGCCCGGTGTGCGTAAGTGTTCTCGGCCCAAATGCGGCGCTGCCCTTTATGGACTACCCTGTCGTTGAATTCAGGACTACCGGCAAGCATCCGTATCTGATGCACAGCTTGCTCCCGAGAACTGGCCACGAGCACCTCATCGGATTCAAAGAAGTGTCTGATGGCTGCACTTGGACTCGACACCACAGGCGTGCCAGAGCCCGTGATCTCAAAGATCCGCCGTGCGCACATGCTCGGCGAATCCACGACCGAGTTGACGTTAAGGAACACCTTGTACGCCCTGTAGGCCGTGAGCATCCGTGCGTAATCCAGGCTCCCTGCAACGTATTCGTTGAAGGGAGACGGAAACTGGTAGTTTGGGTCGCCTCCCAGCTGGCGGGAAAAGATCTCGAGCTTCGGACCGTTCTTGCGGCCGGCATCCCTGGCTGCGTTGAGCAGCATGTCCATTTGCTGCCGGCGCTCCGGATACTTGTGGGCGAAGTACATTCCAGCGAATGCCGTCCCCCGAGAATGTCGTCCCGCTCCGTTTCGAATCGGGTTGTGGATCGCCGGCTGGGCGGCAAAAGGGAGTGCGGCGACGCGATCATGCCCTAGGTCTTCGATGTAGGACGCGATCCGGTCCGAGTCGCTGGTGAAGACCACGTCAAACTGGCGAGCAGCAGGAAGAAAGTCTTCGTAGTGCGGCGGGTCCTCCTTGTTCCAGAAAACTGTTGGAATCGAATTCTCGCGGCACCACGCAAGAAGCCCTAGAAACTCTTGTTTTGGGCCGGAAGTCCCGGTCAGCTCGTACTTCCACGAACCGTGGTTCCCGTTCCATGCAGATTCCACGAAGAGGAAATCGATCCTTGTCTCTTTCAGCTCCTCCCGCCACTCTTTCTTACTTAGAAGGACGAGATTCCATTCGAAGGCGAACGCCGACGCCGAAAAGTCGTCAAGGATGACACCGACTGTAAGGTCTGTCCTCCGGGCCGCGAGGCCCGGCATTTGGTAAGGCCTGAACGAGGGGGCCCTGTGGTCGCCCTTGTCGATCATGGGGGGCTTATGGCCGCGCCCCTCCGCCATACGACGGACCCGCCACTCTTGCACCTGACGCAATCCACCGTGGCGAAAGTGCCAAAGCGCTGTCCGCAATTCCTTAATCTTGAGCAACTCAGCGGCCCTCCGTCCGACGGCCGCTAGCCCGTTCCAAGATACGGGTCGCTACGAGGTTCGAGCGCGCTTCCTCTCTGATTCTGCGGGCGCTCATGTTATTTCCCTTGGAAAGATGCACCGAAAATTCTTGATAGGCCTGCGTTGTTTCTATGGGTGGTCCGTCCATGATCAGATCCCCCTTGTCCAACCAGATAACGCGGGTGCACATATCCCGAATAGTGTCCAGACTGTGACTAACTATGAACACGCAGCCAGCTTGTGCCCTTAGCTCATTCATCCGTGCCTTGCTGCGACTACCGAATTGGGCATCTCCCGTATTGAGCGCTTCATCCACTAGCAGTATTTCTGGATTGACAGCCGCCGCAATGGCAAAGCGCAAGCGGGAAGACATGCCTGAAGAGTAGGACTTCATGGGTAGGTAGATCGCCGAATCCAGCCCAGACAGCTCCACAATCTTGTCGAACTGTTCGTTGACCTGATCCATGTTCATGCCCATGGCCAGACAGCCGAGCACCACGTTCTGATCTCCCGAAAGGTCGGGTTGGAGGGCGGCGTTAACCCCCAGGAGAATGGGTGTGCTGGAGGCATACACTGCCCCGTGCGTCGGCGCCTCCTGTCCACTGATAAGCCTCATCAAGGTGCTCTTGCCGGATCCGTTACGTCCAATGATGCCAACGGATTCACCCCGCTCTACGACGAGGGAGATCTCCTTCAACGCATTGACCGTCACCATGTTCGGCTTCCGCAAGACCCTGCGGAGAGCACCTTTTAGGCCAGGCCGCGAAGCTGTTGCCCGATCGTCCGAGGAGGCAACGCGGTAGGTCATCTGCACCCTGTCGATGACGACGCAGGGAGGGCCTTCGAGGAAGACCGGGTAATCAATCGCGCCCATACGACTCTTCACCACCCCAGAAAAAGAAGAAGCCAACCATTACGGCAGCGAAGGAAACGACCGCAAGAGTCGCCCACGATTCCCAAGACGGTACACGGTTATAGAGCACGCAGCTGCGAATGATGTCTATGACGTTGTATAGCGGATTCAACTTCATCACCGAGAGTAGAACAGGGTGCGAGATGAAGCGCTCATAAGAATAGAAGACGGCAGAGCCGTACATCCAAGCCCGGATTGCAAAGGGGATCAGATGCGTAACGTCGTTCACTTTCGAGATGATGCGCGCCAGGATCATACCTACACCCAGATTAAAGAGCCCTTGCAAAAGCACTGCAGGCACCACCAAGAACCAAAGCCAAGTGATCTCTTCAGCGGGAGGTATCACCACAATCAGGAGAAGCATGGCGAGTACCAGCGGCACGGCAGCCAGCAGCTCGCGGATGTTGGCTCCGAGCGGGAGAGCCGCCCTCGGGAAGTTGAATGCCTGGACTACTGACTTGCCGTTACGGATGGAGCGGGCACCCGCCGTGATGGCCCCAGCGCTGAACTGGAAGATAAAGATACCCACCACCAAATAGCCGACAAAGTTCTTAATCCCGCCACTTGTGTTCAGAAGCAGGCCGAAAATGAAGTAGTAGGTAAGCCCATTAAGAACCGGGTTGAGAAGGAGCCACATACTACCGAGGCGGTCCCTCCGGGTACCGCTCTGGACTCTGGCCCTGGCGTCGTAGAAGATGAACTGGCGGAAATCCCAGAGCTGAACCAGGTAATCCAAGAAACCCGGACGGGAGCCAACGCGGGACAACCTCCGCATGTCAACGGAGAGCGGTCGGACATCGGCCGGTTCCGGTAAGTTTGACTTCTTTGCGGACACTAGCTGGATCTCCTTGCCTGTTCGATTCTGCCGTAAGCCTGAATACAAGCATCGGCATTGGCGGCCCACGTACGTGTTCGCAGTACCTGGGTTCGGCCGGCCTGTCCCATCGATAAGCGCATTTGTGCGTCTGCAAGAAGTGTCTCCAAGGCCGTCGCAAGCGCGGCAGGCTCTTCCGGCGGCACTAGAAGCCCTGTTCGACCCTCGTCGACGATCTCCGCCAATGCCGGCAACGAGCTGGCCACGACTGCACGCGAACTTGCCAAGGCTTCAACTGGCTTCAGTGGGGTGACGGAACGAGTGACTTCGAGGTCCTTGCGGGGCACGACAAAGACGTCCAGGGCTTGGTGGTAAGTCCGGGCAACGCCTCGGGGCACGCGGCCCGTGAAGACTATTCGGCCACCGAAACCGGACCTGCGAGCCAGCTGTTGAAGCGAAGGGAGGGACTCTCCTGCACCAACGATCAAGAGGTGCAGTTTCGGCCTAACCGGGGCCAGGAGCGCAAACGCCAGGATGAGGTCGTCCAGCCCTTCGTATGGCACCAAGCTGCTGATAGTGCCAATGAACTCCGCACTTGGGTCGAGCCCGAGTTGCGCACGGGCTTCTCCAACGCCCAGAGGTTCCCGCAGATAGTCCCCACCCACAGCGTTGGGAGCGATGATGATCTTTCCTTCCGGTACACCGGCAGCGACGATTTTCTCTTTCATGGCATGGCCCAACGTCACCACCAGATCGGCAGCCCTCATGATCTCGGACTCGCGATCTTGGAAAAGCCTGTATCGCTCACTTTCCCGGGCCGTGGGGCTTCGGGTGGAAGCCCAAGTGTCGGCCAGCTGACCGCGCACTTCATACACCCAGGGGATGCCCAAGGACTCCGCTACCGCACGGGCGACCAGTCCATTGACGTAGTGGGTACTGGTATGGATCACGCTCGGCCTGAATTCGAGAGCCCGCCGAAACGTTTCCTCTGCTTGTTGCTGAAGGCGCCCCGTGGCGGTAGCCGCGAGCCGCGCTGGCAAGAGCCGCGTGTACCGCACGCCGTCTACCTCGTCTAACACCCGTGCTCCGAGCTTGCCGACGAGGACCGGATAACCTAATCGCGTCACCGCCAGAGTCTCCCAGCCCGCATCCTGTTGCGATCTGAGGATCGAGTGCGAACGCTGGGCGTAACCACTCTGGGTGTGTGGCAGCGAATTGGTGAGCAAATGCAGGACGCGGTTCGGAACGGGTTCAACCCGGCAAACCGGCAGAACTGGCGCCCATCCTTCGAGGAGCCGCTTCTCCGCCGCGAGCCTCTCCCCGAACACGGTTCCGGGTTCGTTGGCCCCCTCCAGCACCTCGACCGCGTCCGTCACCGCACCGTCGTACCAAAGACGGCGGGCACGCGCAGCCCGCAGCCCGGGTGCCCCGTCCGATATTTCCAAGAATTCATCCGCTAGAGCTGGATCGTTCGCCATAAGCGCGAGATCGGCCAGCCTGACTGCCGTGCGGGCCGACACCCGTCGGTTCAAGGCAAGACGCAGACGACGATGGAGTCCAGTGTGGTTGCCGCTCACCAATTCCGCCAGCGCCACGGGCACAGTTGTGGAAGTCCTTGGGACGGCCGAACTCAGGAGTCTGGCAAACCGACCCACCAGCCGGGATGGCAGTCTCCGGGAGAGCTGGAGCAAGAAATGAAACGGGTCATCAGAAATGTTCTCCGACGCGATGCCAATAACCAGTCGAAAGTTGCGAATAAAACCCATCAGGCTCGCCTGATTGATCCGGCGACGACGCCCAAGATCAAGTCCATGTAACGCTCGGACAGGATTCCATAGTCGGCATGTTCCTTGACCCATGCACGGCTGGCTGCTGAGCGGGTGAGCCTGCCACGGTTCCCTGAGAGTTCCTGCCACAGGGCGGCCAGAGCTTGGGGATGGCTTGGGACGATGTCACCAGCCTCGGCCTCGGCCACGATGCGTGCAGCCTCCCCGCGGACGATTGCCGTCATATGCCGCCCGATCGCCAGGACTTCGTATGTCTTTGATGGAACCGTCGTCTCGAAGGATTTCCAATCGTCCCGAAGCGACACGATGCAAGTATCCGCGGAGGCATATCGGTCCATAACGTCCTGGCCAATCAGGGAAGGATGGAAAGTGACAGGAGCGTCTAGTTCTTTGGCCAGGTTCTGAAGCGCAAGCTTACGTGTTCCATGTCCCACCATGTGCAAATGCATCTGACTGCCCACAATGGCGCTGGCGCGAATGGCGATCTCCAGGTTCTGACTCTCGCCGTGGTTGCCCAAATAGAGAGCCTCGAAAATGTCCCGCCTCCCAGGCGGGGGCGGCAAAGCGGGGACGGAATCGACGCTCAGTCCGTTGGAGATCGTCGCCACATTCTGGATTCCCCGGCTGCGGAGAACGTCAGCAAATCCGTCCGTTACTGTCACGACAAGGTCGGCACGACGTTGAACGTGATCAACTATGACTTCGAAGAGGCTCTTCACTTTTCCTTGGACGAGCCGGGCATCGCGAGCCAAATCCGGCCAAGCGTCGCGCATTTCAATAATGAGAGGGACTTTGCGCAGCTTCGCCACGACGTAGCCGGCACCGAGAATGGGCAGGCTCGGGGCTGTGACAACTACGATGTCTGGCCTGCGCGTAAGCAATGCCGCAGGCACCGTCCAAAATGCGGAATAACAGTGGTCGACGAGCCGTGCGAGTTGCGAATTCCCATGGGGCAAGTAAGGCACGCGGCGGACCGTTTCGCCGTGACGTCCGATTTGAGATCGGAAGGAACGGCCAGCCGTCGACGCCGGCAGAACCCGCCTTCCCGCCGGAAAATGTGCCACGGGAGTAACGACGTCAATGTCCCAACCTGATTTGCGGAATTCGTCAATCAGCGCGCTCCATCGGCGTTGGGGCGGACTGCTCTCGGGCCAGTATGAATGGGTTAGGACGGTAACACGTGGTTTGGGGCGTGCGGGCTCCGCGGAATGCTCCGGGCTTTCCATGCGGTTACTTGACTGCTTTAGAGGAAGCTCGTGTTCCCCTGGAGCCCAAAACACGGAAGTATACAAACCCCGCGGCCAAGAGAATCAGCACGGTCAGGAGCTGGACCACGAACGGACTTCCGGTGGCGGCGTCCACTGCCACCTTGACTACGCTGACCGGCTCAGCTGGCGTCTTAGAGCTGGGTGAATGGGACGGGGCGGCTGGCGCACTCGATGACTTTGAGAGTAAGGGTGATGGGGTCGGAGTTGTCCCGACCGGTCCGACCGGTTGAAGTTCCGTCCCCGGATCGGCAGTGGATTTGGGAACGGGTTGCCTAGGATCAACGGGCCCTGCTTGTGAAGGGGCGCTTGAAACTTGCACAGAAGGAACCGAGGCCTGATCGGGCACAAAGACGGAATTGGGACCGTCGCCGGGCGCGGGCGCCACGGGGGGCACAACGACTATCGGCGGTATCTCGACGACGGGAGGCACAGGATCAGTAACAGGCGGCCCAGGGTCCGTGGTGGGAGTCACCGGATCTACACTCGGCGGCGGCGAGGGCGATTCTTCGACGGGCGGTGGGTTGCCGGGGTCGGTACCCGGAGTGGTCTCGCCATCAGCGAACGCCGCCTGCAAAGGTACCAACGCCATTAGACACGCAAGAAGAGCGCTCGCAAACGCGGCGCCCAGCCTTTTCAGGCAGAACGCAATTCTCATTTTGTTCAAGATATTTGCCCCCATGGCTGCAACGCCTTTTTGGTGGGTGCGACACCGGCGCTGCCTTGTTCCTCTTTCCACATGAGAGGAGGTAAGTCCAGTCAATGGATATTGTAACCAGCATACTTGATGCAACAATAGCTTTTCGAGTCGATCTACGTCACTGCGACATATACCCTCCAAAAAGACTCATCCCTCGGTATCCGTACCACGCCGTGCCGTCAAAAGGTGATGCTACTTACAGCTTCCCTTCACGGTCACGTCGTGAGATTGCCCAGCCGGGAAAGTAGTCTTGATAGATGCGCTTCAAGCCCTACATCCGCAAGAAATACTTGCCAGCCATCGCCACTGCGGCCACTGCGGGGGTCCTTGTCCTCACCGGCTGTTCGCCGGTCGTTGACGTCAAAGCAGCGGCGGATGCCGCGAATCCTGCCTGCGCGCCCATGATGGTGGCACTCCCGGACACGATCGGTGACGCCGCACTCAGGAAGACCAACAGCCAGGCCACGGCAGCTTGGGGTGACCCGTCCGTGTTGATTTTGCGCTGCGGCGTCAACGTCCCGGGACCCACCACGGACCGATGCGTCACCGTGAACGACGTCGACTGGGTGATCAAGGAGGGCGATCCCGTGTGGACCCTCACAACCTACGGCCGCGAGCCCGCCACCGAAATTCTCATGGACCCGAACAAGATCAGCTCCGCCACGGTCCTGGCCGATCTGGCACCTGCCGCGTCGAAAATCAAGGCCACGCGCAAGTGCGTGGGTCAGCCCGAACTGCTGCAGAACCTGCCCTCGAGCACCCCCGGCAAGTAGGCAAGTTCCACACCAACCGGTTTCAGCGCAAGCCGGTCTTCCGGTTGAGCGCCAAGTCGATGAGTTCGTCGATCAACTCGGAGTAGCCAAGCCCGGAAGCCGCCCACATCTGCGGATACATGCTCTTGGGCGTGAATCCCGGCATCGTGTTGATCTCGTTGATGATGATTTCGCCGTCGGGAGTATAGAAAAAGTCCACGCGGCTGAGGCCTTCGGCACCCACGGCATCAAAGGCTGTCGCGGCATGTTCACGGACCCGGGCAATGGCTTCTTCCGGAAGATCCGCCGGGCAGCTGAGGGCAGCAGCGCCGTCTTCCACATACTTGGCGTTGAAGTCATAGAACTCGTGTTCGCCCGCGGCGACTGCGATTTCCCCCGGCATGGAGGTGCGCGGGGAAGCAGAGCCACGCCCCTCAAGGACGGCGCACTCGATTTCACGGCCCACAATGCCGGCCTCGATCACGAGTTTGAGATCGTGTCGGCGTGCTTCCTCAATCGCAGCGTCCAGCCCATCCATCGAATCCACTTTGGAAATCCCCATCGAGGAACCGGCGCGGGCGGGCTTCACGAAGACCGGGAAGCCGAGGCGGTCCACGCGCTTACGCACGGCTTCGGCGTCGTTGATCCAATTCCGGTCAGTGACTGCCACATAGGGTCCCACGGCAAGGCCCGCGGCCTCGAAAACGACCTTCATGAAGTGTTTGTCCATGCCGACGGCTGACGCCAAGACCCCGGCGCCTACGTAGCGCGTGTCCGAAAGTTCCAGCAGTCCCTGGATGGTGCCGTCTTCGCCCCACGGCCCGTGCAGGAGCGGGAATACGACATCCACGGAACCGAGTTCTTCGGGCACCTCGTTCGGGGCCGTGACGATCAATTGGTGGGCTCCGCCCACTTCGGCGAGGGTTACAGTCCTTCCGGACGGGGCCACCTCGGGCAAAGCCGAGGCGCTGAGCGACCACTCACCGATGTCGGCGGAAGGGATCACCCACTGGCCGGATTTGGCGATTCCGATGGGAATGACGTCGTACTTGCTTTTGTCGATGGCGCCCATCACTCCAGCCGCCGTCACGCAGCTGACTGCGTGTTCGCTGGAGCGCCCGCCAAAGAGGACTGCGACGCGCGGCCGACGACGCTCAACGGGCTTCGCGGAAGCGGCAGTTCCAGCGGACTCAGTAGTTCCAGCAGACAGGGATTCTTCGGTCACAGTCAGTAGTCGCCTTCGGACTTCAGGGAGCGGGCCAGGAGCCTGGGCCCCAGTTCATCAACGGATAGTTTGCCTTCAAGGACGGCTACGACGGCCGCAGTGATCGGCATGTCGACACCGAGTTTTCCGGCTAGTTCGTAGACAGCGTACCCGGATTTGATGCCTTCCGCCGTCTGCGTCATGTGCTCGGTAACCTGTTCGAGGGTCAGGCCCTGGCCGAGCAGACGGCCCGCCGTATGGTTGCGGGAGAGCGGCGAGGAGCAGGTCGCCACGAGGTCGCCCAGACCGGCAAGGCCGGCGATCGTGCGTGCTTCGCCGCCCAGGGCAAGGGCTAGCCGCGACGTCTCCGCGAGGCCGCGGGTGATCACCGAAGCCTTCGTGTTGTCCCCCATTTGCTTACCTTCGCAAATGCCGACGGCGAGGGCGATTACGTTCTTGACGATCCCGCCGATTTCGACTCCGACGACGTCGTTGCTCGTGTAGGGGCGGAAATACGGGGCGGTGCAGTAGAGCGCGAACGATGCAGCCGTGGTTTCGTCGCTGCACGCCACCACGGAGGCCGTCGGTTCCTTTCGCGCGATCTCCATGGCCAGGTTGGGCCCCGAAACTACCGCTACCCGTTCCTGCGGGATGCCGAGTTCCTCGGAGATGACCTGGCTCATGCGCGCGTCCGTGCCGAGTTCAAGACCTTTCATGAGGGAAACCACCACGGCGTCTGGGGCCACGAGTGGCTTCCACTCGCGAAGCTGCGGCCGAAGCGACTGCGCCGGGACGGCGAGAATCACGATTCCGGCGCCGGCCAGGACCTTGGACACGTCGGTTGAGGCAGTGATGGAATCCGGCAGCGCGACATCCTTCAAGTACTGCTCGTTACGGTGCTCGGTGTTGATCTGCTCAACCACTTCGTTCCGCCGGCCCCAAATACGGATGCTGCGCTCTGCGCCAGTGGCTATTGCTGCATCCGCCAGGACCTTGGCGAACGTCGTGCCCCAGGATCCCGCGCCGAGCACAGCCACAACCGCGTTGTCGGCCGTAAGCACTTCCCCAGCGGTCACTTCTGTCCGTCCGCGCCGTTATTGCCTGCCGTTCCTTCAGTTGCTTCAAAGCGGCCATGCTTCGACTGGTTGTGGGCAGAAGGGTCCCAGCGTTCCTTGGGCGGAGCTTCTCCGCGCAAGGTCGCGAGAAGTCCGGTGATGGCGTCCATAATGATGTCCGTCGCCTCAACCAGCGTTGCCCGGTCCAAGGGCCGGCCTTGGAAAGCGCTGAGGTCCACTGGCTCTCCCACCAGGATGCGGGAAGTCTTCCGGGGGAAGACATGCAGACGCTTGGCATACCGGGGGAACACCTCATGGGCACCCCAATGGGCAATCGGCACCACTGGTGCGCCGGTCAGGATCGCCAGGCGTGCAGCTCCGGTGTGGCCCTTCATCGGCCACAAGCCGGGGTCACGCGTCAAGGTCCCCTCGGGATAGATGATGATGGCGCCGCCCGCGTCTACCACTTCCTGGGCGGCTTGCAGCGAACGGTTCGCTCCCGTCGTCGAGCGCTCCACCGGAATCTGGTTGGTGGCGCGCAACAGGCTACCCAGGACGGGCACCTTGAAGAGTCCCGCCTTCGCGAGGAAATGCGGCGGACGCTTGAGGTTATAGAGCATGTGCCCCACCACGATGGGGTCGATCTCGGTGCAATGGTTCGGGGCGGCAATGAAGCCGCCCGCAGGGAACTTTTCAGTCCCCTCCCACTTCTTGGCCATGAGGATGTTCATGAGCGGACGGGCAACTCCCGCGAGAACGGCGAACATGGCACGGCTCTGGGCCGATTCCTTCAAAGTGTCCCCCGCTACTTGGAGTCGGTGAGGTCGAAATCGGCACCTAATGCGGCGAGCTTTTCGGTGAAGCGCTCGTAGCCGCGGTTGATGATGTCGATCCCGGTCACCCTGGACGTGCCGGTCGCGGCAAGCGCCGCAATAAGGTGGCTGAATCCGCCACGGAGATCGGGAATGTCGATGTCAGTGCCCCTGAGCGGTGTAGGTCCCGAGACGACGGCGGAATGCAGGAAATTACGCTGGCCGAAACGGCACGGCACACTGCCGAGGCATTCGCGGTGCACCTGGATGGTTGCCCCCATGCGGGTCAGCGCATCGGTGAAGCCGAAGCGGTTTTCGTACACAGTTTCGTGCACAATCGACACGCCTTCAGCCTGAGTCAAAGCGACCACCAGTGGCTGCTGCCAGTCGGTCATGAAGCCCGGGTGCACATCCGTTTCCAGGACGAGCGGGCTGAGTTTTCCGCCGGGGTGGTAGAAACGGATGCCGTCCTCGCGGATGTCCATTCCGCCGCCCACCTTGCGGTAGGTGTTCAAGAAGGTCATCATGTCGCGCTGGGATGCACCCTCCACGAAGATATCTCCGCGGGTCACCAAGGCGGCCGAAGCCCAGGAAGCCGATTCGTTGCGGTCCGCCAGGGCCCGGTGGTCGTAGCCACCGAGGTCCTTGACTCCTTCGATCCGGATGGTGCGGTCAGTCTGGACGCTGATGATGGCGCCCATCTTTTGCAGCACAGCGATGAGGTCGATGATTTCCGGTTCAGTGGCGGCACCGCTGAGTTCCGTGATGCCCTCGGCACGCGTCGCGCTCAGCAGTACCTGTTCCGTGGCTCCCACCGACGGGTACGGCAGGGAGATCTTGGCACCCTGGAGTCCCTTGGGGGCGGAAATGTGGATGCCGCCCGGCCGCTTTTCGACGACGGCGCCGAACTGCCGGAGAACATTCAGGTGGTAGTCGATGGGCCGGTCGCCGATCTTGCAGCCACCCAGGTCAGGAATAAAAGCTTCGCCGATGGCATGGATCAATGGCCCACACAGCAGGATCGGGATGCGGGAGTCCCCCGCATGGGCGTCGATCGCGGTGCTGGACGCTGTCTTGGCGTTCTGGGGATCCAGCGTGAGATCTCCCGTGATGGGGTCCTTCTGGACAGTCACGCCATGGAGCTGCAGCAGACTGGTGACCACCTCCACGTCCTTGATTTCCGGAACGTTCCGCAGCACCGAAGGTTCGTTGCCGAGGAGCGAAGCCACCATGGCCTTGGGAACAAGGTTCTTGGCACCTCTGACGGTGACGCGGCCGGTCAAAGGGACGCCGCCGCGGATTGTCAGAACACTACTCATCTATACCGGTTTCCTCACGAGTTGATGCCCCCACACTTACAAAGGCTCCAGCTAAGCATAAAAGCTGACGTTACCGATTCGAAATGGAGGCCCACCGGGGCATGCTTGAAGGAACGGAGAAGGACCGGCGTGGCTCGTCGCCATCGCCGGTCCTTCCGTCGGCCAGGAGTATTGGATTCGTGGGCCGGGCCTACTGGATCCTTGCAGGCAGCGTTTTCGGCTTGAAGGAAGGCCTCGTGGCCTCGTAGGCCGTGATGTCTTCCTCGTGCTGGAGCGTCAAGCCGATGTCGTCCAAGCCTTCCAAAAGGCGCCAGCGCGTGTAGTCATCGATTTCGAAGGGCGCCACCACGTTGCCGCATTCGACGGTCTTGGACACGAGGTCCACCTTGACCTCGGTACCGGGGGCGTTTTCGAGCACTTTCCAGATGAGCTCGATGTCGTCTTGGGCAAGCTCAGCCGCCAGGAGGCCTTGCTTTCCCGAGTTCCCGCGGAAAATGTCCGCGAAACGGGAAGAGAGGACGGCCTTGAAACCATAGTCCTTCAGTGCCCAGACGGCGTGTTCGCGGGATGAGCCGGTGCCGAAATCAGGCCCGGCCACCAGGACGGAGCCCGCGTTGAAAGGTTCCTGGTTCAGGATGAAGGATGCGTCCTTGCGCCACGCAGCGAACAGGGCGTCTTCGAAGCCGGTACGGGTGATCCGTTTCAGGTAGACCGCGGGAATGATCTGGTCCGTGTCGACATTGCTTTGGCGCAGCGGGACACCGATGCCGGTGTGGGTGGTGAACTTTTCCATGGGATCCTCCTAGGCGGCGTCGGTCGTGGTGGAAGCGGAGACGAAGGCGGACTCCAGGTCCGACGGCGAGCTGAGTGTCCCGCGAACCGCAGTCGCAGCAGCCACTACCGGTGAAACCAGGTGCGTGCGTCCGCCTTTGCCCTGCCGGCCTTCGAAGTTGCGGTTCGAGGTGGATGCACAGCGCTCCCCCGGCTCGAGCTGGTCCGGGTTCATGCCCAGGCACATCGAGCAGCCGGCGAAGCGCCACTCGGCTCCGAAATCCTTGAATACCTTGTCCAGGCCCTCTGCTTCAGCCTCCAGGCGGACGCGTGCGGAGCCCGGAACCACCAGCATCCGCACCTTGGGGTCTTTTTCGCGACCCCGGATCACGTCAGCCGCGGCGCGGAGGTCTTCGATGCGTGAGTTGGTGCAGGATCCCAGGAAGACGGTGTCCACGCGGATGTCCTTCATGGGCGTGCCGGCTTCCAGGCCCATGTACTGCAGCGCGCGTTCGGCCGCCAGTTTGGCGTTTTCGTCACCAAAGTCCTCGGGGAACGGCACCGCTTCGTTGAGTGAAATACCCTGGCCCGGGTTGGTCCCCCAGGTGACAAACGGTTCCAAAGTATCGGCATTGAGGTCTACCTCGACGTCGAACGTTGCGTCGTCGTCGGTGTGCAGCGTGCTCCAGTACTCGACGGCTGCGTCCCACTCTTCGCCCTGGGGGGCGTGCGGGCGGCCGTGCATGTAGTCGTACGTCGTCTGGTCCGGCGCCACCAGTCCCGCACGGGCGCCGGCCTCGATGGACATATTGCAGATGGTCATGCGGGCGTCCATGGAAAGCGTCCGGATGGCCGAGCCGCGGTATTCCAGGACATAGCCTTGGCCGCCGCCGGTGCCGATCTTGGCGATGACGGCCAGGATAATGTCCTTTGCCGACACGCCGGGGCGCAGAGTGCCCTCCACGTTGATGGCCATGGTCTTGAAAGGCTTGAGGGAGAGCGTCTGGGTTGCCATGACGTGTTCCACCTCGGAGGTGCCAATGCCCATGGCGAGCGCCCCGAAGGCGCCGTGGGTCGAGGTGTGGGAATCGCCACAGACAACCGTCATGCCGGGCTGGGTCAGACCCAGCTGCGGACCGACGACGTGCACAATGCCTTGTTCGGCATCGCCTAGAGAGTGCAGGCGGACACCGAACTCCTTGCAGTTGTTCCGCAAAGTCTGGATCTGCGTGCGGCTGGTGAGATCGGCAATCGGCTTGTCGATATCGAGTGTCGGCGTGTTGTGGTCTTCCGTGGCGATGGTGAGATCGGGACGGCGTAAGGGGCGTCCGGCCAAGCGCAAACCCTCAAAGGCCTGCGGCGAGGTCACCTCGTGCACTAGGTGCAGGTCGATGAACAGAAGATCGGGCTGGGCGTTGGCTCCTTCGCCTTCGCCCTTGCGCACCACGTGTGCATCCCAGACTTTCTCGGCCAGAGTCTTTCCCACGGCCTGCTCCCTTCACTGCGGTTGGCTTGACTACTTCCACTGAACATCAGCGATCCAAACTGCGCCAGTGAAACAACTTGCATCTCAGATATTGAGACGTCAATATCATTACATGGACAATTCTAGTGGAGTCGGCGTCATCGATAAAGCGGCCCAGGTGCTCGACGCACTTGAGGCGGGGCCAACCACTTTGGCTCAACTTGTGGCAGCAACCGGACTGGCCCGCCCCACCGTACACCGGCTGGCGCTGGCGCTCGTCCACCACCGGCTCGTAAGCCGCGACATCCAAGGGCGCTTTGTCCTCGGGAGCCGCCTTGTTGAGCTTGCTTCGGCGGCAGGCGAAGACAGGCTCATCGCGTCTGCCGGCCCCGTCCTCATCCAATTGCGCGACGCCACCGGAGAAAGCGCCCAAATCTTCCGACGCCAGGGGGACTGGCGCGTCTGCGTCGCCTCGGCCGAACGTCCGATCGGCCTGCGCGACACCATTCCCGTGGGCACCCAGCTATCCATGAAGGCCGGCTCCGCCGCCCAGATCCTCCTGGCATGGGAAGACCATGATCGTCTTCTCGACGGACTCCAGAATGCCCGCTTCACGCCGACGGTCCTGGCGGGAGTACGACGCCGGGGCTGGGCTCAGAGCCTCGGCGAACGCGAGCCCGGGGTCGCCTCCGTGTCTGCGCCGGTGCGCGGCCCTTCCGGTCGCGTCATCGCTGCCGTGTCCATCTCGGGCCCCATCGAGCGGCTGACCCGCCAGCCGGGACGCCTCCACGCCGAGGTTGTCTGCAATGCCGCCCGCGTGCTGACCGAGGCCCTGCGCAAGAACAACGACTGACCGCATACCCCGGTAGCGCCCGGACTGTTTGCGGGTGCGCATGTAGGGTGGGCGCATGAATAGCTTTGCCGTGTTCCTGCGCGGGATCAACGTGGGCGGGATCAACATCAAAATGGCCGACCTCAAGACCGCCCTCAAGGCGTGCCCCTTCACCGGCGTCAAGACCCTGCTGGCCAGTGGGAACGTTGTCCTTCAGAGCAAGCTGGACGCCGCGGGGGTCAAAGAGCAGTTCGAAGAATGCTTAAGGGAAGCCTTCGGCTATGACGCCTGGGTAGTGGTCCTCACCGCACGAAGGGTTGCTGAATTGGTGGACGCTTGCCCTTATCCCGCCGACGATAAAACCACGCACAGTTACATCACCCTCGCCTCGGACACCGCCATGTTGGACGAACTGTTCGACGCCGGCGCAGAGCTCGGCACCCCCGGACACGGCGGAGTCGAGCAGGTCCGGCTGGGTCCCGAAGCGTCTGCTTGGCTCGCTCCAACGGGTGGCACCTTGGACAGCCCCTTCAGCAAGATCTCTTCGAAGCCCCGCTACAAGGCGAGCACCACCACCCGGAACCTGCGCACGCTCATCAAGGTCCGGGACGCCGCAGATGCCCTCCAGAAAGAAGAATGAGCGGTCGCCCGCACCGTTCTCCCCTCTTTTGAGTTCGAAAAGGGGTTGCTACGCGGCGAGTCGCCTTATTCCGGGGCTTTCTCGCGGCAAACAAGGGGAGCAAGATACGGCTCCAGATGTCCATCCGTATCTTGCACGACGAAAAATCCCCCGGAACCTGTTGGTTCCGGGGGATTCATTTTGTGACCCCAGCGGGATTCGAACCCGCGTTACCGCCGTGAGAGGGCGGCGTACTAGGCCGCTATACGATGGGGCCTTGCACTTTTGACTACATTTTTGAATCCCAATTCCGGGATTCAAGCTGAATGAGTATTTCACACATTCAGCGTTCATTCAAATCAGCGGACTGATTCAGAATTCCAAATTCCCGCAGAATAATGCGGTCTATTTAGAGCTGGGATACCAGGACTCGAACCTAGAATGACGGTACCAGAAACCGTAGTGTTGCCAATTACACCATATCCCATTGGCGCTTTTAGGCCGGATTCGATGGCCTAAACCTTCGCTCCGCGCCCCTCAGCACGAGTAATTACTTTACCCGAGACTTTCGGCGCGCACAAATCGCCGCATGGGATCCGCCTGCCACCCCGTCGATCCGCCAACCCCGGCGAAAGACCCTTGCAATCACCCGTATTTTAAGTTTACCCTCGGTAAGTTACCGCTCGGTAACCAAGCTTGACACAAATTTCGTGGCACGGCCGCAGGCCAAGTCGTCTGTTAGCTGTGTCACATGGGGGGTGCCCGGCAGCAGCGCCGCCGCCGGGAAGTCATCGAGAGGAATTGCCCGTGACACGGAACCCTGCCCTTGCCATCAGAACCCGAAGCCGCGCCCAGATGATCGCTATTGCCGTCCTCGCGCTCCTGTTAATCGCGCTCCTCGGCTTCTACGCCTTGGTCATCGGGAAGATCGCTGCAGGTTCGGCGCAACTCAATGACGGCGCAGGCCAGGCTTCAACCGGCGCCGGACAGCTCAAGGACGGCGCAGCAAGGCTTGCCGGCGGAGC
This sequence comes from Arthrobacter methylotrophus, assembly GCF_039539965.1. Taxonomy (NCBI): domain Bacteria; kingdom Bacillati; phylum Actinomycetota; class Actinomycetes; order Micrococcales; family Micrococcaceae; genus Arthrobacter; species Arthrobacter methylotrophus. Next base: position 1,210,098 of record NZ_BAABED010000001.1, on the reverse strand, counting down.
CGCTGAAGCCAGCACCGGAGCCGCCACGCTGGCCGATGGAGCATCGAAGGTCCACACCGGAATCCAAGGCAAGCTGACCCCGGGCGCCCAGCAATTGAAGGATGGTGCCGACAAGCTCGCGAGTGGCGCAGAGAAGATCCAGAACGACGTCGACGCGAAGCTGGCACCGGGAGTCTACAAAGTGGATGACGGCGCCCAGAAACTCGCCGCCGGGGCCGCGCAGCTTTCAGCCGCGTTGACTCCGACGCCCGGAGGCAACGCGGAAAACAATCTCGCAGACGGCGCCACCCAACTCCACAATGGCGCGATCCAGCTGAACAACGGGGCCACCCAACTCAACGCCGGTGCTGCCCAACTCGATGCAGGTTCGGCCAGGTTGGCAGCGGGGACCGATCAGCTTAAGGGTTTCCCCGGCGCCGGAAACGATCCCACCAAAGGCACGGGATCAGCGGCCTTGGCCCAAGGGCTCCAGCAGCTGGCCGACGCCGCGAACGGGCTCCAGGGCGTTGTGCCCCTTGCGGCACTGAAGGTCCAGATCAATGCCCTCAACGATGGCGCACATCGCCTCGATGCTGGAGCTGGACAGCTCCAGGCCGGCGCGGGCCAGCTCGAGGCCGGGGCGGAACAACTGCACGACGGCACCGGACGGCTCGCCGACGGCACCGGGAAAATCTCTGCCGGGACAGGAAAGCTGACAGCAGGATTTGCCGCCCTCGCCCGGAAACTCAACAGCCAGGACCCAGCCGCCCCGGGAGTAGTTTTGGGCACGCAAATGCTCGCTGATGGAACGGCAAAGATCCGGGTGGGCATGGACGGTGTTCCGGGCGACCCGGAGCACCCGGGACTCCTCAAGGCCACGGCCGGCATGACCGACGGAACGTCCCGTTTGGCCTCGGGCACGGATTCACTGATGGCCGGCATCAAGGGCAGCCCCGCTGATCCGTCCTCCCCTGGTCTCCTGGACGGTTCAACGGCGTTGGCGGCGGGCGCCTCCAAGTTGTCCGAAGGAAATGCCAAGCTGGCCGCGGGCTCAGCCCAATTGTCCGCAGGCGCGGACAAACTCGCAGACGGGAATGCGCGCATTGCGGCGGGCACCGCGGAGCTCCATCAGGGCGCCGCAGCGGTATCGCCGTCGAACATGGCCGAAAAGTCCGATACCGGCACGGCGCTCGGCCTCGTGGGCGTTCTGGGTGCCGGTTCCGTGGGCGCGTTTGTCTTCCTGCGGAAGTTCCGGCTCGACGAGTAGCCGGGAAGCCGCTCAGCCGAGCAGTTGCGACAAGGAGTCTATTTCCCTGCCCGAAAAGTCGGAGACGAGTTCGCCGGTACGGTTCAACCAGACACCCCGTAATCCGGCGGCGGTGGAGCCGTCGGCGTCGAGCAGCCGGTTGTCTCCGACGAAAAGTGTCTCAGCCGGGGTGGTGCCCAAGCGGCGGACCCCTTCCAGGTAAATGGCGGGGTCCGGCTTGGGCACACCCACGGTGTCGGTTCCGACAAGGACCAAGACGCGGGAGAGTCCGGCGCTGTCGAGCTTGACCCTCTGGTAGTCGTGGACATTGTTGCTCACGGCACCGTACGGAATGCCGAGAGCATCTAGAGCGTCAAGGACCGGCTTGACGTCGCTGAAGGCCCTGACATAGCTGGGCTGCAAGCGGGCATAGTCGTTGAGCCACGTGTGGGAATCGTCGCCGCCAAGCTCGACGCCGAAATGCCCCAGTGCGGCGCGGCCCCGGAGGAGCCGCTGCTCGTTGAACGTCAGCTCGCCAGCGAGGTACCGGTCGTAAAAGTGCGTGGTTTCGTGCGTGAAGATCCGTCCGAATTTCTCCCACCCGGCCTGGTCCAGGCCGGGCAGGAGATGTTCGCTCACATCACGCAGGGCCGTGGTCATGGCGTACTCGAGGTCCACCAGGGTGTCGTCAATATCGAACAGGACACCCCGCACCGTGCCGAATGACTCATGAAGCGCGTTGATCACGGCGTTCCTGAACTAGCCGCGGAACGAGCGCAGGCGGATGAGCGAGGAATCCTTGCCCAGAATGACCATCGATTCGAACAGCGGCGGCGAGATGCGGCGACCGGAGATCGCCGTGCGCACGGGGCCGAACGCAAGACGCGGCTTGATACCGAGATCCTCCACCAGCGCCTGCTTGAGCGCTGTCTGGATGCTTTCTGCTGTCCAGTCCGCGAGGGGTTCCAGCGCAACCAACGCAGCGTCCAGCACCTCGCTCAGGTTCTCGGGAAGGCCCTTGCGAGCGTCGTCGGCGACGTCGATCGCGTCGTCGTTCTTGAACAGGAAGGCGAGCATCTCCGGAGCCTCGCCCAGCAGGGTGATCCGTTCCTGGACCAGCGGTGCGGCCTCGGCAAGGATCTCTTCCTGACGCTGAGTCAAAATCTCCCCCACGAAACCTGCGGCCCGCAGGTACGGGACGAGCCGCTCTCGGAAGTCCTCGGGAGCGAGCATGCGCACGTGCGTTCCGTTGATGGCTTCGGCCTTTTTGATATCGAAGCGCGCCGGGTTACCCAGGACATCGTGGACGTCGAAGTTGGCCACGAGCTGCTCCACCGTGAAGATGTCCTCGTCTGCGCTCAGGGACCAGCCCAGGAGGGACAGGTAGTTGAGCAATCCTTCGCGAATGAAGCCACGTTCACGGTGCAGGAACAGGCTGGATTCCGGATCACGCTTGGAAAGCTTCTTGTTACCCTGGCCCATGACATAGGGAAGGTGGCCGAACTCCGGCATGTACTCCGCCACGCCGATGGCGTATAGCGCGCGGTACAGGGCGATCTGGCGCGGGGTGGAGCTGAGCAGGTCTTCGCCGCGGAGGACGTGAGTGATGCCCATGAGTGCGTCATCAACCGGGTTCACCAGTGTATACAGCGGCGCTCCATTGGCGCGCACCACCGCGAAGTCGGGAACGGAGCCGGCCTTGAACGTGATCTCCCCGCGCACAAGGTCGTTGAAGGTCAGGTCCTCGTCCGGCATACGCAGGCGCAACACGGCATTCCGGCCCTCGGCCTTGTACTGGGCGAGCTGCTCCTCGGTGACATGCCGGTCGAAGCCATCGTAACCGAGCTTGGGATCGCGGCCAGCAGCACGGTGCCGCGCTTCGATCTCCTCGGGAGTGGAATACGACTCGTAGATGTGACCGCCGGCCTTGAGCTTGGCGATGACGTCTTGGTACACGTCGCTGCGCTGCGACTGGCGGTACGGCTCGTGCGGTCCGCCGACCTCAACGCCCTCGTCCCAGTCGATGCCGAGCCACTTTAGCGCGTCAAGCAGTTGGTGGTAGCTTTCTTCACTGTCACGGGCCGAGTCGGTATCTTCGATGCGGAAGATCAGCTTGCCACCGGTGTGCCTCGCGTAGGCCCAGTTAAACAGGGCGGTACGGATCAGTCCAACGTGTGGGGTTCCCGTGGGCGAGGGGCAGAACCGGACGCGGACCGGGGTTTCGGCATTCACGGCAGGAATTGACGAAGAAAATGAAAAGTTCGACGCAGCAACAGTAGTCATAATGGTTCCAACTTTACCGCTTGCTGCACGGCCGCTTTTGCCTGCTGCTTGACGGGGCGCCGAGCAGCAGGCAAGCAGTCAACCCTTACCGGCGGACTACCGGGTTGGACAAACGTCCGATGCCTTCGATCTCGATCTCGTAGCGGTCGCCTTCCTGGAGCAGGCCGACGCCGGCTGGCGTGCCCGTCATGATGACGTCTCCCGGAAGCAAGGTGAAAGCCTGCGAAACGATCGACACCAGTTCGCGCACGCTACGGATCATCTGCTTGGTGCTGCCGTCCTGGCGGAGTTCGCCATTGAGCCAGCCCTTGATAGCGAGGTCCTCGGGGTCAAGTTCCGTCTCGATCCACGGTCCCAAGGGAGCCGAGGTATCGAAGCCCTTGGCACGCGCCCACTGCAGGTCTGTCTTTTGGACGTCGCGTGCAGTGAGATCGTTGCCGCAGGTGTAACCGAAAATGACATCGTCCACGCGATCTTCCGGGACGTCCTTGCAAATGCGGCCAATGACCACGCAGAGTTCCGCTTCAAAGGAAACTTCTTCGGAGAACTCAGGCAGCACGATCGGATCATTGGGGCCCACAACGGCCGTATTCGGCTTCAGGAACAGCAGGGGGTGCTGGGGAACCTCATTGCCCAATTCCCGGGCGTGCTCCGCAAAGTTCCGGCCAACGCCGATCACCTTGCTGCGCGGAATGATCGGGGCCAGCAGGCGCACATCTTCCAACTTGTGGCGGACCGAAGTACGCTCGACGCCGTTGAAGAAGGGATCGCCATGGATGACAGTGATCACTTCACTGCCAGGCTCACCTTCGACGACGCCGTAGACGGGATCAGAATCAACAACAAACCGGGCGATACGCATGGTCTCTAGGGTACCGTCCGCAAGCGGCCAGCACGCGCGCTGCGGAAGTGTCCGCTAGCCGCGCAGATAGTCCAATTGCGCCGCCACCGAGGTTTCGGCTGCCCACCGTACGGAAGGATCGACGTCGGGGTACACCGCATCGGTGACGGCCTGGACCTCGGCTTGGGCCCCGAGTCTGACCAGGGCTTCACGGATCTGCTCCAGGCGCATCACCCTGTGCGCGCGATACTCGCGGCATACCGCGTCCACAGCCGGCAGGACCGGACCGTGTGCGGGCAGCAGGGTTGCCGGACCGAGGCTTTCGAGCGTGTCGAGGCTCAAGAGGTAGTCCCCGAGCCTTCCGTCGGGATAGTCAAGGACTGTGGTGCCCCGACCCAGGATTGTATCGCCGGTCAGCACGGAGCCATCTGGTCCGTCGCCCGGAAGGTGGAAGCAGACTGAATCCGAAGTATGGCCAGGCGTAGCAAGGACGCGGATTTCGACGCCTCCCGCTCCAATGACCTCGCCGCCGCGCAGCGGTTCGCCACCGTGGCAGTGTGCCGGATCCGCCGCGCGGACGGGAGCGCCCGTGAGTTCGCGGAAGCGCTCGGACCCCTCAGTGTGGTCTTTGTGGCGATGGGTGATAAGGACGAGCTCAACCATTCCACTGGCGGCCAGGGCCGCGAGGTGCGGTTCGTCGAGTGGCCCGGGGTCGACGACGACAACTCCCGCAGCGTCCGGGGCGGCGATGACATACGAATTGGTGCCGTCAAGGCTCATCGGACCCGGATTGGGTGCCAGCCGAAAGCGTGTGAGGGAACTGCTGTTCTTGAACGAGGCGTCATTGACCGGATTCACTTCTCCATCTTGGCACACGGCACATTGCCGGGCCTGTGCAGAGGGAGCCCACTGCCGAATGCCACGACGGCACACGACGGCACACGACGTAGCATGGTGCAAAGCAATCGGACAGTTGCGGACGTGAACAGTTGCAGGGGGCGGTCGAATTGTTGCGGACTCACACCCGACGCGGAGGACTTCTCCGGACGACGGCGATCGCCAGCGCTTGCCTCTCAATCCTCGCCACCCTCAGTGCCTGCTCGTCCGACACGGGACCCCGGTCCGCGGCAACCTCATCCCAGCCCACAGTGGTGATCATTGGAGATTCCCTCAGCACAGGGCATGGCACCTCCCCTGCTGATGCCTGGCCGACCCTCATGGAGAACGACCCCGCCTTTAAACAGTTCCGGGCCACCGTGGTCAATGCCGCGAAGGATGGCAGCGGCTACGTCAGCGTCGGCCAGGACGGATCGACCTTCGGTTCGCAAGTGGACACGGCGGTAACTGACACGACGCGCTTGGTGCTTTTCTTCGGTTCCGAAAATGACATGGGTACAGCCCCTGGAGAAACCGAGATTGCCGCGTCGCAGGCCTTCGCCTCGGCCAAGGCACGGGCTCCCCTCGCCGACATCGTGGTGGTCGGTCCGCCGTCGTATACGGGCATGCCCGAGCAGGAGAGACTGGACATCCGCGACCAGGACCAAGCCGCTGCCCTGAGAGCAGGCGCCGACTTCGTCGATCCGATCAACCTCGGGTGGATCATGAACGATGCCGAGAACCTCATTGGTCCCGATGGCGATCACCCCTCGAAAGCGGGGCAACAATATCTGCAGGCCAAGATGGAAGCCCTCATCGAACCATTGCTCCATGGGTCCCGGCCCGCGGAACAACCCGTTCCCCGGTGAAACGACGACGGCGGCCCGCCCACCGAAGTGGTGGCCGCCGTCGGGCACTGCAGAAGCCGTTACGTCTTAGGCGAGGTGGGTCAGCCAGCCGTGCTTGTCCTCGATCGTTCCAGTCTGGATGCCGAGCAGCTGCTGGCGAATGGCCATGGTGGTTTCTCCGGCCGTCGCATCTTCGGAACCGATGAACTCGGTCTTGTCCTTGAGCACACCGATAGGCGTGATGACGGCCGCGGTTCCACAAGCGAAGACCTCGGCGATCTCACCGGAGGCCACGCCGTCGCGCCATTCAGCGAGGGTGATCTTGCGCTCGGAAACCTCGCGGCCCATGTCTTTTGCGACCTGGATGACAGAAGAACGGGTCACGCCTTCGAGGATGGTTCCGGTCAGTGCTGGAGTGACGAGAGAGCCGTCCTTCATGACGAAGAACACATTCATGCCACCGAGTTCCTCGACGGCATCGTCGTTGAAGGGGTCCAGGAAGAGGACCTGCTTGCAGCCGTTCTCCTCGGCCTCCATCTGCGCGATCAGGGAGGCAGCGTAGTTTCCACCACACTTGGCTGCACCGGTGCCGCCGCGACCTGCACGGGCGTATTCGCGGGAAATCCAGATGGATACCGGCTTGAGCTCGCCGCCGAAGTAGTTGCCTGCCGGGGAAGCGATGACCCGGAAGGAGACCTCGCGTGCTGCGCGGACACCCAGGAATGCCTCGGTGGCGATCATGAACGGGCGCAAGTACAGGGCTTCACCGTCGCCGGAAGGGACCCATTCCTTGTCTGCCTGCACGAGTTCGCGGATGGCGCCAAGGAAGTATTCCTCCGGCAGTTCCGGGAGCGCCAAGCGGCGGGCGGACTTATTCAGGCGCGCGGCGTTGGCCTCGGGGCGGAAAGTCCAAATGGAGCCATCAGCGTGGCGGTATGCCTTGAGGCCTTCGAAGATCTCCTGGCCGTAGTGCAGCACTGCTGCCGAAGGATCCAGTGAAATAGGCCCGTAGGCCTCTACCCGCGCGCTGTGCCAGCCGCCCCTGCCCTCTGCGTCAACGCTGTAGTCGACAATGACGGTGTTGTCGGTGAAGTAGTCGCCAAATCCCGGGTTTGCCAGGATCGCTGCACGCTCCTCAGCAGACTTCGGGGTCTCCGAGAGCTGCTGGCTGAATTCGACGCCGTGGGCAGTCTGAGTCATGTTTCCTCCAGTCGGCTACCTGGCAGAGCGAACCAACTCTTGGAGGATATGGTTCAGCGACGGACCACGGCAGCAGGTAAATAATTCAAGTAAAGCTTACTCCTGAGTACAGGGGCCTAAAGTGCGGCCGCGATAGCGTCGCCGATGGCCGCGGTGCTGCGGGTTTCGCCGCTGCGGCTTTCGATATCGGCCACGACGGCGGCTTCGATCCTGCGGGCGGCCTTGGTGTAGCCAAGGTGGTCCAGCAATAGCGACGCCGACAGGATGGCAGCGGTGGGGTCCGCTTTCTGTTGGCCGGCGATGTCCGGGGCGGAGCCATGCACAGGTTCGAACATGGACGGAGCGGTGCGGTCCATGTTGATGTTGCCCGACGCCGCCAGACCGATGCCGCCGGTGATGGCCGCGGCGAGGTCGGTGATGATGTCCCCGAAAAGGTTGTCGGTGACAATCACATCGAAGCGGGAGGGATCGGTCACCATGAAGATCGTCGCAGCGTCAATGTGGAGGTAGTCATGGGTAACCTCGGGAAATTCCTTGGCCACAGCCTCAACGGTGCGCTTCCACAAATGGCCCGCAAAGACCAAGACGTTGTGCTTATGGACGAGGGTAACGTGCTTGCGGGGCCGCTCGCTGGCGCGGCGGAAGGCGTCCCGGACAACGCGTTCGACGCCGTGGGCCGTGTTGAGCGATACCTCGGTGGCGACCTCGTGGGGCGTTCCCCCGCGCAGCGTGCCGCCGTTGCCGACGTACGGCCCCTCGGTGCCCTCGCGGACCACGATGAAGTCGATGGTGCCAGGGTTGGCCAGGGGGCTGCCCACCGTGCCGTAGAGTCGCGAGGGGCGCAGATTCACGAAGTGGTCCAGGCTGAAGCGGAGCTTGAGCAGCATCTCGCGTTCAATGATTCCGGAAGGGATTCGGGTATCCCCCGGGGCCGCGCCGACAGCGCCGAACAGGATGGCATCGCGGGTGCGCAGATCAGCCAAGACCTCGTCCGGGAGGGTTTCACCGGTTTCAAGCCAGTGCTGGGCTCCCAGCTTGTATTCGGTCTGCTCCAAGGCAACGCCTTCTTTGGCAACAACCTTTTCCAGGACCTTGAGGGCTTCGGCAATGACTTCGGGGCCAATACCGTCTCCGGGGATGACTGCCAGGTTGATCGTTGCTACGGGTTGTGTTGCGCTCATGATTTCAGACTGCCAAGGCATCCACATGCTGGTCAAAATCGTCTCACCATTTGAACGATCACGATTCTCTCCGCCCGCGGTATGACGCGGCGTTGCCAGCACCGCCGTTAGAGTTCTTGAGTGGACAAACGGCATGCGATATACAACTGGTTCCGGAGCAATCCCTTCAAGGTGGATCTGGCCATGACGCTGCTGCTTTTGGTGCTCTTCGCTTCGATCCATCTTCTCGCCGGTCAATCAGGAATGTTCCTGGTTTCCTGCTCACTCATTCTGCCCCTCGCGTGGCGGCGCGTCCGCCCGGTGTATGCGGCCGCCGTCGTGGTTCTCGTCTGCCTCATCCAATGGGCGCTGGCCATGCAGCCCGTCACCGGACAAATTGCCGTGCCACTCGTCATCTATGCGACTGCCGCCTACGGCCCCACTTGGGCGAGCCGCGCGGTTTTGGGCCTGGGACTCGTGGGCAGCGTCATGCTGACCACCCGCTTGTACTCGAACACCCCCGAGATCGGGATCCTCGACCTGACCATCGGTGCCCTCTATACGGTGCTGTTCTCGCTCTTGGTCCTGGTCAGTTGGACGATCGGCGATCTCACCAGGGTCCGCAGGCTTCAGCTTCAAGCGCTCGAAGACCGCGCCCGCCGCCTCGAGATCGAGCATCAACAGGAGCGCCAACTGGCTGCAGCCGACGAGCGATCGCACATCGCTCGGGAAATGCACGACATCGTGGCCCATTCGCTTTCGGTCATCATCACCCAGGCCGACGGTGCCCGCTACGCCGCAGCCGCCAATCCAGCCGTTGCCACGGATGCCCTCGCCACCATTGCCGCCACGGGCCGCGGTTCCCTCGGCGAAATGCGCCGGCTGCTGGGCGTGCTCCGCTCCGACGAGGCTTCCCCCACTCGTCCGCAGCCGGGGCTCGGGGATCTCGACGAGCTGCTCCTCGGATTCCGTGCCGCTGGCCTGCAATTCTCCTTCGAACAAAGCGGCACACCGCGGCGCCACTTGCCGCCGGGCGCCGAACTCACCGCCTACCGGGTGGTGCAGGAAGCGCTGACCAACGTCATCAAACACGCCGGGCCCCGGACCTGCGCCATAACATCCCTGGAATGGCAGTCGCGCGGGCTTCACATCGATGTGCACGACGACGGCAGAGGCGCCGCCGCCGAACCGCCCCAGGGCGGCGGCGGGAAGGGATTGCTCGGCATGGCCGAGCGCATCTCCCTTTACGATGGTTCCTTGACGGCCGGCCCGGCCACGGGCGGCGGCTTCCACCTTTCCGCTTTCATCCCTTACTCGGAGGCCTAAGACATGCCGACAGAGCACCTTCCCATCCGAGTGGCACTTGTTGACGATCAACAATTGGTGCGCTCCGGTTTCGGAATGCTCATCAATTCGCAGACGGATCTGCAAGTGGTTGCCGAAGCAGGCAACGGTATTGAAGCCGTCCAGGCCCTCTCAGCCACGAGCGCCGACGTCGTCCTCATGGACGTGCGCATGCCGGGAATGGACGGCATCGAAGCCACGCGCCGGATTCTGGAGCATGCGGCGGCCCAGCCCGACGGATCCCGGCGCCGAGATATCAAGATCGTGGTCTTGACCACCTTCGATCTCGACGAATACGCCTTGGCCGCCATCCAGGCAGGGGCCAGCGGCTTCCTGCTCAAGGACGCGCCGCCGGAGGAACTCCTGGAGGCCATCCGCACCGTACACCGCGGTGACGCCGTCATTGCTCCTTCCACGACACGCAGGCTCCTGGACCACGTTGCGCCGATGTTATGCGCCCAGACACCGGAGCAGGAAGCGCATGCGTCTGCGGTCGAACGCCTCACCGCCCGCGAGCGCGAAGTGTTCGAGCTCATCGCGCAGGGTCACTCGAACCCCGAGATCGCTGCGTGCCTCTTCCTGTCCGAGGCCACCGTGAAGACCCACGTCGGCCGTATCCTCGCCAAGCTTGGCGCGCGGGACCGGGTGCAAATCGTGGTGATCGCGTACGAGACCGGGGTGGTCTCACCCGGGAATTGAGCCTCGTCTAGACGGACTTCGTACCGACGGCGCTCGTACTAACGGGGGGCTTCCGGCTCAGACCACGGGATGAGCCGAGCCTGCCGATAATCGCCCCGCAGCCTGATCCGGATGCCCTTGCCGCAGAAATAGCGTGGAAGCATGACAACTTTCGCGCTGCCCCCCCGAAACTCCGGCCCCGAGGCGTTCCCCGCGGCCCCCGCCGTCGAAGCCTTCAACCTCTCGAAAGGCTATGGCCAGGCAGATACCCGAATCACGGCCCTGGACAATGTCAGCGTCAGCTTCCAAGCGGGACACTTCACCGCGATCATGGGACCCTCCGGTTCAGGCAAATCCACGCTCATGCACTGCCTCGCCGGACTGGACACCGCGGATTCCGGCAGGATCGTGCTGGGCGGTACCGACATCACGGCGCTCCACGACCGGCAGCTGACCGTTTTGCGCCGCGAACGCATCGGCTTCGTGTTTCAAGCCTTCAACCTGGTTCCGACGCTCAGCGCCCAACAGAACATAGAACTGCCACTGGCACTTGCAGGAACCACTGCAGACGCGAAGTGGTTCGACTACGTTGTGGGCACCCTCGGACTGAAGGACCGGCTCACGCACCGCCCGCATGAGCTGTCCGGCGGGCAGCAACAAAGGGTCGCCGTGGCACGCGCCTTGCTGACCCGTCCCGACGTCGTCTTCGGCGATGAGCCGACAGGCAATCTGGACTCAAGAACCGGTGGTGAAGTCCTGGCACTCCTACGCCGCAGCAGCAAAGAACTGGGCCAGACCATCATCATGGTGACGCACGACCCCGTAGCAGCAAGCTATGCGGACCGGGTAGTGCTGATGAGCGACGGCGGACTGGTGGGCGAGCTCCCCAATCCCACCGCAGAGTCCGTGCTTGTTGCCCTTGGCAAGCTGGGGGCCTGAGCATGCTTCGCGTTGCCCTGTCCCACTTGTCCACACATTTCAGCCGGTTCGTCGCGATCGGACTGGCCGTGATGCTGTCCGTTGCTTTCCTGTCCTCCACCCTCATGGTCGGAGCCAGCACGCAGGCGACGCTCGCCGCGAGCCTTGGCGAGGCGTATAGCAAAGCCGATCTCATCGTGAATGCAGGGCCATCCGGTTCCCTGCGGCAGGAGGCTGTTGATGCCGCCGCGTCGGCCCCGGCGGTCAAGGACAGCTATGCCGAGCGCTCCGCGACCGTCATGTTCACCGCTGCAGGTGAGGGGCAATACGGCAAGATCCGAAGCCTTGCTCCGGCTATTATGGAACCGTCTGTCTTGTCCAGCGGCGCCTACCCCACTTCGGCAAACGAAGCCGCCGTGGACGTTAAGACTGCTAATCGATTTGGCCTCCATGCAGGCAGCCTCCTGGAGCTCCAGGGCCCTGACACCGGTCAGGCCGGCGGCGCGCCGTCCAGCGCGGCGCAGTCCGGGGCTAAGCCACGGACCGCGGTCAAGATCACCGGCCTGATCCAGCCCAGCAACGATCCCTTTTCAGCAGGCTCTCCGCAGTTGGTGGCGACTCCCGGCACGGTGGTTGCCCTGGGCGACACGGGCGCGGGCTACTCCAGGCTCCAGCTCACACTCAAGCCGGGCCAGGACACAGCGGAGGCCAAGGACTACATCGGCCGACGCCTGGATGCGGCCGGCGTCGAGGGCGCTACTGTGCAGACCGTGCAGGAAAAGGTGACTGCCAGCGTGGCGCAAATGACCGGAGGCCAAGACCTGCTCACGACGGCACTACTGGCTTTCGCAGGTGTGGCAATCCTCGTCGCCACCCTGGTGGTCGCCAATACCTTCTCGGTCCTCATTGCCCAGCGCACCCGGGAACTGGGGTTACTGCGCTGCCTTGGAGCCGGAAAGGCCCAGATCCGTTCATCCGTGCTGCTTGAGGCACTCCTGCTCGGATTCGCATCCTCCGTGCTGGGCGTGCTCGCCGGTACCGGGCTCATGGCCGCCCTCATCGCTTGGGCACGGACCACCCCGGACAAGGCCTTCGCCACCCTGGCTGTCCCGCCGTCGGCAATCATCGCCGGGCTGGTGGCCGGAACCGTCCTGACTGTCGTCGCGGCGATGGTCCCTGCCAAAGCCGCGACCGCCGTCGCGCCCTTGGTCGCGTTGCGGCCCGCCGGGGACGCAACCGTCAATAACAGGCGGGGCCGGCTGCGGTTGTGGTTCGGTTTGGCCGCACTGGCCGTTGGGGCGCCAAGCCTGGTCCTGGGCGCGATGGCCAACATGCTCCCTCTCGCGATGTTGGCTGGAACACTGTCATTCCTCGGCGTGCTGCTGTGCGCCAGCCTGTTCGTCCCGCCCTTGGTGGCAGTGGCCGGACGGCTCGCTGCGCCCGCCGGCGTTCCGGGAAATCTCGCGGCCGTCAACGCAGTCCGCAACCCGGGGCGGACCTCGGCCACAGCTGCCGCCCTCCTGATCGGCGTCACGCTCGTGACCCTCATGATGACGGGGGCAGCGACGGCCCGCCAGGCCTTCAACACGTTACTCGCCGAGAACTACCCTGTGGACATGACAGTGAACCTGGGCGGTGGCGGGTCGAGCGGTGGCAGTTCAGCGCCAGCGCCCGGCAAATCAAACGACCCTGGGGCCGCGGTCGAAAAGGTCAAAGCGATCAGCGGCGTCGAGGCTGCCGTGCTGTTGCGTCCTGTGGGAAGTATCCCCGGGACCGGAAGCCCAACGGATGCCCGGACCGTCTACGCCATCTCCTCCGATGACGCTGCACGGATTCTGCGTGACAAGGAACTGCGACCCGCGCCGGGTTCTGTGTACCTCCCGGCTGGATCGAAGACAGGAAAGACGACGATTTCCACCCAGGGCGGCACGCTCACCCTTGACTCGGTCGTGCTGCGGAGCATGCACATCGAGCCCTTGGTGGACAGCGCAGATGGGGCAAAGCTGCCAGCTGGTGAAATTCCGGCGGGGAACAGCACGGTGTGGCTCAAGCTGGGCGACAATCTGGACGCGGACCAGTTACAGGGCATCCGAAAGCACGTTGCGGCGGCATTCGGCGTGCCGGACGCACATGTGAGCGGAGCTGCCCTGGAACGCGTGACGTTCAACAGCATCATCGACGTCATGCTGCTGGTGGTCACTGGACTGCTGGGAGTCGCGGTCGTCATCGCTCTGATCGGTGTCGCCAACACGCTGTCCCTCTCCGTTTTGGAAAGGACCCGTGAGAACTCACTCCTCCGGGCACTCGGCCTGACCAAGGGGCAACTGCGCGGCATGCTGGCGATCGAGGCGGTCCTGGTGGCAGGCGTCGCAGCTGTGATGGGCACATCGCTCGGGGTGGTTTACGGATGGCTGGGCGCCAAAGCTGCCCTCGGCCCCATGGGGGAGGTGGTTCCGGTAGTGCCGTGGCTGCAGTTGCTGGGCGTATTCGCCGTGGCAGTGGTGGCAGGGCTCCTCGCCTCCGTGCTGCCGGCCCGGCGCGCCGCAAGGCTGTCGCCTGTGCAAGGCTTGGCAACGGCGTAGGCCGGCAGCCCTCCACCGACGCTCGCTCTTTTTTGCGGCACTTTCTTTCGATCCTCACTCACATACGGGCGGGAAACGACAAACGCTCCTTCAGATCGGCCGGACTGACCGGACGCATCTGAAGGAGCGTTTGCGTTACGCATGGCGTAAGTGAGCGAGCGTCCGCCCAAAACGCGGCGTAAGTGAGCGAGCGTCTAGGACTCGGCGGGCTCCTCGTAACGCGGGAAGATCGGAGCCGGGGCCGGGAGTTCGGTACCGGCGACGATCGGAGTGGCGATAGCCGCGAACTGGCGGGCCTCGCCTTCCGGCTGTCCCAGCACCTCGAGCAACTTGGCCGCCGACGTCGGCATGACCGGCTGGGCGAGAATCGCCACAATACGGACAACCTCCAGCGTGACGTACAGAACCGTGTTCATGCGCTCGACGTCGGTCTTGCGCAGTACCCACGGTGCCTGCTCGGCGAAGTACGCATTGGTGTCACCCAGCACGGCCCAGATGGCCTCGAGGGCGCGACTGAATTCCTGCTTCTCGAACGCGGCGCGGGCCACCTCCAGCAATCCACCGGCTTGTGCCAGCAGTGCGGAGTCCTCGGCCGAAAATTCGCCGGGTACCGGAACCTTGCCTTCGCAATTCTTGGCCACCATCGACAGCGAACGCTGCGCGAGGTTGCCGAAGTTGTTGGCCAGATCGGCGTTCATGCGGCCCACGATGGCCTCATGGTTGTAGCTTCCGTCCGCACCGAAGGGCACTTCGCGGAGGAAGAAGAATCGAACCTGGTCCAGCCCGTACTGCTCCACGAAATCCTTGGGGGCAACCACGTTGCCGAGGGACTTGGACATCTTGACGCCATTGTTCGTCAGGAAGCCGTGGATCATGACCCGCTTGGGCAATTCCAGGCCTGCGCTCATCAGGAAGGCAGGCCAGAAGATCGCGTGGAATCGGGAGATGTCCTTGCCAATGATGTGGACGTCTGCCGGCCAGAACTTACGGAACGCCTCCGATCCGGCATCCGGGTAACCGACCCCGGTCAGGTAATTGGTCAGGGCATCAACCCACACGTACATGACGTGCTTGTCGTTCCCTGGTACCGGGACACCCCAGTCGAAAGTCGTCCGGCTGATGGACAAGTCCTGCAGACCTTGTTTGACGAAGCTGATGACCTCGTTGAAGCGGTATTGCGGGGCGCCGAATTCCGGCTGCTCCTCGTATAGAGCCAGCAACTTGTCCTGGTAAGCGGACAAGCGGAAAAAGTAGCTCTCCTCCGCGGTCCACGTCACTTCGGTGTCCGTACCGAGGGAGTAGCGGACGCCGTCGTCCTTCAGGACCGTTTCGTCCTCGGTGTAGTAGGCCTCGTCGCGGACCGAGTACCAGCCCTCGTACTTGGAGAGGTAGATGTCGCCCCTGGCTTCCATCTTCTTCCAGATGGCTTGGGAGGCAGCATAGTGATCTGCGTCGGTGGTGCGGATGAATCGGTCGTACGAAATGCCCAGGGCAGCGTGGGCGGCCTTGTAGATTTCGGCATTCCGATCCACGAGCTCCTTGGGAGTGATCCCTTCCTTCTCCGCCGCCTGGGCAATCTTCATGCCGTGTTCGTCCGTGCCGGTCAGGAACATCACGTCGTAGCCGTCGAGTCGCTTGAAGCGGGCCATCGCGTCGGTGGCGATGTACTCGTACGCATGCCCGATGTGCGGCACGCCGTTCGGGTACGTGATGGCGGTGGTGATGTAGAACGGGGGTTTATCTGGAGACGTCACTCTACGAAGTTACCTTCTCTTGGAGATGGAAAGACCGGACCGGCCGCATGTGACGGCCGGGCCGGAGGCATTGGCTACTAGTTCAATTCAGTCAGCGTATCGCTGAGCCTCACAAGCTCGTGGTCGTGGGAAGCCACCAGCACGGCAATTCCGTCGTTAGTGGTGTCTTTCAGGATGCTGATAATGCGGTTGGCCGAAGTACGGTCCAAGCTGGCAGTGGGCTCGTCGACCACGAGGACCCGGGTGCCGAGGATCAGGGCCCGGGCGATGGCGACCCGCTGGCGTTCACCGCCGGAAAGCTGCGCCGGACGGTGGCGCATGCGCCGGCCCAGCCCCACCAAGTCCAGCAAGTCCTTGGCCATTTCGGTACGTTGTTCCACTTCGCCGTCGGGGACGGCCGGCAACAGCACGTTCTCCAACGCGCTCATGCCGTCGATCAAGGCGCCGCCCTGGTCCACATACCCGATCAGTGCACGGCGGCGGTCGGCGATTTCGTCGTCGCCCATCTTCTCCAGGGAGTCGCCTTCCCAAAGGACCCGGCCCGACGTCGGAAGCGTGAGTCCCGCGCCCACTGTCAGGATGCTGGTCTTGCCGGATCCGCTGCGCCCGGCGACGCAGTGCATCTCACCGGCGTGCAGCGTGAGGTTGAAGTCCTCGACGACGCTGACCGGCTCGGCACCGCCCTTGTCCCCGCCATAGCGGATGGTGATATTACTCAGCTGCAACGGCGTGGCGTGGTCCGCAGCCTTGACGATCGTGTTGGCGCGGGTCTGGAACGACTCGTCGGTGGATTCCGTGGTCGCGGTCAGATCGGGATGGAGATTGTCAGTCATTTGACCACTTTCGTTGCAATGGGAATCCAGCAAAGTACAGCCAACAATCCGGCCAAGGCAGCCCAGAGTGCGGCATAGGGTGCGAGCAGCAAGCCAAGGCCCAGCGCTCCCAGGACGCCCAGGACCAGGGCCGCACTCCCGACCAACGCATTTTCGAAGAAGCGGACCTGGCCTAGCATGTCCGGGTTCCAGCCCATGGCCTTGAGCGTGCCGAGCTGTTCGCGCTTGGCCCTGAGTTCGAACCGTCCTGTGACCAAGGTCAGCACCAGGCCCACCAGCACCCCGCAGACTCCCAAGATGAGGCTTGGCAGTGCAACGGTGGCCGAGGCCAGGCCACTGAGGGCACTGGCTCCTGCCGCCCGTGGAATGTCGATGAGCAACGCGATCAGGGCACCAACGGCCGCTCCGAAGACGCCAACTGCCACGGCCAGCGCCACCGAGTTGAAGCGGTTGGTGACCAGCTGGCGGTACGCGAACGTGAGCGGCGAATCCACGGCAATGAGTCGTTCGTCGTGTTGCGGTTCCTGGTCCACGACGTCGCGGTGCCGCAATTGCTGGGCGGCGAAGAAGGCGGCAGCGAAGTAGATGAGCAACACGGACGCCGAAACAATCACCGTGGCAAGGTTCCAGCTCAAAAGACTCAGCGCAATGCCTGCCACGGCAAGGATTCCGGCACCGATGCCGAATTCTTCAAGCACCCAGCGCCGAACCCTCTTTTGGGTCCACCCCATGGCCCGCAGGATCCCGGCTTCACTGCGTCGCTGACGAATATAGCTGACCGTGGAAGCTCCTGTGAGGAGCGTGGCCCCGCACAGGGTCAGGAAGAGGAGGGTGATGTTGGTGCTCGTCAGGGAGCCGGAGACTGCATCGGCCGCATCCTGACGGACCCACGACTGCGCGACGGTCCCCAGCGGGGACTCCTTGCCAGCGTCGTCCTTGGAGTATCCGGGAACGAAGATGTTGGCGTCTTCGCGCGCGGACCCGGCCACGACAGTGGCTTCGAGTCCCATGTCGCGGATCTGGGCGGCGAGTTTGTCGACCTCCGGCTGGGTCTGCTTCCAGTTGCCGGGCGCACTGGCCCGGACCCGCACGGCATCGATCACATTGGCGTTGGAATCATAACCGCGCGCTGCGGCTAGACCATAGTAGTCCGTAATGGCACCTGCAGACTGGCTCACCAAACCCGTGGCGCTCAGCGAGGGCTTGAGAGTGTTGGCTGCGGTGGCGTTGCCTGCGGCGTCCTTCTCAAGCGTCATCGGGGCGGGGTCGTAACCGCCCAACGGCAGCTTGTTGACATCCCCGGCCGTTTTTTGGATCGCGGCCGGATCAAACGTCCCATAGACCATCGGCAACGGCGTAGCAGGCTTGGATCCCGTGGAAAGGTTCTCACGGTACGAACGCTCGTCGACAGGCTTGCGCTGGGTCTGGTCAACGATCGCCCCGAAGGCCGACTTCTCGGGCAGCTTATTGACGGTCACCCAATCCCCCGGCGTGGCCGACTTGCCGACGGCACCATTCGCAGAAGTTTCGCCGGCTTGGTACTTGGGCGCGGCAGCGAAGTCCGTGCTCCACTGGGCCGGCTGGTACAGGCCCTGGCCGAAGTTGCCCGTGTTGCCAAGCAACTGGCTGTGGTCCGTGGATCCGGGCCACTCCAGGGCGAACGGCGACTTTGACACGAAGGGCAGGTAGTCCTTGTCCAAGGAACGCGAGACAGTGCCGACGTCGTTGACGACCTTGCCCGAATCATCGATTTCTTGGATCTTGACCGAGTATTTCAGGTCCAGCGAGGTACCCTGCCGCACGATCAAGGGGATGGCCTGCGAGGCGTCCGTGATCTGGCCGGAGCGCTTGGCCTGCTGGTACTGGGTCATGAGGGGAGCCCAGTATTTGAGCTTGACGCCAAGGAAGTCCGGGCCCTGCTCGAGCTCCTGCTGCGTGGGGCTCTTGGCGAAAAGCTGTTCGAAGTAGCGGCCGATCGCCCCCGCGTTGCGGGTGTCGGCAGGCGGCGCCTTTTGCAACGGCGCCAGGAAGTCTCCGGCTGAGCCCAGGAGCGCGCGTTCAGCCGTGGGGTCGACGGCGACGACGGATTCCGTAACCTGGGGGGCCATCGGCAGGGCCACGGAAAGGTTGAAGAGATTGTGCTCCGAGCCGCCGGCGGGTGCGGGGAACTTAATGCCGGTCTCACCTGCCGGGCCGGCAATGCGGATGCTCTTGCCCCCGGCAGTCTGCTGCTCTACGACCTGCGCCTTGCCCAGCGTGCCTTCAGCGCTGGTCTGGAACAGGGTTTGCTGGGACACTCCGTCGGAGCTCACGGCAGTGGCCGTCAAACGGTACTTCTTGGGCTGCGCGGAAAGCACGGATTCCGGAGCGGGCCACTTCGTGGCGTCAGTTCCAGTGGGGTCCCCTGCGGTGGCACCCCCAGCCAGGCCGGCGTTGTAGCCGAGGTAATCCATAGCATCAAGCCGCGGCGTCTCCAGGTTTTGCGTCACCCTGGACACAAGGCTGATGGGCGCCGCAACGGACGTGCCGTTCAGCCCGCGGATATTCTCGAGTTGCTGGAAGCTGATGCCGCCCTGGCCGTTGGCGATGTCCGGCTGGATGAGTGCCCCGCCGTCTTTGGAATTCGCGGATTTGGCCTGGACCAGGATGTCGTACAGGCCCCGTGAGTTCTCGTCCACCGTCCGGTTCAACGCGGCCTGCGACTGGCTCTGAATGAAAACGGACAAGCACATGGCGACGATCAAAATGGCCGCGGTCAGCAGCAGCACGCGGCTTCTGATGAACCTCTGGACGGCGTTCATAGGGCTCCCTGAGTCCTGGATTGCGGGCGTGCACGCTGCTCTCCCTGGAACCATGCCGAGGCAAGAGGGATCCATCGGGTACGTGCAAAAATTATTGGCCGGCCTGCCGCCGGATCCGAATTTCGGACCAAGCCATTGTAGGCAGACCGGCCAATAATATGTGGCCGATGTGAACTGCGGCACACAAAGCTAGCTCAAACGGTTCGGATCCTAGTCCTCCAGGTCCACTTCGCGAACCATGTCCGCGCCGATACCGGCCTTGATTGCTTCAAGGACCTGCTGCGGCACCGAGCTATCGATCGTCAGCAGCGCAAGGACCTGCCCGCCTTCGCTCTGGCGGGCCACCTGCATGCCACCGATATTGATGTTGTTCATGCCCAGGATGTGGCCGATGGTGCCGATGACACCAGGACGGTCCGCGTAGGAAACAACCACCAGGTGCTCGCTGATCGGGATCTCGACGTCGTAGCCATTGACGCCGACCAGCTTCTGGACCTGCTTGGGGCCGGTGAGGGTGCCGGCGACGGAAATCTGGGAGCCGTCGCTGAGCGCCCCGCGGATGGTCAGGACGTTGCGGTAGTCCTCGGCTTCCGACGTCGTGATCAGTCGGGTGTTGATGCCGCGCTGCTCGGCGATGACGGGTGCGTTGACATAGGAGACCTGCTCGGTCACGACGTCGGCAAACACACCCTTGAGCGCGGCAAGCTCAAGGACCTTCACATCGAGGCTGGCGATTTCGCCCGCGACCTCGACGTCGATCTGCGTCAGGGATGCATGGGTCAGGGCCGTGAAGATCCGCCCGAGCTTCTCGATCAGCGGGATTCCGGGACGCACGTCGGAAGCGATCACGCCACCGGCAACGTTGACTGCATCCGGCACGAGTTCACCGGCGAGGGCGAGTCGCACGGACTTCGCCACGGAGACGCCGGCCTTTTCCTGGGCCTCATCCGTGGACGCGCCCAGGTGGGGCGTCACGATGACGTTGTCCATGCCGAAGAACGGGAGGTCGGTGCTCGGCTCCTTGACGAAGACATCGATGCCGGCTCCGGCGATCTGACCGTCTTCCAGGGCCTCGTGAAGCGCTTCCTCGTCGATCAGGCCACCACGGGCAACATTGACCACGTAGGCCGTCTCCTTCATCTTCTTGAAGGCATCCGCGCCCAGCATCCCGACGGTTTCCGGGGTCTTGGGCATGTGGATCGTAATGAAGTCCGACCTCTCCAGCAGCTCATCGAGGGTGACAAGCTTGACGCCGAGCTGCGCCGCACGTGCGGAGGTGATGTAAGGGTCGTACGCGAGGATCTCCGTCTCGAAGCCCTGCAGGCGTGCGGCCACAAGGGCGCCGATGCGTCCCAGGCCGATGATGCCGATCTTCTTTTCGAAGAGTTCGATACCCGTGTACTTGGACCGCTTCCACTCGCCGCCCTTGAGGGCGGAACTGGCCTGCGGGATGTGGCGTGCAAGGCTGAGGATGTGCCCTACCGTGAGTTCGGCCGCGGACACGATGTTCGACGTTGGAGCGTTGACCACCATGACTCCAGCCTGGGTGGCGGCCTTGATGTCCACGTTGTCCAGGCCGACGCCGGCACGCGCGATGATCTTAAGGTTCTTGGCTGCGGCAATGGCCTCGGCGTCCACCTGGGTGGCGGAGCGCACGAGGATGGCGTCGACGTCGACGATTGCGGAGAGCAGCTGGGAGCGGTCCGCGCCGTCGGTCTGGCGGATCTCGAAGTCCGGACCAAGGGCCTCGATCGTGGCGGGGGAAAGTTCCTCAGCGAGGAGTACTACTGGCTTGGTGCTTGTCACCGGTGACCTCTTTAGCTCTCTTTTTCAGGTGGGGTTTTGGTGAAACGATTCTTTGACGACGAAGGCCGGACCCGGTATACCGGGTCCGGCCTCCATGCCGGGCGGCTTCATTCCGAGCCTATCCCGAACGGCGTTCTGTGTTGAATTGCTACGGCTCCTGCCGCGGCTTCAACGGTTGACTTGATTAGCGGGCTGCAGAGCCTTCGACGTAGTCCTCGTCCTGCTGCTGCCAGGAGAACAGCGAACGCAGCTCGCGGCCAACGCCCTCGATCGGGTGCTGCTCAGCCTTGGCACGCAGCGCCTTGAATTCGACGGCACCGTTGTCCTGGTCGTCGATGAAGCGCTTGGCGAAAGCGCCGGACTGGATGTCGGCGAGGACGCCGGCCATGTTTTCCTTGACGTGGGGGTCGATAACGCGCGGGCCGGAAACGTAGTCGCCGTACTCTGCGGTGTCGGAAACGCTCCAGCGCTGCTTGGCGATGCCGCCTTCCCACATAAGGTCAACGATGAGCTTGAGCTCGTGAAGCACCTCGAAGTAGGCGATCTCCGGCTGGTAGCCGGCTTCGGTCAGGGTCTCGAAGCCGTACTGAATCAGCTGGGAGACACCGCCGCAAAGGACGGCCTGCTCGCCGAAGAGGTCGGTTTCGGTCTCTTCGGTGAACGTGGTCTTGATGACGCCGGCGCGGGTGCCGCCGATTGCCTTCGCGTAGGACTTGGCCAGCTCCCAAGCGGAACCGGAAGCATCCTGCTCGACGGCGATGATGTCCGGGATGCCGCGGCCGGCTTCGAACTCGCGGCGCACGGTGTGGCCCGGAGCCTTCGGAGCGATCAGGATGACGTCAACGCCCTCGGGTGCCTTGATGTAGCCGAAGCGGATGTTGAAGCCGTGAGCGAAGGCAAGGGCCTTGCCGGCGGTCAGCTTGTCCTTGATGGAGTCGTTGTAGATCGCGCGCTGGTGCTGGTCCGGTGCCAGGATCATAATGACGTCGGCCCATTCGGCGGCGTCCGCGACGTTCTTGACCGTGAAGCCGGCGTCCTCGGCCTTGGCGATCGACTTCGAGCCTTCCTTAAGCGCGATGACAACCTCGACGCCGGAGTCGCGGAGGTTCAGTGCGTGGGCGTGGCCCTGGGAACCATAGCCGACAATGGCAACCTTGCGACCCTGGATGATCGACAGGTCAGCATCGTCGTCGTAGAACATTTCAGTCACTTGCGTAACTCCTCTTGAGTGGTTTTTGTAGATATTGTCTGTGGTTCGGTATCGGGCTACTACGCAGTACCTAGGACAACGCCTACGCGCTGCGTAAGGCCCTGTCACTCATGGAGCGGGATCCCCGCCCAACGGCCAAGGTGCCGGACTGCACTATTTCGCGGATGCCGAACGGCTCAAGCACTGAAAGCAGCGCTGCGAGCTTTTCCGGGGTACCGGTTGCCTCAATGACCACCGAGTCTGTGGAAACGTCTACCACTGAGGCACGGAACAAGTCTGCGGCTTGGGTGACCTGCAGGCGTGTCGCGGCATCCGCACGTACCTTGACCAGGATGTGGTCACGTTGCACGGAAGATTCTGAAGTCAGCTCGACAATCTTGATCACGTTGATCAATTTGTTGAGCTGTTTGGTGACCTGCTCGATAAGGTCGCCATCGGCGTCGACGACGACCGTCATCCGGGAAATCCCGGAGACCTCGGTGGGGCCGACAGCCAAGGAGTTGATGTTGAAGGCGCGCCGGGCGAAAAGGCTGGCCACGCGGGTCAGCACTCCGGGCTTGTCTTCGACCAGAACGGACAATGTGTGGCGGCTCATGGCTAGTCCTCCTCTTCCCATTCCGGGGTCATGTTGCGGGCAACCTGGATCTGGTCGTTGGAGACTCCGGACGGGACCATCGGCCACACCATGGAGTTCGGGCTGACCACGAAGTCGATGACCACCGGGCGGTCATTGATTTCCAGGGCCTTCTGGATGGTGGCGTCAATGTCCTCGTCCCGTTCGCAGCGGAACGCGGCGCAGCCGTACGCGTCTGCCAGCTTGACGAAGTCCGGGATACGGACGGTGTCGTGGCCGGTGTTCAGGTCGGTGTTGGAGTATCGGCCCTCATAGAAAAGGGTCTGCCACTGCCGCACCATGCCCAACGAAGAGTTGTTGATGATGGCCACCTTGATGGGAATCTTGTTGATGGCGCAGGTGGCAAGTTCCTGGTTGGTCATCTGGAAGCAGCCGTCGCCGTCGATCGCCCAGACCACGCGGTCGGGTTCCCCGACCTTGGCGCCCATGGCTGCCGGCACGGCATAGCCCATGGTGCCGGCGCCGCCGGAGTTGAGCCAGGCATGGGGACGCTCGTACTTGATAAATTGGGCGGCCCACATCTGGTGCTGGCCAACACCGGCAACGTAGATGCCTTCGGGGCCCGTGAGCGCCCCGATGCGCTCAATAACCCGCTGCGGAGCACTCAGCCCGTCTTCCGGTTCGGTCCAACCCAGTGGGTAGGTATCGCGGAGGTTGTTGAGGAACGCCCACCAGCTGTCGAGGTCCGGGGTGCCGGACTGTTCGAAAGCTGTCCTGACGGCCTCGCTGAGTTCCGGAATGATCTCCTTGACGGATCCCACGATCGGAACGTCGGCCAGGCGGTTCTTGGAGATCTCCGCAGG
The DNA here is from genome assembly GCF_039539965.1 of Arthrobacter methylotrophus. NCBI lineage: Bacteria > Bacillati > Actinomycetota > Actinomycetes > Micrococcales > Micrococcaceae > Arthrobacter > Arthrobacter methylotrophus. The sequence continues at coordinate 1,186,302 of NZ_BAABED010000001.1, read as the reverse complement.
GTCGATGTCGGCGTGGATGATCTTGGCGTGCGGAGCGAAGGTACTGAGGACACCCGTCACCCGGTCATCGAAGCGCGCACCGAGGGTGATCAGCAGATCGGACTGCTGAAGTGCGGTGACCGCAGAGACCGTGCCGTGCATGCCCGGCATACCGACGTGCTGGGGATGGGAATCCGGGAACGCACCGCGGGCCATGAGGGTAGTGACCACGGGGGCGCCCGTGAGCTCTGCGAGTTCGCGGAGCTCGGCCGAAGCATGCGCCTTGACCACACCACCGCCTACGTAGAGCACAGGCTTGCTGGCCGCAGCGATCAGCCGGGCGGCCTCGCGCACCTGCTTGTTGTGGCCACGGAGCACCGGACGGTAGCCCGGCAGATCGATCTTGGGGGGCCATGAGAACGTCATGGTGCCCTGCTGGGCGTTCTTGGCGATGTCCACCAATACGGGACCGGGACGTCCGGTGCTTGCAAGGTGGAAAGCCTCGGCCATGACATGCGGAATATCGTTGGGATCAGTCACCAGGAAGGAGTGCTTGGTGATCGGCATGGTGATGCCGACGATGTCTGCTTCCTGGAAGGCATCCGTACCAATGACGGAGGCCGAGACCTGACCCGTAATGGCAACGATGGGCACGGAGTCCATGTGGGCATCCATGATGGCGGTAACGAGGTTGGTGGCACCGGGTCCCGAGGTGGCGATACAGACGCCAACCCGTCCGGTAACCATGGCATAGCCTTGGGCTGCGTGGCCGGCTCCCTGTTCGTGACGGACCAGGATGTGATTCATCTTGGAGGCCATCAAGGGGTCATAGGTGGGGAGGATCGCGCCACCGGGCAAACCAAAAATATCGTCCACGCCGAGTTCTTCGAGCGAGCGGACAATAGCTTCCGAGCCGGTCATCACCGTTGGGGGTACAACGTTGTTCGGCCCGAGTACAGGAGAGGGAGTTGCAGCATTGTCGACGACGGCGTCAGCCGGACGGTCGACCTTTTCCGGAGCTTTGGGGGCTCCAGCGGACTTTGCAGCCATCAGCGAGGGGCTGATCGGCGATCCTTTGCTCATCGGACTCTTCCTTTGGGGATCTTCAATTAGTGAAAGGTACTGCTTGGTACTGCGTTCATGCGGGTTGGTGCTTAGTGCGCTCTCCCCAGCGGGAAATAAAAAAACCCCTCAGCCTTGCGGCTCTTCGAGGGGTTGCGCGTGACGGTTCGTTACCAGTCGGGCTACAAGGCCACGCGCTTGGTAAGTACGACGACGCCGACAGTAACGAATGTGATCATGCGTTCAGTGTTCCCTCTGAGTGAGATTCGTGTCAATTGAGTAACACCCTATCTCACTATTTGGACATTAATGTCCGCCTGCCGGACCCTCCGCCCAACTAACTCGCAGCTGTTGTCGTTCTGAGGGCTCAAAACGACAACAAGTGCGAGTTAGTTGGGCAACGGGCGCTATCAGGATTGTTACCCGCAGTAGGCGCCCGTGGAGGCGCTGTGGACGAGTTTGGCGTATTTGGCGAGGACTCCCTTGGTGAACTTGGCCGGGAGGGGTTCCCAGCCGGTCTTGCGGGACTCGAGTTCGGCGTCGTCGACCAGGAGGTCGAAGGAGCGGGCGGCGATGTCCACGCGGATTTTGTCGCCGTCCTTGACGAAGGCGATGGGTCCGCCGTCGGCAGCTTCCGGCGCAACGTGGCCGATGCACAGGCCGGTGGTGCCGCCGGAGAAGCGGCCATCGGTGAGCAGGAGCACGTCCTTGCCCAGGCCCGCGCCCTTGATGGCGCCGGTGATGGCGAGCATCTCACGCATGCCCGGGCCGCCCTTGGGTCCTTCGTAGCGGATCACGACGACGTCCCCGGCCATGATCTGGCCCTTGTCCAGGGCGTCGAGGGCACCTTGTTCGCGTTCGAACACGCGGGCGGTGCCTTCGAAGACGTCGGCGTCGAAGCCTGCGCTCTTGACGACGGCGCCTTCCGGGGCCATGGAGCCGTGCAGGATGGTGATGCCGCCGGTCTTGTGGATCGGGTTGTCCAGGGCGCGCAGAATCTTGCCGTCCAGGTCCGGCGGGTTGATGGAAGCCAGGTTCTCCGCAAGGGTCTTGCCCGTGACGGTCAGGCAGTCCCCGTGCAGCAGCCCGGCGTCGAGCAGTGCCTTCATGATGACCGGCACGCCGCCGATCCTGTCGACATCGGTCATCACATAGCGGCCGAAGGGCTTGAGGTCGCCCAGGTGCGGGATCTTGTCGCCGATGCGGTTGAAGTCATCCAGGGTCAGTTCGACCTCGGCTTCGCGGGCGATCGCGAGCAGGTGCAGGACCGCGTTGGTGGACCCGCCGAAGGCCATCGTGACGGCGATGGCGTTCTCGAACGCCTTCTTGGTCATGATGTCCCTGGCGGTGATGCCGAGGCGGAGCAGGTTGACCACTGCCTCGCCGGACCTGCGGGCAAAATCATCACGACGGCGGTCTGCCGAGGGCGGGGCTGCAGAGCCCGGCAGGGACATGCCGAGCGCTTCGCCGATGCACGCCATGGTGTTGGCCGTGTACATGCCGCCGCAGGCACCCTCGCCCGGGCAAATGGCGCGTTCGATGCGGTCCAGGTCGCCCCTGCTCATCTTGCCGGCGGCGCACGCACCCACGGCTTCGAAGGCGTCAATGAGGGTGACTTCCTTCTCTGAGCCGTCCTCGAGCTTGACCCATCCGGGCATGATGGAACCGGCGTACAGGAAGACACTGGCCAGGTCCAGGCGGGCGGCAGCCATGAGCATGCCCGGAAGGGACTTGTCGCAACCGGCCAGCAAAACGGAGCCGTCGATGCGTTCGGCCTGCATGACGGTCTCGACGGAGTCGGCAATGACTTCGCGCGAAACCAGGGAGAAGTGCATGCCCTCGTGTCCCATGGAAATGCCGTCCGACACGGAAATAGTGCCGAACTGCATCGGAAACCCGCCGCCGGCGTGAACGCCTTCCTTGGCGCCCTGGGCGAGGCGGTTCAGCGAGAGGTTGCACGGCGTAATTTCGTTCCACGAACTCGCGACACCGATCTGGGGCTTGGCGAAGTCAGCATCGCCCATGCCTACGGCCCGGAACATGCCTCGCGCGGGAGCGGCATGAATGCCATCCGTTACCACCCGGCTACGTGGCTTGATGTCCGGCTGGCTGTCTGACGCAATGGGGGTGTGCTCACTCATGGGCACGAGTCTATGACTCTTGAGTTGTGGCCACGAGCACGGCGGGCGGGTGGAGGCAAATTCAGTGCTAATTCATGCAATATTTCATGCAAATAGTGGACAGGCATCCCAATGCATGAAATCTGCCGGGACGCCTCGAATCGATAGGCCGTGCTAGACAGCCCCGTGGCGCGGACGTAACGTCAAATCACGACACCTGTGCCACTCGAACAGAAGGGCTCCTCCCATGGATTGGTTGATCTGGGTTATCGTCATTGTGTTGATCGTCGCGGTTGTCTGGTGGCTCTTGAGCCGCAACAGCGCGAAGTCTTCTTCGAGCGGCGTGGCAGGGTCCGCGCCGTCGCAAGCCGCCTCGTCACCAACCGCCGGACAAGACTTGGCCGAGGAACGCACGGCGGCACCAGAGCCCGAAACCGTGCCGGCGTCCGAATCGAAACTCGCCACCGAACCCGCATCTGAACCGGGCGACTCTGAACCGGGCGACGTCGACGACTGGGAGCGCCCTGTCCCACCCCACGCATCCGGGATGGACACCCCGCCAGAGTCACCAGCTGCCGGAAGCGTTCCCGGGGAGCCGATTTTCGACGAGCCCACGCTTGCAGAGCCCGTGCTGTCCGAGGAAGAAGCCCCCGAACAAGGCGCTCCCGAACCGGAACCCGAAGGCGGCGTGACAGCCGACGACGTCACGCCGGCCGATGCCGGACCTTCCGGTCCCGCCGCCCCAGCGAGTCACCTGGCGCCGGGCACCGGATCGGAAACACCTCAACCAGCCACCCCCGGGCAGCTGGCAGATAGCGCCGAATGGGAAGTCACATGGAGCGAAGGCGGCGCCCAGGGAGGTGCCGGCGCTCCGAGCCACCACCACGAGTACACGGACCCGCATGCACCAACGCTTCCAGGTGCGGAATCCGCCGCGGCGGAAACTGTCGACGCTGCTCCGGAATCCACTGACGCGGTTCTGCTGGGCGGGCATCTTGCCGCCGAGCAGCCGTATGGTGAGGGCTCGGCTGCTGCCGCTGCGGATGGAAGCGGACCTGATGGCTATGCCGTCAAGGGAAACGCCGACACCATGACCTACCACGATGAAGACAGTCCGTCCTACGACGAGGTCAAGGCCGAGGTCTGGTTTGTTTCGAGTGCCCACGCCGAAGCAGCCGGTTTCCGGCCGCCGCGGAGGAATCGGCGATAATCGGAGCTACGGCGGTCGGCGAGTTTCCCGGCGTCGTGCCCGCAGGTGAAGGTGGCCTGCCGGGGCCGCGGACGGGCGGTTGAGCCTCGGCACGCCCGACGTCACCTTCTCCGGCTTTCCCAAAGCCCCAACCCACGACGGCGGTCGCTTCCGCTTCGGTCCCGACGGTTTCCTCTACGTCTTCCTATACGTCGGCACAGGAGATTCACAGCGCCCGGGGGCAGGCTCAGGACCGCATTGCGCTTGGCGGAAAGTTCCTGCGGCTTGCCCCCGGTGGAAAACCCGTGCCAGTGGTCCGGCCGTCGACGGCGGATTTCTCACCGAGCAGCATGGAGCCGGGCGGCACCCTGCGGGTCCCGAGCAACAACCAAAACCCTGATTTCGCGCTACTCCTGAAGCCTCCCCGCCAAGGGCGGCCGAGGGGCTCAGTTCGATTTCACACTTCGGCAAGTGTCGTGTAGAGTTACATGTCGTTGCGGAGATCAACGAGGGAAGAAAAGCCTTCAGCTGATTGAAATCAACAGATGCACCTCTAGCTCAATTGGCAGAGCAATTGACTCTTAATCAATGGGTTCCGGGTTCAAGTCCCGGGGGGTGCACCAAAGGGAAGGACCCTTGGGCGGCGCTAGCCGCCCAAGGGTTATTTCTTTGCGTCGTGAGCAACAAACAATTGCACCTCTAGCTCAATTGGCAGAGCAATTGACTCTTAATCAATGGGTTCCGGGTTCAAGTCCCGGGGGGTGCACCAAAAGGAAGATCCCTGGACGGCGAAACGCCCTCCAGGGATCTTTGTCGTTCGGCCAGCTCCGCACCGGATGAACGAGCGAGCCAAAGCTCAGTCGGAGACTTCCCCGGGCGCCGCGACTGCGACAATGTCATGTACAACGGCCGAGGAACCACTGTTTGCCAGCTCACGCACCAAAGCCTGGAGTTCCCGCCGCAGTTTGGCCGTATCCACCGGAACAGGCGCAAGCACTTCACCTTCCAATTGCGTGGCGAGCCCGAGTGTACGCTCCCCCGCTTCGGTCAGGCTGACCACCTGGCTTCGACGGTCCGAGATGCTGCGCGTACGGCTGATATGGCCGTGGGTCTCCAACCTGGTGAGCGTCTTGCCCATCGTCTGCGCCTGCACGCGAACAATCTGGGCGAGCATGGATTGGGTGGTGGGTCCCTTTACGGCAAGGACTTCCATGACAATGACTCCGGCGTGAGTCAGCCCCATACCGCGCAGTTTCTCGTTCCAAGCGTGCTCCACGAGCCGCGCCGCTGTGGACAGCAGGCGCCCGGTGGGCCACCGTTCCATATCAGGCATAAGGGTTAGTATATCGACCGCAATGAACAGCTTGCGCCCGGATTCAATTCGGGAAGCGGACAGCTCGTCATTATGCTGAGTGGGCGCGGACGAAAACGCAATAAGGAGCACATCTTGGCCGAACGACTTATTCCGGGTGATACCGCCCCCGATTTCACCCTGAAGGACCATCATGGCCACGAGGTCGCCCTGGCCTCTTATCGTGGCCGCAATACAGTCATCTACTTCTACCCGGCGGCATCCACCCCGGCATGTGCACAACAGGCTTGTGATTTCCGCGACTCCCTGGCAGTCCTGCAGGATGCCGGTTACGAGGTCCTTGGGGTCTCTCCGGACCCGGTGAAGGATCTGGAAAAGTTCGCGGCCGAGGAATCACTGACGTTTCCCCTCCTGTCGGACGAAGGGCATCACGTGGCCGACGCGTATGCGGCGTGGGGCGAAAAGAAGAACTACGGCCGCACTTACCAAGGGCTGATCCGCTCAACCATCGTTGTCGACCCCGACGGCAAGGTGGCGGTGGCGCAGTACAACGTGCGGGCTACCGGCCATGTCGGAAAGCTCCTCAGGGACCTCAAGCTCAACAACAAGTAGTTCCCTCTGCGCGGCGTCGTTCCTGGCTGGGACAGCTTGGGGCTAACCGCGGGTACAATGGAGGCCGGTATATGGCCCGGAGCACGAAATCTGCTTCCAGGCCAACGCACCGACGCCTGCGCGAGTGGTGAAATTGGCAGACACGCAGGATTTAGGTTCCTGTGCCTTCGGGCGTGGGGGTTCAAGTCCCCCCTTGCGCACACAGGGAAGTGTCCCGGTCCTTGATCGGGGCACTTCCCGTTTTCAGCCAGGACCCAGGGCCCTGAACTAGACTGGCCCGCGGCCCGGCTGCCGAGGGCCCCAGCCCGTCCGACTGCCTTGAGGGGACAAGAGTGGTAAGCAGCAAGCTTCGCCGAGTTACGCTCCAAATCGGCGCAGGCCTTCTGGCCGTGGCTTTGGCCTCGTGCACAGCCAATCCAGGACCTGCTCCGTCAACATCGGCCGGAAGCGGCACCCAGGCGGAGCCGAGCAAGACCTTCAACTTCGGCACTCCGTCGATGCCCCTGGGACTCGACCCTGCCCTGACGAACGACTCGGAGTCGTATCGCGTCACCCGGCAAGTGATGGAAGGCCTTGTGGGAGTCGACGCCTCCACCGGCCAGCCAACTCCTCTGCTGGCCACAGCGTGGTCGCAAGGGAATGACGGACTCAGCTACGATTTCACGCTGCGGTCAAAGGTCACCTTCCAGGACGGAACCGCGTTTGATGCAGCCGCCGTGTGTAGTAACTTCAATCGTTGGTTCAACTTCCCGGCAACCCTTCGCCAGCAGGCACCAGGGATCCCCTTCAAGAGCGTCTTCAAGTCCTTCTCGGACGAACCATCGCTGTCAATCTTCAAGAACTGCAAGGTTGTCTCTGGCGACCACGTCCAAATCAACCTGAGCAAGCCCTTCACCGGCTTCCTTCAAGCCCTGACCCTGCCTGCTTTCGCCATGTCTTCCCCAAAAGCCTTGTCTGACGGCAATGCCAACGTCCTGGACAAAAAGCTGGGAGGACAGCCGGCGTCGTCCTATGCTTCCCACCCGGTGGGTACAGGTCCCTACGCCTTCTCTTCGTGGACCGCAGACCGGATCACACTCACTAGCTACAAGGGATACTGGGGAGACCGTGGAGAGATAGCCACGGTCAATTTCATTCCCTTCGATTATCCGCAGGCCCGCCTCCAAGCCCTGCTTGCCGGCACCATCGACGGATACGACCTCGTCACCGCCGGTACCTTCGATCAACTGGTCAGGAAGGGGATGCAAATCGTCCAACGGGACCCGTTCTCTGTGATGTACCTCGGCATGAACGAGTCCGTGGCGCCCCTTCAGAACCTTGGCGTGCGCCAGGCCATAGAGATGGCCATCGACAAGGACACCATCATCCACAAGTTCTTCATCGACAACACCTCTCCGGCGTCTCAATTCGTCCCACCCAAGCTGAGCGGCTTCAACAACAACGCCCCGTCCTTGGGATATGACCCCGGCAAGGCGAAGGAGCTGCTCGCCAAATCCGGCTACAAAGGCGAGGAACTCAAGTTCTACTACCCGCTCAACGTCACCCGCGCCTACCTTCCCACTCCGGAGAAGATCTACGCGGAGATCAGTGCGGAGCTCACGGCCATCGGGCTGAACATCAAGCCAGTGCCTGTGAACTGGGATGACGGCTACCTCGAGAAGGTCCAATCCCCGGGGGACCATGCACTTCATTTGCTCGGCTGGAACGGCGCCTACTCGGACCCGGACAACTTCGTTGGCACCCTTTTCGGTGACAACAACGGCGAGTTCGGTTACAGCGATCCGCAGGTCTTTTCAAAAATCGACCGTGCACGGGGGCTCCCCGACGGCTCGGACCGCAATTCGCAGTACCAGACCATCAACGCCCAGATCGCTGCCACCGTCCCGGCAGTCCCGATTGCCTTCCCCATTTCGGCTTTGGCCCTGTCCGACCGTGTTGAAAAGTACCCCGCGTCGCCTGTCTTAAACGAAGTTTTTACAAACGTTCGTCTGAAGTCTTGACGGCCCGCCGCAATTTCAGTTATGGGCCCACGCGGGGATATTCTGTGACAGCCAGTGCCGCCGCTATCGGAGATTGATCGTGACCTTCATTTCCAAGACACACCACGCTGACGTCGTCCTTATTGGGGGCGGGATCATGAGCGCCACCCTGGGTGCGTTCATCAAGCAGCTCGAACCCAACTGGACCATCTCCCTCTTTGAGCGACTCGACGAAGCCGGCCTGGAAAGCTCCGGACCGTGGAACAACGCGGGAACCGGACACGCCGCGCTGTGTGAGCTTAATTACTCGCCTGCAGCAAAAGACGGCTCTGTTGACCCGTCCAAGGCCCTCCATATCAACGAGCAATTCCAGCTTTCCCGGCAGTTCTGGTCCCATCTGGTGGACAACAAGTTGATCGGCTCCCCCAAGGGTTTCATCAACACCGTTCCACACATGAGCTTCGTCATCGGCGACAAGCACGCGGACTTCCTCAAGAACCGCTACGAGGCCCTCAAGCCCAACGCACTCTTCCGCAGCATGGAATACACGGAAGACCAAGCCCAGATCGCCAAGTGGGCTCCACTGATCGTCAAGGGACGCGACGCCAAGCAGCGCGTTGCCGCCACCCGCGCAGCGGAAGGCACCGACGTCGACTTCGGCGCCTTGACCCGCGAACTGACCGGCTACCTCGCCGGCAACGGCGTTGAAGTCAACCATGGCCACAACGTCACCAATGTCCGCAAAGCGTCCGACGGCGGCTGGGACCTTTCCCTCAAGCACCCCGCCTCCGGCGAACATGGCCAGATCCACGCCAAGTTCGTCTTTGTCGGCGCCGGCGGCGGAGCGCTGCATCTGCTGCAGGCCTCGGGCATCCCGGAGAGCAAGGGCTACGGTGGTTTCCCCGTATCCGGGCAATTCTTCCGCTGCACCGACGAGGCAATCGCCCGCCAGCACAGCGCCAAGGTCTATGGCCAGGCTTCCGTGGGCGCCCCGCCCATGTCCGTGCCCCACCTGGACACCCGCTACGTTGCCGGCAAGCGTTCCCTGCTTTTTGGCCCGTACGCCGGTTTCTCCACCAACTTCCTGAAGACCAGCAGCTATTTGGACCTGCCGCTATCCATCCGCCCGGGCAACATCATCCCGATGTTGGCCGTGGCCAAGGACAACATGGACTTGACCGCTTACTTGATCAAGGAAGTGGCCAAGCGCCACGACGCCAAGGTGGAGTCCCTCCGCGAGTACTACCCCCAGGCCGACGGCGGCAACTGGGAACTGATCACCGCGGGCCAGCGCGTCCAGATCATCAAGAAGGACTCCAAGAAGGGCGGCGTGCTGCAGTTCGGCACGGAAGTCATCACGGCTCGCGACGGTTCCATCGGCGCACTGCTCGGCGCCTCCCCCGGAGCCTCCACCGCCGTCCCCATCATGATCGAGATGCTTCAGCGGTCCTTCCCGAAGAATTTCAAGGGCTGGCAGTCCAAGCTCAAGGAAATGATGCCAGGGTACGGGGTCAGGCTGAACGAAAATCCGGAACTCGCCGCCGAGCTGGAAGCCAGTACTGCCCGTTCGCTGCAACTTGAGGCTGCGGACGCCGTTCAGCATTAGGAACCGTCCAGGCTACGGCCGGTTCGCGATACGAAACAGACCGTAGACCCCGGGAGAAAATGCGATGTTCCGTCTGGCAAAGCTTTCACTGGCGAACAGGGCGTTGATCGCGCTGATCACCGTTTTCGCTGCGGTGTTCGGCGTGATCACGATGTCCTCGCTCAAGCAGGAACTTATCCCCTCGATCGAGTTCCCGCAGATTTCGGTGATCACGGCAATGCCGGGCGCGTCTCCGGAAGTTGTCGACAAGCAACTCAGCCGCCCCCTGGAAACGGCGTTGAACAGTGTCGAGGGCCTCGAATCGACCACGTCGACATCGCGGAACGGCGTCTCGCAGATCACTATGGTGTTCACCTACGGTTCGAACCTGGACCGGGCACGCAATCAAATCGATCGCGCCATCTCCAACGCCAAACGTGTCCTGCCGGCCGACGTCGAGCCGCAGTCCTTCGCGGGAAGCATCAGCGACTTCCCGATCGTGTACTTGGCCGTTTCGTCGGACAAGCCGCTGAGTGAGTTGAACACGGACTTGCAGCGGCTTAGTGTTCCCCGACTCCAAAAGCTCGACGGCGTGCGGAGCGCTGACGTGACCGGTGGCGCTACTCAGCACATCCTGATCCAACCCAATGTCCAGGCCATGGCCGCGAGCGGCGCCACGGTCCAGTCGCTGACGAATGCCCTGAAGAACAACGGGACGCTGGTCCCGGCTGGAACCATTGAGGACCAGGGCAAGACGCTTTCCCTTCAAATCGGCAGCCCGGTGGACTCCCTCGACGTCGTCAAGGGCTTGCCGCTCACCGGCGCGAAGGCCGGAACCACAATCAGCTCCGTTGCCGACGTGAGCATCCAGGACGACGCCGCAACCTCGATTACCCGGACCAACGGGAAGCCGACGCTGGCCCTGTCCGTCACGAAGAAGCCCGACGGCGATACCGTTGCCATTTCGCACGCCGTCAAGGATTCCATCGCCCAGATGGAGGCAGAACTCGGCGCCAATGCGCATTTCACTCCGGTATTCGACCAGGCGCCATACATCGAAAAGTCCATCAAGGACCTCACCACGGAGGGCCTTCTTGGACTCGGCTTCGCCGTGGCAGTCATCTTGGTGTTCCTCATGTCGGTGCGCTCCACGCTGGTGACAGCAGTATCGATTCCCTTGTCGCTGCTGATCACGTTCATCGGAATATCAGCGACCCACTACTCGCTCAACATCCTCACCCTCGGCGCTTTGACCATTGCGATAGGCCGGGTGGTGGACGACTCGATCGTCGTGATTGAGAACATCAAGCGGCACCTCAGTTACGGAGAGCACAAGCTCGCGGCGATCCTCAATTCCATCCGGGAAGTTGCCGGGGCCATCACGGCATCCACGCTGACCACGGTTGCCGTCTTCCTGCCGATCGCTTTTGTGGGCAACCTGGCGGGCGAATTGTTCCGGCCCTTTGCCTTGACGGTGACGATCGCTTTGCTGTCCTCGTTGCTCGTGTCCCTCACCATCGTCCCGGTACTGGCCTACTGGTTCCTCAAGTCGCCGGCCGCCGGCGCTGCGGGAGCCGACGATTCCCGCACCGGCGATGCGGTTGCCGCCGCGCACGAAGCCGAGCAACGCAGCCGGCTGCAGCGCGGCTATTTGCCTATCCTTGCCAAAACCCAGAAACACCCGGTCATGACGATCGTCGCTGCGGTCCTTGTGTTAGGCGGAACAGCAGCTATGTCGCCATTGTTGGCCACTGACTTGTTGGGCGACTCCGGGCAGAACAGCATGACCGTGCGCCAGGTGCTACCGGCGGGCACCAGCCTCGAACAAACCAGCGCTGCCGCTGCGCAAGTGGAATCCGTCCTGCACGGGATCGATGGCATTAAGGACATCCAGGTAACCTCAGGCAACGCCCAGACCGGTTTCGCCGCACTCACCTCGAGCGGCGCATCCAACTCGACGTTCACAGTGGTGACTGACGACAAAGCTGACCAGCAAAAGCTGCAGGATACGGTGCGGTCCCGCCTCGCCGGTGCTTCGGCTGCAGGCAAGGTCACGGTGGGTGCCCAACAGGGTGGTTTGGGCACCTCATCCACGGTCGACATCACCATTAACGCGGCGAGCTCCGCGGATCTGAAGACCGCAAGCGATGCGGTAGTGAATGCCATGGACGGCGTCCCCGGGAGTTCGGAGGTAGCCACGAACCTGGATGCCAGCCAGTCCGTGGTCCAAGTAAAGGTTGACCGCGCCAAAGCCGTGGCAGCCGGACTGAACGAAGAGCAGGTCGCCGGTGTCTTGGCGTCCACGGTCAGTCCCGTCCCCGCGGGCACTGTCCGCATCGAGACGACGGACTTCCCCGTACAGATCGGCGAAGGCACGCATTTCAGCAGCATCGCCGATGTCAGGGCCATCAAGCTCCCGACGCCGGGAGGGCCGGTTCCGCTGTCCAGCATCGCTTCCGTGGATCAAGTTGACACACCAGTGTCCATCACCAGCAGCGACGGCCAGCGAAGCGCGAAGGTGACTGTCACGCCGTCGGGCTCCAACCTCGGTGCCGTCAGCACGGCAGTCACTGACCGGCTGAAAGCAGTCCAGCTCCCGGCAGGCGTCACCGCCGCCATCGGGGGTGCGACGACGCAGCAGGCGGACTCGTTCCAGCAGCTCGGCCTGGCGCTCCTGGCCGCCATCGCCATCGTCTACGTCATCATGGTGGCCGCGTTCAAGTCCCTCATCCAGCCACTCATCTTGTTGGTGTCCGTGCCTTTTGCGGCCACGGGCGCCATTGCCCTGCTCCTGGTGACCGGTGTGCCGCTCGGACTTCCTGCCCTGATCGGCATGCTGATGTTGGTGGGGATCGTGGTGACCAATGCGATTGTCCTGATCGACCTCATCAACCAGTACCGTAAACCACACGGTGGCACCCCTGGAATGAGCGTGGCCGAAGCTATCACCCATGGCGCCCGGCAGCGGCTGCGTCCCATCCTCATGACTGCGCTCGCAACCGTCTTCGCTTTGACGCCCATGGCTTTGGGCCTCACGGGGGGCGGCGGTTTCATTTCGCGGCCGCTGGCGATTGTGGTTATCGGCGGCCTTGTCTCCTCGACGGCGCTGACGCTGGTCCTGGTACCTGTCCTCTACAAGCTGGTCGAAGGCCGGCGGGAGAAGAAGGCGCTGCTCAAGGCACTCACGCAACGCCCCGACGTCGCTGGCCACGGCGATGCAGACCACGGTGTAGCAGGCCACGGCGATGCAGACCACTTGGACTGGACCACGGGAATGATCCCCCGCGTCACCGGGCGGCGGGCCGCCTCCGGCCCCGCCGAGTAGGCCAACATACCGGGAACAAAATGGTGCCTTACCCCGTTGTAGGCAGTGATACATGCAAATGCATCTATTTTGGGATAGACTGTTGGCAGGGCCCGAACACCAACCGGGCAGGCAGAAAGGCACATCATGGAGATCGGCGTATTCAGCGTCAGCGACATCACCACTGACCCCACCACGGGCCACACCCCCACGGAGAACGAGCGCATCAAGGCCGCCGTGGCCATCGCCAAGAAGGTCGAAGAAATCGGCATGGATGTCTATGCGATAGGCGAGCACCACAACCGGCCCTTCTTCTCATCGTCCCCCACCACCACTCTGGCCTACATCGCGGCGCAGACTGAGCGCATCACGCTCTCCACGTCCACCACACTGATCACCACGAACGATCCCGTGAAGATTGCCGAAGACTTCGCCATGCTGCAGCACCTGGCGGATGGCCGCGTGGACCTCATCATGGGCCGCGGCAATACCGCACCGGTCTACCCCTGGTTCGGCAAGAACATCCAAGACGGGATCGAGCTCGCCGTCGAAAACTACTCCCTGCTGCGCCGGCTCTGGGATGAGGACACCGTCAACTGGAGCGGCAAGTACCGCACCCCGCTGCAGAATTTCACGTCCACGCCCCGCCCGCTCGACGGCGTGGCCCCCTTCGTCTGGCACGGATCCATCCGCAGCCCCCAGATCGCGGAACTCGCCGCGTACTATGGCGACGGCTTCTTCGCCAACAACATCTTCTGGCCCAAGGAGCATTACCAGCAGCTGATCGGCCTGTACCGCGAACGCTACGAGCACTATGGCCATGGCAAGGCAGACCAAGCGATTGTCGGACTCGGCGGACAATTCTTCATGCGCAAGAATTCCCAGGATGCCGTCAAGGAATTCCGTCCTTACTTCGACAATGCACCGGTCTACGGCCACGGACCCTCGCTCGAGGACTTCACCTCCCAGACGCCCCTCACGGTCGGCAGCCCGCAGGAAGTCATCGAAAAGACCTTGGCTTTCCGCGAGTACTTCGGCGATTACCAGCGCCAGCTGTTCCTGGTGGATCACGCCGGACTGCCGCTCAAGACCGTCCTGGAGCAACTGGACCTCTTCGGCGAAGAAGTCCTGCCGGTCCTGCGCAAGGAATTCGCTGATCGCAAGCCGGCCCACGTACCTGACGCCCCTACCCACGCCTCACGCGTGGCCGCGTCCGTGATCGCCTCGGCCAGTGAGGCGGTTGCCGAGGCTGCCAGTGACGCCGCAGGGCGGAAGCCGTGAGCACCAAGGCGCCCAGCTCCTCGTCAGTGCGCCTCGCCGCCGAAACCTGGGAGTCCTTGTTCCGCTCCCAGGTGGCGGTGATGCGCCGGCTTCAGGCCGGGAAAGCATTCAGGACGTTGCCCATCAAGGAATATGACGTCTTGTTCACCCTTTCCCGATGCCCCACGGGCAAACTGCGGCTGAACGAGATCAACGACCATGTCCTGCTCAGCCAATCCAGTCTGAGCCGGCTGGTTGACAGGCTGGAAAAGCGCGGCCTGGTGGAGCGCAGCATCGCCCCCGACGACGGTCGCGGAATCCTCCTCGGGCTGACTCCGGCCGGCCAGGAACTGCAGAAGGAGATCGGCCGGGAGCACATCCGCGATATTGCCGAGCTGGTAGCCCCTGCCCTGACGGTCGAGGAACAGCGTGAGCTTCTCCGGCTGACGGAAAAGCTGCAAGCCTTCGTCGCTCGCAAATAGCCAAGGGAGGGCCGCGCTGCGGCTGGCCCGGGACTGCCGCAGCGCGGCTAGCGAAGGATGACGAGTTTTTCCGGATCCTCCTCCGGCAGCTCGTCGGCCACTACCGCAGTGACTTTCATGCTTTTCAATGACAAGCTGCCGCCCACCGTGGACAGGAACGCGGTGTCGGAGGAATCGCGCCCGGCCGTGATGCGGAGCATGGACTCCCTGGGGGCCAGTCCGGTGGGGTCGATCACGTACCATGTTCCGTCGAGGTGGGCTTCTGCCACGGCGTGGAAATCCATGGGACTCAGGCCCGGGGCGTACACTGCGGCAAGCCGCGCCGGGATGTCCTTGGAACGGAGCAGGGCAACAGCCAAGTGGGCAAAGTCGCGGCAAACTCCTTTGCGGTGCAGGAGCGTTTCCACGGCCCCATCGGTTCCGCGCGAGGAACCACTGACGTAGCGCAGCTCGCCGTGGACCCAGTTCCGGACCGCCTGCAACAGCTCTTCGCCGTGCACCCCTCCGAACTCAGCGTACGACGTCGGAAGGAGCCGATCAGACTCGGCATAGCGGCTGGGACGCACATAACGGATGAGTTCCATGCGTGAGGACTCGTCCGGAAGGCCAAGACCCTCCACCGAGGCGCGGTAGTCCACTGTGACCTCGCTGGGTTCGGCGAACTCCATGTAATGGAATCGCCCACCATGATGGTCTGTCAGCTCAGTGAGAGGGACTGCCGCACCCTCGACCGTGACGTTCAATTCTTCAGTCAAAGATTCATAGCCTGGATTACTGGCCACGGCGATGGCCATCGCTACCTTGGTGTTCGCGACGGTCTTGAAAACGAGCTGGGCAGCAACGTTGCGTTCCATGGATCTCCGGAGTATTGCGGCTGGACAACCCGCTGAAGATGCGGGGTTGGCACCAGCGAGTGTATGTGTCAATCGTGGTTCTACGGATTGACCTTCAGAGACAGTAGCATCCGCTGGACGTTGGCAAATTCCGAGCTCTGGTCAACGTACTTGGCCGCCTGGTCCAAAGTGTCGAAGGACTTCGCCGGCGCAACCACTTCATCCGTGGCAAAAGCGTGCACAGCGGGCATGTCCCCAAAGTAGTAGTCTCCCTTTCCTGCGGGTCCCACCACAAGGTTCCGCAGCTGGCAGGCCTGGCTATCGGTCCCGGCCACCAGATTGGTGATGCCGTACGAGCCGAAGAATTTATAGCCTTGGATCACCCGGAACACCACGCGCGGGGGAATCGTGGAATCACCGCCGGCATGGGGCAGGTCAATGGGCACGCTGCTGACCACCACGTAGGGCCGCTTGGCGGCTGGGCTGCAATCAGCCGGGCTCACTGAGGGCAGTCCGGTATGAAGGGTCGCCAGATACCCTCCCTTCGCGTCCTTGACCTCGATCTTCAAAGCGCCCGGCAGGGATCCGGCATCGGGTGTGACCGACTGCGCGATCCAGTCACTTGGCAGATCGAAGCTGACCTTCTTGGCCGGATCCGAGTACGT
The DNA here is from genome assembly GCF_039539965.1 of Arthrobacter methylotrophus. NCBI lineage: Bacteria > Bacillati > Actinomycetota > Actinomycetes > Micrococcales > Micrococcaceae > Arthrobacter > Arthrobacter methylotrophus. The sequence continues at coordinate 1,169,920 of NZ_BAABED010000001.1, read as the reverse complement.
CTTCCAAACCGCGGCGGTTGCCCCCGGCGAAGCTGTAGCGCCAGCGGAGGGGCTGTCGGTGTGGGCACCCGACGGCGGAGCCGTACTGACGCCCGACGCGGCCGGGGCGCCCGGCGATGCGCTGTCGGACCCTGCCGTCCAGGCAGGTCCGCCCTTGCCCTCGGAACTGCAGCCAACCGCGGCAACGACGATGAGTGCGCCCAGGACGGCGGTTGAAACCTTCGACGGGATCCGTTTGGCTCTCATGCGCACCAGCCTAGCGGCGCAGAGCCGCTGCCCGTTCGTCCGGAACAGTGCTTCGAAAGGTGTTTCGCACGCGCAGAACTGCCGACGGCGTTGGGCCCGGCGTCCGCCCACGCCGTAGGACTAGGCTTGACGCATGGCTCCCGATCAGCTTGATGAGGACGAAGACAGTGTGGCGGGAATTTCCGCCCTGGACATCGCGGACTGGCGTTTGCGGACGTTTGCCTTGTACGACGACGTCCGGAAGATCGCTGGCGACGATCCCTTCCAGGCCCATGTCTATTGGCGCCAGGAACGGGACCGCATGTTCGGAACCCACCCGGCGTCGGCATTGACTCCCGCCAGCAAGCAGGCTTTCTCGGGCCTCCGCACCGCGGACTATGATCCCCGGTTTCGCCGCTATGCGTCCCTGTCTCCGGAAGGCGCTGGCCAGGAGATGAACGTCCAGACCGGCACCGACGGCGTGGTGCCGTTTGTCCGTCTCGGCACCTTCGATCTCGACGAGCTTGGCTCGCTGGCCGTGTGGCGCCTCCGCAGCTACGGCGGCGGCATCTTCGTACCCTTCCGCGACGCGACGGCAGGCAAACCGGGAGGAAGCTACGGCGCCGGCCGGTACTTGTTGGACACCATCAAGGGTGCCTTCCACGGCCTTCGCGGATCTAGGCAACAGGAGTTCATCCTCGACTTCAACTTCGCCTACAACCCGTCGTGCGCGTATAACGAGGCCTGGGCCTGCCCTTTGGCCGGTCCGGCGAATCGACTGGCCGCAGGCGTCCCGGTAGGTGAGCTCTACCTGCCCGCCTAACCGAGGACGTAGGATGTCTTCATGACATCTTCACGTTCATGCCGGATCGCCCGCGTCCGCCCACTCTTCCCCGCTACGCCGAACGAACAATTCTTCGTAGCCAACGACGCCGTCGACTTCGCTTCCGAGGCTGGCAGAAACTGGACCGTGGTGGACAGTCCCTTCCCGGGCTCGCCGGCAAATGGCAGCAGCGCCGAGCGACCCGGTTGGCACACTGGCGCCGAAGTCCCGGAGGATTCCTTCACATTCCTGGCCCCGTCCGTTCCCGCCAACGTCTTCGGCATGGCGCACAACACCGGTCAACCAGGCCGGGACCTGCCTGCGCAGGCATTCCACAAGGCAGCCACCAGTGTCATCGGACCGGGCGACGCCATCGAGCTCGCTTCCGACGTCGGCTACGTGGACCCCGAAGCGGAACTGACCGTCGTCGTCGGGCGCAAAGTCCGGGGGCTGACGCTTGACAACGCGCGCACCGCCATCCTTGGCTTCACGATCGGCAACGATGTCTCCGCGCGCGATCTGCAGCGGTCCGACGAACTCTGGATCAGCGCGAAAAGCCAAGACACGTTTACTCCTGCTGGACCGTGGATCGTCACGGACCTCGACGACAGCGAGCTATCGATCAGCATCGTGCACAACGGCAGGGAATTACGGGCGGCCAGTTCTGCCGATCTCGGCTGGAAAGTGGACGAAATCCTTGTGTACCTCACCTCATTCATGACCTTGCACCCCGGCGACCTGATCCTCACAGGCTTCCCCGCGGAGTGCGCCCGGATCGAACCCGGAGACGTTGTGACGTGCCGCATTGAGGGCATCGGAGAGCTCAGCAACCCCGTAAAGACAGCATCTTGGGAGTAGATCTCCAGCTTGATGTGAAATGGTTGAGCCATGGATTCTTCTGCCGCACCCAGAACCGAGCCGCGGCAGGAATCCCTCACCAGCCCGCCCGCCCGAAAGGGTCGCAAAGGCCTTCTGCGCTATCCGGTGGTCCGTCAGCTCATCCGTTTCACCGGCGTCGGACTCGTCTGCACCGCGACGTCACTGGCGCTGTACGCGCTGTTCCGGCCGTGGATGGGACCCCAGTTGGCCAACGCATCTGCACTAATCATCACTTCGCTCATGAACACGGCCCTGAACCGACGGTTGACCTTCAAGATCACCGGCAACTGGAAGAGAACCCGTGACCATGTGAACGGGCTGATCGTGATCGCCGTCGCCCTGGTCATCACCGGCGGGAGCCTGGGCGTCCTGCACGCGTTGCGGCCCGAAGCCACCCTGAGCGAGGATCTCTGGACCACCACGCTGTCCGGATTCGTCGCGACGGGGGTGCGCTTCACCTTGCTGCGGCACTGGATCTTCCGCCGAGCCCGCCATGTCTGACCCGCTCCGTCCGTCCCACCCAAGTAGCTCGCAGTTGTTGTCGTTTTGAGGGCTCATAACGACAACAACTGCGAGCTAGTTGGGCCGGGCCGGGAGTCAGCGGCGACCGAGGCCCTGGACGCTCCCGACGGCGGCGGCCACGGCTTCCGCGGCGCGCTCCAGTTCCGCTGGGGTCACCGTGGAATTGAAGCTGAAACGCACAGCAGTCTGGGCCACCTCGGGCTCGATTCCCAAAGCAAGCAGAACCGGCGACGGGGCATCGGATCCCGCGGCGCACGCCGATCCGCTCGAACAGACCACACCAAGCCGCTCAAGCTCCAGCAAAACGGACTCGCCACTTGTACCCGGGAAACAAAAGGACGCTATCGAAGGCAAGCGCTGCGAGGGATCGCCGGTTAGTACGGCACCGGGCACACTTTCAAGGACAGTACGAATGAAGGTATCCCGCAGCGCCGAGACACTCCCTGCGAGTTGGGCCTGTTCGGCATGCGCAAGCGTCAAGGCCGTCGCCAGCGCAACTGCACCCGCCACGTTTTCCGTTCCCGAACGCCTGCCCCGCTCCTGGCCGCCGCCGTGGACCAACGGCTCGAGCCGCAGCCTTCCCTTGGCATAGAGCACGCCGCTGCCCTTGGGCGCGCCGAGCTTATGACCCGAAATGCTCAAGGCGTCCACTCCCAGTTCCTTGACACCGATGGGCAGCCAGCCAGCAGCCTGGACGGCGTCCGTGTGGAACGACACGCCCTGTTCCGCGGCCACCTCCGCAAGCTGCCTTACCGGCTGGACCGTCCCGATCTCGTTGTTGGCATACAAAACGCTGACCAGTGCCGTCGCCGGACCCAGTGCAGCCCGAAGCGCCTCGGGCGTCACCACGCCACGCCGGTCCACAGGGACCACGTCCACCTCGAACCCATGGACGCGTTGCAGATAGAGCGCCGATTCCGCGACGGCGGGATGCTCGATGGCGCTGACAACAACGCGATTCAGAGCAGGATCCGCCGCACGTCTGGCGAGGGCGATTCCTTTCACCGCCAGATTGTCGGCCTCGGTACCGCCAGAGGTGAAAGTGATCTCCCCCGGCCGGCAGCCCAATGCCTTCGCTACCGCAGCGCGGGCCCCGGACAACGCGTTCGCAGCCGCTTCGCCGAGGCTGTGGTGGCTTGAGGGATTGCCGAACTCCCCCGTCAGAAACGGCCACATCGCTTCGAGGACTTCCCTGCGGACGGGTGTCGTCGCCGCGGCGTCGAGGAAGATCACGGCATCAGCCGAGACCCGAGGAGGGTGTGACGTCCAGCGTCACATCCAGGCCCAGATCCAGCGCGATAACACTGTGTGTGAGTCCGCCGATGGAAATGACATCAACTCCTGCAGCGGCGATCTCCGCCACCGTTTTGATATTGACGTTGCCACTCGCTTCGACGACGGCGCGCCCAGCCACTTGCTTCACGCCGGCACGGAGTTCCTCGAGGGAGAAATTGTCCAGCATGATGGTGTCTACCCCGGCCGCGAGCACCGGTTCGATCTGCTCGGCCCGGTCAACTTCCACCTCGAAATGCGTGGTGTGGCCCAGTTGGGCTTTGGCGGCCTTCAGCAGGGCCGTCAGCTTGGCCGAGTCCCCTCCGGTCATCACGGCCAAATGGTTGTCCTTGGCGAGAACCGCATCAGACAGGCTGTAGCGGTGGTTGGCTCCCCCGCCGCAACGTACGGCGTAGCGTTCAAGCACTCGCAGCCCCGGGGTAGTCTTCCGGGTGTCGGTGATGCGGGCCTTGGTGCCATCGACCAGCTTCACGAACTCCGCTGTCTTGGTGGCAATGGCGCTCATTCGTTGGGCGAGGTTGAGCCCGACGCGTTCGGCGAGCAACACCGAGCGCGCCCGGCCGCTGACCCGCGCGAGGTGCGCTCCGGCGTCGAACGCTTCACCGTCAGCCAGCAGCAACTCCACTTCGGTGTCCGGGTCGATGATCAGCATGGCGTCACGAAACACCGTTCCGCCGCTGAAGACGCCCGGCACCCGGGCATTGAGCACGGCGGTGGCCCGGGCTTCCGCGGGAATCAGCAGTTGTGAGGTGATGTCCCCGCTCGGCGCGTCCTCCGCGAAGGCACGCTCCAGAATGTCCCGGACAGGTGCTGCGGGGAGGGTCAGGCTAGTCATTGACGAGGCTCGCTTTCCGGCGGATCGTGTATCTGTGATGTGGTTCTTCGGCGGCGGTTTCGCGCCGCAGTTCGGCAGTGTCGCTCCGGTAATGCGCCCCCAGCGACCCCCGCCGCGCTCCCGCCGCCTGCACCAACAGCTGCGCGGCCAGAAGCAAATTGGCGTCCTCGTGCTCGCGCGGATCCACAGAATCCGGCACGTGCCGGGGAAGTACGACGCCGGCCCAGGCGTTGAGTGCCTCAGCCGCCTCCCGGAGCAGCCCGCCGGTCCGGAGAACCCCGGCTTTGGCAGTCATCAGCCGACGGAGTGCGGTACGGCTGAAGGGCTCGGGGACAAGCTCAGGCTGCCATGCGAGCGCCTCGGCCGACGCCGAGGGATCTGGCGAGTCGGTCAACCTACCATTCGACGGCACCTCGCCAAGGAACCCCTCGACTGCCCGGCGCCCGAAGACAAGTCCTTCAAGCAGGGAGTTGCTGGCCAGGCGGTTGGCGCCCTGGACTCCGGTGCAGGCGACTTCGCCGGCGGCAAGCAGCCCGGGCACGGAGGTGCGGCCGTGCAGATCGGTGACCACGCCGCCCATCCAGTAATGCGCGGCCGGTGCCACCGGAACGGGCTCGCGGGTCCAGTCGACGCCGGCGTCACGGGTCCTGGCGCTGATCGTGGGGAAGCGCTTCTCGAGGAATCCCTCCCCTTTGTTCGCTTCGACGACGCGGGCGTCAAGGAAGACGTGCCCGGTGGGATCGCCCAGTGAAGCCAGGTGGAGCGCGATGCTGCGGGAGACGACGTCGCGGGGCGCGAGTTCTGCGTCCGGGTGGTAGTCGGGCATGAATCGCCGGCCGTTGGCGTCCACCAGAAGGGCGCCTTCACCGCGGACCGCTTCGGAAATGAGGAGCGGATCTGCGCCGGTGTGGGCTCGGCCCCGGGCAGCAGACAGCACCATGCTCGTCGGGTGGAACTGGAAGAACTCGAGGTCTGCGAGCTCCGCTCCAGCGCGCCACGCAAGCGCGAGGCCGTCAGCCGTCGCTACCGAAGGGTTGGTGGTCTGGGCGAACAGCTGCCCTGCCCCGCCCGTGGCAAGAAGCACGGCATCGCCGTAGACGCTTTCGGTACGTCCGTTCCGCACGAAGTCAACACCTGTCACGCGTCCCTCGGACTGGATCAGGGAAGCGGCCTGCGCATGTCCCAGCACCTGGATCCTCCCAGCTTCCTGTGCGTCGAGGACCGCGAGGATAAGCGCCTTCGCAACCTCCGCGCCAGTGGCGTCTCCACCGGCGTGCAGGATCCTGGGGGCGGAGTGGGCGGCTTCGAGCCCCAGGGCGGGGTCGCCGTCGTCGTCCGCGTCAAAACGGACACCGAAACGCTCCAACCCCAAGATATCCAGGCGCGCTTCGGTGCACAGCACCCGCACGGCTTCCTCGTCGCAATGGCCCGCCCCGGCTTTGAGTGTGTCCGCAATGTGCGAAGCGACCGTGTCGCCGGGCGCGGGTTCCTCCAGTACTGCCGAAATCCCACCCTGTGCGAAGAACGTGTTGCTGTCAGCCAGCGCGCCCTTGCTGAGCAGGACAACATCCGCACCGGCCTCGGCGGCGAGCAGCGCGGAATAGAGTCCGGCGATACCGCTCCCGACGACGACGAGTCGCCGCCGCGCCGAAGCGCCCGGGAAGCGTTCTGCAGTCATGTCAGCCTCAATTCGACTGGTTGATGGGGGTGTGGCCTAGAGCGGGCGTGCGGCCAGCATGCGTTCGAGGGCGATCTTGGCATTGTCCTTGACCGAGTCGTCCACCGTGATGCGGTTGACCACACGGCCTTCCACCAGTTCCTCAAGAACCCAGGCAAGGTAGCCGGGGTGGATGCGGTACATCGTGGAGCAAGGGCAGATCACCGGGTCCAGGCAGAAGATGGTGTGCTGCGGGTTTTCAGCGGCAAGCCTGTTCACCATGTTGATCTCGGTGCCGATCGCAAAAGTGGTGGGCTCAGTAGCAGCTGCGATGGCCTTCTTGATGAAGTCTGTGGAACCTGCGCCGTCTGCGGCATCAACAACTTCCATGGGGCATTCGGGGTGCACAATGACGTTCACGCCCGGGAAATCAGCACGGGCTTTCTCGATCTGGCCCACGTTGAAGCGCTTGTGGACCGAGCAGAAGCCGTGCCAAAGGATGACGCGGGAATCCTGCAGGGTCTGCTCGTCATTACCGCCGAGCTCCTTGCGGGGATTCCACATGGGCATTTGTTCCAGCGGCACGCCGAGGGCCTTGGCTGTGTTGCGGCCCAAGTGTTGATCCGGGAAGAAGAGCACACGCTGGCCACGTTCGAAGGCCCATTCCAGCACCGTCTTGGCGTTGGAGGACGTGCAGACAATGCCGCCGTTGCGGCCACAGAAGGCCTTCAATGCCGCCGATGAGTTCATGTAGGTCACCGGGATGACCGGCGCCCGGCCTTCGGAATCAGGGGCGCTGCCGAAGAGCTCTTCGAGCTGCTCCCAGCATTCCTCCACCGAGTCCTCGTCCGCCATGTCCGCCATGGAGCAGCCTGCGGCCAGGTTCGGCAGGATCACGGCCTGGCCTTCGCTGGACAGGATATCCGCGGTTTCAGCCATGAAGTGCACACCGCAGAAGATGATGGCCTCGGCGTCTGGCTTGGTCAGGGCCGCGTTGGCCAGCTGGAAGGAGTCCCCCACGAAATCCGCGTACTGGACCACTTCGTCGCGCTGGTAGAAGTGTCCCAGGATGACGGCCCGGTCCCCCAGCGTCTCTTTGGCGGCGCGGATGCGGGCGTCGAGCTCGGCGTCGCTGGCCACCTTGTACTCTTCAGGCAATTGGCCTTGGCGGGGCGTGGCCTTGGGAGCGTCGTCGGAGCTTGAGGCGCCGGGCCCGTACGCGGGGACGCCGGTGAGGGCCTCAGCGAGGTCGTACTCCCACGGACCCTTGGCCAGAGCGGGGCTACACGTTGAGCCGGCCGCGGAACGGCCGCTCTCGGCTTCTTCCCGCGTGATCAGCTGGATAGCTGTGTTGACGCTGCTCATGGTGTACTCCTGTTGTCTGGCCCGAGTCCGGGCGTGCCGGTGAAGCGGTAGAGGCGGGGTGGGCGGTGTTTTCCGCCTTGGAGGTATTCACCGGTCTCTTCGATTTCCGGCGTTCCCTTGATTTGCCGGCGGAAATTCGCCGGATCCAATTGGCGGTCCAGGACAGCCTCGTAGACTTCGCGGACCTGTGCCAGGGTGAAGAACTCACCCAGCAAGTGATAGGCGATGGACCCGTAGGCCATCTTGTTGCGCAGCCGCCACAGGGCGTAGTCCACGATCGCATTGTGATCAAAGGCCAGCTCCGCAAGCCTGTCGGCGCGGAACCAGCGGACGTTCTCGGATTCGTCCGCCAGGGCGGCTTCCGTGGGCTGCACCAAGGCCCAGTAGACAATCGAGACGACCCGTTGGGCAGGCGAGCGGTGCAGGCCACCGAAGGCGTAGAGCTGTTCGAGGTATTGAGGCGCTAACCCTGTTGTCTCACGCAGGTTCCGGGACGCGGCATCCTGAAGGGACTCGTCATGCTGCAGCGGCCCACCGGGCAGCGCCCACATTCCTTTGAACGGTTCGCGGATACGCCGCACCAGCGGCAGCCACAGCGTGGGGCGCCCTGAGCGTTCACTCGGGCGGAGCGCGAAGATCACCGTGGAAATAGCCAACGACGGCGGTGCGAGCCTGCGCTCTGCGACGTTCGCGGAGTTGGCGTACACGGTGTTCACCCCGCTTCTTTGCCGTAGGAACCAGTTCTTTGCCCTTGGAACCGAAAATTAGTTATGGTCAAGTTGACTAGAACTAATGGTACGACTGTCAACGGACGGTGTCCAAATGTTTCAGCTCACATCCTCCTTGGCCGCGACTTCCAGCAAAGGCAAGGTGCGGCCTTGGAAGTGGGTATTCAGCACGATCACCGACGAGGAGCGGAGCACCGTCTTGGTGGCGATGAGCTTGTCCAGCACGCGCTGCAAGTCCGAGTTCGATTTGCCCACCACCCGCACCATCAGATCCGAACTGCCGGAAACGGTGTGGACCTCAATCAATTCGGGGATGGCGGCCAGGGCTTCGACGACAGCGTCGTGCCCCAGGTCCTGATTGATGGTCAGCGAGCAGAAGGCCACCACCGGATACCCGAAACCGGCAGGGTCGGGCTGCGGAACCCAGGGAGCCACGACTCCGCGTTCGGCCATCCGGTCAAGCCTGGACTGGACCGTAGCGCGGGCGACCTTCAAGACGCGGGATGCCTCAAGGACGGACGCTCGCGGAGAGTCCGTGAAGAAACGAACAATCTTGGCATCTAGCTCGTCAACAGCCACCAGTTTTTCCTACTTCCACCCATGAGCTGAACATATCGGCACTTGATTCCCACATGCTGCACCAAGTTGTAAGCATTCTCTCATAGGTGTTTTTCACCACCTTCGCTCGGAAGCGGTAAATTCGATAAGTCTCATAAGAACCAGCTGAGAAAACACCCACAAGAAAGCAAACACGAATGACAACGAAGTCCACCGCTGTTCGACCCACCATTTCTTCGCATGGCCTCGGCCACGCGATGAAGCCGCGCCAGCTCACTATGATGGGCCTGGGCAGTGCCATCGGCGCAGGTCTCTTCCTCGGCTCGGGCGCCGGGATCCATGCGGCCGGCCCGGCCGTGCTCATCTCCTATCTAGTGGCGGGCACCCTGATCATCCTGGTGATGTGGGCCCTGGGCGAGATGGCGGCGGCCAACCCCAATAGCGGCGCTTTCTCTGTGTACGCGGAAAAGGCCATGGGCAAGACGGCCGGGTCAACCGTCGGCTGGCTTTGGTGGCTGCAGCTGGTAGTCGTCATTGCCGCGGAGGCACTCGGCGCGGCCGGGCTGCTGTTCTCTGTCTGGCCAGTCGTTCCGGTGTGGGCGCTCGCCTTGGTCTTCATGGTGGCGTTCACCGCGATCAACCTCGCCGGGGTACGTAACTTCGGCGAGTTCGAGTTCTGGTTCGCCATCCTGAAGGTCGCGGCCATAGTCGCTTTCCTGGCTATCGGTGCGGCATTGCTGTTTGGTTGGCTGCCGGGACTGACCTCCCCCGGCCTCGGAAACCTCACGAGCAACTTCGCCCCGTCTGGTTGGTCTGGAATTGCCACGGCACTCTTCGTGGTGATTTTCGCCTTCGGGGGGACGGAAATCGTGAGCGTGGCGGCGGCGGAGACGCAGGATCCGGTACGAAGCGTCGGCAAAGCCATCCGTACAGTGGTGTGGCGCATCCTGGTCTTCTACATCGGCTCGGTCTTTGTTATTGCAGCCGTCCTGCCCTCCGACTCCGAGGGATTGAAGTCGCCGTTCGCCGGTGTACTGAACCTTGCCGGCATCCCGGGAGCTGGCACAGCCATCACGCTTGTTGCCGTTGTAGCCCTGCTCTCGGCGCTCAACGCGAACCTCTACGGCGCCTCTCGCATGGTCTTCTCCTTGTCTGAACGCGGCGAGGCACCGGCTTTCCTGTCGCGGCTGCGCGGCGCTCGGGTGCCCATGGCCGCCGTCGGGGTCTCCGTCGCTTTCGGCTTCATCGCCACCGTGCTGGAACTGCTCTTCCCTGACCGCGTCCTTCCGGCGCTTTTGAACCTTGTGGGCTCCACCTGCCTCGTGGTCTGGGGCACCGCACTCGTATCCCAGTTCATCCTCCGCCGCCGCGCCGACCGCGAAGGAACACAGTTGCCCCTTCGCATGAAGGGCTTCCCCTTCCTCACCCTCTTCGGATTGGCGTTGCTTGCGGTCATCTTCGTGGTGGGCTTCTCAAATGCCGAGAGCGCCGGTCAGTTGATCGGTACGTTCCTACTCGTCGCCGGTATCGCCATAGCCTGCCGGATCAAGGCCAAAGCCAAAGCTGCACGAAGCGCTTGATCCGCCCAGCTCTCTGCCCACCCAACTAACTCGCATTTAACGTCGTTCTGAGGCCTCATAACGACAACAAGTGCGAGCTAGTTGGGTGGGCGGAAGGGTGCACAAACTGCCATGCCTTCCCCCACGATGGCTGACAGTTCTTGGCAGTTTGACTAGTCGCAAATAGGCGGATTGCCCACAGAACGAACAGTGACTACGGTCACGTCCATGGACTCAATTCTTCCCGCTGTGGGCACAGCCGATACTGCGCCCCTCGGCCCCGGACAGCTCAGGGAGCTTTACTCCCTGATGGCTGCCGTTCGATACCTGGATACCTCGGCCGTCGCGTGGCAGCGCCAAGGAATCATCCCCGGCTACGCTCCGGAACTCGGCCAGGAAGCAGCCCAGGTCGGGAGCGCCTACGCCCTGGACACGGCCCGCGACTTCGCCTTTCCGACGTACCGTGAAATGGGCGTCGCCAGGGCCATGGGTGTGGACATGGTGGCGTACATGTCCACCCACAAGGCAACGTGGCACGGCGGCATGTACAACCCTCCGGCAAGCCGACTCGCGCCCATCCAGGCCGTGGTTGCAGGTTCGGTGCTCCATGCCGTCGGCTGGGCCCATGGCCAAACCCTGAGCGGCGAGCAAGGCGTGGCCCTCAGCTACTTCGGCGACGGCGCCTCCTCGCAAGGCGACGTCCATGAAGCCATGAATTTTGCCGCCGTCATGAAAGCGCCGGTCGTCTTCTTCATCCAGAACAACGGCTGGGCGATTTCCGTGCCCACCGAGCGGCAAGTGGCCGGCGGCTCGGTCGCTGCCCGGGCCGCCGGCTACGACATCCCGGGCATTCAGGTGGACGGCAACGATGTGGTCGCCGTGTATGAAGCCACCCGCAATGCCTTCGCCCATTGCCGCCAAGGCAACGGCCCCGTGGTGGTCGAAGCGATGACCTACCGCCGCGGGCCGCATTCGACCGCCGACGATCCGGGCCGGTACCGGAGCCTCGACAACGAGCGCATCGACGCCGGTGTGGACCCACTGGAACGCTTCCGCAAGCGATTGCTGGCCGAAGGCGAAGCCGACGAGGCCTTCTTCGCCGCCGCCCACGACGCCGCGCGGGCAGAAGAGGAAGCGATCCGCATCGGAATCGAAGCCCTCGGCCCCCGGCCCGGCAACGAAATGTTCGATTTCGTCTTCCAGGAAACCACCCCCGTCCTTGAAAATCAGGCCACCCGTTGGCGCGAGGAGTCCGAACATGTCTGAGAGCACCGCCACCCTTGAAGCCCGGGCACCCATGGAGGCCCGGCTAACTCAACTCTCCATGCAGCAGGCACTCAACCGCGCCCTGGACGAGGTTCTCTCCACCGATCCAAAGACGCTTGTGTTCGGTGAGGACTGTGGCCAATTGGGCGGAGTCTTCCGCATCACCGACGGCCTCCAGACAAAGCACGGAGACACCCGCGTGTTCGACACGCCGCTCGCGGAGTCCGGAATCCTCGGCATGTCCGTAGGGCTGGCCATGGCAGGCTTCCACCCGATTCCGGAAGTACAGTTCGACGGCTTCGCCTATCCGGCCATCAACCAGATCGTGTGCCAGATCGCCCGCATGAACTACCGCAGCCGCGGCACCCTGCCGATGCCGATCACCTTGCGGGTGCCCAGCTTCGGAGGCATCCGCGCTCCCGAACACCACGGCGAAAGCCTTGAGGCGCTCTTCGCGCACGTTCCCGGCCTGAAGGTTGTCTCGCCGTCGGATCCGCACGACGCCTATCACCTGCTCAAGTACGCTGCCTCGCGACCTGACCCCGTGATTTTCATGGAACCCAAGTCCCGCTATTGGCAGAAGGGCGACGTCGACACAGCCGACGGCGGCAGCCTCACCGGTGCGCGCGTTGTCCGGCCGGGCCGCCACCTGACCCTCGTAGCCTGGGGTGCCATGGTGGCCCGGTGCCTGCAGGTCGCCGAACTCGCAGCGGAGGACGGAATCGACGTCGAAGTCCTCGACCTGCGCTGGCTCAAGCCGATCGACGCCGCAACACTGGCGACGTCCGTCGGAAAGACGCGGCGCGCCGTCGTCGTGCACGAAGCTCCGCTGACCTCCGGACTCGGCGCGGAAGTCGCCCAACTGATCACGCAAAGCTGCTTCGACACCCTCAAAGCGCCGGTCGAGCGGGTCACCGGCTTCGACGTGCCTTACCCCTCCGGTGACCTGGAGGACGAATACATTCCGAACATTGACCGCATCCTCCTGGGGATCCAACGAGTATTGGAGTACCGACGTGGCTGAAATCAGCTTCCCCCTGCCCGATCTTGGCGAAGGCCTCATCGAGGCGACCGTGCTGGACTGGCTCGTCTCCCCCGGAGATCAGGTGGAACGGAACCAGCCCCTCGTAGAGCTGGAAACGACTAAGTCAGCGCTCGAGTTGCCAAGCCCGCAGGCGGGTAAAGTGATCCGTATCCACGGCGCGCCGGGCGAGACCATCAACGTCGGCGAGCCGCTGGTGGTGTTCGAGGTGCCGGACAATACTGCGGGCATCGTGGGCACGGTTCCGAAGGATGAAGCACCGAAGCGCCGGGTCCGCCTGAGCGCCGTACTCGATGAGGACTGACACGATGAGCGGCAGGCACACAGGAGAGCACATCCACACCGTGGAAGGAACGGATCCCCATATTTTCGTGGAGGTCCATGAGCCTGCCGAAGGCACCGACGCCGGGTTGCGTCCCGTCCTGCTGCTGCACGGTTTCTCCTCGTCGAGCAAGCTCAATTGGGGCGACACGGGGTGGATTTCCACTCTTCGGTCCGCCGGTCGCCGCGTGATCACCGTAGACCTCCCAGGACATGGCCGGAGCGCTTCGCCCGAAGACCTGGACTCCTACACTCCCAGCCGGATCCGCGCGGACCTGCTCCAGATAGTGGCCGACGCCGGGGCGCGCCCTGTGCGCGACGGCGACCCTTCGAGCGGGCTTGACGTCGTTGGCTACTCCCTGGGATCCCGGCTCGCCTGGGAGTTCGGGGCAACCCAGCCCGAACTCGTGCACCGCTTGGTATTGGGTGGCCCGAACAAGGAAGACCCGCTGGCATCCTTCGACCTCGTGGCTGCCCAGCGCTACCTCGCGGACGGGACGCCGATTGAAGACGCGTCCACGGCAGGCTTGCTTAAAATGGCGCAGCTCTTGCCGAGCAACGATCTGTTTGCGCTCTTGTCGCTGATCGAGGCCATCAAGGGCGAACCCTACGATCCCGCCGAAGCCGTGCCCCACATGCCGATGCTGCTGGTCGCCGGTGAAAAGGACGAGCGGGCCAGCACCATGCCCGAGCTTGCCGCAATCGCGTCCCATGCGGGGGGCATGGTGGAACAATTGCTCATTCCTGGACGGAACCATGGCAACGCCGTCACCAGCAGGGTGTTCAAAGACGCTACGGTGGCGTTCCTCGGCGTCTAAGGCGCTCCCGGCTCTACCGTGCCAACCGCTCCGCATTGCGCGTCATGCGTTCCAGCACGCTGAGGGCCATGGCGTACTCGTCGATGCCGATCCCATGGAAAGTTCCCGGCGGGAATCCTCGACAAGTCTTTGGGCTTCGGCCTGTTTCGCGTGGCCCAGTTCGCTGAGACTGATGCGATCGTCCACCATGATGATCATTCCGCGGCCCACCAGCGCGGCGAGTTCGCTTTCGCGGCGCCGCGTGTCGTCGCCCCAAAAAGGGCTGAGGACGCCGTCGAGGTCCCCGGGGCTGAGGGCCGTCTCGGCCAGGACATTAAGGGCCTGCCACTGCCGCCGACTGAGTTTCAACCTCGCCAGTGTCCTGTCCAGATGCGTTTCCAAGGCGGCGTCCAGGCGTTTGGTCCAATAACCGATCGGCTTGTTCACATGGCCCATCGTGACAGCGGGGGCCTGTCGCGGCAAGGACGGTAGGCTTGATTCAGCGCCGGATTACGTGGAAGTGGGTCGAATGGGCATGCGCTTCAAGGACCGCGCAGATGCCGGTCGCCGTTTGGCAGCCGGGCTTCCGCAGCTCCGGCACCGGCCGGACACCATCCTTCTGGGCCTCGCCCGTGGTGGGATTCCTGTGGCGGCCGCGGCCGCCGTCGAGCTCGACCAGCCACTTGGCGCCATTCTGGTGCGCAAACTTGGTATCCCGGGGCGCGAAGAAACCGCGTTCGGCGCCCTCGCCTGGTCCGGCGGCAGAATCGTCCGCATCGTCAACCGGCCCCTCGCCGAACGCATGCTGCAGCACGGAATCAGCCAGTCATCTCTCGACGCGGTGGAAACGAGCGAGCGGGGCGAACTCCTGCGGCGCGTGAAAGCCTATCCCGGCGTCAACGTAGACCTCTCGGGCAAGACCGTGGTCCTTGTCGACGACGGCCTCGCCACGGGAGCGACGATGCGCGCCGCCGTCGAGGCTGTCCGCGCACGCGGAGCGGGGACCGTGGTGGCCGCCGTTCCCGTCGCATCACTCGAAGCCCAGGCGTCCATCAGCCGGGTGTGCGACTTCGTGATGTGCCTGCACACGCCGGGCAGGTTCCATGCGGTTGGGGCGTTCTACGAACACTTCGAACAGTTGACCGACGACGACGCTGTGCGGCTTTTGGAGCGGGCTGCGTAGCCGGTATCTGCAGGAATTCCGACGCTCGCTCACCTTTAAGGCCGGAAGGGCGCACCCTCCTGCACATCTTCTGCATGAGGGTTGCGATCGTTCCGATCATAGGTGAGCGTGCGTCGGAGAATTTCGCGCCATAGGCGAGCGAGCGTCGGAGTTGCGGACGACGACGGACGGCTGCAGTCGTCGTCCGCGCCGTGGCGCGTTCAGTCTGTCCGTTCGAGGAATTCGCGAACGCGGGCGCGGGCCGGCTCACGATCGTAGCTGTTGACGAGGGCGCCCGCCATACGAACGGGATCGCCGAAGAAAAAGTACTCGTACAAGGCCTGGCGCCCGGCGAACGAGGAAATGCTCGCATCGAAGGCAAGCTTGAAGAGTCGGACTCGCTCCGGTCCCGTTAGTGTCTTCGCCTGCATGTACAACTCAATGTCCGGTAATGCCTCACTGGCGACGTCCGCTTCACCCGGTAGCGCCATGAGGCCGGACGCCGAAAACTTGCGAATGATCGCCGGGAAACGCTGGGCAACCTTGGGATACCAGTTACGGGCCGCATTCAATGTGGGCCAATGCGGCAAGAACACGCCATCCGGACTCGGGGCAGCCTGGGCCTCCGCCGCCACCATGAGGGCCTTGCCGATTTCAACGGTCTCGATCAGCTCCGCGAGGTCTTCCTGGATGTGTTGGAATCCGTCGATCCCGATCGATGCGGCAATTTCCGAAGCAAGGCCCAGGAAGAACTCGCTCTTCGCGATGGTCCTCGTGACCACTTGGTGGGTCATCAGGGCTCCTGCGCCGGTCTCGGAGTAGAAGGCGTTGCACAGTTCGGGATGGCCGAGCATGAAGATTCGCTCGTTGGGGACGAACACATGATCGAAAACAACCACGGCGTCCATTTCCTCGTAACGGCTCGCGAGCGGCTCATCGTGGGTGCCGCCGCCGTTATAGAGGGAGGTGCGGCAAAGGTAACGCATGCCCGGAGCGTCATTCGGGAGTGCGAAGGCGTAGGAATAGGGAGCATCCTCAGGCGTCGAGCGAAGGAGGGTCGAAGGGAAAACAAGGAGTTCGTCGGCGATCGGAGCGATCGTGGCGAGCATACGAGCGCCATGGACGACGATTCCGTCCTCCCGTTCCTCGACTACCCTGGCCGAAAGTTGCCCGCCAAGCTGTTCGGAACCGGACACCGAACGGTTGACTTGCGGCGGGATCAGGGTGTGTGTGGCCAGGAGATCGTTCTCGCGGCAATGCTCGTAGTACTTGCGCATGTTTTCGCCGAACATCGGATCGGCCTGGGCAAACCACTTTTCCGCGGCGGCGAGCGCCGTAAGGGCTCCGTTCATGTAGTCGCCGGTACGACCCAGGAATCCATGGGAGTACTCGGCCCAGGTGCGGATGGCCGCGTGCCGATGCTCGAGGTCCGCCTTGCTGCGCGGCACCAGGAACGAGGCACTCACCCGGTCACCCGTCGTCGGGGATTCATAGGTGAGGGCATCCGCATACTTCGGGTCATGCTGCATGTCGAAGAGCTTCGCGTACGTGCGGGCCACGTTCCTGAAGGAGGGATGATCTGCGATCTTCTCGGTGACCATTTCGCCGTCGATCAGGACGTGCGGGGTCATTGAGTTGAGTTTGTCCAGGTATTGCTGTCCGGTCCGGATTCCCATGGTTGTCTCCAAGAGGGGTTGAGCTGAAGCGGCATTGCGTGATGGATGCGCCGTGGACGGGCCGCGGCCACTAGAGAAGATCCTCCATTCCTAATTGGCTTTCCGGGATGGTGGTGAAGGCGCTGTTGGCGAAAGCGAGCGCATCGCCGTTGCGGTAGTTGAAGTCCACCACCTCGCCCACATAGAGGGTGTGGTCTCCCCCGTCGTAGGCGGCCCATGGCTTGCATTCGAAATAGGCCAGGACGTTGGAGAGCCGGGGCGCCGTGCCGCCTTCGACCCACAGTGGTTCCGGCCCGGGGCGGCCCGCGAAGTGCAGGGCGAGCTGCTTTTGTTCCGCACCCAGGATGTTGACGGTGAACGGCCGCCCGGCGAGCTCGTCGTGGGCCCTCGCTGTGCGGGCGATACTGACGAGGACCAGTGGCGGCTCCATGGACACCGACGTGAAGGAATTGACAGTAATGCCATGCCGCCTCGTGGCACCGTCGAAGGTCACAATGGCCACACCTGTAGCAAAGCGGCCCAGACTGCCGCGGAAATGAAGTGCCCGTGTCCGCGCAGTACGGCTGAAGGGGCCGGGCTCCGCATTCCGGCTGGACTTGGCAATCATCGTTGATTCCTGCCTGGAGATTGTTCTATATGTGAACTTGTTCTATATTTGAACAATAAATTCTCATAAAGAACCATAGTCGTTTGCATCCCAGAGCACAAGACGACGGCTCAGCCGTGTTAAATGCCAACATAGGATGGAGCCCATGAAGTCTCCCAGTGCCGCGAAGGATCTGAAAGAACCGACGGCGATCGTCTCGCCGTCGCAGACCCTCTCCCGCGGAATCCAAGCGTTGGAAATCCTGGCCGCCGCCGAACGTTCCCTGACCATTGCGGAACTTGCCGGCGCCTTGGGCGTTCACCGCTCTGTGGCCTATAGGATCCTGCGCACGCTGGAGGACCATTCCTTACTGATACGCGACGACGCGGGCCGTGTCCAGCCCGGCCCTGGCCTGGCAGTGTTGGCGCGCGGGGTTTCCCGTGATCTCCAGACGGCCGCGCTGCCTGAGCTGACCCAGCTTGCCAACGCCCTGAACATGACGGCCTTCGTGGCGATCTGGGACCATCAGGACTGCGTCACCTTGGTCACCGTTGAGCCGCGCCACTCGGCCGCGACTCTGGCACAGCACCCCGGGACGCGCCACCCCGTGAACATCGGAGCCCCTGGAATCGCCATCCAGTCGACGATGAGCGAGAAAGAATGGACCGTCCTTGCTCCAGGCTTGCCCTATCGGCGCGAGGCAGCCGAAGCGCGTCGACTCGGCTACGCGGCAAGCCACGACGAAGTCATCGCAGGACTGTCGTCCTTGGCCGCCCCCATCCAAGTGCCCGGCGGCCGGCCCGCGGCGATCGCCGTCGTCTATATCCGCCGCGAACAGGACCAGGCCGCCGTCGGCGAAGCCCTGGCCGCGAGCGCGGCCCGTATCGAAAACCAGCTGGCGTAAGGACCCGTCTGCCGCTGATTCCGACGCTCGCTCACCTTTAGCGCCAAAATCGGAAATCCTCCTGCAGCAGTTCACAAAGACGTGAGCGAGGGTTTCCAAAAAGGGACCCAAAAGTGAGCGAGCGTCGACGGCGGACGGGCGGCTTGGGGGTCGAGGAGCTACCCTTGCGGGCTCGGTTTGCGGCGGAGGACGAGTCCGGCAACGATGCCGAGCACCAGGAGCGCCCCCGATGCGGCCATGGACACCACGAAAGCTGCGGCGGGACCCTGAGTCTGCGCCAACTGGCCCGCGAGGTAGGCACCCAAGGCCGTACCGGCCACGATCCCGCTCGCCAGGGCGGTCATGACCGTTGCCATGCGACCCGCCGGCGCAACCACTCCCCCAATGCTGAAAACAGTCACCATGACGGGTCCGACAGGAATTCCCAGCACGAACAGAACGATGACCATCGGCCAGATCCCGGCCGGAAGGAACAAGAGAAGGGAGAACGCCGTCATCGCGACCGCGGCGACCACCCAGCGGATGGCCAGCCCAAAGCGCTGGGGCAATAGGCAACGGAAAGCGCGGCGACTGCCGAGCTCAGCCCCACGACCGAATACAACAATCCGGCGATCTCCGCCGTGGCGAACTGGGCGGAGAAAGCGCTCAAGGCATTCTGTGTCGCACCGAAGAACGTTCCCATGCACACCATGGCCAGGACCGGAACGGCCACCCTCAGCCAGGCCACGGAGCCGACGGTTGATTTCCGTTCCGCGCGGGCGCTCCCGACGCCGGCGGGCACTTTGCGTCTTGCCGGAACCACGGCCAGTTGTGAAGGATGGACGGCGAAGGCAGGCACAAGAGTGGCAGTGAGCACGGCTGCAAGTGCGAGCGGAAGCCACGGGGCTACCAGGCTGGCCAGAATTCCAACCAGCGCGGGTCCCAGGACAAACGTGATTTCGTCTGCGGTTCCCTCGTAAGACAAGGCGGTGTCCAGGTCTGCGCGGCTGGCCGCCGCGCTGCCGGAACCGACGGCAGCCGTGCCGCCTTCAGGGTTCACGTTCCGTGTGGTCAGGGCCATCCACCGGACACGGGCCATGGGACCGACCTGCGGACAACTCGCTCCCGCGAGGAAGGCCGTCACCAGAATCGCGAGCGTGTCCGTAGGAGCGTTGAAATCAGGTGTCAGGTATGCGGCGACCAGCAACGCAATCACTGCGGCTGCATTGACGGCCGCGGCCACGAGCAAGACCGGGCGCTGGCCTCTCCGGTCGGCAAGCGAGCCGAGCACAGGCGCGCCCAGGGCCGAACCGATTCCGACGGCTCCGGCCGCCAGGCCTCCGATGGCATAAGAGTGGCCGACAGCGGTCACGAGCGTGAGGGTGCCAACAGTCAGCATGGCGAGCGGCAGCCTTGCGAAGAGTCCCAACGGCAGGAAGTTTCGCCCTGCAAGTTCGGGCAAGCGGGCAAAGCGTCCCGGCAGACGGGAACGGCGTGGCGCCGGGGAAGCAGGAAATGACGGGGCAGCCTGCAGCGTGGCGTTGGCCGAAGAGATGTGTGGGGAAGAGTTCATGATTCCGGGTTCGCTGAATGGTGCGCATCGTCCCTCCTCCCGATGCGCGCGACCCGGTGTAACCTTCCAAGTCTACCGGACGGCTAGCTGAGGGTGCGGTGGCCTGGGCGTGCGGGTCCTAAGCCGCTGCGGCGTCGACGATTCGCACGGTGGAGCCGTTCCGGCCCTTGATCACCTGCAGCTGGCTGCTGATTCTCTGTTTCATCTCGGCAACGTGGCTAACCAGCCCGACTACCCTTCCGCCGTCGCGGAGTCCCTCAAGTGCATCCATGACCTGTTCGAGGGACTGCTCGTCGAGACTTCCGAAGCCCTCATCCACGAACAAGGTTTCGATGTCCACTCCCCCGGCTTCTTGCTGGACAACATCCGCGAGCCCCAGAGCCAACGCGAGCGAAGCCATGAAAGATTCCCCTCCGGACAGCGTGGCGGTGTCGCGCCGCTGGCCCGTCCACTCATCCACGACTTCCAGGCCCAAACCGGATTTCGCTCCCCTGGCTGCCTTCGCGTCGGTGTGCTGCAGGGTGTACCGGCCGTCGCTCATGGCGATGAGCCGCTCCGACGCTGCTGCCGCGACCTGTTCGAGCCGGGCCGCGAGGACGTAGCTGTTGAGGCTCATCTTGTAGCCGTTGTCGCCTGCCCCCCTGGCAGTTTCGGCGAGCTCGCTGAGTACCCGGGCGCGTTCGCGGGGGCCGCGCCCCGAGGCCGCAGCCTCTTCGTACTGCAAGCGGATCGTTGCCAAGGTAGCCACCGTCCGTGCGGCAAGTCCGGCAGCAAGAGCCATGCGGCGGCCGGTTTCCGCCGCATGGCCGGCTTCGTGTTCGACGGCGGCGAGTTCGACGGCGGTCAGCGGCACCTCTCCGATCCGCGCTTCCTTGGCGGCAAGCACGAGGTCCTCGGACTCGAAGAGCTCCGCGAGACGGGCACTTTCGGTCTCGGCCGCCCGGATGGCTTCGTCAAGCCGTGCGGCGTGCTTCTCGTCGAGGATTTCGAGCCGGGCGGTCTCCGCGGTTTCGAATCCGTTGACCGAAAGGGCTCGTTCCAGGGCTGTGGAAGTATCGGCCAAAACCTCCCGGGCACGTTCCAACTGCACGCTGGCGGTGACGGCATGCTGCAGGAGCTCACGTTTCCCGTCCAACGCCTCAATCCGGCCCCGCAATGTGCCGAAGCCATCGCGAAGCCCGGAAAGCACAGAGTCCAGCGCCCCACGTTGTTCGAGGAGCAAGGCCATGGTGGACTCAGCTTGCGCCGCGGCTGTCTCCTCCTGGCGTTGTTCATCTTCCAAACGGGCAATGTGCTCGAGCGCGCGCTTGAGATCCGTCGTGCCTTGCTTGAGTCCTTCGACGGCGGAACGCGCCGAGGCAAGGGCCTCTCTGGCCACGGTCTCCGTCGAAGCGGCTTCGTTCGGATCGAGGTCTCCGCCTTGGGCCGCGAGCACGGCGACCTCCTGCTCGGCCGCCGCCAGCTCGGCCGCCGCCTGAAGGAGGTCGTGCTCACTCGCGTCATAGCGTTCGTGGGCCGATTGCTCTTCTTGGGCAAGAGCCAAGGCCGTCAGCCCGGCCGCCGCCGGGGAAGGGTGCTCGACGCTTCCGCAGACAGGGCATCCTTCGCCCTCCCGCAGTTTGGCGGCGAGCTCGGCAGCGGCATTGGCGAGCCGGGTTTCGCGGAGGTCCAGCCAGAGTTGGCGGAGGTCCTGGGAAAGCGCACGGGCCAATGCGTGCCGCTTCCCGGCCACGGACAGGGATTCGAGGGAGCTTGTGTAGCGGGCTACGGTCTTGACCGTGTTCTGCGCTGCAGCAGCCTCGACTTCGCGCAGGGGCAGTTCCCCAGCCACCGCTTCCAGCGGAGCTATCCGGGTTTCCAAGGCAGTTGCCTCCGCGCGAACCGCGGCCAAAGCGAGGGACCGCACTTCCTTGGAGGATTCGCGCTGCTCTGCCGCCACTTTGAGGGCACCAAGCCGCGCGGTGATGTCCTCGAGTTTTTGTTCGTCCGGGACCCGGGCTTCCAGGACAGCCGTGGTTTTCTGAACCCTGGCCAAGCCCGCTGCGGGATCGCTGGCATCCAGGGTCGCTGCAGTCAGCTTCGCCGTAGCCGACTCAGCCTTCGAGGCCGCCAGGTGAAGTGCCTTCGTGGCACGATCTACGCCTTCGAGCTGTCCGCCGAGCACGGCAGCTTTCCGGTGACGTCCCAGGCGGTCACGGAATTCGTGGACTTCTGCCGCTCCTGCGGCGAGCGCAACCTGTCGGCGCGTGGCGGCGTCGAGCTTCGCGTGCCGTTGAACCCGTTCCCGGGCGGAGTTGAACTTGTCTGCTAGCTGAAGCGCTGCAGCCTCGGCAGAGCTGGCATCTTGCTGCCGGGCCGCCGACTCGAGGCGCGCCTGCTCCTCGAGGTACTCGAGCCTTGTTTCGTTCGTGGGCGCACCCTCATCGGTGCCCAGAGCAAGGTCCTCAGACTCTTCCATGCCGAGTTGCGCAAACTCTGCCTCCGCCCGTTGCAGGAGCAATTGGAGTTCGTTCTCGCTCTCCTGCACTTTGGCCCGCGCGGCGTTTGCCTGCAGTGCCAACTGCTGTTCGATCGCTTCAAAACGCTGGGTGCCGAAGAGCTTCTGCAGCAGGTCCAGGCGGTCAGAGGCCTTGGAGCGCAGGAACGCCGCGAAATCTCCTTGCGGAAGCATGACAACCCTGGTGAACTGCTCCCGGTCCATTCCGAGGACGTCCCCGATTTCCACTCCCGCCTCGTCGTTGCGGGAAGTCTTCTCTTCCCACGAGCCCTTGACCCGTTCGCGCAGAAGCGTTTTGGCCTGCTGGGTGGTGAAGCCTTTGCGGCCACGGGCACTGGGCCTGTCCCATGCCGGCGAGCGGGTGACCTCGAAGCGCCGTCCGCGCGCCGAAAATTCACAGACGACGCTGGGCTCCGCGGTCGGTTCCGCATGGTCGCTCCGTAAGCGTTTGCCGTCCTGACGCGCGCCTGGCACCGAGCCGTAGAGCGCAAAACAGATTGCGTCGAGAACACTCGTCTTTCCTGCACCGGTGGCACCGTTCAGGAGGAACAGACCCTGTGCGCCCAACTGGTCGAAGTCAATCGACTGGAGCCCGGCAAATGGCCCGAAGGCCGTCATCTCAAGGCGGTGGATTCTCACAACTCCGCTCCTTCCAGCCTGACCGCTTCCAAAGCTTCACGAAGGGCGGAGAGTTCAGTTTCGTCGCCAGGCCTTGCCCGCACATGGTCAAGGAAGCCGCAGCACACGCCTAGATCGTCCTCTGCGTCGGCAAGCCTGCTGCTATAGCTGACCTTGGCCCTTCCCGCGGCATCTTCAGGATCAAAGCCCAACACGAGGGTGTCCGGGAACCGGGTACGCAGTTGTTCCATGGCCTGCGCGGGCCGTACAGCGTCCGTCAGAGTGACCTGGCAATAAGCGGATTCAGCCCAGCGATATTCTTCCGATTCCAAGAGTTCGGTGAGCTTTCCCCGGAGTATCGCGAGCTCCCGCGGTGCTTTCCACAGAATTTCCTCGACGTTTTCAACGCCGCCGACGCCAACGTCAACCAGCCAGGCTCCCTTCAGGTGCCTGGCTTCAGAGAAGGAATAGGCCAGCGGCGAACCCGAATACCGGACGTGTTCCGCAAGCTCCTGGCGCCCGTGCAGATGGCCCAGGGCCGTGTAGCCGAAGCCCTCGAAGAGATCCAAGGGGACTGCCCCCAAACCACCGATGCTTAGATCACGCTCGCTGTCCGAGCTAATGCCGCCGCTGGCGAAGGTGTGTGCCAGCACGACGGAATGCACAGGTCCCGTCTCACGTCGCCGCGAGATGTCCTCGCGGATGAGCTGTACCGCGGCCTCGGTGACGTCGAAGTGATTCGCGGTTTCCGTGCCGAGCCGCTCGGCGACGAGCCTCGGTTCGAGATACGGGATACCGTAGACGGCCAGCATCGGGGCGTCCGGCCTCGCTGTTGTGTCTTCGCTGCCGTCCAGTGGAAACAAGATAGGAGAATCAAGATCCTCTACCCGGGTCCGCAGATGAACTCCCCCGCGTTCGAGTAAGCGTGAGGCGAAACCGAGCCGGATCGCCGAATCGTGGTTCCCGCTTGTCAGCACCACCTTGGCGCCGGCGTCGGTGATCCGCACCAGGGCGTCGTCGAGGAGCTTCACGACATCCAGGCCAGGCAGCGCGCGGTCGTAGACGTCCCCGGCGATCAGCACGACGTCCACCGACCGCTCCCGGACGACCTCCAGCAATTGCTCGACGAAGTCGCGCTGGGCATCGAGCATCCCGACGCCATGGAACGAACGTCCCAGGTGCCAGTCCGAAGTGTGAAGAAGCCTCATGTTTTCACGCTAACCGGAGGCACGGACATTATTGGTGCGGCGCGGCGGCACCGGCCGTCAGAGTGCCTTCCAGACAGCTAGATTCTTGTGTCAGTCCCGCTTGCCGTCGAAGAAGTCACGGGCGGGGTCGACGTCGGGCGTCGCCTCGGCGGGCACAGCTGCGGGCACTGCGGCCGGTGTGGAAACCTCGGCCGGGCGAACAGGCGCCCCGGCGTCAGCGCCGTCGTCGGACTTTTCGTCCGACTCTTCGTCCCACTCATCGGCATCTGCGGGTTCTGCGGGTTCTTCGACCGCAACCGCAGCTGCGGGGGTGGATTCACCGAACCCGCGGAAGACGAGACCCGCGATCGCTGCCCCCACCAACGGTGCAACCCAGAAAGGCCAGAGCTGCTCGAGCGCCCAACTGGAGCTGAAGACTGCGGAGGCCGTGGCACGGGCGGGGTTGAACGCGAGGTTGCCGGTGGACTGGCCCAGTTGCAGCAGCACAGCGACGGTCAGGCCCACAGCGAACGGTGCCGCGACCCGGTTGGGGTTTCGTCGCGCCGTGACACCAAGGAAGACCCCTACCAAAAGCGCGGCACCAAGGACCTCAACCAGCAGGACGCCGGCGAGCGGAACCTGGAAGCTGGAGTGCGTACCGAATCCCGACGTTGCCGTGTCAAAGACGGTGCGGCTGTCCGTGATACCCGGCACGGTCCGCACGACGGCGAAAATCGCCAAAGCGCCCAGCAGGCCACCGACGATCTGGGCCCCCAGGTACGCGGCTCCGTCCACGGGCTTCAAGCGGCCGGCGATCACGTGGCCAACCGTGACGGCCGGGTTGAAGTGGCCGCCCGACAGGTAGCCGAACGCCAGCATCGCAGCAGCAACAGCAAGGCCGCTTGCCAGCGGCGCCGGCATTGGAACCGCCTGTGGATTGATGAAAATGAGCACGCCCAAGCCAATAACCACAAGGAACAACGTCCCCAGAGCTTCAGCGGACGCCCGGGCAAGGAGCCGGGGGCCGCGGGAGGAGGGAACGGACACAGTGGTGGTCATGGGTGATGATTCCTTAGTTCGAGGTTCGGGTGGCGCTCTTGCTGCAGCATCCTGCCAGCCGAGACTGGACGCTTCCTGAATCCGAGCCTAGCCGCCCAACGCGATTACGGCGACCGCGAGCCCCGCGCGAGGTCAAGCCCGGCAAAGCAGCCGCGGTACATTACCACTATGAGTGCTGAACCGTCCCCCTTCGCTGCGCCGTCCTTCGAGTCCCGGGTACACGGCTGCCTGTTGGGGGGTGCCCTCGGCGATTCGCTCGGTTATGCGGTGGAGTTCGACGACGTAGCGACCATCCGCTCTCGCTTCGGCCCGGGGGGCCTCACCTCTTTTGGACAGCTCGACGGCAGCAGCCACTTTTCGGATGACACCCAGATGACGCTGTACACCGTCGACGGCCTCGTGGATGCCCTCGAATGGGCCAACGACGGCGTGGCTGCCGATGAAACTGCGTGCCTTTGGCTCGCCTACCTACGGTGGCTCGCCACCCAGGGGGTAGCTTTGCCGGCGTCGGCGCCCGTTCCCCAGCCTCGCTGGATTGACGGCCAGGATGTGCTCCGGCATCGCAGGAACCCGGGCAAGGCGTGCCTCAGCGGGCTTGCCACCGGCGACATGGGAACCGTCTTCCGCCCCGTCAACCTGGAATCGAAGGGCTGCGGCACTGTGATGCGGTCCGCGCCGTTTGGCTTGGTTCCCCATATTTCCGAGGCTGCGGTTTACAAATTGAGCACTGATGCCGCGTCCTTGACCCACGGCCACCCCTCGGCCCGGCAAAGTGCGGGCGCCTTCAGCGTACTGGTGCACCGGCTGGCCACCGGCTCGGATGTACGGTCCGCGGCTGAACATGCGTTGAGCGTGGTGGCCGCATTGCCGAATCCGGCTCCCGAACTACTGGAACGCCTTCGCCAGGCCCTGGAACTGTCGTCCACCGGCACCTTGCTCAGTCCGGAGGAACTCACGGCGCAACTGGGCGAAGGCTGCGTCGCGGAGGAGGCACTCGCCGTCGGGCTCTATGCTGTGCTGGCAACCGGTGCAGCCGAAGCGCGGCCCGATCCGGCGGACCATTTCCGCCAAGCCATAGCCATAGCACTGAACCACAGCGGCGACAGCGACTCCACTGCCTCCATCGCGGGCAATATCCTGGGTGCTTTCCACGGCGAAAGCGCTTTGCCCTCCGACTGGCTTGAATCGCTTGAGGCGCCGGATGTCATCCGCGGGATGGCGCAGCGGCTTATTGCTGTCACGATCGGCTAGAAGGCAATCGGCTCAAAATCGGCGAAGCGAGATGTTGTTGCAAGCTTCGCAGACTTCCTCGGGAATGAGGCCGTGCCTCTGTAGGAAGCCAAAAATGGCGCAGCCAAGGCAGAACCCCAGGATGGACTCAAGGGAAGCAGCCACAATGAGCAGGGCGAGCAGGATCCAGGCGCCGAGCGCGAAATCGGCGAAAAACAGTACAGCGGCCGCGGTGCTGAGCACGGCGCCGATTCCCTGTGCGAAACGCTTGGGCGGTCCAGGGACAAGTTTGGCGGGGCCCACCCTGGGAGCCAGCGCCTTGACGGACAACAGCGCAAACGGCGAGATCCTCGGCCCGAAGAGCACACGCAGCCAGAAGCCGGCCGCGATCAGCACGAGTCCCCAGCCAAAGCCGCTCACGAGGGTGGCCACTGCCGCCAAAACCACCAGCCCGGCGGTGATCCTCGCGGCGTATTCATTGACCGGGTTGGGGAAAGCGAAGAGGGCCCGCCAACCGGTGGCCGCCGGAGCCAGTGTCCCTGAGGTGAACCGTGCGGTGTACGGCTGGTTGCCTTGTGTCATGGCTCAAGGCTAGGAGCGCGGGAACGCAACAGGAAGCTTTGTTGCTCCGTGTGAATTTTGGCCTCGCTAGCGTCCGCCGACCATTTGTAGGAACTCCCCTTCGGAGAGCACCTCGATTTGTTGGCCGCGGCTGTGCAACTCCAGGACCCGCTTTGCTTTTCCGGTAAGCCGACCATTCCGCAGATCGCCGGCCACAAAGCCGTCGCCCACCACCAGGACGGTGGTCCTTCCTGTCACTCGGCTTTCCGGACGCGCGCCCAGTTCCGCGGCGCGCTGTTTCGCTTCGGGCCGGGCAATCGCCAACTCACCCGTGAAGACCACTGTTTGGCCGAACAAGGGGTGGCCCGGTTCCGCGGCGGGGTTGGGCTCCGGATTAGTGCCCTCTTCCGGCCAGTTGCTCCAAGCCCGCCCAAGCTGGCCGGCGCCGTTCCCGGCGCCGGCCCGGCCAGCGGCTTGCGCGTCCCGTCCTCCGCCGGCCGCGAGCGCAGCGAGAGTCTGCTTGGACAGGCTGTCTCCGGGCTGGAAGGCCTGCTGTTTGGGTATGGCCAGGCCGAGGGACAAATAGAGTTCGGCAATGCTGTTGGCGTTGTTCCGCTGCGCGATATCCACCAGGATTCCGGCGCAGGCCCTGGCGTCCTCGGCGGCGTCGTGATGGTTCACGAGGGGCACGCCGGCCTCTTCGGCTGCGTAGGGCAAGGAATTGGACACCAAGGAGTAGCAGCGCCTGGCCAACATCACGGTGCAGACGTACTCGTAGGCGGGGCCAGGCAGCCCGGAAACTTCGAGCCCGGAGCGGATGACACCGAGGTCGAAGGCTGCATTGTGGGCGGCCAGGATATCCCCGCCGATAAATGCCCCTATTTCAGGAAAGAGCTCACCAAAGCGGGGAGCGCCAGCGACGTCCTCGGCCCGGATGCCGTGGATGCGGGTGTTGTGGTATTCGAAGTGGTCATGGTTTTCCGGTGGCCGCATGATCCAGGAGGCTTCCTCCACCACGACTCCATTGCGGACCTTGCTCAGGCCGACCGAGCACGGCGAGCCCCTGAAGCCGTTCGCAGTTTCAAAGTCAATCGCCGTAAAGTCCAATGCCACTGGACAAGGTTACAGGTGGAAACGGATCCGCACGGCGCACCCGGCGAAGGCAAACAACACCACGCCCGGTGGAGAGTCCTCCAGATTGGTGGCATCCTTCGGCACCTGCCCAACGCGTCGCGAAGGCTGCCACGTCACTTGCTCCGCCCCATCGGATGTCTCAAAGGCCCGACGGCGGTTGTCCCGTACCCTTGAAGGGTGACCCTTTCTGCGATGAACGACTTTGCCGTATCCACTTTGGTTGGCGCGGGACCGGTGCAGCCGCACATGTCCGCGCTCCTCCCCGACTGGTTGAACCCCCAGGTCTTCCTGGCCGACCCCGCCTTGGCACCATGGGTCGTCCTGCTCGTGTGCGGCATTGTGTTCGCAGAGACGGGACTACTGGTGGGCTTCTTCCTGCCTGGCGACTCCATGCTCTTCACCGCAGGACTGCTCGTCGCCACGGATACCATCAAGTTCAATATCTGGGCACTCACGGCCCTCATTGTCGTGTCTGCGATCATCGGCAACCAAAGCGGCTACCTCATTGGTTCCAAAGCCGGGCCGGCCATCTTCAACAAGCCTGATTCCAAGCTGTTCAAGCGGGAGAACGTCGAGAGCGCACACGCCTTCTTCGAAAAGCACGGCGGCAAGGCCCTGGTCCTGGCGCGCTTCGTCCCGATCATCCGCACCTTCGTCCCGGTGATTGTGGGCGTCGCGCAGATGGACAAGCGCAAGTTCTTCATCTTCAACGTCATCGGGGCGGTGCTCTGGGGCGGCGGGGTCACATTGCTCGGCTACCTTCTGGGCGACAAGGTGCCGTGGGTCCGGGACAACCTCGACATCATCTTTGTAGTCATCGTCCTGCTCTCGGTGGTCCCCGTGGCCGTCGAGGTCATCCGCGGCTTCCTGGCCAAGCGCAAGGCCACAGAGCGTGGAACAGAACCCGTCCAAGAGTTCATCGAAGAACACGAAGCCGGCAAGCACAGCGAGCGCTAGGCCACGGTATAACCGACCCTAACTGCTTCAACGAGAGAGGCACCCCGCAGTCCAGTTGCGGGGTGCCTCTCTCGTTGACCCTTGCGCGCGGAGGACTTAGCGCAGGGCGTTCACGATGGCCGGGAGCAGCGCCCTGAATGCCTTGCCCCGGTGGCTGATGGCGTTCTTCTCCTCGGAACTCAGCTCGGCGCAACTGCGATCCAAGCCCTGGGGCTGCAGCACGGGGTCGTAACCGAATCCGCCGGCACCGCGGGGTTCACGCAAGAGAATGCCTTCGAGCTGGCCGTATTCGACCACCTCGCGCACCCCGCCGTCGACGGCGTCCGGTACAGCGAGCGCCGCTGCACAGACGAACGCCGCTCCACGGTGGGCGTCCGGGACGTCGGAGAGTTGATCCAGCAAAAGCTCCAGATTGGCGGCATCGTCACCGTGCCGGCCGGACCAGCGCGCCGAGAAGATCCCCGGGGCTCCGCCCAGCACATCGACGGCGAGCCCTGAATCATCGGCAATCGCCACCAGTCCCGTAGCTTCAGCGACAGCGCGTGCTTTGAGCAGGGAGTTCTCGGCAAAGGTCACGCCCGTCTCGGCAACATCAGGGGCTCCGGCCGCACCTGCGTCAATGACTTGGGTATCGACGTCGAGTCCTGGCACCTGCCCCCTGAGGAGTTCCCTGAGTTCGCGAAGTTTGCCCTTGTTGTGGGTAGCGAGAACGAGTCGCGGCGTAGCTGCGGTCGTTGCCTCGCTCACGGGGCCTCAGCCAGTGTCTCGCGCTGGATGGCTGCCAGCTCTCCCGTGCCAATGAGGGCAAGGTCCAGCAAAGCGTTCAGTTCATCGCGGTCGAAGGGGGCGCCCTCTGCGGTTCCCTGGACTTCCACGAACTTCCCCGATCCCGTGACCACCACGTTCATGTCGGTTTCGGCACGCACATCTTCGACGTAGGGCAAGTCCAGCATCGGGATACCGTCAATGATCCCCACGGAGACTGCAGCGATCGTGTCGATCAAGGGCTGGGCGTTCTTGGCGATCATTTTGTTCTCCCGGGCGAAACGGATCGCCTCGGCGAGCGCCACGTAGGCGCCGGTGATCGCGGCCGTCCGGGTGCCGCCGTCGGCCTGCAGGACATCGCAGTCCAGCACGATCGTGTTCTC
Organism: Arthrobacter methylotrophus; assembly: GCF_039539965.1. NCBI lineage: Bacteria > Bacillati > Actinomycetota > Actinomycetes > Micrococcales > Micrococcaceae > Arthrobacter > Arthrobacter methylotrophus. The sequence goes on along the minus strand of NZ_BAABED010000001.1, from coordinate 1,139,779 downwards.
CCCTAGAGCCTTGGTGTCGATGATGGAACGGAGCGAACGTCCGATCAGGCGCGAAATTTCGTGGGTGCGGCCGCCGATCTTGCCTTTGACCGATTCACGGTCTGAACGGGTGTTCGTGGCACGCGGCAGCATGGCGTATTCGGCGGTGACCCAGCCACGGCCCTCACCTTTGAGCCAGCGAGGCACGCCTTCAGTCAGGGAAGCCGTGCACAGCACCCGGGTATTGCCGAATTCGATCAGGGCCGAACCTTCGGCCTGCTTGGACCAGCCGCGGGTGATGCTGATGGGACGGAGTTGATCGGGCGTACGTCCGTCGGCACGGATGACGGGGACAGAGGTGGCTTCGGAAGTCATACTGCAAGCTTAGCGATCCCCCGGCCCTCCCCGGACTGCACAGCTGGACTGCGCAGACGGACTCCTGCGTCAGACCGTGTAGTGAACTCCGGCAACGGCGACGGCGACATCACCGGCAAACTCGGGCTTCGCATCGGCCATGACCTTGGTCTGCGATGTCCACACCGGTATATGGGTCAACAGGAGGCGCCGGGCTCCGGCGGCTGTCGCTGCTTGGGCGGCGCGCTTGCCGGTCAGGTGCACGTCCTTGATGTCGTCGTCGCGCCCTTCTTCGAAGGCCGCCTCGCACAAGAACAGGTCCGCGTTGCGCGCGGCATCCTCAAGGCCTTCGCACGAGTCGGTGTCCCCCGAGTAGGTGAGGATCCGGCGCACGGCATTGCCTTCTTTGTCCGGCTCGGTGACTTCCACGCGCAAGGCGTAGGCCTCTTCCACGGGGTGGTTCACGGCATAGGGCGTCACGGTGAACGGTCCAAGCTGCACGGGCTGACGTTCGGCCCAGGTGCTGAAGTCGAATTCCTCGTGCATTCCCGGGTTCAGTTCGAGCCCATAGGCGGTGGCCATGCGATCCGCTGTGGCTTCGGGACCCCAGACCCGGATTCTGTCCCGCCCCCAGCCGCCCGGCTTCCAGCGGACGGCCACGTGCAGGCCGCACAGGTCCATGCAATGGTCCGGGTGCAAGTGGGTCAGGAAGATGGCGTCGATATCTTCGAGGTCCGTGTAGCGTTGGATGGCTCCGAGGGCACCGCTGCCGATATCCAGGACGATCTTCCACTGGCGTTCACCGTCGTGCGCGGTCAGCAGGTAGCACGACGCCGGAGAGCTTGGCCCGGGGAAGGAACCTGTGCAGCCAACAATGGTCAGTTTCACTGGATGCGGCCCCCGCGGGCCGCGCCGAACTCCTTTACCGTGAAGGCTGCGGGGTCAACGAAGTTGGACGTCCTCGCATGATGGCCGCCGGCGCGGGCGGCCTCCAACATTTCCGGGGTGATGCGCGCGAGGCTTCCGGTCGGGTACTGGGCGGCTACATGGTCCACGTGGCGCACGGAGAGGACCTCGGGGCCGAGGAAGCGGCGGGCCAGGTTTTCAAATTGCGCGGCGTCTCCTGTGGCCATGAAATCATGGTGGGGCTGGACCGCATCGCTTCGCTGGATTCCGTGGGTGACCAGTGCGCGGTACACGTCCTTGGCAGTCTCCTCGGCGCTGGACACCAGGGTGACGTCCTCCCCCATGACGTATGAGATGACGCCTGTGAGCAAGGGATAGTGTGTGCAGCCCAGTACCACGGTATCCACGCCGGCATGCCTGAGCGGTTCCAGATACCCGTGGGCTGCGGCCAGGAGCTCCGGACCGGTAGTGATCCCGGCTTCCACGAAACTCACGAATTCCGGACAGGCCACCGAGGTGATGCTCAGGTCCGGAGCAGCGGCGAAAGTGTCTTCGTAAGCGCGGGAACCCACCGTTGCCGATGTCCCGATCACGCCGATCCGGCCGGACCGGGTCGCGGACACGGCCCGGCGCACGGCGGGCTGGATGACCTCAATGACGGGAATCCCATAGCGGGCTGTGTAGCGTTCGCGGGCATCGCGCAGAACCGCGGCCGAGGCTGAGTTGCAGGCAATGGTCAGTAGCTTGACGCCGGAGTCCACCAACTCGTCCATGACCCCGAGCGCATTGGCCCGGACTTCGGCGATAGGGAGCGGCCCGTACGGGCCGTTGGCGGTGTCCCCTACATAGATGATGGACTCATTGGGCAATTGGTCGATGATTGACCGTGCCACCGTGAGTCCGCCGACCCCGGAATCGAAGACGCCGATGGGGCGTGCTCCCAGCAAAGGGTTGTCTGCATTGTTAGTCAGTGTTTCCGGCCTGCGCTGGGTTTCCGGCGCTGCCTCGGCGGCGCGCTCCCCATCCGATACCGGGTCCGATGCTGAGTTCATGATTCTTAGAGAATAAAGCAAGGCATGTGCCACAGCCACGACTTGTGTCGGGGGCCTCGTGTCTGGTTTGTCACACGGAAGACCGCGAGCGCCACGTGTCAGCTCAGGATTTCCGTTCCATCGATGCCATCATGGCCTGCACCAACGATTCCTGGAGCCACGTGGTGAAGTTATAGACGAGCGCCAAATAACTTTCAACGTCCTCGGCCTGGGACCAGTCCTGCATGGCGTGGACATGGTCGGCATCGGCTTCGTCGCGGATATCGAGGCGCTCGGCCAACACCAGACGGACATCGTTGAGCGCCATGGACCAGAGTTTTGCCTCCTCCTTGCTCAGCACGAGCTCGTTGCGGTCCAGGCCCATCGCAGCGGCCCGAAGCGCGCCGATCTTTCCTTCCCGCAGCGAGCGCTCGGTGAGCTGGCGGAATTCAAGAGACGCGTCGTCGTCGTTCTTCATGACGTTCGGCAGAAGCCTCAACAGGGCGCGGTCCGACGGTTCCTTGACATTCATGTCCAGCCCGATCAAGGCCGTCAGGGGATCTTCGCCCTGGGACAGCTGTGGTTCCAGCATGGAAATGACATCGTCCAGGAGACCGCGCAGGAGTTCGCGCTCGGCGGGCTCAAGGTAGCCGGTGATGCCTTTGAGTCCGTACTTGAAAGCCTTAGCCACGTGCGCCGCCCTTGCGTCCCCGGCCCTCGCCGCTATTGCTTGCCTTTTCAACCGTCGCCCACAAGCCGTAGCCGTGCATGGCAACCGCGTGCTGCTCCACTTGTTCCTTGCCACCGTACGCCACGATGGAACGGCCCTTCTTGTGGACTTCAAGCATGAGTTTGTTGGATTTGGCCTCGGAATACCCGAAGTAGCTCTGGAAGACGTAACTCACGTAGCTCATGAGATTGACGGGATCGTTCCAGATCACCAGGTTCCAAGGGATGTCAGCAGCGCTGAGGAGGTCGGTGGACGACTGCTCCGCGGTGTCCGTCCGTTCCTCCCCCTTGAGGCCTGCGTCTGTGACGGCTGCAGTGCCGGGGGCAACGGTAGTGGTCATCTGTCCATTCTAAGGCGATGGATGGGCGCACACCGGCGAGAGTGGGGACTAGAGTGAATTCGTGAGTAGATCCGTCGCCTGGGACCACCCCCGCACGTCGCTGTACACCGATCACTACGAGCTAACAATGCTGGAAGCTGCCCTCCATTCCGGCGCGGCCCATCGGCGCTCGGTCTTCGAAGCCTTCGCCCGCCGCCTGCCCGATGGCCGCCGCTACGGAATAGTGGCCGGCACCGGCCGCTTGCTTGAGGGAATCAAGGACTTCCAATTCGGCGACGCCGAGCTTGCCTTCCTGGACGGGAACCAAGTAGTGGACAAGCAGACGCTGGACTTCCTCGCCGACTACAGGTTTTCCGGAGACATCTGGGGCTATCCCGAGGGCGAGGCCTATTTCCCCGGCTCCCCGATCCTGATCGTCGAATCAACCTTCGCTGAGGCGTGCATCCTGGAAACGTACATCCTGTCCGTGCTCAACCACGACACGGCCATTGCCTCGGCCGCCTCCCGCATGACCAGCGCGGCCGGAAGCCGGCCGTGTATCGAGATGGGTTCCCGCCGCACCCAGGAGGAATCCGCGACGGCGGCAGCCCGGGCCGCAGTGATCGCAGGTTTTGGCAGTACCTCCAATCTTGAGGCCGGCCGCCGCTACGGCATCAGGACAGTGGGCACAGCCGCCCATTCGTTCACGCTCCTGCACGACACCGAGCGTGAAGCCTTCGAAGCGCAGATCTCGGCGTTCGGACCGGGAACGACGCTCTTGGTGGACACCTACGACGTCGAGACCGGGGTACGCACCGCGGTGGAACTCGCAGGGAGCAAGCTCGGAGCAGTCCGCTTGGACTCCGGAGACCTGGTGGCGCAGGCGCAATGGGTGCGGGAACTTCTGGATGGTCTCGGTAACCTCGACACCCGGATCGTCGTCACCTCGGATCTCGACGAGTTCGCGATTGCTGCCCTGCAGTCAGCCCCGGTGGACGTGTACGGCGTCGGAACTTCCTTGGTCACGGGCTCGGGAGCCCCGACGGCCAGCATGGTCTACAAACTGGTCAGCCGGGCCGACGATGCCGGGGAATTCGTTTCCGTGGCCAAGACCGCCAAGAACAAGGCTAGTGTCGGCGGCCGCAAATACGCCCTCCGCAAGCTCAATGAACTCGGCATCGCAACCCAGGAGATCGTGGGCATCGGGCATCGGCCGGACGACGACGGCAACGACCGCCCCCTGCTCCAGCAGTTCGTGAAGAACGGCGAGTTGCTTCCAGGGTGGACAGGACACGAAGGCGTGGTCCGGGCCCAGGAACGCCATGCTGCCACCATGGCCGAACTACCCCCAGTGGTCCGGAGGCTGCAGCGCGGCGAACCGGCAATCCCCACCGTCTACGAGGAGGACTGAATGTCCCGCGCCCTGATCATCGTCGACGTCCAGAACGACTTCTGCGAGGGCGGGTCCCTCGCAGTCGAAGGTGGTGCCGCCACGGCCGCGGCCATCAGCGAATATCTTGACTCCAACCGCCAGCACTTCGACCACATCGTGGCCACGCAGGACTGGCACGTCGATCCCGGCAGCCACTTTTCGGAAACCCCGGACTTCGTGGACAGTTGGCCTCCGCATTGCCGCGCCGGAAGCAAAGGCGCTGAGCTCCACCCGGACCTGGATGCCGAGTACATCCAGGCCTGCTTCCGCAAGGGACAATTCACCGCGGCGTACTCAGGGTTCGAAGGAGTCCTTGCACCCGAAGACGAGGTGCCCATGGGCGAGCTCGCTTCCGGCGCCGTCCCCTCCGTCGAACCGGACGAAGACGCGCTCGGGCTCGACGACTGGCTGCAAAGCCACGGAGTGGAAGAAGTGGTGGTGGTGGGAATCGCGACAGACTATTGCGTCAAAGCCACTGCCCTGGATGCTGTCCAAGCAGGCTACTCCGTGACGGTGATCGGCGAACTCACCGCCGGAATCGCGGAGGATCTCGACGAGACCTACGCGGAGCTGGAAGAAAACGGCGTCGAGCTCAGCATGGGCTAAGCCTGCGCTGACGGGAGCGTGGCCGGGAGCAGCCAAGCAAGGCTATTTCCGCCCGATGAACCAATCCTGAAGCTTGCGCAAGCGAGACTGCAATTGCTCTTCGTTCGCCTGCGCGACCGCCGGTCCGCCACACACCTCGCGCAACTTGGTGTGCACGACGCCGTGCGGGGTGCCGGTCCGCGCGGACCACGCCGCGACGTTCTTCGCAAGCTCATGACGCAAGTCCATCAGCATGCGGTGGTCCGGGACAGCTGGCGACGCGGCCGCAGCCAACGGTGATTGCTTTTTCTTCCGCGACTGCTGATCATGCTGGCGTTGCCGCAACAGCGTTCCCACCTGTTCGGCGTCGAGCAGTCCCGGGATCCCGAGGAAATCGAGCTCGTCCTCGGAGCCGATGTCCGCACCCGTGCCGAATTCGCCGCCGTCGAACAGCACCCGGTCAAAGGACGCTTGGGAATCGAGGGCTTCGAACTTACCCTTTTCGAGGGAATCTGACGCCCTTTCCTCGCGGTTGGCCTCGGCCATGAGGTTCTCTTCGGGATTGAAGAGGCCGTCCGGGTCTTCCTTCTCGGGCCGGTCCAGGGCATGGTCCCGCTCGGCTTCCATGGAGTTCGCCAAAACCATGAGGGGCGGAACGGAAGGCAGGAATACCGACGCCGTCTCGCCACGCTTGCGGGCCCGGACGAAGCGGCCCACGGCTTGGGCGAAGAACAGCGGCGTAGATGTGGACGTCGCATAAACGCCCACCGAGAGCCGGGGAACGTCCACGCCTTCGGACACCATGCGGACCGCCACCATCCAGCGCTTGTCGCTGGCGGTGAACTCTTCGATCTTGTGCGATGCCTTGGAATCATCGGACAAAATCACCGTGGGTGACTGGCCCGTGATTTTCTTGAGCTGACCGGCATAGGCTCGGGCGTCGTCGTGATCCGTGGCAATGACCAGGCCCCCGGCGTCGGGCACGGTACGGCGGACCTCGCCCAGGCGCTTGTCGGCGGCAGCAAGAACCGCGGGAATCCATTCGCCGCTGGGGTTCAGGGCGGTCCGCCACGCGTGGGAGGTGACGTCCTTGGTCACGGCAGCCTCGCCGAGGGAAGCCGCCATTTCCTCCCCCGCGCTGGTGCGCCAGCGCATCTGGCCCGAATACGCCATGAACAGCACGGGACGGACAACGTGGTCCCTCAAGGCGTTGCCGTAGCCGTATGTGTAGTCCGCTTTCGAACGGCGGATACCGTCGCGGTCCTCCGCATATTCGACGAAAGGGATGGGCGAGGTATCGGAACGGAACGGTGTTCCCGTGAGGGCCAGGCGCCGCGCAGCAGGATCGAAGGCCTCACGCAATCCGTCGCCCCAGGACAATGCCTCCCCACCGTGGTGGATTTCGTCCAAAATGACCAAGGTGCGGGCAGCTTCGGTCTTGGCCCGGTGCAGCATTGGCTTGCTGGCCACCTGCGCATACGTCACGGCGACTCCGACGAACCCCCTGCCGTGCTGACCGTCGGAATTCTTGAAGTTCGGGTCGATGGCAATACCTACCCTGGCTGCGGCGTCGGCCCACTGCCGTTTCAGGTGGTCCGTGGGAGCCACAATCGTCACGCGGTTCACGGTTCCGCTATCAAGGAGTATGGACGCAACCCGTAGAGCGAAGGTGGTCTTACCGGCGCCCGGCGTTGCGACGGCGAGGAAATCGCGCGGGCTCCTGTTGAGATACAGGTCCAGTGCTTCCTGCTGCCAGGCGCGCAACTTCGGGGCGGTTCCCCAGGCTGCGCGCTCCGGATATGCCGGGGGCAGCGCAGGGCCGCCGAAGAGTGTTTCAGTCACGCGGATTCCACCCGCCTGGTGTCTGCTTGACTCGCGGCAATCAAGCCGCGGTCCACGCCACCAGGCGCGGCTCCATGCAGGCCGCTGCGCGAGGCAGCGGCAATTCCCAGCAAGGCCGCTGCAGCCAGCGAAACCCAAGTAACCACAAAAACACCAATCTGTTCCGAATGCGCCGGATCACGCAGGGCAGCACCCAGGCAGGAGAAAGCTCTCCTCCGCCTACTACCAGGAATTCCCGACTTCTAGGGCTTGATCACTACTTCGAGTCGCCCGAGCCGCCGTCCTTGTCTCCGCCGTCCTTGCCGGGGCGAAGACCTTCATAGATTTCTTTGCACTCGGGGCAGATCGGGAACTTCTGCGGATCGCGGCCTGGCGTCCACACTTTACCGCACAGCGCAATCACGGGCGCGCCGGTCACGGCGGACTCCATGATCTTTTCCTTGCGGACATAGTGCGAAAAGCGCTCCCGGTCACCGGGTTCCACTTCTTGGCGCGTTTCCTCGCGCTCAATGGTCGCAGTGGATGTTCCGGCTCCGGAAAGCTCGCGCATGGGATCGTTTTCGAATGGGTCCGGAGGCAGCGTCGTCATGCCATCCATCTTAGCCGCTGGAGCCTCGGCGTCAGATGCATCGCGTCGGATGCCGTTGGTCGGGTGCAGTGGATCAGATGGTCTGCCACTTCGGTTTGTTGTCGTAGGTGTGCCGATAGTAGTCGGCGAGCTTGAGGGAGGATGCCGCGGCTTCATCGATCAGGATGGTGGCGTGCGGGTGCATTTGCAGCACTGATGCCGCGCAGATCGCTGCGACCGGGCCCTCGACGAAGTCCCGGACAGCCTGGGCTTTCTGGGCTCCGGTGGCAATCAGGACAACATGCCGGGCATCCATGATGGTCCCAAGCCCTTGCGTCACCACGTGGTGCGGGACATCGTCGATGCTCTTGAAAAAGCGGGCATTGTCTTTGCGGGTTTGCTCGATCAGCGTCTTGATCCGGGTCCGCGAAGCGAGCGAAGAGCCTGGCTCATTGAATCCGATGTGGCCGTCCGTGCCTACACCGAGAATCTGCAGATCGACTCCCCCGAGCTCACGCATCGTGTCCTCGTACGCTTGGCAGGCTGCGGGAAGGTCCTCAGCTGCACCGTCGGGGCTATGGACATTGGCGGGGTCGATATTGACCCTATCGGTAAATTCGCGGCGGATGACTTCACGGTACGACTCCGGATGCCCGGGCTCGAGCCCGACATATTCATCGAGGGCGAAGGCGTGTGCCTGGCTGAAGTCGAGGCCGCTTTCCTGGTGACGGCGCGCAAGCTCGTCGTAGACAGGAAGCGGAGAAGACCCCGTGGCCAGGCCCAGGACCGCGTTCGGCTTTCGAACGAGCAACGCCTCGATGGCATCCGCGGCAAGCGCCCCGATCTGCTTGTTTCCCGAAAGAATGACAACTTCCATGTCCACGACCTTTCTCGCTGTGTTCCCGGATCGACTATTAGATCTTGAGGTTATCCCATGTCCCACAACTTGTCATTGTTGCTCCATGGAATCAACGGTTGACGCTCAATTGCGCGAAGAGTTCAGGTCCGCGCCGGTCGAGCCAGCGGCCTCCGAGCCATACACCCGCCACGAAAAGAACAACCCCGAGGACCGCACCGATGGCTAGATTGATCCATCCCCACTTTGGATCTTCCGTGATGGACTGCAGCACCACAAGTGCAAGTTCCGGAAGGACCAGGAAAAACAGCACCGCCATTCCTCCGAATTGGACGGCCAGCGTCTGGGCGACGTTTCCCGGGGGCTTCTTGAACGGGCTGTCCCCGGGCAACGGCACGCTTGAGGTGTACCGCGCCGACACGATGGAGGACAGGCCGAGGCCCGTGAACAGAACCCCCAAGGAAAGGCCCAGAATACCGGGCAGCCAATCCCAGTCTCCCGTCAGGAAGAAGGGCCCGATGGCGAAGATCAACACCACAGGGAGGGCGAAGGACAAGCAAGCCAAGGCCCGGCCGAGCCGGTCGTGGATGCCGCGGACCCCGGTAGCCAGATGCAGCGCAAATGCGGTGCTGTCGTACGAAACATCCGCGGCAATGGACCATGCGAGGACAAAAGCAGCCAAGGGTCCAAGAATCATCAGCAGGGAGTAGCTTCCGGACTGTCCCGACTGGAACAAGAAAATCACGGGCAACAACGGAACCACAATCAGCGCGGCGGCGTAGCGCGGATCGCGGATCCAGTAGCTGAGCGCGCGAGCGGCCACGGCACCCGTGGGCGTTGCCGGAAGAAGTCCGAACAAGCCGAGTTTTCCACCGCGCTTCCCTGAACCCCCCGAATATCGCGGCGTGACCAGCGCCCGCTTGAGCAGGGCATTCCACGCGGCGAACAACACGAGGAGGGTGGCCAAGGAGATCAGAACCTTGATGCCCGCCCCCGCAACATCTCCGGACGCCAGATCCCCGCCGAGGGACCAAGGAGCTCCGAGCGGAGTCCAGGCGACAGTCCGGGCCAGTTCGGGGAGATAGCCGGTGGAACCGGACACCCCCTTGATGACGCCGGCAACCAGCGGTCCCATCAGCACCAGGGGCACGAGGACCACAATGCTGCTCACGTCCTTGAAGCGGCGGGACGCTGCGAGGCCGGCAGTCGCCGTCGTGATGACTTTCGACAACACCACGCAACTCAGGACCCCCAGGGCTGCACCCAGCAAGGCGCCGAGCACTGCGGGCGCGCTGCGCCACCATGTTGCCACGGTGAACAACGCCACCACCATCGTGGACAAGCCCGGGACTCCAATGAAACCGGCAAGGGCCAGGCCGACAAGCATCTGGCGCATGGGGATCGCCGTCGTCGTGAACCGCGAAGGATCAAGCGTCATGTCCGCCGCTGAAGCCATGAGCGGAACGACAGCCCAGCCCAGGAGCGCCGCGGCACCACCGAGGACGACGGCGGTTTGTGCGGTCTCGGTATCGGCCCACCGGAGGGCGACGAGCGCCCCGGCCAAGCTCGCCACGACCCCCAGCGCGTAGAGTCCACCGATCGCCATGCCCACGATCTGACCCGGGCTGCGGCGGAAACCGTTCAGCAAGAGCCGCCACTTCAGGCTCAGAAGGTGCGCAACCATTCCAGCCCTTCCGTCCTGTTCCCGCCGCCGACCAACTGCACAAACCGTTCCTCGAGCGTAGCCCCGTTGCGGACCTCGTCCACGGTTCCGGCGGCCAGCACCCTGCCGGCAGCAACAACGGCCACGTGCGAGCACATGCGCTGCACAAGGTCCATGACATGGCTCGAGACGATCACCGTCCCTCCCGAGGCCACATAATTGTCCAGGATCCCCCGGATGTTGGCCGCGGATACGGGATCCACGGACTCAAAGGGTTCGTCCAGCACCAGCAGCCTTGGTGCGTGGATGAGCGCCGAGGCCAGCGCGATCTTCTTTGTCATGCCGGCCGAGTAGTCCACCACGAGGGTACCTGCATCGGCGCCCAGGTCCAGGGCCGCCATGAGTTCTCCCACCCGGTGGGCCACGACTTCCCGGTCCATCCCGCGGAGCAGCCCGGCATAAGTGACCAGCTGTTCACCAGTCAACCGGTCAAAGAGGCGAACGCCGTCGGGCAGTATCCCCATCAGCCGCTTGGCTTCCAACGGTTTCGCCCACACGTCCACCCCATGGATGAGGGCCGTTCCGAAATCGGGCCGGAGGAGTCCTGTGGCCATGGACAACGTGGTGGTCTTCCCCGCCCCGTTCGGGCCGACCACCCCGTAGAAGGAACCGGCAGGCACGTCCAGGCTGATCCCGTCAACGGCGATCTTGCCCCCGAAGCGTTTCGCCAGACCGCGCAGAGCCAAGGCCGGCACCGGGAAAGCGGGAGAGGTATCGGGAAACTGGACATTCATCCAGTCAGCCTAGCCCGGGCGACGCGTCGGGAAGTCGCGCCGGAGGGGTAACTTCGAAACGTCCTCCCGGACCTGTCTCATCCCAAAGGATGAGTTCTCAGGATGGCTGCGCCTCAGAAGCTATGCCGTGGCACTGCACGCTGATACTGTGGCGCCCACTCCAGGGGGTAGCCGAGCTCAAAGGCGGCACGAAGCCACCAGTGCGGATCACGGAGGGCCGCACGTGCCATGAACACGCCGTCGGCTTGGCCGGTAGCCACTGTGTGTTCAGCTTGTCCCGAGGCGGTCAGGAATCCAACAGCCCCGGTAGGGACGTTGGCCTCGCGCCGGATCTGCGCGGAGAATCCTGTCTGATAGCCGGGACCGGCCTTGATCTGCTGGTGGGCCACAGCTCCCCCGCTGGAGACGTCCACCAAGTCAACACCGTGCTCAGACGCCGATCGCGCGAGGCGCACTGAGGCGTCAATGTCCACGCCGCCCTCGGCCCAGTCGCTCGCGGAGATCCGGAGCAGTAACGGCATCGAATCCGGGATGACGGCACGAACGGCGTCGATGACCGCTAGCGTCAAGCGGTTCCGGCCCGTCTCGCTGCCTCCCCAGGCATCCTTGCGCTTGTTGATGAGCGGGCTCTGGAACTCGTGCAGCAAGTAGCCATGCGCGCCGTGAATCTCGACCGTGTCGAAGCCCGCGTCCACGGCCCGCGATGCTGCCGCCGCGAAGTCGGAGATAACGGCCTGAATATCGGCCTCCGTCATGGCAACAGGAGCGGCGAGCCCGGCAAAAGGCTCGGCACCCGGACCCCGAGTCACCCAACCGCCGTCGGACTCCGCGACGGATCCGCTCTCTTCAGCGAAGGGCCAGTAGGTGGAAGCCTTGCGGCCTGCGTGCGCCAGTTGGGCGCCGATCTTGCCGCCGACAGCGCTATTGCGGTGGACGAAGTCGACCGTCCGCTCCCACCCAGCAGCCTGCTCATCCGAATACAGGCCGGCATCCCGGGGGCTGATCCTGCCCTCGGGACTGACGGCCGCCGCCTCGGTGAGGATGAGTGCCGCACCACCTGTGGCAAACGCCCCAAGATGCACCAAGTGCCAATCGTTGGGCACGCCTCCCCCGCCGTCGGGCGAACAACTGTACTGGCACATCGGCGAAACCCAGCCGCGATGCGCTACGGTCAGCGAGCGCAACCGAAGCGGGCTGAACAGAGCAGGCTGCGCCATCAGAAGAGAACCCGCGCGAGACCTTGCCGCGCTTTGGCAACACGTTCGTCCGAAATGCCGACGACGTCGAACAGTTCCAGGAGGCGTACGCGCGCCGTTTCGCGCTCCGGCCCGAAGTTGCGGCCGATAAAAGCAATGATGCGGTTGAACGCATCCTCGACGTGTCCACCCGAAATGTCCAGGTCCGCGACGCTGAGCTGCACCTCGAGGTTGTCCGGTTCTTCCGCCGCCTGCTGTCGCACGGCCTCTGCTTCGGCTGCGCTCAGGGACTCAATGCGCCCCATCAATTCCACTTGGGCCAGCCCGGCCTTCGCCTCGGCATCTGCCGGCTTCTCGGCAAGCGCCTGGCGGTAAGCCCTCGCGGCAGCGGCGTAGTCCCCGGCTTCGATGGCATCGAAAGCCGCCTGGTGCAGCGGCGGCAGAGGGGGAGCCTCCCCTGCCGGCACCCCTGCGCCGATGCTTCCCGTCACGCCGTTGGCTTCGGCCACTTTCAGGAGTTCATCGATGAGGCTGCGGATTTCCTGATCCGAAGCGGGGCCCTCGAAGAGCGGCACCGGCTGTCCCTTCAAGACCGCGATGGCGGTGGGGATGGCCTGGACTTGGAATGCCTGGGCGAGCTGCGGGAACGCGTCAACGTCAGCGGCGGCCAGCACTACTTTGCCGGCGTAGCCTTCAACGACGCCTTCGAAGCTATGCAGCAGGGTCGAAGCCTCCAGGGAGCGGTTGGACCACAAAAGGAAGAGGATGGGAATCTGCGCGGACAGCTGGACGAGGTCCTGGAAATTTGCCTCGGTGGCATCCACGCGCAGTGGTTGTTGGCTTCCGGGATTGCTCCCGGAGCCGGCCGGGGCGCCGCTCGGTGCCGCGGGCGCCGGGCGCCGCAAAGCAGAGAGGTCGACGGCGCCGCGAAGGTTGAGCTGGCTTGCAGCGGCTGGAGAGACGGGACGGGATCCTGGCGAACTCATACCGTCCACTCTAGCCGCTGCAAGAACAGCATTTTCCTACTTGAAGCTGGCCCCGACCAGACCGCGGACAGCCGCGACGAGCTTCATGGGAGAAGTCGAGCCCGCCGGCGGAATGTACAAGGCCACCGATTCCGCGAAGGTCTGGACAAGGCCCACCGTGGTGGAATCGCCGCCCGCGAGCACAGCCGCGGCTTTGTCTACCGTCAGCGTGTCGCCATCAGCCTTGGGCTTGCTCGTGAAATCGAAATTCAGCTTTCCCACGACTACCGCTCCGCCGTCCGAGGTCCGGAACACCGCCGTATCCTCCGGGGAAGGAGTGTGCGTGAAGGTGAAGTCTCCATTGGTCCCCGACTTCACCGTGCTCGCCTGGTAGTCGAGGACATCCGCAATGTATGGCGAGTTTGTTCCCTCCACCAGCTTGTCCTTGTACACCGAATCCGCCTTCGTCAAGCGGTCGCTCAGGGCAGCGAGTGCCTCCGTGCCGCTGTATTGCAGGCCGGTCTTGTCATTGGCCGCCACTTGCTCGGTTCCACCCAACGGGATCGCAGGGAACGAAGTTCCAGGCTGAAGCGGAGAGGTGTTCTTCAGTTTATAGTTCTCACGCGGCGAGGCCTGGACGAGGGTCAGGACCTGGGGAACCACGTTTCCCTCGCCCTGCGTCAAGGCGATGACCGTGCGCGGCCAGGTTCGCTGCGTGGAAATGACACTACCCAGCAATTTGCTGGACCGCACCGGCATCCGGGCCTCGTGCGTGGCAACTTGGGACCGGATCTTGTAGTTCTGCGTGCGAACCTGCAGCTCCGTGCCGTCAACCCGTGGGGCGAGCTTGGCAGCATCACGTGCGGCATCCCCGGCGGTCACTGCGCTGGCAACCTGGTCCAAGATCCGCTTCAGCTGTGCGTCGACCACCACCGGGGTAGTCTGCGCACCGGCCGTCGATGAGGGACTCGCCGTCGGGGACGGGGTCTCGGCCGCCTGGGCGGCGCCCACCGCAGTGCCACCCACGAGGGCCGCCACGACGGCGGCAGCCACGGCCGAAATACGGAGCGCGGGACCGCCGGGACCCTTCTTGGTTTCCTGGGCAGCGGTATCGACGTCGGTAGCATCGACGTCGGTAGTAGCATCCCCGGCGGCCGTGTCCTTAGCGGCTTCCGTCTTCTCCCTGGCCGCCGGTTCGCCTGGACCAAAGCCCTTGCGCCGGCCGCCTTTGCCTCGGCGGCCAGTGAACTTGCTGACGAACGGCAGCGCCGCACCAGCGACGATGAGGATCGCGCCAATGACGATGAGCGGGACGGCCCACGGCATGCTGGCATCGTTGGCGTATGTTACGGAGACCGACGATGGCGCCGGCTTGGTTCCATCGCTGGCCAACAGGAGAGACCAGTTGCCACTCGCGGGCGGGGTCCAAGTGTAGTCCAACTGGCCGCTCGCGTTCTGCGTTTCAACCCACATATCCGATCCAGCCGGGGACGGGGCTTTGGCCTCGCCGTCGGTGCTGGAAAGCTGGAGGGACTTACCGTCCTCGGACACTCCGGTGATGCTGTTGTGCGCGGTCTTGCCTACCCACGCATCGACGTCATCCGGGCGTCCAACGGCCAACACGAAGTTGCCGTCTCCCTTAATGCTGATTTGCGTGGGGCCGCCCTTATGGGCCAGCACGTCGTGGGTGATTACCGTCAGCGGAGCGGGCTTGGAGTCGCCCGGGGCGGACGCGGTCACGGTCTCGGCCGGAGCCCAAAAGGTCAGCTGGCCAATGCCGGCCAACAGTGTCAGCAGGCCAAGCAGCACCAGCGAAACTGCAGTCTTCAATCGCACAGGAATACCAATCATCAGCGGTCGTTGAACTTCAAGGGTAACGGTTTTGTTACCAATGAGTCAGTTCGGGGTCCTCCCGAAAGGCTTCCCGACACACCGTTTCCCCCCTAGAATTCGCCAATTCCGGCCTGCTGATAGTGTGGCGAACAACATGAGATCGGGCGTTCTCCGGAGCCTGACAGCCGAACGAAAAGGCAGCTGAACACGTGAAAGAGCGCAAGGACCCGACACCCGCCGAGCAACAACCGGGGACCAGCCCGGATGCTGTGGCTCATGGGTCTGCCCACGATGGCAAAGATCACGGTGAGGGCCTCATGGCTTCCTTCGTCCGCCGCCTCCGCCAGCCCATTCCTGGCGCCCAACCGCGGGTCCGTTTCGAGATGCCTCCCGAGCTTGAGCAGGATCTGGCAGCCGAGGCCGAGGATGAATCCGCTGGTCCGAAGTTCGGTTCCCCCGGTCCAAGGATGTCCGCGCAGCATCCGCTGTATGTCGGCTTCATGGGTACGGCCGGCGTCGGCATAGCCCTTTTGCTGTACTACATCGGCACCAATACCGCCCAGCTCTTGTTGTGGATCGTGACCGCATTGTTCATTGCACTGGGCTTGGATCCCGTGGTCCGCTGGCTCGAAATGAGCAAGGTTCCCCGGCCCGCCGGAGTCGCCATCGCAGTCGGAGCCCTTGTTGCCGGAGTGGCAGCGTTTTTCAGCACGCTCATCCCGACCATCGTGGAACAGGTCTCGCAGATCGTGCAGCAGGCTCCGGACTGGATCCGGGGCTTCATGAACTCAGATTTCTTCCGCTCCATCGACAGCCAGTTTGGCGTCCGCGACAAGATCAGTCAGGAGCTGGACAAATTCGTCAAGAACCCTGACGCAATGGGCGGTATCTTCGGCGGCGTCGTCGGCTTCGGTTCCACTGTGGCCAACGGGGTGTTCGGGACGCTCATCGTCCTCGTCCTCAGCCTGTACTTCCTCGGTGCGCTGCCTGCCATGAAAAGGTGGGGCTATCGCTTGGCGCCCCGCTCCCGCAGGCCCCGCGTGGAAGCCCTGTCAGAGGAAATCACCCGCTCCGTTGGCAACTACGTGATCGGCCAGGTGTGCGTAGCTTTGCTGAACGCACTCTTTGCCTTCATCGTCATGAGCATCTTGGGCATTCCGTTCAGCATCCTTCTGGCCTTCGTGGTTGCGTTGCTTGCCTTCATTCCGCTGGTGGGGGGAATGATTGCCGCTGTGGTGGTCATTCTGGTCGCCCTGACCGCAAGCTGGCAGACCGCAGTGATCTATGCCGTCTGCTACGTCGCTTACCTGCAGTTCGAGGCCTACTTCATCTCTCCGCGCATTATGCAGAAGGCCGTTGCCGTCCCGGGTGCAGTGGCCGTAATTTCCGTGATCGCAGGCGGCAGCCTACTGGGCATTCTGGGGGCTTTGATCGCCATCCCGACGGCGGCGGCAATCATGCTCCTGATCAAGGAAGTCTTTATCATCCGCCAGGACCGCCACTAGCCCGTGCCCATCAGACCGTGGCCACTGGGCCTGCCCAGCGGCGCGGCAGGCCATCGGGTCCCGCACCGGTTTCCGTGACGTCGTCAACGATCTCGTCCAAGACGCGGGCGGCATACTTCTCCCCGACCCACAGGTGCTTGGCGCCGTCGATCCCCAGGACGCGCGCCTGCGGCACCAGGCCGAAACGCTCGGTGGCCTCAGCGGGCTGGAGATAATCGTCGTGTTCCGGAACCAGGACCGTCAACGGCTTTCCTGAGGCAGCCCATTCCTTCAAATGCACGTCCGTAGCCCGGTGCAAGGGCGGAGACAGCAGGACAGCGCCCTCCACTCGGGACGCTATCGGTTCAACCGCCCCGTACATCAAGGCGAGCTCCGTGCCAAAGGACCAGCCCACCAACCAGCGGTTCGGGAGCCCGCGTTCGGCTGCGAAGCGAACGGCGGCCTCGACGTCGTACCGTTCACCGATGCCTTCTTCGAAGTGCCCCTGGCTAGTACCTCGCGGCGAGTGCGTCCCGCGCGTGTTGAACCGCAAAACCGCGACGCCGGCCAGTGCCGGAAGGCGATAGGACGCCTTCCGATAGACGTGCGAATCCATGAACCCACCGTGCGTGGGCAAGGGATGCAAGGTAATGAGGGTTGCTGAGATTTCGCCGGATTCCGGCGATGCAAGCTCTCCCACCAACAGCTTGCCGTCCTCAGTGAGGAACTCCACGTTCTCTCGGCGCGCCGGCAAAACCGTGGATGCGCGAATGTCCGTGGGAGACTCCGGCTGACTGAAAACGAGGGAGGCAGGATCGAAACTCATGCTTCCAAGCTTAAGTGCTCGGCGGCAGCGTCGTCGTCGTGGTTTTCCCGCTTTTGGCCGTTAGCGCAGTCCGGGCTCCCCGTCATTCCGGGTGTTCCGAAGGGCCGCCCCGGCCAAAGGTGGGAAGATTCAGCGGGCCGTCTCAAGTGCTTAACGGTACCTGTAGGTCCGGCCTGTCCAGCAGTTGTTGTGCCAGTGGCGTCGTTCCGCCAAACCTGCGGCCTCGCCGAAAAGATGTGTCTCGGACCACACCACCAAGTGGGCTATCCCGGGCAGGATGGCCATCGAACAACCTGGGCAAATATAGGTTTTCTCGGCATTCCGCGCGGTCATGGTCCGGACCATCCAGTCGCCGTCGGGGGCGCTTTCTCTGCGGGCGATCCCCGAACGGGCACGTTCCAGGTCCAGCTCGGGCGACTCGCCTGTGCGTTTCCAGCTTGCTTTGGCTGATTCGGTGCGTCGGGGGCGGTTGGAGCGGGGCATGACTCCATTCTGCCGCAGTTGCCGATCCCAAACGGCAGAGGAAGTAAAGTAGGGCGGGTGCGACTCGTCATAGCCCGCTGTTCCGTTGATTACGTTGGCCGACTCAAGGCCCACCTGCCGCTTGCCACCCGGCTCTTGCTCGTCAAAGCCGACGGTTCGGTGCTGGTCCATTCCGACGGCGGCTCCTACAAGCCGCTGAACTGGATGAGTCCGCCCGCCACCCTGCGCGTCACGACGCCGGAAGAGGCTGAAGTGGAAGAGGGCGTCGTGGAGCAGTGGACGGTTCAGTCCGCCAAGACCGATGACAGGCTCATCATCAACATCTACGAGCAACTCCACGACACTGCCCACGACCTTGGCACAGACCCCGGGCTCATCAAAGACGGCGTCGAGGCCGATCTTCAGCGGCTGCTTGCAGAACAGATCGAAACCCTCGGTGCCGGTTATTCGCTCATCCGCCGCGAATACTTCACTGCCATCGGTCCGGTGGACATTCTCGCCAGGGACGGCGACGGCGGAACGGTCGCCGTCGAACTGAAGCGGCGCGGCGACATAGACGGCGTCGAGCAGCTCACACGCTACCTTGAGCTCCTCAACCGCGATCCGCTCCTGGCACCCGTGCGGGGTATCTTCGCCGCCCAGCAGATCAAGCCGCAGGCGAAGGTCCTTGCCAACGACCGCGGAATCGACTGCATCACCTTGGACTATGACGCCATGCGCGGGGTAGACGACAGCGAGTCGCGCTTGTTCTAGATAATCCGCAGGTCCTTGCCTTCATCCTCTGTAAACCGGGTCAGAGGCAAGCAGCGGCAACTAGAATCTAAGCATGACTGTACCAGACCGGCCTCTATCTTCTTCTGCGCCTGTGCGCCACCTGATTACCGGAACCATCGTCAGCGACGGTTCGGTGATCGAAGATGGCCTGGTGGCGGTGGAGGACGACCGTATTGCCTTCGCCGGGCCGGCTGCCGAATTCCACGAAGCAGCCTTCGAGGGTTTCGAGGAAACTCCCCGGACCGAATTCCCAGCGGAACGGTACATCCTTCCCGGATTCGTGGACCTGCACTGCCATGGCGGCAACGGCGGCGACTTCCCGAGTGCCGATGAATCCTCCGCACGCAAAGCCATCGATTTCCTGCACCGCTCCGGAACCACCACCTTGCTCGCCAGCATGGTCACCGCATCCCGGGATGACCTCCTCCGCGGCATCGAGCTTTACGTACGCCTGGCCGACGAAGGACTCATCACGGGAATTCATCTGGAGGGGCCTTTCCTTTCGCATGCCCGTTGTGGAGCGCAGAATCCCGCCTACCTGCTTGAGCCGGACCTGGATCTCATGAACGAGCTGGTCGAAGCCGCTGCCGGCAAGCTCGCCACGATGACCTACGCTCCGGAGCTTCCGGGCGCGGCGGCGCTGGTGGATCTGATGACGTTCCACGGCGTCACGCCGTCTCTCGGCCATACGGATTGCGACGACGCAACGGCAGCCGCCTCGCTCACCGCAGCGCGGGAGGGCTTGGAATTCGCTGGTTTCGACGGCGTCAGCTCATTGCCGACTGTGACACATTTGTTCAACGGCATGCCTCCGATGCACCATCGCGCCCCCGGCCCTGTAGCAGCCTGCCTGCGCTCGGCCCAGGAAGGCAAAGCCGTGGTGGAACTGATTGCGGACGGCACCCACCTCGACCCAAGCACCGTGGCAACCGTGTTTCAGCTGGTGGGCGCCGCGAACGTCGTCCTCGTGACCGATTCGATGGCAGCGGCCGGGCTTTCCGATGGAAACTACATGTTAGGCCCTTCCCCGGTGACTGTGACGGACGGGGTGGCCACCTTGGATGCCACAGGTTCCATCGCTGGCGGTACCGCCACGATGCTCGACGTCGTCCGGCGCACCGTTGCCGCCGGCGTCGGGCTCGCCGATGCCGTTTCCTCAGCGACGACGGTTCCGGCCGCGGTTTTGGGACTCTCGGACGAACTGGGCGGACTGCGCAGGGGCCTGCGGGCAGATCTCGTGGTCGTGGACAAGGAACTACAACTCGCCGGGGTATTGCGCAATGGAGATTGGCTGGCCTAAGCCGAATTCACCCACACCCAATGGCGAGAGCGCTTTCTTCCGTTACCTTCTTTTTACTTAAAATTTGTCCGAATTCGTGAACAGACCGTTGACCTCCAGTATCCGCCATGAAAGTGTTGTAGCAGTCTTTGTGTAGGTGTGATTCATGCTCGCAAGACGAGTTGCGAGCGTGAAGCTCCTGCGACACCACCCAAGCTTGGCTTGGACGGAAAACCAGGTCTTCTCGCGGAGTAACCAAGGCCGGCACGCGGTGTGCCGGACTTAAAGTTCCACAATGAGGAGAAACAAAAATGGCACTGGGCACCGTTAAGTGGTTCAACGCTGAAAAGGGCTTCGGCTTCATCACCCCGGACGACGCAGAAGGCGACGTCTTTGTCCACTACTCCGAGATCCAGACCGGCGGATTCCGCACCCTCGACGAGAACCAGCGCGTTCAGTTCGAGATCGGTCAGGGCGCCAAGGGCCCGCAGGCCACCGGCGTCACTGCTGTCTAGTTTGACTGCTTGAATTCTGCTTCCGGGATTCAATGAAGGGGTTCCGCACTCGATGCGGGACCCCTTTTCCATTCCCAACTAACTCGCATTTGAGGTCGTTATGGGGCGTCAAAACGACAACAAATGCGAGCTAGTTGGGTGGCTCAGGCGACGAGCGTGCGGAGAAGCCTGGCAGTTTGCCGAACGGACAGTCCTGGCAAATATGCCCTGCTGAGTGCCGCGCCGATCGCCGGAATCGCCAAGCTGTCTTGGTAGTACATATACAAGGTCCTGTACTCCGGCTGGAACCTCGATTTGAAGCGCGCCAGCGAGCGGAATCCGTAAACAGGTTCCAAAGTCCTGCCCACGAGATCGAGAATGCCCTCCATATCGGCTTCCCCGCCGGAGAATTCCGCCGTGTCCCCCGCCAAAGGTGAGCCCGACAAGGAAATGACTTCCACGCCCTGGCGCAACTCCTGCACCGCCGATGCAATCATGAATTCCATGAGGCCCGGAAAGGCATCGCCGCGCCGGCGCATGAAGTCCAATGTCCAGCTGGTCACCCGGCCCGCCCGGAAAACGGGCAGCCAACTGGTAACCCCGTAGACAAACCCTTTGGCGTCAACGGCTACGCAACACAGCACTTCGTCGTCCATCAGCTCGTCCAAGGAACCCAGGGTAAAGCCCATTTCAGGCACTTTCTTCCTGGCAGCCCATTCTTCGGACACCTCCCCGAGTTGGGAACGTATGTGTTGCGAGAATTCCGAGTAGCGCCCCCACCGGGCTTCAACGCCGGCCTTGAGCGCCCGGTTCTTTGCGGTGCGGACGTTTTGCCACGCCTTGCCCGTGAATTCGAGGTCGCGGATGGAGAGCCGGGTTTCCTGGGCCACGGCGATGCGCCGAAATCCCGTGGACTGCAGCATCGGCCACAATTCCTCGGTGCAGGAGTAGAGGCACGGCACCAACGCGTGGTGCGCGCAGTAGTCAAGAAACCCCTCGGTCGCGGTCTGGACTTGTTCCGGATCGCCAAACGGACCCGCGAGGGTCAGCGCGACGTTGCCGTGCTGTTGATAGGCAATGCCGGCGTCCATTCCGGGGGTGAACCAGAACTTGTTCGGCTCCCATAACGCCATCCAGGACAGGGACTCGCCGCCTCGCCTGAGCAATTCCCTGGCCGCCAACCGGGCCGGATCGTCTCCCCCAGGACGGTGTTGCCGTTTGAGAAGCAGCGTCCACACCGCGGCAAGGGCCACCAGCCAGAAGAGGATCCCCGACCATGCGAACAATATTGATTCAGCTGCGCTGCGGTCCGCGAACACCCGCCCGAAAGCCGTGGGGATCGGCAAGGGAAGATATTGCCGGGCGAGTTCGGCAATGAGTCCCAGGATGCCGCCGTCGTGCGCCATACCGCCCGTGCCGAGCCACGCCCCGGTGTACGCGCTCGCCAATACCAGCCATGTTCCGCCAACCAACCACGACATCTTCCTACGAAGCGGTTCCCTCGACTCCACCACAAAGTTGCCCCTGAACAGGAAAAGCAGAATGGCCAGGACCAAGGGGATCAGCGCGAGGGTCAGGATATGGAACACCGCGGAGCCAAGGACAACGGTGCGGCCGCGTCCTGGAAAGTGCGGAATGCTGGCAAACAAAACCAGATAGGCGAACGACAATGCCACGACGCCGAGTTGCACGCCGATGGCGATCTTCAGGGCCAAGCGGCGTCCTTGGCGCATGCCCATCGCACAAATCACGAGAAGCAACGCGGGTACGACGGCGAGGGCTACGCCGGCTGGCCCGGGATAGCCCTGCCGTCCAAGTTGCAAGCAACTGATATCCACGGTCCCGCCACAGTTCGCCTGCAGCTGGTTAAGTGTCGGAACTGGATTCAAGACCATCTCTCGGAGCAAGGCCAACGGCCCCGCCGGGCTCCGGAAAGCGCCAGCGACCAAGGGCCCGACGCCGAAAATCGCCACCATGAGTGACAACAAGTTTCGCGTCTCACGTCTCGTGGCACGGTGGCTTGGTTGAATCCGCTGGTCGAGTTGGAAGCACAGCCCGGCCCCCAAGCCCAGCAGCGCACCTGTCAGGGCCATGACAGCAGAAGGATCTCCGACGTAGAGAACCAGGAGGAGCACCAAAGATACAACCGTCGCCCTCAAGCGCCGACGCCAAAGAGTCGGCAGGAGGCCGCTGGCCGCCATCGAGACGAAGAGGGTTGCCGGAATGAGTCCCGAAGTCCTGGCGTCCATCATCCGTCCCAACCAACCGTCGTCAGCGTAGGCAGCGAGCTGAACCACCAACAGAAAAACGGTGACCGCGGCGAATTGGCCGCCAAGGAAGCCTGCTGCCGTGCGGAACCATCCGAGCTTGCGCTCTAAGGAGCCCAGTAGCACAACAAGCATCAACGAGCTCGTCACGTAGTCGAAAGGGTTGTTGGCAAAGAACATCGAAGTCCAGATAGACCACCAATCCCCCGATCTCAATCCGCCACCGCTGACGCTCGTGAGGTGCCTCAACACCTCGGGTGTGAATCCGGTATCGCCGTCGAAAATCGCGGGAGCGAGAAGGTACAGCGCGAGTACTATCACCGTGAAGGGGATCGCACCAATATGGGTGGTTACTTTTCGAACCAAGGTCCGGGCAAGCGCTGCCACCATCTTCCGCCCTGGCCCGATGTCCTCTGGACCCGCCGCCGGGCTGTGGGCCACCGGGGCTTCTTGGGTGCTCATTTCGCGAGTCCCCACCTCGGAGCGAGAAACTCCATTGCAGCGGGAAGCTCCTGCACGGCCACAGCCCAGGAATGACCGACGCCCGCGACCGAAGCCTGCCTGACATCAAAGCCCGAACCGCGGGCTGCCACGGCAAGCTCGGTGGCAAAGCGGGTGAACGCGTCGTCAGCAGACCCCACGGCAATGAAGCCAGCCTGGCCGCGGTAGCTCCGCTTCCCCATCAGCGTCAGCGGAGTCAGTGCGTCGAAGGCCGCGGAGTCGCTGCCAAATGCGATCTGGACGGTCCGCTGGCGGTCCGGACCAAGCGAAGGCTCGCGCTCACCCGAGAGAGCGATAAAGGATGGATAGATTTCAGGATGCAGAGTAGCCATCTGCAAGGCGCAGGTTCCCCCGAAGGAGAACCCGCCGACTGCCCACTTGCCGGGGTCGGCAGACGCTTTGAGCGTCGAGTTGATCCAACGCGGAACATCCATCGAGAGATAAGTGTCTGCACGTGCTATCCGGCTATCCATGCACATGGTGTTCGCGGTGTCGGAACCATTGGGATCGACCACCACCACAACCGGCGCCACGCCTCCGTTCCGGGCGGCGAAGGTATTCATGCTGGCCTCAAGCCGCCCTCCGACCAGCCAATCGGCGGGACGTCCAGGCTGGCCGGCAAACAAGACCAGGACGGGTAGTTGGCTGCGGACGGATGTTCGGTAGGCTGCCGGTAAATAGATGAAAGCCTCCCGTGCCTTAAAACCGGATTCGGTGCCTGGAATTGATGCCTTCCAGACTTCTCCGCGACCATGTGCAGACACGGGCGGGGTCTCGGGAACACCCTCATTGGAGCCGACACGAAGCTCCGGGATCCGCGCTACTTTGTGGCCCAGAAGATCCGAGGCTGTGTGGTTGAGACCAAAATAGCCGTTGATCTGAAGCGCTGCGAGGGACAAGACCGCGACGAACGAGACTGCGGCGACACTCCTTCCACGCCACGAAGAAGCACCGAACCGGAATAGAAAGAGCATCAGCGCTGAGCAGGCAACCACCGACCACGCGAGGACATCAATGGGTAGATCCTCCGGGAACACGGTAAGAACGTTGACGAGCAGCCAATGAATGACTGCGATAACTCCTGTTGCCACGACAAGCGAAACAACAATGGAAAGTATCCAGCGCCAGCTTCGCCGAAAGAGGAGGAATGCAGCGCCCAAGATTCCGGCACCAAGGATGGTCCAAAAGAATGGACCATCGACAAGGCTTATGGCATCAAGGAAGTCCACTCTCCTCAGCGCCAGGTCCCGACGCCCACGACAGGGCCTGCTTCCAGCCAGGAAGACAACCCCGCATAAGCGTCAAATCTCATCGCCAGCATGAACGACTGGCCTTCATGCCGGAGTTCCACGACGACGACGTCGGGCTGAAGCTTCGTTCGCTCTTCTTCCGTGGGCTTCCGGCGCCCCAAAAGCTCCAAGGAACTGCGGCGGAAGCTGTGCTTCGGACGGAAGCTGAGGGAGAGCAGGCGGAACCACTCGAGCTCCGAGTCCTGATAACGACAAACCCCCATTCGCCAACTGTTTCCAGCCGTACAAATGGAGGCGTCAACCGTGCCCAGGGCACGCCGCAAATTGAAGCGGCGCACCCCGACGAGGCACAGTGTAAAGATCAGCAACGTAAACGCAGTTGCCAAGGCGATGAACGGAAGGGCAGATTCGTCCATCAAGGTCTTGCTATCGGATCCCCGCAGTAGCTGAATCGCCCAACTGGGCGTTGTCAGCGACGATCACCACGCGGTTGTTGTCGACGGAGAAGAACCCACCGTCCACAGCTACCGAAAGGCGGTCTCCGGATACCGGCTCGATGGCCAGCTCGCCCTCAGCCAGAATGGCGAGGAGCGGCGAGTGGCCTGGCAGGATCCCGATCTCACCATCACTGGTGCGGGCCTTGACCATCTTGGCCGCACCGGACCACACAAAGTGGTCCGCTGCGACAATCTCAACCTCGAGCTCAGCCATGCTACTTGGTCTGTTCCTGGATCTTGGCCCACTGGCGCTCGACGTCATCCAGGCCACCGACGTTGAAGAACGCCTGCTCTGCGATGTGGTCCAGCTCGCCATCGCAGATCGCCGTGAAGCCTTCCACGGTGTCCTTGATGGACACGGTGGAGCCCTCGACGCCGGTGAACTGCTTGGCGGTGTAGGTGTTCTGGGACAGGAACTGCTGGATGCGTCGTGCACGCGAGACGACAATCTTGTCTTCTTCGGACAGTTCGTCAACGCCGAGGATGGCGATGATGTCCTGGAGTTCCTTGTTTTTCTGCAGGATCTGCTTTACACGGACAGCCGTGTTGTAGTGGTCCTTACCGATGTACTGCGGGTCCAGGATGCGGGAAGTCGACGTCAGCGGGTCAACGGCCGGGTACAAACCACGGGAGGCGATTTCACGGGAAAGTTCCGTGGTCGCGTCGAGGTGCGCGAAGGTCGTTGCCGGAGCCGGGTCGGTGTAGTCATCAGCGGGCACGTAGATGGCCTGCATCGACGTGATCGAGTGGCCCTTGGTCGAGGTGATGCGTTCCTGCAGGAGGCCCATCTCGTCGGCGAGGTTCGGCTGGTAACCGACAGCGGACGGCATGCGGCCGAGCAGCGTCGAGACCTCAGAACCAGCCTGGGTGAAGCGGAAGATGTTGTCGATGAAAAGCAGCACGTCCTGGTTCTGAACATCGCGGAAGTACTCCGCCATGGTGAGAGCAGACAATGCCACGCGCAGACGCGTTCCCGGCGGTTCATCCATCTGGCCGAATACGAGGGCGGTGTCCTTGAGAACGCCTGCCTCTTCCATTTCAACCCAGAGGTCGTTGCCTTCACGGGTACGCTCGCCAACACCGGCGAACACCGAGGTACCACCGAAGTTGCGGGCAACACGGGTGATCATTTCCTGGATCAGAACAGTCTTGCCGACGCCGGCGCCACCGAACAGACCGATCTTTCCACCCTTGATATACGGGGTGAGAAGGTCGATGACCTTGATACCGGTCTCAAGCATCTCCGTGGAGCCCTCGAGGGAGGCGAAAGCCGGAGCCTTCCGGTGGATCGGCCAGTAGGCGTCAGCTTTGATCTCGGATTCGTCAACATCCAGCGGCTTGCCGAGAACGTTGAAGATGTGGCCCTTGACGCCGTCGCCGACAGGCACGGAGATCGGGGCGCCGGAGTCCCGCACGGAAGTTCCGCGGACGAGTCCGTCGGTGGCCTGCAGGGAGATGGCGCGGACGAGGTTGTCACCCAAGTGCTGGGAGGTCTCGAACGTGATGGTCTTGGTCTCACCGTTGAGGGTTACCTCGGTGGTGAGTGCATTATAGATCGACGGGATTGCGTCAGCCGGGAATTCGACGTCGACAACCGGGCCGATGACGCGGGCAATACGGCCGGTGGCGCCGGCCGTTGCGGCTACGTGCTCGGTAGCGGTGGCAGTCATCTCTCTCACTTCACTCAGTAGATGGCGTGGGGTTAAGTTTATCTGTTTGGTGCAGGGGTAGCTTGCGCCGAACCATGCACCGGCAACTACGCGTTCAGGGCGTCGGCGCCGGCCACGATTTCGGAAAGCTCCTGCGTAATCTCAGCCTGTCGGGCCGTGTTGCGCAGACGCGTGTACTTCTTGATCAGGTCGGTCGCGTTGTCGCCTGCTGACTTCATGGCACGCTGGCGGGCGGCGAGCTCGGAAGCTGCTGCTTGCAACATAGCTGCGAAGATGCGGGACTCGATGTAACGCGGCAACAGTGCGTCGAGCACCTGCTCCGATTCCGGTTCGAACTCGTAAAGCGGCAGAAGTTCGGACTCACTGACGGCCTGCTCTTCAACTTCGAGCGGAAGCAGACGAATAACCGTGGGCTCCTGCGTCACCATCGACTTGAAGCGGGTGTAAACGACGTGGATCTCGTCCACGCCACCCTCAGCGAAGTCGTTGGCGAACTCTTCGAGAAGAGCAGCGCCGATTTCCCTGGCAGTCTTGAATTCCGGAGAATCGGTCCCGCCGGTCCACACGCGTGAGTAGGAACGGCTGCGGAAGTCGAAGTATGCCTGGGCCTTGCGGCCTACCAGGTAGGTCTTGACTTCCTTGCCCTCAGCGCGGAGAAGCTCATTGAGTCCTTCGGCCTTCTTGAGCACGCTCGCCGAGTAAGAACCAGCCAGACCGCGGTCCGAGGTGATAACCAGGACGGCGGCACGGCGGATCTGCTCTGGCTCGGTGACTAGCGGGTGATCGATTTCGCTCTGGCTTGCGACAGCAGAAACAGCACGGGTAATCGCGTTTGCGTAGGGCGTCGAAGCTGCAACGCGGGCGCGGGCCTTACCGATGCGCGAGGTAGCGATCAGTTCCATCGCCTTGAAGATCTTGCGCATCGACGTCGTCGAGCTGATCTTCTGGCGGTAGACCCGGATCTGGGCTCCCATACATTTCCTTTCCTAAGATCCCGATGGATCAGCGGCTAAGGCTTTGGCGAAGGTCCCGGACCTGCGTATTCCGCAGGCCCGGGAACCAATGCTCTAGCGCTTCTGCTTGACGATCTTTTCCTGGTCGACTTCGCCGCCGGAAATCGCTTGGTGCTCTTCGTGGCCGGCACCAACCAAACGGTTATCGCCTTCTCCGAAAAAGCCCTTCTTGAAGTCGATGATCGAGGACTTCAGCGCTTCAGCGGTGTCGTCGTCCAGGACGTTGGTCTGCGCCAGCGTGGTCAGGATAGAAGACTTGTGCTTGAGGTGCTCCAGGAACTCGGACTCGAAACGGCTGACGTCCTCAACCGGGACATCGTCCAAGTAGCCCTTGGTGCCGGCCCAGATGGACACAACCTGGTCCTCGACCGGGAACGGCGAGTACTGCCCCTGCTTGAGCAGTTCCATCAGGCGGGCGCCACGGGTCAACTGTTGGCGCGAAGCGGCATCAAGGTCGGATGCGAACATCGCGAACGCCTGCATGTCGCGGTACTGCGCCAAGTCCAGCTTCAAGGTACCGGACACCTTCTTCATGGACTTGACCTGAGCCGCGCCACCAACGCGGGACACGGACACACCAACGTCAACAGCGGGGCGCTGGTTGGCGTTGAAGAGGTCCGACTGCAGGAAGATCTGGCCATCGGTG
Source organism: Arthrobacter methylotrophus (assembly GCF_039539965.1). Classification (NCBI taxonomy): domain Bacteria; kingdom Bacillati; phylum Actinomycetota; class Actinomycetes; order Micrococcales; family Micrococcaceae; genus Arthrobacter; species Arthrobacter methylotrophus. The sequence goes on along the minus strand of NZ_BAABED010000001.1, from coordinate 1,111,542 downwards.
ATGGAGATCACGTTGGTCGGGATGTAGGCCGAGACGTCGTTGGCCTTGGTTTCAACGATCGGAAGACCGGTCATCGAGCCTGCGCCCAGCTCGTCGGAGAGCTTGGCGCAACGCTCCAGCAGGCGGGAGTGCAAGTAGAAGACGTCACCCGGGTACGCTTCGCGTCCCGGCGGGCGGCGAAGCAGCAAGGATACTGCGCGGTAGGCTTCAGCTTGCTTCGACAGGTCATCGAAGATAACCAGTACGTGCTTGCCGCCGTACATCCAGTGCTGGCCGATGGCCGAGCCCGCGTAAGGAGCCAAGTACTTGAAGCCGGCCGGGTCGGATGCCGGGGAAGCCACAATCGTGGTGTATTCCAGCGCGCCATGGTCTTCCAGGGTCTGCCGGACAGCGGCGATGGTGGAAGCCTTCTGGCCGACACCGACGTACACGCATCGGACCTGTTTGGTCACATCACCAGAAGCCCAGTTGGCCTTCTGGTTGATGATGGTGTCGACGGCGATGGCGGTCTTGCCGGTCTGGCGGTCACCAATGATCAGCTGACGCTGGCCACGGCCGATCGGAATCATGGCGTCGATAGCCTTGAGACCGGTCTGCATGGGTTCGTGAACCGACTTGCGCTGAGTCACGCCCGGAGCCTGAAGTTCCAGTGCACGGGTGGTCTCGGCCTTGATCTCGCCGAGGTCGTCGATCGGCTGGCCCAGCGGGTCAACCACGCGGCCCAGGAAGGCGTCGCCTACCGGGACGGACAGGATTTCACCGGTGCGGTGGACTTCCTGACCTTCTTCGATACCCGTGAAGTCACCGAGGATGATGACGCCGATTTCGCGGACGTCGAGGTTCTGGGCCAAGCCCAGGGTGCCGTCCTCGAAGCGAAGCAGCTCGTTCGCCATGACCGAGGGAAGACCCTCAACACGGGCGATGCCGTCACTTGCGGCGGTCACACGGCCGACCTCTACGCGCTCTGCGTTTCCGGGTTCGTAGGACGCCGCGAACTCGTTCAACGCATTACGGACGTCGTCGGCGTTGATGGTCAATTCGGCCATCTGCAGTCCCTGCTCTCCTGTTTCGTGATCATCGTTGCTCACGATGACCGGTTTTTGTATCAGTTAAGTTGTGCTTGTCTGGCTAGCCAGCGAGTTGCCGGCGGAGTTCGGACAGCCGGGCGATAACCGAAGCGTCAAGCACTTCGTCCCCCACCTGGACCCGGATTCCACCGATCAACGTCGGATCAACGCTAATGTTGACCTTCAGCTCGCGGCCGTAGAGGGCGTCAAGCCCGGCCTGCAGACGGCTGGTCTGCGCATCCGTCAACGGACGGGTGACACGGACAGTTGCGATCCAGCGCTGCTGGCGCTTGGCCGCAAGCTTGGCGAAGTTGTCGATGAGCTTGCTCGGCTTGATGCCGCGCGGCTGCGACACAGCCTGGCCAATGAGAAGTTGGGATTCCGGGCTTGCGCCAGGAACCAGCCTCCCCGCCAGGATGGTCTTGGCCGCGGCGCTTGCCTGCGACTCTCCCAGAGCACGTTGTACCTCGTGGCTGGAAGCAACGGCCTGGTTGAAAGCAAACAGATCGTTTTCCAGCTCTTCCAGCCCCGTGATTCCGGAGGCAGAAACGGCCGACTTGTTTTCAGCCACGGCGATAACCACCGTGGCGGCAAGAGTCTCGAGTGCATCGCCGATATCGCGTGCGGATGCCCAGCGTGAGCTGGCCAATCCACTCACGATTTCCGCAGCATCAGCGGAGACTTTCCCGCCAACCAGCTGCTTGACCAGCGCCGACTTTTCTTCTCCGCTGCGAGAGGGGTCAGTCAGGGCGCGGCGCAAGCCAGCCGAGCTGTCCACCGTTCCCAGGATTCCGAAGAGATCCTTAGCCAACTGCAGCGAGGCCGTGGGAAGCGTGGCTTCCAACTGTTCCAGCGCTTTGGTCAGCGATTCGCTCGATACACCTGCCATTACTTAGCTGCACCTGCGCTCTGGGTCTCCAGATCTGCCAGGAAACGGTCCACCACGCGGGCGGCACGATCGTCATCGCTGAGCGATTCGCCAACGATGCGCTCAGCCAAAGTCGTGGCCAAAGTACCCACCTCGGAACGCAGGGAGACAACAGCCGCCTGACGCTCCGATTCGATCTGGGCGTGCGCCTGCTCGGTGATGCGTGCCGACTCCGCTGCTGCCTTGGTCTTCAGCTCCGCGAGGATCTGGGCACCTTCGGCACGAGCTTCTTCGCGGATGCGGTTAGCCTCGGCGCGGGCGTCCTGGAGCTGCTGCTTGTACTCTTCAAGAGCTGCAGAAGCTTCAGCCTGAGCCTTTTCAGCCTTGGCAATTCCGCCCTCAATCGCCTCCGCACGCTCGGCGAAAGTCTTCTCGAACATCGGGACAACAAACTTGACCACGATGTAAAAGAGGACCGCAAAGCCAGCGAGGACGACGCCCATTTCCCAGGGGTTGGGAACGAGCGGATTAGCCGATTCCGCGGCGCCTTGAGCGGCGGCTGAGATGATCTGCTGATTCATATTTCACCCGTCCTTATCTACTCGGTTCTGAATGTTCGCTTGGTTCTTAGCGGTTTACTTGAGAACGAAAGCGAAGACCAGGCCGAGGATGGCGAGGGCTTCCGTCAGAGCCAGACCAAGGAACGCGATCGGCTGGAGCACGCGCTGGGCCTCCGGCTGACGTGCAACACCGTTGATGTAAGCAGCAAATACGAGACCCACACCGATACCACCGCCGATAGCGGAGAGACCGTAGCCAATGAGGTTAAGGGAGCCGTTGATATCGCCGTTCATTGTTTTCCTTTCAAGATGCCGCAGTCGCGGCAGGTTGTTTGGTTTGCTTCAACCCCCGAGGGGGAAGATTGAGGGGTTGTGCCTAGTGGCTGTCGGCGTGGAGTGCGCCTTCGATGTAAATCGCAGTCAGAAGGGTGAAGACGTATGCCTGGAGCACCATGATCAGGGCTTCCAGCATGTACATGGCGATGGAACCAGCGAGCACCAGAACGGATGCACCCTTGAGAAGGACGTTCTCCTGCATGACGAGGAACTCAATGCCCGAGCCGGCGATCATTACAATAAGGTGACCTGCCATCATGGTGGCGAAGAGACGAAGGCTGTGGGTGACCGGCCGGACCATGAAGTTGGAGATGATTTCGATCGGCACGACGATCGGCAGGATGTACCACGGGACACCGGAAGGAACAGTAGCCAGCTTGAAGTACTTCAGGCCGTTCTTCTTGATACCGATGCCAATCCAGGTGACATACACGACAGCGGCCAGTACGTAGGCCCCGCCGACGTGCGAGAAGCTCGGGAGCTGGATCACGGGAATGGCGCCGTAAATGTTGTTCACCAAGATGAAGAAGAACAGGGAGAACAGGAGCGGCACGAACTTCATGAAGTCACGGCCGCCGATGATATCCTTGGCGATGCTGTTGCGGACGAAGCCGTAGGCCATCTCGCCTGCGAACTGCAGCTTGCCGGGAACCAGCTGCTGCTTGCGTGCAGCAAGGATGAAGAATGTAGCGATAAGGACGACCGACAGGATCACCAGCAGCATTTGCTTGGAGAAGCCATCGCTCGCACCCCACGGCAGAATAGCCGGCAGGTGCATTTGGTCGATTCCGGGAGGGGTGAAGGTCCCTGAATCCTGGGCCGGGAGCGCAAGCGCGATCAACGCGTTTCCTCTCTGCAGTGTCCATCATTGGGCGTTGGTGAGGGTCCGGCCGCGTTTCTTGCAGCCTTTTCCCGTGTGGAATTATTTGGCATTTCTGTCCCCGTCCTGGGGCGGACCGTTGTCTGCTTTGCTCTCACCTGAAGAAAACCGCTGACTGGTGAGTCCATGCATATGGGAAAGATAGAACCCTCCTGCGGCTCCGAGCAGAGCGCCAAGGAGCACAATCCAGCGAGTCCCCCACAGATTATCCAGACCCCAGCCTATCAAACTCCAGACTATGATCCCGCCAATAATGTAGCTGAAGACGGCTATGCCGGCGTTGTATCCGCCGTCACTTCCGTCGCTCGTGGACTCAGTGGAATCGCCGGGCTTTTCGGCGTGGGGCGTAGCGACGCGTCCTTTGTTCTTACGGGTGAACATCGTTACCCCCTTTGCGTACTTCAGGGTCGTTGTAGATCTGCAGCCGGGCCTTGCTGAAGCCGTAGATTTCGGCCGCTTGCCAAAAGACGACGGCGACGACGGCGCCAATCACGAACCAGCGACCGTGCAGCCACGAGGGTGCTCCGAGGACAAACAGCACGACGGCGAACCCGACAACCTTGACAAAGTAGCTGGCCACAAAGAGGCCGACCGCTCCTGAAGGGTTGTCCCGACCGACGAAATGGCCGATCAGCAGGCTGATGGCAAAGAACACCATCACCAGCACGCCGCCGAAAGCGACGGAAAGAACCCCTTGGCCGCCATTCATTGCCGCCGCGACGACGGAAGTCACCACGAGGGCCAGCACGGCCGCTATTGAACTGAGGAAGAGCAGCCGTAGCCACAGCGAAGAGGCGGAGCGGGAGGCAACAACGCCGCTCGAGTCGGACTGTTGTCCGCCGGCGTTGGAAGTCATGGGGATACCAATCGTCGTGGCAAAAATGCCAAAGTCTCAAAAAGGGTGGGTGCGCGGGCGAGTGACTGTCCGCCCTAGAATTCTACATGAGATAGAACTGTGATGATAACGCCCTTGTCACACAGCGTCTACCGTGCAGCGCGCCCTTTTCGGGCAAAGTATGGCCATGCTGTCACTCCAGCCATGATCAGCGCGGCCACGATGTCCACTGTGAGGACCATCTGCCATGGGAAGATGGCAAAGGCCAGCCCTCCGAAGGCCAAAATGCAGGTCCACACGTACATCATGAGCACCGCCGTGCGGTGTGTGTGGCCAAGCTCAATGAGCTTGTGGTGTAAATGTCCCCGGTCGGCAGACCAGGGCGATTGTCCGCGGGCTGTCCGTCGCAAAACCGCCAGGCCTAGGTCCAGCAACGGCAGCGAGAGAATCGCGAACGGCAACAGGATGGGGACGATCGTCGGAATGCCGTTGGCACGGTCATAGAGTCCGGAACTGATCTGGCCGGTAGAGACCACACCGGCCGAGGCCATCACGAGTCCCAAGAGCATCGCCCCGGAGTCACCCATGAAAATCTTGGCCGGGAACCAATTGTGGGGCAGGAATCCAATGCAGCACCCCACGATGATCGCCATCAGGAGCGCCGCCAGATCCGATCTGTCCGTAAGTGTTGCATTGCGGTGGACCCAATATGCGGTAAGGAAGAACGCAACCCCGCCAATAGCTGCAACGCCCGCCGCCAGGCCGTCGAGGCCATCGATGAAATTGACGGCATTCATGGTGGTCACGATAAGGAGTGCGGTCAGGATAATCCGCAGCGGCTCACCTTCAATCCGAATGGGCTCCGGAACAAACGGAATCACGGACATCTGCACGCCCCAAACTGCGACGATCGTGCCGGCCGTGCATTGGCCAATCAGCTTGACCCACCACCGGATATCCATCACATCGTCGGCAACGCCAACCGCGACGATCACCAGCGCTCCGGCCAGTATTCCCCACGGCGCGCCGTTCCCATGGAAGATGTCCTTCACGAAAAACGAATTGCTCGCCACCACGAGGGCTACGGCAAAGCCTGCGAAGAGGCCCAATCCGCCGAGCCGTGAGATGGGCACTGAGTGCATATCGCGGCTGCGGATGGGTGCAAAAAGCCGAAGCTTATTCCCCATCCGGCGAGCTACCCACGTAGCGAGATAGGACACGACGGCAGCCGTGAGCATCATGAGCGAATACATGATCACGTGGGCGGCTCCTGTTGGCGGTGGTGGTGGATTTTGTCCCCGGCGACTAGCTGCCGGCACAACACCCGCAACACCGCTGCGCACCGCCGAATATTGCTGTACTACAGTTGGACTCTGTCAAGATACTAGCGGCAACAGCGGCTTTGCTCCGTTTCACGCGCCCCTAGGGCGAGCCGGGAGGACCCTCCCGCTGCTGCCCGGAAGGAAACCTACATGACTCTCTCCGTTGCCGTTGCGGCCGTGACCTTTGACCGCCCCGGAGAGCTTAAAGTCCTGCTCGACGCCGTCGACAAGCAGTCCATACCGGTGGATACCATCTGTCTGGTGGACAGCGGTACCACCCCTGCGCGGGAGGTTGCAGCGGCTCATCCGAAAGTGGACTATGTCCGCTCCGAGGCGAATCTGGGCGGGGCGGGCGGCTTCGCCCTTGCGATCCTCAAGGCGGTAGCCAGCGGCGCTGAATGGGTCTGGATCATGGACGATGATGCCGAACCCGGCGACCCCGACTGTCTCGAGACCCTGGTTCGCGAAGCGGAAGCCCGAGGACTCGATGCCGTGGTCCCCCTCGTGGTGGCCCCCGGCTACCCGGACAAACTATCTTTCTTCTTTCGGATAGACGGCAAGGTGACCCACGACCGCGCCGAGGTCGAGAAGGCGGGGTTCCTGCCCGACGTCGGGCACTTCTTCAACGGGGCGCTCATCCGCTCCAGCGTTTTCTTCAAAGTGGGGGTGCCGGATATCCGGCTGTTCATCCGGGGCGATGAAGTGGACTTCATGATCCGCCTCCGGAAAGCCGGGATACGCTTCGGCACGGTCGCGACCGCTTGGATCACCCATCCCCATGCCTTTTCAGAGACGAAGCATGTCTTCGGCGCGCGCTGGCACGTGATCGTTCCGGATTCAGCGTTCAAGCGCTACTTCTACTACCGCAACCGCGGCTATTTGATCCGCCGCTACCGCCGCGGAAAGTCCATGGTGGCCGACGTCGGGGGCTACTTGGGCTATTTCCTCCCCCGTGGTGACTTCCGGGGGCTCGCAGAGTGGTTCCGGGCATTCTCGGCGGGTCTGCGGAACAAAGGCTTCGGGCCGCTGGAGGACCAGAAGTTCTAGCGCTCGTGTTCGGCCGGACTGCGATCCACCGTGGTGTTGTTGCCCGAGAGCCGACGGCGGACCAGCAGGCCGAGCAGAATCCACGGTTCACCGAAGACCCGGTAAGCGACACGTCCCGGGTGCAAGATGAGTCGCCAAGCCCATTCGAGGCCGAGGCGACCAAGCCAGCGGGGAGCGAGTTTCTGTAGGCCCGCCAACTGTTCAATCGCCCCGCCCACCGTGCAGTAGACGGCAGGCGGAAGTTCCTCGAGGCGGCGGTGTAGGACGGATTCCTGCAGCGGCATTCCCAAGCCAAGAAGAACCAGCTGGGGCTGGAATTCCGCCAGCCACGCAACGACGGACTCTTCGCTGTCATTGTCCCAATTATCGCCGGGCCGGCCGGCGACCTCGGCATCGGGGACGATTCCGCGGAGACGCTCGACCGTCTTGGCGTTGGCCTCGGGACCCGCCCCGACGACCGCAATCCTGCGTAGTCCTTCGACACCGCCGAGCGCGGGCACCCAGTCCGTGGATCCCAAGCGGTATTCCATCAACCCCTGGTCGTCGCTGCGTGAGTTTCCCCGACGGCAAAGCCCCCAGAGCATGGCGACGGGCGCACCGTCCAGGAGCACCACGTCACTGCGTTCATAAAGAAGCCGGAAATCCGGACTCGAATGAAACAGCGTGACGCTATGCAGATTGTGTCCAAGAACCACTCTGGTGGTGCCGTCTGAAACGAACCCGCTCATGGCCTGGATCAGCTCGTCGGCGCACAAGGCAGTGACGTCTACGTCCAAAAGGGGAACACGATCCCGGACCAGGCTCATTCGGACCTGGTCTCCCCCGAAACAGCTGCTTCACCGGAAACCGGGCCCTCAGCGTGGTTTTCCGCTACCGCTTCGGGCACTGGTTCGGTGGACGTTTCCGGCGCGGCTTCCGCTTCACCCGCCGCTTCCGGCCCCTCTTCGCCCAAGCCCAACACGCCCGGAACCACCTCACGGAGGCGCTCGAGGGAAATTGCGCCGTCGCGGACCACCCGGAATGGCACGGCGGTGGCGTCAACAATCGTGGATGCTACGGACTCCGTTCCCACGACCGGCCGGAACCCGCCCTCAAGGTACACCTCGACCGATTCAGCAAGCTGGGTCCTCGCCTCGGATGCCGTCTGCGCCGCCGGTTGGCCGGTGCGATTCGCCGAGGACACTGCCAGCGGGCCGGTGCGGTTGAGTAGTTCAAGCGCAATTTCGTCGTCGGGCATGCGCAAGGCCACGGTTCCGCGCGTCTCCCCCAGGTCCCAGTCCAAGGATGGCTGGGCGTGGAAGATCAGCGTCAGCCCGCCTGGCCAGAAGGCCTCAGCCAGTTTACGGGCATCCTCCGGCACATCGCTTGCCAGCCCGTCCAATGCATTGGGGCGTGGGATCAATACCGGGGGCGGCATGTGGCGGCCGCGGCCCTTGGAAACAAGCAGCATGGTCACGGCCTGGGGTGAGAACGCATCGGCCGCAATGCCGTAGACGGTGTCCGTCGGCATCACGATGCACTTTTTCTCGTTGATGGCGCGCTGCGCGTGTTCCAGGCCTTCGGCGCGTTGTTCCTCTGACGTGCAGTTGTAGCTTGTGGTCACAGCGCTATTCTTTCATTTCCCGGAGGCAGCAATTGCCAACACTGCGCTCGTGGCACGTTCCTTGCCGTTGAGATCGATATGGGTGGTGACTTTCGTCCAGCAGCCGGCGGCCTTGAGATGTTCGGAAATCCACCTTGCCTGCACCTCGGCGTGCTCCATCACGAAGAAGCCGCCGCCTTTGAGGAGCCGCGCAGCCGAGGCGACAGCCGCCGTCGGGAGCTCCATTCCGTCCGCTCCCCCGCCGTAGAGAGCCTCGGGCGGATCGTGCAGTGCCACTTCAGGTTCGTTCGGAATCGCCGCGGCGGGAATGTAGGGCGGGTTGGAAACGACGACGTCAAAGGTTCCGTCGTGCTCGGGCAAGGCATTTCGGAGGTCGCCTTGCACGAGCTTCACGCCAAGGGGCTTCAAATTCTTCGTGGCCCAGGCGTGGGCAAACGTGCTGAACTCCACGGCGTGGACCTCGGCTCCGGGCACCTCTTGGGCAATCGAGCCGGCAATCGCACCGGAACCGGTGCCAAGATCGACAACTTTCGGGTGTGGGATTCCCTGGAGGTGGTCAATGACCAGCTGGACCACCGACTCGGTTTCGGGCCTCGGAATGAACACGCCCGGCCCCACGGCGAGCGTGAGGTAGCGGAAGTGCGCGACGCCGGTAATGTGCTGCAGTGGAACGCGCTGTGCGCGCTCGGCCACCAAGTCAGCGTAGCCTTCGGGGGCTGCGGAATCGCCGAGCAGCATGGCACGCAGCCGCCCCAAGCCGACACCCAGGAGATGTTCGGCGAGGAGCTCCGCGTCCACGCGCGGAGTAGGGACTCCGGCGTCGGACAGGATAGTGGTTGCCTCACGGACGGCGTCGGCGAGGCTTTGGCCAGGGAAGAGCGTCATGGGGATCCTTGCAGGCTGTTACTCGCCCAGGGCGTCCAGGCGCGACTGTTCGTCCATTTCGATGGCCGATTGGATGACCGGCTCGAGGTCACCGTTCATGACAGCGTCCAGGTTATAGGCCTTGTAGCCGGTACGGTGGTCGGCAATCCGGTTTTCCGGGAAGTTGTAGGTGCGAATACGCTCCGAACGGTCCATGGTGCGGATCTGCGACTTGCGCTGGGCAGAGTTTTCGGCGTCGATCTGTTCCTGCTGATGGGCGAGGATGCGGGCACGGAGGACCCGCATGCCGGCTTCACGGTTCTGCAGCTGGGACTTTTCGTTCTGCATGGCGACGACGATGCCAGTCGGTAGGTGGGTAATGCGGACTGCCGAGTCGGTGGTGTTGACGGACTGGCCGCCAGGACCGGAGGACCGGTAGACGTCGATTTTGAGGTCGTTCTGGTTGATCTCGAGCTCTTCGGGCTCATCCACTTCCGGAAGCACCAGTACGCCGGCAGCCGAGGTGTGGATGCGGCCCTGCGACTCCGTGACAGGAACACGCTGAACACGGTGCACGCCGCCCTCGAACTTCAGCCGGGCGTACACGCCTTCAGCGGGATCGTTCGAGTTGCCCTTGACGGCCATCTGGACGTCCTTGTAACCGCCCAGATCAGATTCCGTGGCTGAGATGAGCTCGGTCTTCCAGCCCCGCGACTCCGCATAGCGCATGTACATCCGGAGCAGGTCCCCGGCAAAGAGCGCAGCTTCGTCGCCGCCTTCGCCGCCCTTGACCTCAAGAATGACGTTACGTGCGTCGTCAGGATCGCGCGGGATCAGCAAGCGGCGCAATTTCTCCTGCGCTGCCGGAAGCTTCGCCTCGATTTCGTCCACCTCAGCAGCAAATTCGGCGTCCTCGGAAGCCATTTCCTTTGCCGCTTCAAGATCGTCCATGAGTCCGCGCCAACGGTTGTACGCCTCCACGATGCCCTGCAACTGCGCAGAACGCCGTCCCAGCTTGCGGGCCAACGCCTGGTCGGCATAAACGGCAGGATCACTCAACTGCGCCTGAATAGCAGCATGCTCATCAAGCAATCCCTGTACGGACTCAAACATTTCTCAACCTCTTTCGACTTGCAACCAAGTCTAATAACTGCAACGCGGGGTCACTTACGGCCCATGCCGATGGCCTGGATGGGCCGTATCTGACCTCGCGTTGCAACGCGAAGGGGCGGGGGCAGAACATCCGCGCGGCACCAACCGCACGAACGAGCCACCGCCCGCCCCTAAAACAGTTACTTGTCGTTATCCGACTTAGCTCCAAGAGTCGTCTTCTGTACCTGCATCAGGAATTCGACGTTGCTCCCGGTCTCCCGGATCTTGTTGGTCAGGAGTTCAAGGCTCTGCTGGGTCTCGAGTCCGGACAGGACGCGGCGCAGCTTCCACATGATCTTGACTTCTTCAGGCGAAAGCAGGTTCTCTTCGCGACGGGTACCCGAAGCGTTCACGTCCACTGCGGGGAAGATGCGCTTGTCCGCCAACTGGCGGGACAAGCGGAGCTCCATGTTGCCCGTGCCCTTGAACTCTTCGAAGATGACCTCGTCCATCTTGGAACCGGTCTCCACGAGGGCCGTTGCCAGGATGGTGAGCGAGCCGCCGTTTTCGATGTTGCGCGCAGCTCCGAAGAAGCGCTTCGGCGGATAGAGCGCGGCGGAGTCGACACCACCGGACAGGATGCGGCCCGAGGCCGGTGCTGCCAGGTTGTAGGCGCGGCCCAGACGGGTCATGGAATCCAGGAGGACCACCACGTCCATGCCCATTTCCACAAGGCGCTTGGCCCGTTCGATAGACAGCTCGGCCACCGTTGTGTGGTCATCGGCCGGACGGTCGAAGGTGGAGGCAATGACCTCACCCTTGACCGTGCGCTGCATGTCGGTGACTTCTTCGGGACGTTCGTCAACCAACACCATCATGAGGTGGACCTCAGGGTTGTTGGTGGTGATCGCGTTGGCGATGGACTGCAGGATGAGCGTCTTTCCCGCCTTGGGCGGGGAGACAATCAGGCCACGCTGGCCCTTGCCGATCGGGGCCACAAGGTCGATGACGCGCGGGCCGATCTTCTTGGGATCCGTTTCGAGGCGCAAGCGCTCGGACGGGTAGAGCGGGACGAGCTTGGCGAATTCGACACGGTCCTTAAGCTCTTCCGGCGTCTTGCCGTTGACCGAGGTCACGCGGACCAGCGCGTTGAACTTCTGACGCGCGGACTGCTGGTTACGATCCTCGCCGTCACGCGGGGCGCGGATTGCGCCGACGACGGCGTCGCCCTTGCGCAGGTTGTACTTCTTGACCTGGGCGAGGGACACATACACATCGTTGGCACCGGGAAGGTAACCGGAAGTGCGGATGAACGCGTAGTTCTCCAATACATCCAGGATCCCGGCAACAGGAAGCAGGACGTCGTCCTCTGTCACCTCCACGTCGTCGACGTCGGGACCCTGGCCCCGGCCGCGGCGGCGTTCGTTGCGGTCGCGGAAGCGGTCGCTGCGGGTATTTCCCTCGCGGTTGTCGCGGTTGTCACGGTTGTCCTGCGGACCCGGACGGTCGTTGCGGTCGCGGCGGTTGCGACGGTTGCGGCGGTTGCCGGTGTCATCGCCGTCGTTGTCTTCGCGCCGTGTACGGGTATTGTCGCGGCGTTCGCGCTGGGCGGGTTCGCCTGCCTCGACCGACGCCTGCTCGCCCTGGCGGGGCTGTGCTTGACGCTGTTCGGCCTGACGCTGATCACCACGGGGTTGTTCAGTGCGAGCCTGTTCAGTGCGAGGCTGCTCGGCCTGCTCCTCAGTGCGGGGCTGTTCAGCCTGGGGCTGCTCAGTGGCTTCCACGGCCTCCGCGGGAGCGGCCGCGGTCTCGCTACGACGACGGTTCCGCGTGCGGGGCTGGCGGCGTTCGCCGACAGTCTCGCCGGCTTCGGCGACGGGCACTGCGGGAGTCTCGGGGGCGGCGGGAGCCTCGCCGGTTTCCGTCGCAGCGGGAGCAGCAACGACCCCGTCGCTCGTGGCGCGACGGCTTCGGCCACGCCCACGTGCCCGGGTGCCTTCCTCTGCCGGAGCTTCGGTGGTCTCTACGGCCGGTGCGGCCGAGGCCTCAACTGCCGGGGCCGCCGACCGTGCGGACTTTGCCGCTACGGCTTTGGCCGCTGTAGGAGCCTTGCTGGTGGTTGCACCGGCACGGTGGGCGGAAATAGCCGAAACCAAGTCCCCCTTGCGCATCCGCGATCCGCCCGAAATGCCCAGCTGACTGGCCAAAGCCTGGAGCTGCGCGAGCTTGAGGCCTGCAAGGCCGCTGCTCTTGGCGGTTGCGGCCGTTGACTCAGCTGCAGAAGATATTGTGTCCACAGCTGAAGCCAGCTCAGTGGTTTCTGTCACGAAGGATCCTTCCCCCTCGACGGCGTCCAGACCTAGAGCTGGACGCGATGATTTGTTCTGGACTGCAGTTCAGATCTGCAGCCGTGATTTCGGTCTTGCCGTTTTAGTTTCAGCAGGGCCGGATACTGATACGTCTTCGATGCTCCGGCGGGCGGGGCGCGGGCTGACGGTCCGGTTGACACATAGGTTTCTGTGGCACCTGCGACAGGCCGATAAGGAGACGACACCGGCAGACTTCGGCACAGTAGAAGACGGGAACGGCATTAAGCCGGGATCCAATGTCAGGGAACTGCCCGCGATGCTACCGCCGGTGCAAGTCCACTCTAGCACCTTCGACGTCCACTGCCAGTGTCATCACACGCCAAGCAGCCTCCGGAGTGTTGTCCGCGGTGAAAGTGGCAATCAATTCGGCAATCACCCCGGCTTCGTCGGCGCCGTTGGCCAATACCAGGACCGTGGGTCCCGCTCCGGAAACAACGGCCGCATGGCCTGCGGCCCGCAGTGCCGCAATCAGGGCCGCGCTAGGCCGCATAGCCTCGGCGCGGTAGCTCTGGTGCAGGTAGTCCTCGGTTCCGGAAAGCAGGAAACGGGGATCCGCCGTCAACGCATGGATCAGGAGCGCCGCACGTCCTGAATTCATGGCTGCCGCGTGATGGCCGATTGATGCCGGGAGCAGACCTCGGGCCGTCTCAGTGGACAGTTCGTAATCAGGTACAGCGACGATGGGGATGACGGACGGGACTACCTCTGCGCGGGTGCTGCTGTACTGCTCGCTGTCCTGCCATGACAAGGCCAGTCCGCCGAAAATCGCCGGTGCGACGTTGTCCGGATGGCCTTCCATCTCACTCGTGAGCTGCAGAATCCACTCGCGGTCGCGCTGGGCGGATTCGGGCACCAAAGCGTTCGCCGCAATCACGGCAGCAACCACTGCGGATGCAGAGGAACCGAGTCCACGTCCGTGCGGATTAACGTTGTCCGCCGTGATCTTCAATCCGTTGTGCCGGAAGCCAAGGCGCTCCAACGCCGTGTTGATGGCACGGACCACCAGATGGCTGGCATCGCGAGGGAGGGTGTCGGCCCCCTCACCGGAAAGCTCGAACTCGAGCTCTCCGGTGGTGAGTGTCTCGACGGTCAGGGTGTCGTAGATCGACAATGCGAGACCGAGGCTGTCATAACCGGGGCCCAGGTTGGCGCTGGTACCCGGGACCCGGACGGTGAGCTGCTGGCCTGCCGCGACCAGCTTAAGGCCGGTCGCGGTGGGATGGGTGGTTTCCACTCTTAGTTTTCTTCCAGTCCCAGCTCGGATGCCACGGTCACGACGTCGTTGGGTACCTTGACCGGCTGGACCTCGCTGCCGTCTTCGGTGCGGAGGGCCCATTGCGGGTCCTTGAGGCCATGTCCGGTGACCGTGATGACGATCGTTTTGCCGGCGGGAACCTCGCCTGCGGCATGCTTCTTGATGAGGCCGGCAACGCCCGCCGCGGAGCCGGGTTCCACGAAGACGCCTTCCTTGGCGGAAAGCCAGCGGTGGGCCTCAAGGATCTGCTCGTCAGTCACGGCGTCGATGAAGCCACCGGATTCATCGCGTGCCGCGATGGCCGTGTCCCAGGACGCCGGGTTGCCGATGCGGATGGCCGTGGCGATCGTATCCGGCTCGGTGATGGGGTGGCCTGCCACGAACGGCGCCGCACCTGCTGCTTGGAATCCCCACATGGCCGGCGTCTTGGTGGAGACGGCGGGAAGTGTTCCAGCGGTCGCGGACTCGAACGGCGCCGAATACTCCTTGTAGCCCTTCCAGTAAGCGCTGATGTTACCCGCGTTGCCGACCGGCAGGATGTGGATGTCCGGGGCGTCGCCGAGTACGTCGACGATTTCGAAGGCACCGGTCTTCTGGCCCTGGATACGGGCCGGGTTGACCGAGTTCACCAGGAACACGGGGTAGGCGTCACCAAGCTTGCGGGCGATGTCCAGGCAGTCGTCGAAATTCCCGTCCACCTGCAGGAGCGTGGCGCCGTGCGCGATCGCTTGGCTGAGCTTACCCATGGAGATCTTGCCTTCGGGAACCAGTACCGCACATTTCAGGCCAGCGGCCGTGGCGTAGGCGGCGGCGGAGGCCGAGGTGTTGCCCGTCGAGGCGCAGACAACGGCCTTCGCGCCTGCTTCCACAGCTGCCGTCATGGCCATGGTCATCCCGCGGTCCTTGAAGGAACCGGTGGGATTCATACCTTCCACCTTCAAGTACACGGTGGATCCCGTGAGCTCGGAAAGCTTCTGCGCGTAGACGAGCGGAGTACCGCCCTCACCGAGGGTAATGACCTTCGTGGCTTCCGTTACAGGCAAACGATCAGCGTATTCGCGGATGACTCCGCGCCATTGGTGAGCCACTTAGACCCCTTCTACCCGCAGGACGGATGTTACGGAATTGATAACGTCCAGGCCCTTGATGGCCTCGACGGTAGCCGCGAGTGCGGCTTCGGATGCGCGGTGGGTGACGATCTTCAGCTCGGCCGACTCAACCCTCGAGGCGGCGTCGCGGTGGATCGTCTGGCGCATGATTTCGATCGATACGCCGTGCTCCGCGAAGATATGGGTGATCCGGGCCAGCACCCCGGCCTGGTCTGCAACGTCGAGGCCTATGTAGTAGCTCGTGGTGGAGGCATTGATCGACAGTGCGGGAACGTACCCCGTGGTGGTCTCGGTACGGCCCGGGCCACCCAGCACCACGCGGCGGGCAGCCGAGACCAGGTCGCCCAGCACGGCAGACGCCGTCGGAGTGCCCCCCGCGCCCTGGCCGTAGAACATCAGTTCACCCGCGTTTTCGGCCTCGATGAAGACTGCGTTGAAAGCGCCGCGAACGGCAGCAAGCGGGTGTTCCCGCGGCAGGAGGGTGGGATGGACGCGGACGGATACGCCCTCTCCCCCGCCGTCCTTTGCATTGTTGATCTTCTCGGCGATAGCGAGCAGCTTGATGACAAATCCGGCTTCCTTCGCCGCCGCGATATCCGCTGCGCTGACCTTCGTGATGCCTTCACAGTAGACGTCTTCGAGAGCGAAGCGGGTGTGGAAAGACAACGATGCGAGGATGGCGGCCTTGGCTGCGGCATCGTAGCCTTCGACGTCGGCGGTGGGATCGGCTTCCGCGTAACCGAGCCGCTGCGCTTCAGCGAGGGCATCGGCGAACTGCGCCCCCGTGCTGTCCATTTGGTCCAGGATGAAGTTGGTGGTGCCGTTCACGATGCCCAGGACCCGGGTGATGCGGTCGCCGGAGAGGCTGTCGCGTATGGGACGCAGGATCGGAATGGCTCCGGCGACGGCGGCTTCGTAGGAGAGCTGGACGCCGGCCTTGTCGGCCTCTTCGTACAGGGTGGGGCCGTCCTGCGCCAGGAGTGCCTTGTTGCCGGTCACGACGCAGGCGCCATTCTGCATGGCGGTCAGGATAAGTGACCTGGCCGGCTCGATGCCGCCCATGAGCTCGATCACGAGATCGGCGTCCTTGACGAGGGTGTCGGCGTCCGTGGTGAACAGTTCCCGGGGCAGCTCGACGTCGCGCTCCGAATCAAGGTTGCGCACGGCGATTCCGGACAACTCCAGGCGCGCACCGCTGCGGGCCGCAAGGGCGTCAGCGTCGTCAAGGAGAATCCGCGCTACCTGGGCTCCCACGTTGCCACAGCCCAGCAGGGCCACCTTCAGGGTTCGCACTTCAGACATTCGCCACTCCCATGTCGCGGTTCAAGAGATCTTCTTCGGTTTCCCCGCGGACAATCAGCCGGGCGGCTCCGTTGCGCACAGCGACAACGCCAGGCCTGGCCAGATAGTTGTAGTTGCTTGAGAGGGCCCAGCAGTAAGCGCCGGTCCCCGGTACAGCGAGCAGATCACCGGCTGCCACGTCTTCGGGCAGATATACATCTCTAACAACTATGTCGCCGCTCTCGCAATGTTTGCCCACTACTCGGGACAGTTGCGGAGCCGCGTCAGAAGTCCGCGAGGCGACAATGGCCGAATAATCCGCGTCGTACAGCACCGGACGGGGATTGTCGCTCATGCCGCCGTCCACCGACACATAGCGGCGGGGGAACGTAACGTTATGGTCGCGACCAGCCTCACCAAGCGCGTCTGCGGGCACATCCACGCGCACTGTCTTCAAGGTCCCGACTTCGTACAAGGTGAAGGTGGTGGTGCCCACGATTGCGCGGCCCGGTTCGATCGAGATACGCGGCGGGGTGATGTCCAGCTCGGCGCACTTGGAGCGTACGACGGCGGCCATCGCCTGCGCGATCTCCGCTGGCGGGCGCGGGGTGTCGACCGGGGTGTAGGCAATGCCGTAGCCGCCGCCCAGATCCAGTTCCGGCAAAACGATGGAGTACTTCGCTCGCATCTCGGCCAGGAAGTCCAGCAGCTTCTCGGCCGCCAGGGCGAAGCCGTCCGGCTCGAAGATCTGGGAGCCGATGTGGCAATGCAGGCCAAGAAGTTCCACGTTGGAGTAGGAAGTTGCCGCGGCGACGGCTTCTTCGGCGGCCGAGAGTCCTGCTGCCTCGCCGGAGTCCTCGGCCATGGAAAGTCCGAACTTCTGGTCTTCGTGGGCCGTGGCAATGAATTCGTGGGTGTGTGCGTGGACCCCGGGAGTCAACCGCAACATGACCTTAGCCGTGTCGCCGCGGCCGGAGGCGATCTTGGCCACACGCTCAAGTTCGTCGAGGCTGTCCACCACAATGCGGCCGAGCTTCATGTCCAGTGCCCGGTTGATCTCGGCGTCGGATTTGTTATTGCCGTGCAGGCCCAAATTCGCGCCGTCGATGCCGACCCGGGCCGCGACGGCGAGTTCCCCGCCGGAACAGGTGTCCAGCCGGAGGCCTTCCCCGGCCACCCAGGCGGCCACGGCAGTGCACAGGAAGGACTTTCCGGCGTAGTAGACGTCCACTCCCCCGCAAATGTCGGCAAAGGCCGCGTCGAAGGCGTCCTTGAAAGAGCGCGCACGGGCACGGAAATCGCCCTCGCTCATGACGAACAGCGGGGTGCCGAACTGCTCCTTGAGCTCCCGGACGGGAACACCGTCAATGGCGAGTTCGCCGTCGTCGTTCCGCTGGACGCCCGCGGCCCACATCGGCGCGTGAAGCGCGTTCAGGTCCTCCGGCACGGCAAGCCACCCGGGGGCAAGCGGTGAGGCTGAGGTGCTGTTATTGGTGTTACTCTGCACGCCAGGTCACATCCGTTCCGGGGCTGAGACGCCGAGGAGCTCGAGTCCGTTGGCCAGCACCTGGCTCGTGGCGTCATTGAGCCACAATCGCGTGCGGTTGACGTCCTGCACGGGTTCCTCCCCCAGCGGCGACACACGGCAAGCGTCGTACCAGCGGTGGTAAGCACCGGCGATGACCTCAAGGTGCCGGGCCACACGGTGCGGTTCGCGAAGTTCCGCCGCCTTTGCCACGATGGACGGGTAGCTGCCCAGGTAGGACAGCAGCTCGTTCTCGGTGGCATGGTCCAGCAGGGACGCGTCAAAAGCGCTGTGGTCCACGCCTGCCTCGATTGCGTTGCGCGCGGTTCCACGGGACCGGGCGTGCGCGTACTGCACGTAGAACACCGGGTTTTCGTTGCTGTTCTTTTTCAGCAGCTCCGGATCCAGGGTCAACGGCGAATCGGCGGGGAATCGCGCCAGCGAGTAGCGCACCGCGTCCTTCCCCAACCACTCGATAAGGTCCTTGAGCTCGATGATGTTGCCGGCACGCTTGGACAGCTTGGCGCCGTTGACGGACACCAACTGGCCGATGAGGACCTCGATGTTGACTTCGGGGTCATCGCCCGCACACGCGGCAATGGCCTTGAGCCTGTTGATGTAGCCGTGGTGGTCAGCCCCGAGCAGGTAAATCTTCTCCGTGAAGCCGCGGTCCTTCTTGGACAGGTAGTAGGCGGCGTCGGCTGCGAAATACGTGGGTTCGCCGTTGGCCCGGATCATCACGCGATCCTTGTCATCGCCAAAGTCCGTGGTACGCAGCCAGACCGCTCCGCCGTCGTCGAACACGTGGCCTTGTTCCCGCAGGCGGGCCACCGCGGATTCGATCGCGCCGGCGTCGTGCAGCTCCTGCTCGGAGAAGAAGACATCGAAAGCCACGCCGAACCCGGCCAGGGTGTCCTTGATGTCCTTCATCTGGGCCTGATAGGCGGCCGCGCGGATCACCGGCAGCGCTGCCGCGTCGGTCAGCTCGCGGATTGCCGGGTGGGCGTTGAGGACCTCGTCGCCGAGATCCCGGATGTACTCGCCGGGGTAGCCTCCCTCCGGAACACCGCGCCCGTGCAGTCGGGACAGCACCGAGTTCGCAAAAACATTCATCTGCGAGCCGGCGTCGTTGATGTAATACTCCGCGGTGACGTCCGCACCGGAGGCGCGCAGCACGCGGGCGATGGAATCTCCCAGGGCCGCCCAGCGCGTGTGGCCGATGTGCAGCGGTCCCGTGGGATTGGCAGACACGAACTCCATGTTGACCACGTGACCTGCGAGCGCCTGGTTGGTTCCATAGGAACGTCCGGCCTCAACGATGACTTTGGCTAGTGCGCCGGAGGCGGCAGCGTCCACGGTGATGTTGAGGAAGCCCGGGCCCGCGATGTCCACGGCTGTGACGCCGTCGATCTCCTCGAGGCGCTTGCTGAGGATCGCTGCGAATTGACGGGGATTGGTCCCGGCATGCTTGGCCAACTGCAAGGCAATGTTGGTGGCCCAGTCGCCGTGCTCCCGGTTCTTGGGTCGCTCCACGCGCACGTCCTCTGGGAGGGCAGATTCAGAAAGCGCAAGCTCGCCGGCGGCGACAGCGTCTTTCAAGCAAGCGGATATGGCGGCAGAGAGTTCTTCGGGAGTCACCCGTCTAGCCTACCGGTGGGGCTTGCCAGTGGTGGAATTCCGGTGCTTAGTAATGCGTACACGCGGGCACCAGCGCGCACCCAGCGGGCGCTCAGCTTGAGCCGCTAGAGCTCCCAGACTGAACCGATAGGCTGAAATCAACGTCAAAGGTGTGATCGGCCCACGGCCCAGACCAATGTGCATTGACCACTTTTTCTTGTCCAGTTGAGACGAGTCCAGTTGAAACGAGCAGAACCATGACTACGCCACTCCGCAAGAGCCTTCTGGTGGGCGCCGCCGGCCTTTCCTTGGCCAGTTCGGTGGCCGCTTGTGCCCCGTCGGCCCAAGGCAGCACTCCGCAAAAGACTTCGACGATATCCGGCCCGTACAAGGACGGCACATACAGTGCGGACGGTGACTATATTTCGCCCAACGGCGGTGAAACCGTGGGCGTCCAGCTGACCTTGGCCGGTAGCGCTGTTTCCGCGGTTGACATCACGGTCCATGCCAACAACCCGAACACCAAGGAGTTCCAGGGCGAGTTCAAGAACGGCATCGCCGCGCAGGTGGTCGGCAAGAAACTGGACGAGATCAACGTCTCAAAAGTAGCTGGCTCCTCCCTGACCAGCGAAGGATTCAACAAGGCCGTGGAAACCATTAAGGCCGAGGCCAAATAGCCGCCATGCCGCACCAGGACTGGAGCGGTTTCAGCTTCGACGGTATCGGGACCAGATGGGAGATTTCGACGCCGGAGCCGCTCGGTAACGCGGTCCGACGCAGGCTGCGGGAGGTCGTGGAGGACTACGACCGAAACTATTCGCGTTTCCGCGCCGACTCCGTGGTCGCCGGCCTTGCCCGGGAAGCCGGAACGGTGACCCTCCCATCAGGGGCGTCCGGGCTTGAAGCGCTGTTCCGGAAGTTGTACCGCCTCAGCAGCGGCGCCGTGACGCCACTCATCGGCGGAAGCCTTGAGCAGTTGGGCTACGGCCCTGGCTATGCTTTGCAAGCTCTCGGCGATCCGGTGCCCGCGCCGCGTTGGGAAGACGTCCTGGTATGGAACGGGACACAGGTCACCACTTCCGTTCCCTTGGTATTGGACATCGGGGCCGCGGGCAAAGGCCAACTGGTTGACCTCACGGCCGCAGTCCTGCGTTCGACCGGAACCACGGAGTTCCTCGTCGATGCGAGCGGCGACATGCTCCATTCCGGAACCGAACCACTGGGTGTGGCCCTCGAACACCCGTACGACCCCACCCAGGCGATCGGCGTCGTCGAGCTCCACGACGGTGCGCTGTGCGCTTCCGCGGCCAACCGGCGTGCATGGGGCGACGGCCTGCACCATGTCCTCGACGGCGCTACCGGGCGTCCGATCGAGACGGTAGTGGCCACGTGGACCACGGCTGCCACTGCGATGGAAGCCGATGCCTTGGCCACGGCGCTCTTCATGGTGGATCCGACGGTACTCGAGGAAGAATTCGAATTCTCCTGGCTCAAGGTTTATTCGGACGGACACGCCGCCTTTTCGGCCGGCTTCGAAGGGACGTTGTTCACATGATCGCCTTGAAATCGCGAGTGGATGCCTGGCTCGGCCATTTTACGATG
Source organism: Arthrobacter methylotrophus (assembly GCF_039539965.1). Lineage (NCBI taxonomy): Bacteria > Bacillati > Actinomycetota > Actinomycetes > Micrococcales > Micrococcaceae > Arthrobacter > Arthrobacter methylotrophus. The sequence continues at coordinate 1,090,310 of NZ_BAABED010000001.1, read as the reverse complement.
TACCGGCTGATCCTCTGGGTCCTGGCGGTGCTTGTCGTCTACAGCATGGTGCTGGATGTCCTCGGCTGGCTGACCTTCGGGCTGCCCGAAATGCTGGTCCACCTCGTTTTGTGCCTGGGATTGACATACGCGTCCGGCCGGCTCGCAGCCATGCTGTTCAGGGTCCGGCCCCATTCGGAGTCGTCACTGATCACCGGCCTCCTGTTGTACTTCCTGTTCTGGCCGACGCAGCTCACTCCCTCGGTCCAGCTCCCCCATCTCGCCGGGGTCGCCTTAGCGTGTGTCGTGGCATCATTCTCCAAATTCGTGCTCGCCTTCCGTGGCCGGCACATCTTCAATCCCGCCGCTGCCGGCGCCTTCGTCGCCGGCCTCACGGGCTTGAACATCGCCACGTGGTGGGCAGCCACTCCGGCCATGCTGTGGCTCCTGGCTCCCGGGGTCCTTCTGGTGCTCTACAGGACGCTGAAGATGCTCATGGCCGGTGCTTTCCTCCTGGTGACGGTGTCCATTGTGGGCACGATACTCCTGCGGAGCGGCATGGCCGCCGGACCGGCCCTGTGGCAGCCGATCTCGCAGCAGCCGCTCTTGTTCTTCGTCGGATTCATGCTCACGGAACCCCTCACTTTGCCTCCCCGACGGTGGCAGCAGGTGGCGCTGGCCGTCGTCGTCGGCGTGTTCTTCGCGGTGCCGTTCAGCCTGGGCGTCGTCGCCAATTCGCCTGAGCTCGCGCTGCTCATCGGGAACCTCCTCGCGTTCCTCGTGGGACAACGGGGCGGGATCATGCTGACGTTCAATGGTTCGCGTCCCCTGACGCCCTTCACTACCGAATTCCGCTTCGAGCCGCAACGGCCCGTTCGTTTCCTCCCGGGGCAGTTCATGGAACTGAACCTCCCGCACTCCCGCCCCGACGGTAAAGGACGGCGGCGGGTCTTCAGCATGACCAGCGCACCGGGCGCGCCCGAGCTGACGTTCGGCGTCGGCACGGCGGAGCCGCACTCGGCGGCGAAGCGTGCGTTGCTCGCGCTTGAGCCCGGCGAGTGCGTTCGTGGCACCGCTGTGGGCGGCGACTTTGTCTTACCGCCCGACGCCGGCAAACCCCTGCTGCTCATCGCGGCGGGAATCGGGATCACGCCCTTCTTGTCCCAGTTGGCATCGCTCGACTCGGAACGACGGGACATCGTGGTGCTCTATCTCGCGCCGAGCGCCGCCGAGCTTGCCGGAAGCGATGTTCTGGCGGCCTCCGGCGCACGGGTCATCGCGCGACTTTCGGACGGTTCCCCGCCGCCGTCGTTCATGCACGACGCCGGGCGGAGCCGCATCGATGGCGACTCCCTGCGGGAGCTCATCCCCGATATCGGCACGCGGGATGTGTACGTCTCGGGGTCACCGGCGAACGTGGACGCCCTGCGCTCTGCCGCCCGCCATGCAGGAGCCCGGCGAATCCGTGTAGACGCTTTCGCGGGCTATTGACGGCTCGCCCCCGCCCGTTTTCCATTGCGGCGCGGTGACCTGCTAAGCTCGTGGACGTCCCTCCGGCAACGGACGGGAGCCCGGATGCCCTCGTAGCTCAGGGGATAGAGCGTCTGCCTCCGGAGCAGAAGGCCGTAGGTTCGAATCCTATCGAGGGCACAATAGAGACCCCGTCAGTTCCTTGAACTGGCGGGGTTTTTACTTGCCTGGCCGCGTTGCCGGGGTATAGGACAAAACGGGCTTAGCGGCCAAAATGTGTGTACAGGATCGGCGTGTCATCTGCGCCCTGGGATCGTCTTCGCTCGGATGTCGGATTCTGCTCCATCATTCGAATGGACAAATTCCGGACCCGCGGACTCACGGGACCGGCAACTTCGGCGAAGAGAATGATCCAGCAAAATCCGACGGCGTCCATAGATCGTCGACCTGGATCTTGTCATGGACCTCCCCGTCGTCGTGATCGCGGACATGCCCCGTCCTGCCGGCTAAAAAGTCGGTGGCCGCTCCTAAGCTGTTCGTACCCGGTCAAAGTCCACCCGGTACGAAGGGGTTCGCCATGATCTGTTCCATCGTTCCGCCCTACATGCTGCGCAGGCTGGCGGCCCACAAAGAGCCCCGCCTGCGGGTCATCGCACGTGCGGCCAAGGAATCCCTGCTGCACATCAAGTCCCTCCAGGCGGTCCGTGCGCTGCCGGTTCCCGTTCCCGCGCCAACAGCGCGCCAGGCCAAGCCGGGACCGCCCAAGCGGACCATTTACGACACCGGTTCCACCGAGGTCCTGCCCGGCAAACCCGTCCGGAGGGAGAACCGCCCGGCCACGGGCGACGCAGCCGTGGATGAAGCGTACGACGCCCTGGGAGAGACCCACGCGCTCTACGCAGAAGCATTCAGCCGCAACTCGATCAACGGCGCCGGCTTGAAGCTCGATGCCACCGTGCACTACGGCGAGCTCTACGACAACGCGTTCTGGAATGGCAGCCAAATGGTCTTTGGAGACGGCGACGGCCAGATCTTCCACAGGTTCACGAAATCACTCAGCGTCGTCGGGCACGAACTGGCACACGGTGTCACCCAGTACACCGCAGCCCTCGCCTACCGGAACCAGGCGGGCGCACTCAACGAGTCCATGTCCGACGTCTTCGGCGTACTTGTCGAGCAACATGCAAAGAAGCAATCTGCCGCCGAGGCCAGCTGGCTGATCGGCGAGGGCTTGTTCACCGACGCCGTTCAGGGCGCCGCCCTCAGGTCAATGAAAGCCCCGGGGAGCGCGTATGACGATGACGTGCTCGGCAAGGATCCGCAACCGGACTCCATGGACAAGTACGTCCGCACCACGGCGGACAACGGCGGCGTCCACATCAACTCGGGCATCCCCAACCGGGCTTTCGCCCTCGTTGCTTTGGCGCTGGGAGGCAATGCATGGGAGGCGCCGGGACACATCTGGTACAACACGCTGACAAACGGCTCCCTACCCGCCACCTGTACCTTCGGGCGCTTCGCAAAGGCCACATTGGCGTCGGCGACGGAGCTGTTCGGCGCGGATTCACCCGAGCATGACGCCGTCCGGAAGGCGTGGGAAACTGTGAAGGTAAAGCTCTAGCTACACCCTCCGGAGCAGTGGAAGCCGCGAACATGAAGATCACCGTCCAGCGCAGCGGCGGCGTCGCCGCGATCACACGCGTCTGGACCGTGGATGCCGCCAGCTCCGAAGACAGGCAGCGCTGGATGCCGATCGTCGAGGCGTGCCCGTGGGACCAGGTATCGTCCCGCAGGCAGGCAAGCCGTCAGTCAGCCACGCAGACGGGCGGGGAAGCCGATCGCTTCGTGTATTCGATTCGTGCAGGCCAGCACCGGGCCATGCTGCCGGAGGCCGCCGTCACCGGGCCGTGGCACACCCTCGTAGAGCATGCCAAGGTCGAGGGCCGGGAGACCCTTCGCCGCTAACGGCGTTTTCACCGAGCTCGTGGCGCGCCTAGCTGGCTTCGGCCAGCTGACCGCGGAAAGCCCTCCTGTACGACTGTGGGCTCGTGTCCAAGACCTTGGCGAAGTGGTGCCGCAGCAGCACTGAATGCCCGAAACCTGCTTCGCGTGCAACCTCGTCAATGTTCAGCTCTGTGGTTTCCAGGAGTTCCTGCGCCCTGAGCACCCGCTGCGAGTTGAGCCAGGCAGCGGGTGTTGCGCCCGTTTCAGCCCGGAAGCGGCGCGCGAAAGTCCGGGCCGACATGTGTAGCCTGGCCGCAAGTTCGTTGACGCTGTGGTCCCGTTCAAGGTTCTCCACCATCCAGCGCAACAGCCCCTCTATCGGCGCGGAGCCGCACGCGGGCATCGGCCGGTCGATGAACTGGGCCTGACCGCCGTCCCGGTGCGGCGGAACCACCATGTCGCGGGCAATCGCTGCTGCCACGTTCGCTCCCAGCTCCACACGGACCAGATGCAGGCAAGCGTCGATGCCGGCTGCGGTGCCCGCGCTCGTGATGATCGTGCCGTCTTGGACATAGAGCACGTTTTCATCCACGTGGACCTCCGGGTACCTGCCCGCCAGATCCTGTGAATAGTGCCAGTGCGTCGTGCATCGGCGCCCATCCAACAGACCCGCCCGGGCAAGTGCGAAAGCCCCGGAACAAATGGACATGACCCACGCCCCGCGCGCATGCGCCGCCCTCAGCGCCTCCAGCGCTGAATCCGGTACATCCTCGTCCCTGCCGTACGGAGCCATGATGACAAGGTCGGCATCGTCCGCGGCCTCCAGCCCAACTCCGACATGCATCGACAAGCCGGATTTCATCTTCACGTCGCCGGGGACCGGCGTGCACACCCTGAAATCAAAGCCAGGAACGCCACTCCCCCGGTCCGAGCGATCAATGCCGAAGACCTCGCAAGCGGTACCGAACTCGAAGATCGAAAAGTTAGGAACAACAATGATTGCTACCGTTTTCAACATAGTTCCAGTGTGGCAGAAAATTGTCTAAATGGTTCATTACTGCCACTGTTTTGTGATCCGTCTCGGGAACACGATGGAGTCATGGAATTCATCGGAGTCTTAGCCTTCATCATCCTCATCGCCACCATCGCCGCTTCCGTCTCAGCAGTCGTTCGGAACGGGCGCGGCCACTCTTACCAAGACCGTTCCGAGCCTTGGACCGCACGGGAACTGCCAAACAACTCCTGCTGGACGCTGCGGGCTTTCTAGGCACCCGGACCCGACTAGCCCCTCGACAGGGACAACTTTTGTCCGTGTCGTGGGCTAGATTCGATCCCATGATCCAAACGTCCGCCAGGCTGCTGCAGTTGCTGTCCTTACTGCAGGTCCGGCATCGATAAACTCCGCAACCTGCGGATATCCCGTGCCTTGCCCGGCATAGCCGGTGGATACCAACTGGGCGCCGGAGCCCAACTCCCTCGCCGTCGCGCTAGGACCGGACTCCGTGACGGCAGGCCCCCCAGCAGCTCTCGGCGGTCTCTGCCGCGATCGCGGACAAGCGGCAACCCAGTTTTGACTACGTCAAGACCGGCGGGGACGCCGGCTGCCGCATAGTCGAGCCGTGCCGGCTGGTGGACAGGGTCCGACGTCGTCGTGCGCCTCCATGCCCCCCTTGGCGAGGTGGCCGCCGTCGTCGGCCCTCAGTTCGCCAGCTTGAGCAACAACGGCGGGAATGCCACCCTGCTCCGTGCCGGCTGGGAAAAGCCGCCGGGAGCCATAAACTGCGAGGCGACGCGCCGCCACAGTAGACTGTCAGCAGCCATGACACTTCATATTTCCTACCCCGCAGAGCTGCCGGTCTCCGAGCGCCGCGAGGACCTGATGGCGGCCATCGCCGCACACCAGGTGACCATCATCGCCGGCGAAACCGGTTCCGGGAAGACCACCCAGATCCCCAAAATGTGCCTGGAACTCGGCCTCGGGGACAAGGGCTTGATCGGCCACACCCAGCCGCGTCGCCTCGCCGCCCGAACCGTCGCCGAACGGATCGCCTTCGAGATGGGCGTGGAGCTCGGGCAGGAAGTGGGCTTCCAGGTCCGCTTCACCGGCGAGGTCAGCAGGGCCACCAAGATCAAGCTCATGACCGATGGCATCCTGCTCGCCGAAATCCAGCGGGACAAGCTGCTGCGCAAGTACAGCACCATCATCATCGACGAGGCACACGAACGCAGCCTTAACATCGACTTCATCCTGGGCTATCTCAAACGGATTCTGCCGCAAAGACCGGACCTGAAGGTCATCATCACCTCCGCCACGATCGACCCCCAGCGTTTCGCGAAGCACTTCGGCAGCGAGGAGGAGCCAGCGCCGATCATCGAGGTTTCAGGGCGCACCTACCCGGTGGAAATCCGTTACCGTCCCCTGTCCCAGCCGGCCGGGGGCCCGGTCGACGGTGACGATGCGGACGCGTCCGACGACGAACTCGAGGAAGACCGCGACCCCCTCGACGCCGTGTGCGACGCCGTCGATGAACTCGCGCTTGAGGCGCCAGGAGATATTCTCGTATTTTTCTCCGGCGAGCGCGAGATCCGCGACGCTGCGGAAGCCCTGAACGGCCGGATCCAAGCCAACCGCAGGCTTGCGGGCACCGAAGTGCTGCCGCTGTTTGCCCGGTTGAGCCTGCAGGAGCAGCACAGGGTCTTCAACCCGGGTGGAAAGCGGCGGATCATCCTGGCCACGAACGTCGCGGAGACCTCCCTGACTGTGCCCGGCATCAAGTACGTCATAGACACAGGTACAGCCCGCATCTCGCGCTACTCGCACCGGACGAAGGTGCAACGCCTGCCGATCGAGCGTGTTTCCCAGGCTTCGGCGAGCCAACGCTCGGGCCGTTGCGGCCGCGTCTCCGAAGGCATCGCCATCAGGCTCTATTCCGAGGAGGACTTCGAGTCCCGCCCCCAGTTCACTGATCCGGAGATCCTGAGAACAAACCTTGCCGCCGTCATCCTGCAGATGACGGCCATGGGCGTGGCCCGCAGCCCCAAGGACATCGAGAACTTTCCGTTCGTTGAGCCACCGGACTCCCGTGCCATCAACGACGGCGTCACGCTGCTGCGCGAACTCGGCGCCTTAAGCGCTGCGCGCACGGGCAACGGCGGCGCTCCCCCAGCCGGCGGCAACGGGCATACCAGCGGCGGCCTGACCGCCGTCGGGCAGAAGTTGGCCCAGCTCCCGGTGGACCCGCGGCTTGGCAGGATGATCGTGGAGGCCGGAAAGCGCGGCTGCGTCAAGGAAGTCATGATCCTCGCGGCGGCTTTGACTATCCAGGATCCGAGAGAGCGCCCCCAGGGGGACGGCTCCGGCAAGCAGCAGCTTGCGGCGGAGAAGCACGCACGTTTCCGGGACGAGAACTCGGACTTCACCGGATTCCTGAACCTGTGGAACTACATCCAGGAAAAGCAGCAAGAACTCTCCTCCACGCAATTCCGCCGGCTGTGCAGGAACGAGTTCATCAACTACCTGCGCGTCCGCGAATGGCAGGACCTCTTCCAGCAATTGCGCCAGCTCGCCAAGCCGCTGGGCATCACTATCGACAACAAGCGCGAAGCCGACCCTGTCGGCAACAACGAGGGAATCCACATCAGCCTGCTCTCGGGACTGCTGAGCCACATCGGCATGCTGGATGAACGCAAGCGCGAATACGCCGGAGCACGCGGCAGCCGTTTCGCCATCTTCCCGGGCTCGGCATTGTTCAAGAAGTCGCCGGCCTTTGTCATGGCCGCGGAATTGGTGGAAACAAGCCGGCTGTGGGCCCGGGTCGCGGCGAAGTTCGATCCCTTGTGGGCCGAACAAGTAGCACCGGACTTAGTGAAGCGCTCCTATAGCGAACCTCATTGGTCCGCCCGGACGGGCTCGGTCATGGCGCACGAAAAGGTCATGCTCTACGGGGTGCCCATCATCCCGAACCGCCGCATCAACTACGGCAGAATCGACCCCGAGCTCTCCCGCGAACTCTTCATCAGGCATGCGCTCGTTGAGGGCGACTGGAAGACCCACCACAAATTCTTCCACCGCAACCGCGCCCTGCTGCATGAGATCGAGGAACTCGAGACTCGCATGCGCCGCCGCGACATCCTGGTGGATGACCACACCCTCTTCGAGTTCTACGACGCCAAAATCGGCGAGGATGTGGTCTCCGAACGCCACTTCGACAAATGGTGGAAGGAAACCCGCCAGCAGAACCCCACCTTGTTGGACTTCGACCAATCGCTGCTCATCAGCGAGGACGCCGAGGCCTTGGATGATTCTGCCTATCCTAAAACCTGGCTGCACAAGGGCTTTGAGCTGCCCCTGAGCTACGAATTCCATCCCGTGGCCCCCGGCTCGCCACCCAATCCCTCGGACGGTGTCACAGCCGAGGTTCCCGTGCTGTTCCTCAACCAGCTCGACGATGCTCCCTTCCGATGGCAGATCCCCGGCCAGCGGGTGGAACTCGTCACGGCGCTGATCAAGTCGCTGCCCAAACACATCCGCAAGAACTTCGTACCGGCCCCGGATGTGGCCCGGCAAGCGGCCGCTGCCCTGGAAGCCGACTTCGATCCTGCCTCGGACGATCTTGAGACCTCGCTCGAGCTGGTGCTGCGCCGCATCCGCGGACACATCATTCCCCCAGGATCGTGGAATTGGGACGCCGTTCCGGCGCACCTGCGCGTCAGCTTCAAGGTAGTGGACAGCCGCGGCAAGGTACTGGACGAAGGCAAGGACCTCGCCGCACTCCAGGAACAACTCGCGCCGGCTACCCGCCGGGCGATTGCCGAATCCCTCGGCGCCACACCCGCGACGACGGCACGCGCCAAGGGTCCGAAGGGCGCCCCAGGTGCCGGATCCCCCGGCGGAAACGGCCGCGGCGGGACGACCCCGCAGTCCGCCGGTTTCCTGTCCGAGCAGTCCGGCCTCACGGCGTGGACCTTCGGCGCTCTTGAACGCCAAGTGACCCGCACCGTGAAGGAGCACGATGTCACGGGTTTCCCCGCTCTCGTCGACGAGGGAAAATCGGTTGCCTTGCAGGTTTTCCAGACCCGTGCGGAGCAAGAGTCAGCCATGCGCGGCGGCGTCATCCGGCTGCTGGCGCTCCGGGTTCCCGCCCCGGACCGCTACGTCCTGGAGCACTTGAACAATACGGAGAAGTTAACCTTCAGCCAGAACCCTCATGGCTCTGTGAGCGCCTTGATTACGGACTGCGTCCTGGCGGCAGTCGACAAGCTGACCCCGGCCGACCTTCCTTGGGACAAGGAAGCGTTCGATGCGCTGTACGAGGTGGTCCGTGCGGAACTGATCGACACCGTCTTCACGGTGACGGCCGTCGTCGAACGCGTTTTGGGGAGCGCCCGGCGGATCGAGAAGCAACTCAAGGGAAGCACGAGCCTCGCCTTGGTCAGTGCCCTCAATGACATGAAGAGCCAGTTGAGGCAACTCGTGTTCCCGGGTTTTGTGGCACAAACGGGCTACGCACAACTGAGTCAATTGCCTCGGTATCTGACCGGAATCGAGAAGCGCCTCGAAAAGCTCCCGAACAACGTCCAGCGGGATGGGTTGAACATGTCCGTTGTGCAGGCTTTGGAAGACGACTACGACGACGCGGTCTCCGCGCTGCTGCCTGGCCGCCGGGCAGGCGCCGAGTTAACACGGGTGCGCTGGATGATCGAGGAACTCCGGGTGAGCCTCTTCGCGGTCGAGCTCGGCACAGCGTACTCGGTCTCGGAAAAGCGCATCCGGACGGTGCTCAACCAGGCGCTGGCGCCGGCCTAGCCGGTACCAGCGTTCACGACGCACCCTCCTGCACAAGATATGTGCAAGAGGGTTTCGGGGTTTTCCACCACAGCTGAGCGAGCGTTTGGGGAAAGGGCGAAAAAGGTGAGCGAGCGTTTGGACCGTTGGTGAGGTGTCGACGTCGACCGCCCACCTCACTCCGCCACCCCCGGGATGTGCCTGCGGGCACCGACGCTCGCTCACCTATCTCGGTCATTCCTTCAACCTTCCTGCACTTATGAGGGTCGCGAGCGAAACCCTCCTGCACAAGATGTGCAAGAGGGTTTCGGGGTTTTCCACCACAGCTGAGCGAGCGTTTGGGGAAAGGGCGAAAAAGGTGAGCGAGCGTCGTGGCTCAGTCCGCTGGAACGAACTCCCCGTGCCCAGCGCCGCGGAGCGCGGCACGGAGCTCCACACCGCTGGCATCCATGATTGCGGGGTCCGGGTGGTGGTCAACGGTTCCGAAGTCGAAATCGGCCAGGGACGTAGCCGGGAACACGTGCACGTGGAAGTGCTCCACTTCGAAGCCCACCACGGAAAGGCCTGCCCTCGGTGCACCGAACGCCTTCACTTGGGCTCGGCCGATTGTCTGCGCAACGGCCATGACTTTGTTGAGAAGCTCGGGGGCGACGTCGGTCCAACGGTCCACCTCCTGGCGGGGTACCACCAAGGCGTGTCCTTGGGTGAGCGGAGCGATGGTCAGGAACGCCACCACGTCGTCATCCTTCCAGACAAAACGTCCAGGGATCTCGCCGTTGATGATCTTGGTAAACAGGGTGCTCATACGTCCGCCTTTTCCGAAGGGGTCTGAAGGGTCTTGGTATCGAGGACGAACCGGTATTTCACGTCGCCCGCAACCATGCGGTCGTAGGCCTCGTCGAGTTGCCGGGCGGTGACCATTTCGATGTCGCTGACCACGCCATGCTCGGCACAAAAATCCAGCATCTCCTGGGTCTCGGCAATGCCGCCGATCAATGATCCCGCGTAGGCGAGCCGGCGCCGGATCAGCGCGCCGGGGCTGACGGGGGGCATCGCCGCGGAAGGCAGCCCCAACTGGAAGAGTGCGCCGTCAAGGCGCAAGGTGCGAAAATACGGATTCAAGTCGTGGGGCGCCGCAACGGTATCGATGATGACGTCGATGGTGCGGTTGGCGTTCTCCATGGCTTCGGGGTCCTTCGAGAGGATCACCTCATCCGCGCCGAGTTCCCTCGCTGCCTCGATCTTGGCATTCGTCGTCGTGAAGACCACCACGTGCGCGCCCATCGCCTTCGCAATCTTGACGGCCATGTGGCCCAGTCCCCCGAGTCCGACGACGCCCACCACGTCCCCTTCCTCGACATCGAAGTAGCGCAGCGGCGAGTAGGTGGTGATACCCGCGCAGAGCAATGGCGCCACTGCGGCCGGGTCAAGGCCTTCGGGCACGCGCAGCACGAAGCGGCGGTCAACCACCACCGAGGTGGAGTACCCGCCCTGCGTAATGGAGTCACCGTTCCGGGGATCCTTGACACCGTAGGTACCCACGTTTCCGCGTTCGCAATACTGCTCCAGGCCATCGAGGCAGCTTTCGCACTCACGGCACGAATCCACCATGCAGCCGACGCCCACCAGGTCACCAGCGGCGAAGTCGTCGACGGCGGAACCCACGCTGCGCACGTGGCCCACGATTTCGTGGCCGGGGACCAACGGATAGCTCTGGGCCCCCCATTCGCCGCGTGTCGCGTGGACATCGGAGTGGCACAGTCCACAAAAATCGATCTCGATCTCGACGTCGTCTTCCTTGGGAACGCGGCGGGCAACGGTCAGCGGGACAAGGCCGCTGACCGCGGACGTGGCGCCGTATGCGGCCACGAGGGTCGGGACGCCGCCCGCAGGTGCTGGCGAGGGGACGGTATCGGCTGCTTCGTCAATCGGGAGGAGCGGCTTGCCAAGGGGCGGCGGAATGGGGCGTCCGGGAGTCATGCTTCGACGCTACCCCTGCGGGCTGATTATTTGCCACTCCGCGCCGCCAGGCGCCGCCTTCACTCCAGATGAGACTCACTCCAACCAAGACTCACTGACCCGGAGTGCCCAGGGGCGCAGCTCCGGTGACCACGGGATTGGAGTCCAGCGAAGACCATTGCGAAAAGGAACCCGGGAACAGTGCCGCCCTGAACCCGGCAATTTCGAGGGCGGCGATTTCGTGGGCAGCCGTAACGCCGGAGCCGCAGTAGACCGCTACCTTGCTGCCCTCGCCGATACCCAGGGCTGCAAATCGGTTGCGGAGCTGGGCTGCACGGAGGAACGTTCCGTCCGGTCCGAGGTTGCCCGCAGTAGGAGCGCTCAACGCGCCCGGAATGTGTCCCGCGCGCGGATCAATAGGTTCGATTTCGCCGCGGTATCGCTCCCCGGCCCGGGCATCGAGAAGAATTCCGTCGTTGTGCCAGTCCGCCGCCTCGTCCATGGTGATGACATCCATGTGGCCGTGTCCAAGCACGACGTCGCCCGGAACCGGTGGTTGCTCGTCCTGCGCCAAGGGGAGGCCGGCCGCGCGCCAGGCGCCCAATCCGCCGTCGAGCAGGAAGACGGAAGGGAAACCGGCGTCCCGGAGCAGCCACCACAACCGCGCCGCCGCAGTGCTCCCGGTGTCGTCGTACGCAACCACGGTATCGCCGTCGTTGATCCCCCAAGCACGCGCGCTTCGCTGCAGGGCGGCGGTGGGCGGCAAAGGGTGCCTGCCCTGGCCCTCGGCTGAGGGATCGGCAAGCTCGTCATGCAAGTCCACATAGACCGCCCCGGGGATATGCGCCTGACGGAAGTGCGAATGGCCGTGCGGATCGCCCAACACCCACCGAACATCGAGCAACACGGTTCGCTTGCCCGCATCCATGCGGTCCTTGAGCGCAGCTACGTCAATGAGGGTGGCCATCGAATCTCCTTCGTTTTGCTTATGGCTACCAAACGACTTCGAGGCAGCTGCCGTGCACCCGCCAAGCGGCTACCAGCCTATCCTTGGCGGAAGGCGACGCCGGTAGGCTGGTTCGGTGAGCACTCTACGCAAGCAGGACCGAGCATGGGCCAGCGAGGCAATCCGACGGATCGAAGCCGAGAACAACCGTTCGGCGGACACGCACCTCTATGCCGTGCCGCTCCCCGAGCATTGGGGCGTCCAGCTCTACCTCAAGGACGAGTCCACACACCGCTCCGGCAGCCTCAAACATCGATTGGCCCGCTCACTCTTCCTTTATGGCCTGGTCAACGGCTGGATCGCGGACGGTACCACCATTGTGGAGGCTTCGAGCGGCAGCACCGCAGTCTCTGAAGCATACTTTGCCAGGCTCATCGGGCTTCCCTTCATCGCCGTGATGACCCGAACCACCAGCCCGGAAAAAATCGCCCTCATCGAAGAGTTCGGGGGCGCCTGCCTGCTGGTGGACCACGCCTCCGAGGTCTACGCCGTGGCGGAGGAGGTTGCCCGCACGTCCGGCGGTTACTATATGGACCAATTCACCTTCGCCGAGCGCGCTACCGATTGGCGGGGCAACAACAACATCGCGGAATCGATCTTTGAGCAACTCGCCCTCGAAGAGCATCCGATACCAGAATGGATCGTCGTGGGCGCCGGCACCGGCGGGACCAGTGCAACCATCGGCCGGTATCTGCGCTACCGCTGCCACAACACACGGCTGGCCGTGGTCGATCCCGAAAATTCCGCTTTCTATCCCGGTTGGCGCGACGGCGTATCGGACTACTCGACGGGCATGCCGTCCAGGATCGAAGGCATCGGACGCCCGCGCATGGAGCCCAGCTTTGTCCCGGCTGTCATCGACACCATGATCCAGGTTCCCGACGCCGCATCGGTGGCCGCCATGCGTCACTTGCGCCGGCTGGCCGGCCTGCATGCAGGGCCCTCGACGGGAACCAACCTGTGGGGCGTCTGCCAGTTGCTTTCAGACATGAGGGCCCAAGGAAAGCGCGGCAGCATTGTGTCGCTCATGTGCGACGCCGGCGATCGCTACGCGGGAAGCTACTACAACCCGGACTGGATTGCCGAGCGCGGCTTGGACCCTGCCCCTTACGAGGCTATCCTGGCCGATTTCTTCGAGACAGGCACGTGGCCAAGCAACAGGTAGAAGACCGGGCGGACTGAGCTAGACCTCCACCGATTCCCGTGGCGACAACCGCGCATAGCTCGTCCCGTACTTCGCACCAATCCGGGTCACGTGTCCTTCCACCAAACCGCGTCCGAATTCGTTGAGCAAGCCATCGTGCACCGGATAGGCCTTGGGTGCCCGGACCGAGATCACGAAGTCAACCACCTCACCCACCTTCGACCACGGCGCGTGAATCGGAACGAGGAGGGTCTTGACGTCAATGCCATCCGGGACAACAAAGGAATCCCCGGGGTGGAAGACGTTTTCGTCCACGAGGTAACCGATGTTGGCCACCACTGGAATCTGGGCGTGGATGAGGGCATGCTGCCCTCCGAAGGAACGTATCGCGAAGCCGCCCGTTTCAAAGGAAATGCCGGGTTCGACGGCGTGCACCCGGCTGCCGTCGTCGCCCGCCTTCGCGGCCAGCTGGGCCGCGACGCCCGCGGGTGCGTGCACCTGCAGTCCTGGGTTTCCCCTCAGCGCTTCGACGACGGCGTCTACGTCCACGTGGTCTGCGTGCTCGTGGGTGATCAGCACCGCGTGGGCGCCTGCCAGGGCTTCTCCGGACTCGGAAAAAGTGCCGGGGTCGATCACGAGGACCTGGTTGTCCTTTTGCAGGCGGACGCACGCATGGGTGAACTTGGTGAGCTTCATGCAGCCAGCCTAGGACCGAGCCTCCTGCGGTGTCCACGAACCGGTCGTTAAGCGTCCCGGCTGGTAATCTTGGTGTTTGCGAACATCCACATCGAAATGAGGCCACGAATGTCACACGGCGCCACTGCCGCCACGTCCGGGCCCGCACCCCAGCCGCTTCCGGCCGCGAAGGATCCTGCAGTCAAGGATCCTGCGATCAAGGAGCAGCGGGTCACCAAGCAGCGCCTGGCCGTCAGCGCGGCCTTGGACGAACTGGACGATTTCGTGAGTACCCAGGAGCTGTACAGGCTGCTCCAGAACAAGGGCGTTTCGGTGTCCCTGGCGACTGCCTACCGCATTCTGCAGTCGCTTGCCGACGACGGGCTCATCGACGTCCTTCGCAATTCCGACGGTGAAGCCGTCTACCGCCGCTGTGCCGTGACCGGCCACCACCATCACTTGCTGTGCCGCAATTGCGGCAAGGCCGTCGAGGTGGAGGCCCCGGCGGTCGAGACGTGGGCCGCTCGGGTAGCGGCCGAAAACGGCTACACCGAGGTGGCGCACACCGTGGAGATTTTCGGGCTCTGTCGCGAGTGCACTGCAAAGAAGGCTGCGGGCGAGCTCTAGCCGGCTACCGTCCGGTCTTCCATTGCTTGGCCGGTGGCGGCGTGGGGACGGACCACCCTGCCGTTGATTCCCTGTTTGGCGCGTATGTTGCCGATGATCCGGCACACCACATAAATCAGGAACGACAACGTGGTGACGTACGGGCTGATGGGAATCCTGCTGCCGAGCGCCAGGAGGATGCCACCCACCGTCGCCGTGATGGCAAAAAGCACGCTCAACAAGACCACGAGCCGCGGCGACGTGGTCACCCGCAGGGCGGCCGCGGCCGGGGTGATCAGGAGCGCCAGCACCAGGAGTGCGCCAACGATCTGGATGGACAAGGCGACGCTCACGCCAAGCAACACCATGAAGGCAATCGCCAAGCCACGGACAGGAACGCCCCTGGCCTCCGCCATCTCCGGGTCGACGCTGGCAAAGCTGAGCGGACGCCACATGGCAGCCAAGGCGATCATGACCACCACGGCTGTGCCCACGAGGGCTTGGAGCTGCACCGTGTCAACGGACACGATCTGACCGGTCAGGAGCCCGAACTTGTTGGCCGCCCGGCCTTGGTAGAGGGCCAGGAACAAGATGCCAAGGCCCAGCCCGAACGGCATGATGACGCCAATGATTGAGTTCTTTTCCCGCGCCTTGGCACCCATGAGTCCGAGCAGCAATGCGGCCGCAACGGATCCTGCGAGCGAACCGAAAATGATGTCCGCGCCGATCAGCAAGGCGAAAGAGGCACCGGCGAAGGACAGCTCCGAGATGCCGTGCACCGCGAAAGCGAGATCCCTTTTCATGACAAAGGTGCCGACGAGCCCGCCGAGGAGGCCAAGGACGGCTCCAGCCCACAGGGAATTCTGCACAAGAGCCAGCAATTCGCCGTAGTTTTCAAAGTTGAAGATGGTGTGCAGGATGCTGCCGAGATCCATTTAGTGGCCCTCCTCCACGCCGGCGTACGCGTCATCGTGATAGTGGGTGGTGGCGTCGGGAAGCCCGACGACGACGATCCTGCCGTTCGCGCGGATGACTTCCACATTGCTGTTGTACAGCTCCGAGAGGACTTCGGTCGTCATGACCTCCTGCGGTGTTCCCACCCGGAACCTACCGCCTGCGAGATAGAGGACACGGTCCACGTAGTCGATGACGGGGTTGATTTCATGGGTCACGAACACCACGGCGCTGTTCCGCTCGTGGCATTGCTGATTGATGAGGGAGCTGACCGCCTGCTGGTGGCGCAGGTCCAAAGACAGCAGCGGTTCATCACATAGCAAGAGTTCGGGTTCGGCGGCCAACGCCTGGGCAACACGGAGCCGCTGCTGCTCTCCGCCGGACAACTGGCCAAGCGGCACGCGGGCGTAGTCGCTCGCCCCCACCAGCTCCAGGAGAGCATCGACGCGGTCATTGACGGCTTTGGCATTGATCCGCAGGCCCCAGCGGTGGCCGTCGACGCCGAGGGCTACCAGATCCCTGGCCCGCAGGGGTATGTCCGAAGAAAACGACTTCTGCTGCGGAATGTAACCGATCTTTCGGCTGCCTCGTTCCACGGGTTGCCCACCCACAGTCACTGTCCCCGAGTGGAGCCGCTGCAAACCGAGGAGGACCTTGAGGAAACTGGTCTTGCCACTGCCGTTGGGACCGAGCACGGCGAAGAACTCACCCGCCTGGATGTCCACATCGAGGTCCTTCCAGAGGGCCCGCTGGCCAAACTGAAGGCCCGCACCGCGAAGGCTCACTACCGGTGTCAAAAAGAATCCTCGATCCGTGGGTTTTGCAAAGCTGTGTTGCTGTTGGCTTGCGCATGAATAGCACCCTGCACTTGGAACGCATAAGGCCCCGCAGCCGCCCTGTACATCTTAGGACGATTGCGGGGCCTATCAGCTGACAATCTTGCCAAATGCCGTTTACTTGTTGAGTGCTGCGGCAACGTTGTTGACGTTGTCCGTCATCCAGGCGAGGTAGTCCTTGCCTTCCGGAAGCGTCTCGGTGAAAGCGACCACGGGAACTCCGGCCGTGGCTGCGGCAGCCTTAAGCTTTTCCGTCTCCGGACTGGACGTCTGCTCGTTGTAGGCCAAGAACCGAACGGACTTCGAAGTCAGCAAGTCACTCGTTTCCTTGACTGCCGCCGGTGGAACGTCCGAGCCGACCTCGATGGCATGGCTAAAGGCTTCAGGAGTTTTGTTTTCCAGCCCGGCAGCGTCGAGCAGATAGCCCGGTACCGGTTCGGTGACGGCTACTGGAGCGGAACCCTTGGAAGACTTGATCTCAGCCAACTTGGTCTTGAGCGCGGTCAGGGAAGACTTGAACTTGTCCGCGTTGGCAGTGAAGGTCTTCGCCTCGGCGGAGTCCAGGCTCCCGAGCTTCGCAGCCACAGTATCGGCCACCTTGCCCATGGCGTCGAAGTCATACCAGACATGCTCGTTGAACCCTTCGGGCACCTTGGCGGAAGCGCCCGAGCCAGCCGTCGGAAGGAGTCCGGACACGTTGACGGCAGTGATGACTTTGTCGGCGGGGAGCTTGCTGTCATCGCTCAGCTTGCTGAAGAAATCGTCGTAACCTGCGCCGTTGTCAATCACCAGTCCGGCCTTGGATATGGCCAGCTTGTCCTGGGTGCTTGCCTCATAGGAGTGCGGATCCTGGCTCGTCTTGCTGATGATGGAGGTCACTGACACCTTGTCTCCTCCGACGCTCTTGGCGATATCGCCATAAACGCTGGTGGAGGCGACCACGTCAATCACCCCGGAGGGCGACGACGGCGCTGTCCCGGCAGGTGCGGCGCAGCCGGATAGCAGGACGGCAACTGCCGCGCATGCGGAAGGCACTGTGGCAAGGGAAAAACGGGCGGCAGCGTGACGCACGGGAAACCTCGGATCTACCGAATCAAACACAACAGGGAACTCAACGAGTGTACCCCTAAATGGGAATGATTCCTATTTAGGATTCCGATCCGCCAAAGCGTCGGATCCCCCTGGCTTGGGTGGCATCCCGGATCTCGCCAACGAGCTGCTCGATGACGTCCTCCAGGAACAACACCCCGAGTGTCGCGCCACCCGGGCCCACAACCCGGCCAAGATGCGAGCCGGTCCGCTGCATGACGGACATGGCATCTTCAATCTCGTCCTCCGGCGCAAGGTTCACGAGGGAACGGATCCGGCTTTCCGCAATCGGATAGCGACGTCCTTCCTCCGGGATGGAAAGCACGTCCTTGATGTGCAAATAACCCGTCAACTCGCCGTCCTCGTCCAACACCGGGAAACGGGAGTAGCCCGTGCGGCTCACTGCCTTCTCCAGTTCGCGCGGCGTGGATCCGGGCTTCATCATCACGAGCTTGTCCAGCGGCACCATGATGTGCGCCGCGGTGTGCTCGGAAAACTCCAAGGCGCCGCTCAGCAGGCCGGCATCGTCGTCCACCAATCCGTGACGCCTCGATTCCTGGACGATCGACTGCACCTCCTCAAGCGTGAAGGAGGAGGTCACCTCATCCTTCGGCTCGATCTTCATCAGGCGCAGAATGTGGTTGGCCAACCAGTTCAGCGTCCAGATAACCGGCTTCACGAACCTCGCGATATGGACCAGCGGAGGCGCCAGCAGCAATGCCGCCTTGTCTGCCACGGAAACCGAGATGTTCTTGGGGACCATTTCGCCAAACGTCACGTGGAGGAACGTGACCGCCAACAATGCAACCGCAAAAGCAATGACGTCCGCCAATTTACCGGGGACACCGAGGGTTTCCAACGGCGCACCCAG
The DNA here is from genome assembly GCF_039539965.1 of Arthrobacter methylotrophus. Classification (NCBI taxonomy): domain Bacteria; kingdom Bacillati; phylum Actinomycetota; class Actinomycetes; order Micrococcales; family Micrococcaceae; genus Arthrobacter; species Arthrobacter methylotrophus. The sequence goes on along the minus strand of NZ_BAABED010000001.1, from coordinate 1,071,992 downwards.
CAAATGGTGGATCGCAGGCTCGGCGACAAGGAGGATCAGCAGCGAACAAACGGTAATGCCAAGCTGGGCGCACGCCAGCATCAAAGAGACATTTTCCATAGCATGCAACGTGGTCTGGGCGCGCTTTGAACCGTCTTGGGCCAAGGGCTCAATCTGGCTGCGGCGCGCGGACATCACGGCAAACTCGGCACCGACAAAGAAGGCATTGCCGATCAACAGCACCACGAGCCACAAGATTCCTGCCCAGTCGCTCATGCTGCACGTCCTCTGCGGGCGGTTTTGGCTACCGGGTTGCCGACGGCGTCGCCTGCCGAGTTGCCGGCGCCCTTGCCTAACCGTTTGCTGGCTTGCTTGCGGCTTTGCCAGCCGGTCGATGCGCGCTCCGTAGTTCCCCCAGGGTCAGCACTTTCGTGATCCGCATCGCCGTCGGGCTCCGGCGCCGTGGGGTGGAAGCAAATGCGGTCGATCCGGCGGCCGTCCATCCGGGTGACGGCAAGGCTGCCACCGCCGGCCTCGACGATGTCGCCCACGACCGCGATCCGACCCAATTGGCTCATGACAAAACCACCCACGGTCTCGTAGGCGGGGTCATCAGGGACGGTCAGGCCGGGGATCTGCTCGCTCACCTCGTCCGGGCGCAAGAGTCCTGGGAAGTACCAGTCACCCGAAGCGCTTTGCAGCAATCCCGGCCGGACTTTGTCGTGCTCATCCGCCACTTCGCCGACGATTTCCTCCACCAAGTCCTCAAGGGTTGCGATCCCGGCGGTTCCGCCGTATTCATCAAGCACGACGGCGAGTTGCAGGTTGCCCTCGCGAAGTTCAAGGAGCAGGGAGTCAAGGTGGATGGTTTCGGGAACCCTCAGGACCTCGGACATGATGGCACCGGCCTGGAGCCTGCTCCGACGTTCCGACGGGACGGATACCGCCTTCTTGATATGGACCACGCCGCGGATGTCGTCCGCGGAATCGCCGATGATCGGGAAGCGTGAATACCCGGTACGCCGGGCAGCCTCGATAATGTCCGAGACGGACTGCTCGGCGTCGATGGTTTCCACGCGGATACGCGGTGTCATGACATCGGCCGCCGTACGGGCCGAAAATTTCAGGGTCCGTGCCACAAAGTTGGCCGTCCCGGCATCAAGGGTTCCGAGCTCCGCGGAACGGCGCACCAAGGAGGCAAGCTCGGATGGCGAGCGGGCGCCCGAGATCTCTTCTTTTGCTTCAAGTCCCACGAGGTTGAGCATCCTGTTGGAGAAGCCGTTGAGCACCATGATCGCCGGTTTGAAGACGGCCGTGAACACCAACTGCGGGCGTGCCAACGCCCTGCCCAACGGAAACGCCAAGGCTATGGCCATGTTTTTGGGGACCAGCTCGCCGATCAGCATCGACAACACGGTTGCGAAGGTCATGGCGAGGATGAGCGACAAGGACTGCGCGGCAGCCTCGGGCAGTCCGGCCCAGAGCAGCGGCCCGTGCAGCAAACGGCCAACGGAGGGCTCCATCACGAAGCCGGTCAATAACGTAGTGAGAGTGATCCCCAATTGGCAGCTTGATAGCTGCGTGGAAAGGGACTTCAAACATTTGAGCAGCGCCGCAGCGGCGGGATCGCCGCCGTCGACGGCTCTTTGGACTGTTGCTTGGTCGAGTGCCACGAGGGAAAACTCGACGGCGACAAAGAAGCCCGTGCCCAGAATCAGGAGCACGCCGGAGAGAAGGAGAAGCCACTCCACTAGAGACCACCGGCGGATGGCGCGGAGAGCTTGGGAAGCGGTCCCGGGAGGCCAAGGGCTGATTGACCCGGCGGGGGCTGGTCGGACGCAGCGGCTGAACGTTCCGCTGAACTGTCGGCCTGGAGCTCCGGGGTTTGATGGGCATGTGTACGGGCGTTGCCGGCTCGACGGGTGCGCTGCGAAGGGATCGCCAGATGGCTCCCCCTGCAGCTCCCAGGCCGGCACCTAGAATTACTGTCCATAAGAATCCCAGTCTACAGTCCGGCTGCCACCCTGCTTCACCCGCCCGCAACAAGGCCTGCACCCCCTTGGACCGGGGTAAGAAACCAGGAAGAAGGATCCCGCCAGGGTCCTGAAGCCGACCGGCGTCGTGATTGGCATGATTTAGGTCACCACTATTGGCAGATAGCTGCCGCCCGTCACTAGACTGGCTAGGGTCTGAGTTCGCGGGACCCAGACTCTGGCTCGCCTTGCACTTTGCATTTTCCCGGGCCAGCTGGAAATCAACACTCACGGAAGAGGCGTATTTCAAGTGCCAGAGAAGCCAAGCCACCGTCTACCCGAGGAATTTGGCGGAAACGAGTGGCTCGTTGACGAACTGTACGAGCGGTACCAGCAGGACAAGAATTCGGTCGACGCCAAGTGGTGGCCGCTTTTCGAGTCCTTCGACACCGCTGACGGCACTTCTTCCAACGGAACATCCGCAACCCCTGCGAACCCTCCCACTCGTGAACTTCCTGTCGTGGCACAGGCCGCAGCAACGGCAATGACGCCGGTTGCGCCCGTGGTTGCACCGGCAGCCGCTCCTGCCCCGGCCACGACTGTTCCGGCTGCTCCCGCAGCACCGGTCAAGAAGGCTCCGGCCACTGTCGCCAAGGACGGCGCACAGAAGCCGTCCGACGGCAGCCAGTCACAGCCGATCCCGGCACAGCTCCCCAAGAGCACCAAGGCACCCACTCCTCCGGAAGAGGACGTTGTCTCGGTCCTCCGCGGTCCCGCCAAGGCCATCGCTTCCAACATGGTCATGAGCCTCGAAGTTCCCACCGCCACCAGCGTCAGGGCCGTTCCCGCCAAGCTCCTGATCGACAACCGCGTCGTCATCAACTCCAACCTTGCCCGCGCCCGTGGCGGCAAGGTCTCCTTCACCCACCTCATTGGCTATGCTGTGGTCCGCGCTCTCTCCCAGTTCCCGTCGATGAACGTGTACTACGACGAAGTGGATGGCAAGCCCGTTGCCGTTCAGCCCGCTCACGTCAACTTCGGCATCGCCATTGACATGCCCAAGCCCGATGGCACCCGCCTCCTGATGGTCCCCAACATCAAGAAGGCCGAAACCATGAACTTCGCCGAGTTCTGGCACACCTACGAAGACCTCATCAAGCGCGCACGCAACGGCAAGCTCACGGCGGACGACCACGCCGGCACCACCGTCTCGCTGACGAACCCGGGCGGCATCGGCACCGTGCATTCCGTGCCACGCCTTTCCAAGGGCCAGGCTGCCATCATCGGCGTCGGCGCGCTCGACTACCCGGCCGAATGGCAAGGCGCGAGCGAGAAGATCATCGCCCAGAACGCCATCAGCAAGATCCTCACGCTGACGTCCACTTACGACCACCGCGTCATCCAGGGCGCCGGAAGCGGCGAGTTCCTCAAACTCGTCCACCAGCTCCTCCTCGGCGCCCAGAACTTCTACGATGAGATCTTCGAAGCGCTCCGCATTCCCTACGAGCCCGTCCGTTGGAGCCCCGACCTCCAGGTCGACCCCGCTGACGAGATCAACAAGGTTGCCCGCATCCAGCAGTTGATCCACTCGTACCGGGTCCGCGGCCACCTCATGGCAGATACGAACCCCCTTGAGTACGTGCAGCGCAAGCACCCGGACCTCGACGTCCTGACGTATGGCCTCACCCTGTGGGACTTGGACCGCGAGTGGCCCACCGGCGGTTTCGGCGGAAAGCCGATGCTCAAGTTCCGCGACATCCTGGGCGTTCTTCGCGATGCCTACTGCCGCACCACGGGCATTGAGTACATGCACATCCAAGAGCCTGAAGAACGCAAGTGGTTTCAGGACCAGGTGGAGCACCCCTACTCGAAGCCGAGCCGCGAAGAGCAGCTTCGCATCGTTTCCAAGCTCAACGCTGCGGAGGCCTTCGAAACCTTCCTGCAGACGAAGTTCGTAGGTCAGAAACGCTTCTCCCTCGAAGGCGGCGAATCCCTGATTCCGCTGCTGGACACCATCATTTCCGACGCGGCCGACGACGGACTCGACGAAGTCGCGATCGGCATGGCCCACCGTGGCCGCCTCAACGTGCTCACGAACATTGCTGGCAAGACATACGCCCAGGTGTTCCGGGAGTTCGAAGGCACCCAGGACCCCCGCTCCGTGCAGGGCTCGGGCGACGTCAAGTACCACCTCGGCACCGAGGGCACGTTCACCTCGGACAACGGCAACGAGACCAAGGTCTACCTCGCCGCAAACCCGTCCCACCTTGAAGCGGTGGACTCCGTCCTTGAAGGCATCGTCCGTGCCAAGCAGGATCGGCTGGACCAGGGCGAAGCGTTCCCCGTGCTGCCCATCATGGTTCACGGTGACGCTGCCTTTGCCGGCCAGGGCGTGGTGGCCGAAACGCTCAACTTGTCCCAGCTGCGCGGTTACCGCACCGGTGGAACCATCCACATCATCGTGAACAACCAGGTCGGCTTCACCACCGCGCCGTCGTCCTCGCGCTCTTCGACATACTCCACCGACGTAGCCAAGATGATCCAGGCCCCCATCTTCCATGTGAACGGTGACGACCCCGAGGCCGTAGTGCGCATCGCGCAGTTGGCCTACGAGTTCCGTCAGCGCTTCCACAAGGACGTCATTGTCGACATGGTGTGCTACCGCCGCCGTGGACACAACGAGGGCGACGACCCCTCGATGACGCAGCCCCTCATGTACAACCTGATCGAAGCAAAACGCTCCGTCCGCAAGCTCTACACGGAATCCCTCATCGGCCGTGGCGACATCACCGAGGACGAAGCCGAGCAGTTGTTGCGCGACTACCAGGAACGCCTGGAGCGGGTATTCGCGGAGACCCACGCCGCGCAGACGTCGCCCATCCCGATCATCACGGCAGACTCTGCTGCGGTCTCGGACATCGAGCGTCCCATTGCCCAGCAGGCGGACGTCGGCACCAACGCCCCGGCCACTACGGCCATTTCGGCAGAAAAGCTCCAGAAGATCGGCCAGGCACACCTCGATATTCCGGAAGGTTTCACGGTCCACTCCAAGCTCAAGCAGCTCCTTGAAAAGCGCGAGCAGATGTCCCGCGAAGGCGGTATTGATTGGGGCTTCGGCGAGATCGCGGCCTTCGGTTCGCTCGTCATGGAAGGCGTCCCTGTCCGCCTCGCCGGCCAGGATTCCCGCCGTGGCACATTCGTGCAGCGCCACGCCGTCTTCCACGACCGCGCGAACGGCAGCGAATGGATGCCGCTGGGCAACCTGAGCGACAAGCAGGCCAAGCTGTGGATCTACGACTCACTGCTGTCCGAATACGCAGCCATGGGCTTCGAATACGGCTATTCCGTGGAACGCCCGGATGCCTTGGTCTTGTGGGAAGCCCAGTTCGGTGACTTCGTCAACGGAGCACAGACCATCATTGACGAATTCATTTCCTCGGCCGAGCAGAAGTGGGGCCAGCGTTCCTCGCTCGTGCTCATGCTTCCGCACGGCTACGAAGGCCAGGGACCGGACCACTCGTCCGCCCGCATCGAGCGTTTCCTGCAGCTTTGTGCCGAAGACAACATGATCGTGGCCAACCCGACCACGGCTGCCTCGCACTTCCACTTGCTGCGCCGCCAGGCCTACAGCCGTCCCCGCAAGCCGCTCATCGTCTTCACCCCGAAGCAGCTTCTGCGCCTCAAGGCTGCAGCTTCGGCGGTGGAGGACTTCACCACGGGTGGGTTCAAGCCGGTCATCGGCGAGCACGAGCCCCTTCAGGGCCAGAACGTGGATCGCGTGATCCTGGTTTCCGGGCGCCTCTACTACGACCTGCTGTCGAACCGCCAGAAAACCGGCGACGCTTCGACGGCGATCATCCGGCTGGAGCAGCTGTACCCCTTGCCCCAGGCCCAGATCGAGGCGGAACTGGCCAAGTATCCGAATGCCGACATCGTCTGGGCGCAGGACGAACCCGCCAACCAGGGTCCGTGGCCGTTCATCGGCCTGAACCTGCCGCAGGCACTGGAGCGCAAGGTCCGTCTCGTTTCGCGTCCAGCTTCGGCCTCCACGGCGGCCGGTTCCATGAAGCGTCACAGCGCCGAACAGGCTGCCTTGCTCAAGCAGGCATTCGAACGCAAGTAAACCCTCACATAAGAAGGCTGTCCGGCTGGAGGTTCAATACCCGTTTCCAGCCGGGCAGTTCTGTTTAATGGAACAGGTGTCCGGCAATCCTGCCGCCGGCCGGGCACAGTGCAAGAACCGCAACGTTTGGTGAAGAGGTAACTGTGGAAGACAGGAAGCTGCGCATCGCAGCTGTTGGTGATGAACTGCTCGCCGGGCTCGGTGACCCCAGGGCACTGGGTTGGCTCGGAAGGGTTCTCGCCCGTACTCCCCAAGACGCCGTTCTGGTGGAGTGCTACTCTCTTCCCTGCCCGATGGAGGGCACCGAGGGCCTGGCGGGGCGTTGGCTCGACGAAGCCGGACGTCGTTTCAGCAATCTCCACGAGAACCGCCTCGTCATCGGATTGTCCGGCCGGGACGTCGAGTTCGGCGTATCCACCGCGCGGAGCCGCCTCAATCTGGCCAATATCCTGGACGGGGCTTCCCAAAGCAACATCGAAGTGTTCGTCGTCGGTCCGCCACCTAGGTTGGACCCGGCCCAGAACCGCCGGATCGCCGAGCTTAATGCCGCATTCGCCGACGTGACCACCCGCCGCAACCACCAGTACGTGGATACGTTCTCGCCCTTGCTCAACCACGAGCAGTGGCGCACCGACCTTGCAGCGAACGGTGGCACCCCTGGGCAGGCGGGCTACGGACTCATGGCGTGGCTTGTGTTGCACCGCGGTTGGTTCCTGTGGCTGAGGATCGCCCAGCCGGAATAGGCCCGGACAAACAGCTCTCCCAACGCAGGAACGCTTGCCAAACCGCAAGTCACGATATATCGTCAGTTCATAAACGCGATATATCGCAACATTTGTGCATTGTTGGAGGGGTCATGTCAGAAGAAAACTGGACCATCACCGGCCCGCAGACGATCGACGTCGACGGCGTCCGCTCGCTCAAGCTGGGCATCGTCAAGGGCCGCTTCGACGTCGTCACCCATGACGAGCCGATCACCAGGATCGAAGTCTCGGAACTCGACGGTGATCCGCTGAGCGTCACCCTCGTTGACGGCCGTCTCGAGGTGCGCCACCAACTGCACGGCGCACAGGGCTGGTTCCGCAGCCTGATGGGGACCGTCAACAACACCAGCGCCAACACGATCGTCATCAGCATTGCCCTGCCGGCCGGCGTCGACGTCGAAGCGGGAACCGTGAGTGGCGACGGCATGGTGTCGGGCGTCAATGGACGCATCCGCCTCAACACCGTATCCGGGTCCGTGCTTGCGGACGGCACGCACGGCGAGCTTCACGTCAATACCGTCAGCGGCGAGGTGATCGCCCGGAACCACGACGGCGTCATGACCGCCAAGAGCGTCTCGGGCGAGGTCACGGCTTCGGGCCGCTTCAGGAACATCCGGGCCAACACCGTGAGCGGCGACCTGAGCTTCGACCTCCACGGCTACACGCAGGACTTCGGAGCCAATTCGGTTTCGGGCGACCTCACCATCCGCCTGCCCCACGACCTCGGCGTGGATATCGTGGCCAAATCGGCCAGCGGCACCGTGATGATCGATGATCAGCTCTTCGCACAGCCAGGCGGCAAGGTCCAGACCATCGCGGGTCCGGACGAGCAGCTGATGGTGGTGCGCGCAAATTCCGTCTCGGGCAAGATCTGCATCATCCACGGCAGCGCACCGGCGCCCGGGGCAGCGCGCTCAGTCCCCGGGGAGAAGGCCTTCTAATGCCGCCCGTCTTTGCCCACGGCGCCCTCCGGCTCTATCTGCTGGCACTCCTGGAATCGGGCCCCAAGCACGGCTACGAGCTCATCAAGGCCCTTGGCGAACGCTTCGGCGGGACGTACTCCCCCAGTGCCGGAACCATCTATCCGCGCCTCGGCAAACTTGAGGACGAAGGGCTGGTTGCCACCAGCAGCGATGGACGACGCACCAACTACTCCATCACTGCGGCAGGGCTGGCCGAGCTCAACAGTCGGCGGCAGGAACTGGCCGAGGTCGAAGACAACATTTCTGCCTCCGTCCGGCGGTTAGCCGACAATCTCCGCGAGGACATCCGCAGCAACATGCGTGGCCTACGCGCGGACCTGGCCGCAACCGCGGAGGCTGCGCGCGCCAATGCGAAGACCTCGGAATTCCAGTCGTGGGCGCGAAGCTACTCGCCAGAGGGGCAACGCATCCTCAAGGAGGCCGAGCTGATGGTCCAATCCTTCCGTAACGACCTCCGCATCGAGTTGCGGCAGCACGCGGGCTCCAAAGCCTTGACTCCGGTCGCCCTTGAAACCGTGCGCACCGTCCTGGACCAAGCCAGGATCTCCATCCTGAATTCCCTCAGGGACTGAGCACGAATTTCCGCGCGGGCCGAGTCCCGCGCGGTTCGCGAGGTGGCCCCCGGATGTGGGAGACTGGAGGGCAGCTTTATTGAGTATCAAGAATCTAAGGAGGCCAGCTATGAGCAAGCGTGCACGTAAGCGTCGTGACCGTAAGCGCGGCGGCGCAAACCACGGCAAGCGTCCCAACACCTAAGCCAGCGGCTTAGCGTAAGACTTAATGCGGAGGGCCCCGGAAACCATCAGGTTTCCGGGGCCCTTGCCGTTCCAGACTCTTTAGACGTCCACGGACTTCATCGCGTGGATCCTGTCAAGGATCGAGTTCTTGAGATTCTCAGGAGCAGCCTCCGTGCAGGAGCGCTTGACCACAGTGCGGATGACGCACTCAAGGTCGTATTGCTCGGTGCACTCCGGGCAGTCTTCCAGATGCACTTTGATTTCTGCGATGTCCTCGCGCGTCAACGCACCATCGAGGTACTCATAGATACGCTGCATCCGAGCATCGTCGCAGTCGCCCAATCCTTGGCAGCTCATTTCCTTTTCTCCTGTTTTTTGCTTGCGGCCGCGCCCACGGCCAAAGCCTTTTCATCGGCGCCGGCGCTGATTCCCCGTTCTGCAGCGTAGTCCGCCAGCAGATCGCGCAACATTTTCCTGCCGCGGTGGAGCCGGGACATGACCGTCCCGATCGGGGTGTTCATAATGTCTGATATCTCTTTGTATGCGAAGCCCTCAACGTCGGCGAAGTACACCGCTAGCCGGAATTCTTCCGGTATGGACTGCAGGGCGCTCTTCACGTCCGAGTCCGGCAGATGATCGAGCGCCTCCGCCTCGGCAGAGCGGAGCCCCGCGGACGTATGGGATTCGGCCCGCGCCAACTGCCAGTCTTCGATCGTGTCCGAGTTCGATTGCAGCGGTTCGCGTTGCCGCTTCCGGTAGAGGTTGATGTAGGTGTTCGTCAGGATGCGGTACAGCCACGCCTTGAGATTGGTACCCGGCTTGTACTGGTGGAATGCCGAAAAAGCCTTGGTATAGGCTTCCTGGACCAGGTCCTCCGCGTCGGACGGATTCCTGGCCATGCGCATGGCGGCCGAATACAGCTGGTCGACATACTGCATGGCGTCGCGCTCGAAGCGCGCCCTCCGCTGCTCGGGGGTCTCGTTTGCAAAGTCAACGGCAATCTCGACGTCGGCCTCAACGGCTGCGTCGTCAACGGACGTTGTGTCCGCGACTTCCGTCGCTGCTTTATACATGGCCGCTGCGGCCGGATCCATGGTGCTCATTGCATCCAAGTCTACTGTCACCCGCCGGGAGTTCACCGGCAGCCCCCGCCCGGGCGCAAGCTGTTCCTCGCGGTCCTTAACCAGGGTCAAAAAACCAACTCCGCTCCACTTGTGTCACAGGCGCGCCCGACACACACCTCAACCAAAGGTCCAGCCCTTACCGCACCCTCTTTTCACAACCGCAGGCTCCGGGCAAATATTCCGCAAAGATGCAACACTAGAACCGACTGCACCCCGTGAACCCCGCACCACTTGAACGCAGCACCACCTGACCATTGTGGCAAGCCATCCAGGAGGCAAATATGTCCCTCGTCCGTTTTCTCGCCAGGCCAATGTTGGCGTCCAGCTTTGTCGTCGCCGGGCTGGACAAGCTCAAGAATGCGGATGACACTGCCCAGCAGCTTTCTCCGCTGCTGCGCCGCGCCGCTCAGTCGCTGCCTTTCCCTGCTGACGAAAAGTTGCTTGCACGAGTCATCGGCGGCACGCAGGTAGGCGCCGGTGCGCTGCTGGCCCTCGGCAAGTGCTCCCGGTTCTCGGCCACGCTGCTTGCCGGGATCTCGGTCCTCAACGCCTTTGTTGAATGGCGTTCCGCGGACATCAGCACCAAGGAAGGCCGCCTCGGCCGCCGCGCCCAGTTGCTCAAGAACATTTCCTTGACAGGCGGCGTTCTTCTTGCCGCCGTCGACACTGCGGGCAAACCCAGCCTCGCATGGCGCGCCGAGCACCTCGCCATGGACGCCAAGAAGGCCACGGGAAAGCAGATCAAGAAAACAGACCGGGCCGTCCGCAAGGCCGTAGACAACGCAGTTGGAGCATAAGGAAGCATGCCAGGAACCCCCGCCACGCAGACAGCCGATTCGGGCAGCAGCCCCGCCTCCACGCCCCCTCTGTGGAGGGCGCCTTTCGCGAACCGCCCGGTAGATGCCACGGTCACGGTTCCTGGTTCGAAGTCGCTGACTAACCGCTATCTCGTCTTGGCGGCCTTGGCCAACGGGCCGTCCAGGCTGCGGGCACCCCTGCACTCCAGGGACTCGGCGCTCATGGTCGCGGCCCTGCGCCAGCTCGGCGCCACGGTTACGGAGGTTCCCGGCGATGGCCAGTACGGCCCGGATCTTGAAGTAACTCCCATCGATCCGGCGATCGCCGCGTCAGAGACGGCCATCGACTGCGGCCTTGCCGGCACGGTCATGCGCTTCGTGCCGCCCCTTGCTGCGCTCCGCAACGGCGCTACGGTATTCGACGGCGATCCGCACGCCCGGAACCGTCCCATGGGCACCATCATCGAAGCCCTCCGAACACTCGGAGTGGGAGTCAGCGGTGTGGACGGGCAAACGGCGAACTCCCTGCCGTTCAAGGTTTCCGGTACTGGCTCTGTTCGTGGTGGCCACTTGGTGATCGATGCGAGCGCCTCTTCGCAGTTCGTCTCCGCACTACTGCTGGTGGGTGCCCGCTTCGACGAGGGCCTTCACCTTGAGCATGTCGGCAAGCCCGTACCCAGCCTCGACCACATCAGCATGACAGTGTCCGTCCTGCGCGGCGTGGGTGTGCAGGTTGACGACTCCGTGCCGAACCATTGGCGCGTGTCCCCGGGCACCATTCAAGCCTTCGATCAAAGGATCGAACAGGATCTCTCCAATGCCGGCCCGTTTCTGGCTGCGGCGTTGGCCACCAAGGGGACCATCCGCATCCCCAACTGGCCAACGAATACCACTCAGGTCGGCGATCTCTGGCGGAACATTCTTGCCGCTATGGGCGCCGTTGTCACGTTGGATAACGGCACGCTGACAGTCAAGGGTGGTTCCGACATCCTGGGCGGGGACTTCGACGAAACCAGTGAGCTTGCCCCCACGGTTGCGGCATTGTGCGCTCTCGCGTCGGGGCCCTCCCGGCTCACCGGCATCGCGCATCTGCGCGGACACGAAACGGACAGGCTCGCCGCACTCGTTGCCGAAATCAACCGGCTGGGCGGTGACGCCGAGGAAACCAGTGACGGCTTGGTGATCCGTCCCGCAACACTGCATGCCGGCGTCGTGCACAGCTACGCCGACCACCGGATGGCGACGGCCGGCGCCATCCTGGGGCTCGCCGTCGACGGTGTCCAGGTTGAAGACATCGCGACCACGTCCAAGACCATGCCCGAATTTCCGCAAATCTGGGCATCGATGCTCAGTGGTGGCCAAGCGGCCGCGGACACTGGTTCAACGGAGACAAGCAACTGACGATGGCTCGCGACGCAAGCTCCTGGGATGAATCCGATGTACGGATCCGCCCCAACAAGAAGGGCTCACGCCCCCGCACGAAGGATCGCCCCAGCCACGACGACGCCGTGATCGGACGCATCGTTACGGTCGACCGCGGCCGTTACACCGCGATAGTAGGCGAAAGCTCGGACAATGAGCGCATCATCATTGCGGCCCGTGCCCGGGAACTCCGGCGCTCCCCGGTGGTTCCCGGAGACTTCGTGGCACTCGTCGGCGACGTGTCCGGGGCACCGGACACCCTCGCCCGCCTCGTGCGCGTCGAAGAGCGAAAAACCCTCCTGCGGCGAAGCGCCGATGACACGGACCCGATCGAACGGGCAGTGGTCGCGAATGCAGACCAGCTCGTAGTGGTGGTTGCGTCCGCCAACCCGGAACCGCGGACCGGATTTATCGACCGCGCCCTAGTAGCGGCGTACGACGCCGGAATCGAACCGCTGCTGCTCGTCACCAAAGCGGACGTAAAGGATCCGACAGAACTGCTCTCCAACTACGTGAGCCTGGGTTTCCCCATCATCATCAGCCGGACGGCGGACGCAGGCGCCTCCGGCATCGATGCACGATCCGACGACGGTTTGTCCGCCCGCCTCGATGGCGACGCCGTCGGCCAGTTGCGGCACTACCTCGACGGGAAGGTCACCGTACTGCTCGGCCATTCCGGCGTCGGGAAGTCCACCATGGTGAATGCCCTCACCGGGGCCGAGCGCGCCACCGGCGGGGTCAACGCCGTGACGGGTCGCGGACGGCACACCTCGTCCTCTGCGCTTGCACTGAAGCTCAGCGACGCCCCTGGCGGCAGTTGGATCATCGATACTCCCGGCATCCGTTCCTTCGGCCTGGCCCACGTGAACCCGGACCGCATCCTGCATGCCTTCCCGGATCTGGAACCCGGAACGGAAATGTGCGAGCGAGGCTGTAAACACGATGCCGCCGCCGTTCGTTGCGGACTGGATTCCTGGGTGGCTGATGGCCATGCCGGCGAGTCGGGCGCCGCGCGCCTCGCGTCGTTGCGCCGGCTCCTCGGTGCAGACCCGCGCATGGAAGCCCAAGAGGCGAAGGAGCTGGGCACTGTTAATTAGCAGCACTTTCAATTAACAGCACGGTCAACTAACAGCGGGGTCGACTGACTGTGCGCCCCTTGGCGTCCTACCTCCCCGTTTCACCTGCGAATAGACGGTAGTTTGGAACCATGACCCAACCCGATTCGAGCTACAACGACGACCTGCGGCTGGCCCATGTACTGGCCGACTCCGTCGATTCCCTGACCATGGAACGGTTCAAGGCACTGGACCTCAAGGTGGAGACCAAACCCGACCTGAGCCCGGTCACCGATGCCGACAAAGCCGCCGAGGAAGCAATCCGCGGGCAGCTCTCCCGTTCCCGCCCCCGCGACGCCGTTCTCGGGGAAGAATTCGGCAGCACCGGCCACGGCTCGCGGCGTTGGATCATCGATCCTATCGATGGGACCAAGAACTTTGTGCGTGGCGTTCCCGTCTGGGCAACGCTGATCGCCCTCGTGGATGAGGGAGAGGTCGTGGTGGGGCTCGTCAGCGCTCCCGCACTCGGCAAGCGTTGGTGGGCAGCCAAGGGCTCCGGCGCCTACATGGGCCGTTCGCTTGCCGCGGCCACCCGACTGAAGGTTTCCAACGTGTCGCGGCTTGAAGACGCTTCGCTTTCCTATTCGGAGCTCTCCGAATGGAAGGAGCGCGGTTCGCTGGACAACTTCCTTGGCCTTGAGAACGACGTCTGGCGCAGCCGCGCGTACGGCGACTTCTGGTCCTACTGCCTGGTGGCCGAGGGTGCCGTGGATATCGCCGCCGAGCCGGAACTTCAGATCTACGATATGGCGGCACTGGTCCCGATCGTGACCGAAGCCGGGGGGCGCTTCACGTCCCTGGACGGCGCGGACGGCCCGTTCGGCGGAAACGCCGTTGCCACCAACTCGATCCTGCACTCAGAGGTCCTCAAGAGGCTCAACCCGGAACTCGACGACCTCTTCTGAAGTAGTCTTCTCACTGAACAAACGACGGCGGACGCCACCTTTTCGGGGCGTCCGCCGCTTTTTCTTCGACAAAAGGCACTCTTTCCGGTTTTGTAACAATCGGCTTAACAATCGCCGGTCACATTGGAACCAGCTCTGCAGGTGTCCTACGCTCTTTACAGGTCACGAGTGCCAGCGCGAAACCCCGGTTTGCTGGCCGGCAACCCTCCATCGCGGCGGGGTGCCCCGGGTGACGACCCGGCCGGTCCGGAACGGATACGGCAAGCGCGGACCCCCTGTACGCAGGGGTCCCTCTTGAGTGAGGTCCCATGAGCACAGCCACATTTACATCTCCCGCCATCCCCCAGCAGTATGGCGTATCCCCGCATCCGGCGTCGCGCCCGTTGGCCGCCGTTACCGGCGCGGAACTGCAGGCCCCCCTGATCCAAGGCGGACACATCCGCTACGCCAACCTCGACTACGGCGCCTCGACACCTGCCCTGACCGTTGTTTCCGCCTACCTAAACGAAATCCTCCCGTACTACGCGAGTGTCCACCGCGGCGCAGGCTACGCCTCCCAGATCAGCACTTCTGTCTACGAGAACGCCCGCAACATCGTCCGTGACTTCGTTGGCGGGCGCTCGGACGATTCCGTGATCTTCACCCGCAACACCACCGATTCCCTCAATCTCCTGGCCGGTTGCCTGCCCCTCGAGGACGGCCGGCACGCCGGCGAAGTCCTCTACTTGGACATCGAACACCACGCCAATCTGCTGCCATGGCAAAGGGTCCCCCACCGCAGCATCATTGCGGCGGGAACTTTGACCGAAACCGTAGCCAATGTCCGAACGGCCCTTTCCCAGGGTGGTGTCAGCCTCTTGGCGGTCACCGGCGCCTCGAACGTGACCGGCGAGATCCTCCCCATCAAGACTCTCGCTGCCCTCGCCCACGAATTCGGGGCCAGGATCGTGGTGGACGCGGCGCAGCTCGCCCCCCACCGCCGAATCGACATCGCTGCCGCGGATGTTGACTACCTGGCTTTCTCGGGGCACAAACTCTACGCGCCGTTCGGTGCAGGGGTGTTGGTTGGCCGTCCTGATTGGCTCGACGCCGGAACGCCGCACCTGGCTGGAGGCGGGGCCGTCCGCGAAGCACGCCTTGATTCCGTCAGCTGGGCCACGGGGCCGGCCAGGCACGAGGGCGGTTCGCCGAACGTGCTCGGCGCGGCCACGCTTGCCCGGGCCACGCAGGTCATTGCCGGCCTCGACCATGACGAATGGCACGCCCATGAAGCGGCCATCCGCTCGCACCTTGTTGAGGGCCTCAGGGAAATCGACGGCGTGACCGTGCATCAAATCTTTAGCGACACTCCTCCCCAGGACACCATCGGCGTGGTGAACTTCTCGCTCCAGGGCTACGACGCCGGCCTGGTGGCCGCCTATCTTGCTGCCGAGCACGGGATCGGCCTGCGGGACGGTCGTTTTTGCGCGCATCCGCTGCTCAAGCGTCTCGGACTTCCCTCCGGTTCGCTGCGGGCGAGTTTCGGCGTGGGTTCGCGGCTGGAAGACGCAACCCGGCTTATCGCAGGCATCCAGTCCCTCAAATCCAACGGCCTCGGCTGGGACTACGTCGTGGACTCCGGCCGTTGGGTCCCCGCAAACGACCACCGCAGCTACCCGGAGTGGGCCCCCAACACTCCTGGGACCGCAGGGGCAGCACCCTGCAGCACCGACTGATTGCGGTAGATTCGTAGGGTATTTTTCACGCCCTCAGAAGGAGTCCCTGCGTGGCCCCGCGACCCAAAGGCATGTCAGCCGGCCCCAAGCTCCATGACGAACGGCGCCTTGAACTCGGTCAGAGTTTCCAGGACGGCGGAGAACACTATGACCGGGTCCGGCCCGGCTACCCTGCGGATTCGGCCGACTGGCCCCTGCCGGAAGGCGCACGGGACGCAGCCGATCTGGGCGCCGGCACCGGAAAGTTCACGGCGCTGCTCCTCGAGCGCGGGCTGGCCGTCTCCGCAGTGGACCCGTCCACTGACATGCTCACGCAACTACGCAAAACGTTTCCACAAGTGCTCGCTCTGGAGGGAACGGCCGAAGCAACTGGACTGGCGGATTCAGCATTCGACGTCGTCTGCGTTGCCCAGGCCTGGCACTGGTGCGATCCCCTCGCGGCCAGCACCGAGATCGCCCGGATCCTGCGCCCCGCCGGGGTGATCGGCTTGATCTGGAACCAGTTGGACACTTCGGCGCCCTGGGTCCACCGTTTGTCCCGCATCATGCATGCCGGCGATGTCCACAAACCGGGCTTCCGGCCTGTGGTGGGGCCGGAGTTCGCCGGCCTCGAAAGTCACATGACGCAGTGGGAGGATCCCGTGACCCCGGCCGATATCCTGGAACTGGCGAAATCGCGCAGCTACTACCTGAGGGCAAATGATGCCACCCGGGCCAAGGTCATGGGGAATCTCCACTGGTATCTCTTCGAACACCTGGGCCACGCCGAGCGCGAGCTCATCCCCCTGCCCTATCTCACGCAGAGCTGGCGCGCCCGGAAGGCCTGAGCCCGCCGGTTCGCGATAGGCTTGGAACCGTGAAGACCAGTGCGCTCTCCTCCTCGATCGAGGACTACGTCAAGGTCATCTACTCCTTTACGGAGTGGCAGGACAAACCCATCACGTCCACCCAGTTGGCGCAGCGGCTTGGCGTCGCCAATTCCTCCGTTTCGGAAATGGTCCGCAAGCTCAAGGACCAAGGCCTGGTGGACCACCAGCCTTACAGCGCCATTACTTTGACGCCCAGGGGAATTCAGCTTGCCTTGGGCATGGTCCGCAGGCACCGCCTCATCGAGACGTACCTCGTGCGGGAACTTGGTTACAGCTGGGATGAAGTCCATGACGAGGCCGAGTTGCTCGAGCACGCCGTCTCGGACACCTTCATCGATCGCATGGCTGCCAAGCTGGGCAATCCCGCCCGCGATCCGCACGGTGACCCCATCCCCACAGCCGAAGGTTCCATAGCGTTGCCGCACGCGCACCGGATGATCGAGCTCGACGACGGCCATTCCGGAAAAATCACCAGGATCAGCGACGAAAACCCCGAACTGCTGCGGTACCTGTCCGCCGAAGAAATCGACCTTGATGCCACTATCCAGGTCATTGGCCGCAAACCGTTCGGCGGTGCGCTGGTGGTCCGGATCGGAAAGGGCACCGGAAGCCGGGATTACGACCTCGCCGACGAGGTCGCCTCCGCCCTGTGGGTAGCTACAGACACCTCCCACGAAGGTTGCATCCTCGCGGACCGCTGACCAATCGGTGTCTTGGACTGCCCGGTCCTAGGCCCGCTGGGCCGCCGTCCCGCCGTCGTCGGGGGCTGGGCCTTCCGGAGATCCTGTCGACGCAGCTCCCGAGACGGGGTTCCGGATCCCGACGGCGGATGCCGCCGCCCCGATGAAGAACAGGACCGCCGTGACTACCACGGCGTTCATCAGACCTTGCCGGGTGAAGACCGGACCGATGATGAGCCCGGCAAAGGCGATGCATATCAAGCCCGCAATGCGGGCCACCGCATTGTTCACGGCGGAACCGATTCCTGCCTCCTCGGTGGGCACGGCCCCCAGGATGGCCGCGGTGAGGGGGGCCACCAGAGTGCTGAGCCCGATGCCGAAGACGATCTGCCCGGGTAGCACCTGGGTCCAGTAGTTCAACGGCTCCTGGACGGCCAGGGTCATGAGGAAACCGATTCCGCAGATGAACGGCCCGGCGGTCATGAACCATCGCGGACCGTACTTGCCAGCCAGTCCGCCGAAGAACGAGGCCGTCAGCATCAGGAGGACAGTCGCGGGAAGCAACGCAATACCCGCAGTCGTCGCCTTCATTCCCCCCACTTGCTGTAAATAGATGCCCACGGCGAAGAAACCCAGCGAGAGGGCGCCATAAATGGCCAAGGTGGCGATGTTCCCCCAGCCGAAGTTGCGGATACCGAAGAGCCGCAGGGGCAGCATAGGTTCCTGGGTCCTGGATTCGTGGATCAGGAACAGGGTCAAGGCAACGGCACCCACGGCGAGGGGCATCCAGACCACCATGTTTCCCCAGCCCATGCGCCCTTGCTCGATGAATGCGTAGACCGGGCCACCAAGTCCTACCATGGCCAAAAACGCGCCAAGGTAGTCAATCTTCTTGCTCGTATCCGTGGCGGCATCGGACTTCCGCAGTCCGGCGAGGATCGGCCAGACAGCGACGGCCGGGACGACATTGATGAAGAAGATGACCCGCCAGGACAACAGGTCGACAGAGACGCCTCCGATGAGCGGAGCCACGATGGCTGCCGCGCTGGTCCAACCGGACCACTGGCCGATTGCCTTGGACTGCGCCGGTCCCGAAAAGAACGTGACAATCATGGCGAGGGAACTCGGAACCAACAGCGCCCCGGCGATCCCCTGCAGGGCCCGAGATACCACCAGCACCTCGCCGTTCCAGGCGAGACCGCATGCGACGGAGGTCAGGGTAAAACCTGCCAGTCCCCATTCCAGGATGCGCGCACGGCCGAAATGGTCGGACAAGGACCCGGCCACGAGAATCAGCGCACCCAAGGTCAAAAGATAGGCATCCACCACCCATTGCTGGATGACGAGTCCGCCGCCGAGCTCGCGGCCAATCGCAGGGAGGGCCAGGTTCACCACGAAGCCGTCCAATATAGCAATGAAGGACGCCACAATGGCCACAACAAGGACCCGCTTTTGCAGCGGTGAACTTGGCAGCAGCGCGGCTGCATCAGTCATGAGCACAGCCTACCCCTGCTGGCCCGCCCACCGCCCGGATTCCTGCGCGATCCCGCCACGGCCACAGTCCCGTATCGTTGAATGGTGATTAGCAGACGTGACGCCGCACTGGCCCTTGATATTCCGATGGAAATGGCCCAGCGCCACGGCATCCCGCCCAGACTCACCCAGGCCGAGCTGGACGAGTTGCAGGACAACCCACCGCAATGGCTCGTCCAATCGCGAGCCAACCGCACCGGCAAACGACCCGTCTGGGTGCACCTGAGCTGTGTCGTGTGCGGTTATACCGAGGCCGTACGTCCCAAGAAGTGGTGGCCTGAGTTCACCTACGTCTTCTGCGGGCATCACCGCAACAGCGAGGTTCCCGGAATCCTGCCTGGCGAGGTCCGCAGCGAGTACGAAGGAATCGGCTCGCGCTTCGTGGGCCTCGTGGACGTCCCGGCGTCCGAGGGGTAGTTACTTGGGCGTTGTTTCTGGCGCCTCCGGCGCCTGGTTGCTTTCGCCTGAAACAGGCGTAACTTACAAAGAGAGGGCCTTTCAGGACCCTCTTTGCAGGGTCTCCATAGAGGACCCGTAGTTAGGGAGCATGACATGCCTGACAAAGCGCCTCACCAGCACGAGACGAAGAAGAGTATCAAGTCCATCAAGGAGAAACGCGCAGCGAAGCGTGCAAAGCACGATTCCGACACCGGCGTGGACCCTGTGGCCCACTTGAGGAAGAAGTAAAGCGGCCGGGGCATGATGGCCCCGGCTGTTCTCATGAGTCAGTGTCGGTCATTTCGCTTGGCACCGCCACCAATCCATGAGTGACGCCCTCTCGCAGGACCGTCAGGGGGAACGGCTCCCCTATTGCTTGGGAGAACAGGAGTTTCTGAAGGCTCTCAGCACTGGATACTGCGCGCGATTGGGCACTCAGGACCAGATCGCCCGCAAGCAGCCCGGCCCGCTCCGCCGGGGATCCTGCTATGACTTCCACCACCCGGAGCGCTTCTTTCTGGCCTGTCCGGATGACCGCGCTCGCATCCAACGGAATAGGGGTGCTCACCAAGCCAAGGTAGGCGCGGCGGACACGGCCGTCCTTGAGCAGGGCGGCAATGATCCGTTGAGTCGTGGTGTTGATGGGAACCGCGAGCCCGAGCCCCAGGCCGGCCACGGCGGTATTGATTCCGATGATCCGCCCCTTTGTATCAGCCAGGGCACCCCCGGAATTTCCTGGGTTCAATGCGGCGTCCGTTTGGATGACGTCCTCGATGACCCTGCTGTGACGGCCAGACCTCACCGGTATGGACCGTCCGAGGCCGCTGACGACGCCGGCAGTCACTGATCCTGCCAGGCCCAGCGGAGTGCCCACGGCAATCACCAATTGGCCCACGCGCAAAGATTCCGCGTTGCCCAGGATGGCAGGCGGCGGGGCACGATGCCCCCGGACAATAGCGAGGTCGGACAAAGGATCGGCACCGACGAGTTCAACGTCGGTGTGTGTGCCGTCTGCGAATATCGCCCGCCCTGAACGGAGTCCCGAGACCACGTGGGCGTTGGTGAGCATGTAGCCGTCCCCCGTGAACACCACGGCCGATCCGCTTCCGATCCTGACTTGGCCGTTCCTTCGCGGACTACTCATTTCCAAAGCCGCAACATGCGGCGTGACCGACTCTGCGACGCGCATGACCGTCCGCGAGTAGGCATCCAAGGCTTCCTCGTCCGACGGGGCATCAGGCATGTCCTCGGGAAAATTCTGTTCCGGCGACGTACTCATCGTGCACCTCCTGTAACCGGTGGTGTCTATATCAACGAAAACACTGCCGGCCTTAGTCCGTTCCGCCCTACGCCGAGGGTGAACTGAGGGCTACCCACCTAGCCCCACAATGCTTTTCGCAGGAGGGTTTTGAGTTGCGCGGCTTCCTCGGCGTCCAGCGCGGAGAGGACTTCGGACTCGGCGCGGCGGGCAGCAATGGCGGCTTGTGCCAGGAGCTGGTTTCCTTTTGCCGTGGCCGTCACGGTCTTGGCGCGGCGGTCCTGTTTGCCCGGCGCCCTGGTCACGAGCTTCCGCTTTTCAAGCTCGTCCACCAGGGCAACGATCTGGCTGGGATCGAGGCTGAGGAAGTCCGCCAGCTCCCGCTGGGTGGGCTCCAGGCCGCTGTCGGCAAGAATCAGCACCGAGTACGAGCGTTCCTTGAGGTCGAACTCCGCAAGCGCCCGGTTGTTCACGACCGAGCCGCCCGCATGGAGTTTGGCCAGCAGGAAGCCCGCGTCCTGGCTGATCGGAGCGTCTGCCAGCCGGTCCTTTGCGGCAGACTGTTGCCCGGCCTTCGCTTCGATCGTCATAACAAACTCCAATAATCTTCAAAATCAATCGTTGACATTTTCAATTATACGTATTCTCATGGAAGAAGAACAGCATCCCATGCCGAACGGCCGGATGCACAGGGAACGGGCAAAGGAGCAGGTCATGAGTTTGAACGGCAAGGTTGCGATCGTCACCGGCAGCGGGCAGGGTCTGGGTCTGGCTTACGCGAGGGAACTCGCCCGCCGGGGTGCCGCCGTCGTCATCAATGACGTGAACGCCGAAACGGCGGCGCAGGCCCTCGCGCAGATCGAGGCCGACGGCGGCAAGGCCACCGCCGTCGTGGTTCCGGTGGGCACCACGGAGGCCGCGAAGGCGCTCGTGTCCGGTGCCCTCGAGGCGTTTGGCCGTTTGGATATCCTGGTGACCAACGCCGGGATCCTGCGCGATAAGTCCCTGTTGAAGATGAGCGACGAGGATTTCGACCTGGTCATCAACGTGCACCTGAAGGGCACCTTCACCTGCGTCCGCGAGGCGTTCGGGTACTTCAAGGAGAACAACATCCCGGGCCGGATCATCACGATCGGTTCCCCGACGGGTCAGCGCGGGAACTTCGGCCAGAGCAACTACGCCGCGGCCAAGGCCGGCATCGTGGGCATGGTCCGGACCTGGGCTTTGGAGATGAAGAAGGCCGGGGTCACCGTCAATGCCGTGATCCCCGTGGCCGCGACGGCGATGACCAAGACCGTCCCGTACTTCCAGAAGGCCGTGGAAGCGGACGAGCGCGGTGAGGCGATGCCGTCCTTCTTCCGCCACGAGCTGGGCTTCGGCACGGCAGAGGACGTCGCGGGCCTGGTTGCTTTCCTCGCCTCCGACGAAGCCGCAAACATTACCGGCCAGGCCATCGGTGCCGGCGGGGACCGGCTGCAGCTCTGGACGCACCCGCAAGCGGCCACCACCGAATACCGCAAGGGCGGCTGGGACTACGAGGCCCTGCGCGGGCAGGCCGCGGAACTTTTCAGCAAGGAAAACCTGCAAAGCTACGGCGAGGAATTCCTGCCGCTGCCGGCCGAGCTGCAACCCGAACCTGCCGGCGCCTCGGCAACGGCGGCCCGCTGATCATGGCACGCTACGAATTAGGCATCGACGCAGCGAAACTCGATGCGATCGACATGCACGTCCATCTCGAAGTGGACGGCCACGGCCACGGATCCCTCCCGGAGGCCCTGACGGAAGCCTCGGCGAAGTACTTCAAGGCCGGGGACCGCACCCCGTCCCTGGACCGGATAGCCGAGCTGTACCGCGAGCTGAACATGGCCGCGGTCGTGTTCACCGTGGACGCCCGGACCCAGCTCAAGCACGAACCCAACAACATCCCGGAACTGATCGCCGGCGCCGCGAAGAACAACGACGTGCTGATCCCCTTCGGCAGCGTAGACCCCCGCACCGGGTCCGAGGCCCTCCAGGGAGCCAAGCACCAGGCGGTCGAACTGGGTGCCCGCGGTTTCAAGTTCCACCCCTCCCTGCAGGGCTTCGATCCCTCCAACGAGCAGTTCTACCCGCTCTGGGAAACCCTGCAGGAACTCGGACTCCCGGCGATCTTCCACACCGGGCAGAACGGCATGGGCGCGGGCCTGCCCGGCGGTTACGGGATCAAGCTCGCCTACTCCAACCCGCTGCTGCTGGACGCGGTGGCCGCGGACTTCCCGGAACTGCAGATCATCATGGCCCACCCCTCGGTGCCCTGGCAGGACGAGGCCAACTCCATCGCGACCCACAAAGCGAACGTGTTCATCGACCTGTCCGGCTGGTCCCCGAAGTACTTCCCCGAATCCCTGGTCCGCATGTCCAACTCGGTACTGCAGGACAAGGTCCTGTTCGGCACGGACTTCCCGCTCATCACCCCGCAGAAATGGCTCGGGGCCTTCGCCGAGCTGCCCCTGAAGGACGAGGTCCGGCCCAAGATCCTCAAGCACAACGCCGTCCGCCTGCTCGGACTGGACGGTTGAAATGGGCACCGAGACCGCCAGGGAAACCACAGTCCAGGAGCGCCTGTACTCCGTAGCGGACTGGTACGACGCCGAGTCCCTCCTCAGCGAGGACGAGCGCCGGGTCCTGGCCCGGCTCCGGGGCTTCCTGGACGCCGAGGCCAAGCCGTTGCTGGCCGGGTACTGGGAACGGGGCGAGTTCCCCGAACAGCTGGCGCAGCCGCTCATCGATCTGGACCTGATGGAACCGGCCGAACTGACCGGCGCCCCGGGTGCAGAGCGGAGGCCGGCCCGCGGGATCTACCAGGGCTTCCGGGTCTTCGAACTCGCCCGCACAGACGCCTCCCTGGCCACCTGGTACACCGCCCAGGCAGGCCTCTTCCGGACCGCGATCCGGGTCGGGGCTTCCGAGGAGCAGCAGCGCGCGTGGATGCCGCGCGTCATCGATTTCTCCCTCAAAGGCGTCTTCTCCCTGACCGAACCCGAGCACGGTTCGGACATCGCCGGCGGCCTCTCCACCACCGCCCGCTTCGAAGCAAACCCCGACGGCGGCACCTGGGTTTTGGACGGCGCCAAACGCTGGATCGGCGGCGCATCCACGGCCGACGTCCTGGCCGTGTTCGCCCGCGACGTCGCCGACGGCCAGGTCAAAGCGTTCCTCGTGGACCGCCAGGCAGCCGGGGTGAGCCTGGAGAAGATCCACGGCAAAACATCGCTACGGATGATGCAGAACGCGCACATCACCCTCGACGGGGTCCGGGTCCCCGAATCCATGCGCCTGCACAACGTGAACTCCTTCAAAGACGTCGCCGCGATGCTCAAGGCCATGCGCTCGGACGTCGCCTGGATCGCCACCGGCATCCAGGCCGGCGCGTTCGAAGCCGCCCTGGCCTACGTCAAGAACCGCCAACAGTTCGGCCGGCCCCTGGGCTCCTTCCAACTCGTCCAGGAAAAACTCGCCCGCATGCTCGGCAACCTCACCGCCTCCCTCTCCCTCGTGGTCCGGCTCACCGAACAACAAGCCAAAGGCTTCTACCGCGACCAGGACTCCGCCCTGGCCAAAATGCAGACGTCCCTGCTGATGCGCGAAACCGTCGCCCTCGCCCGGGAACTGGCCGGCGGCAACGGCATCACCCTGGAAACGGACGTCGCCCGCTTCCACGCCGACGCCGAAGCCGTCTACTCCTACGAAGGAACCCACGACATCAACGCCCTCATCATCGGCCGCGCCCTCACCGGCGAAAGCGCCTTCACCCGCTAAACCGTCCCCTTTCACCCATCACTAACTACCAGGAGGCCGCCATGCCCCGTCTCGTCGTCGACTTCGACACCCTGCCCACCCTGACCGGCAAGGACCTCGGCACCACCGACTACCGCCAAATCACCCAGGAACAAATCAACCTGTTCGCCGACGCCACCGACGACCAACAATGGATCCACACCGACCCCGAACGCGCCAAGGACGGCCCCTTCGGCGCCCCCATCGCCCACGGCTTCCTCACGCTCTCCCTCATCATCCCCTTCTGGGGCGAGCTCTTCGACGTCAACGGCGTCACCACCAAAGTCAACTACGGACTGGACAAAGTCCGCTTCACCTCCCCCGTCAAAGCCGGCTCCAAAGTCCGCATGCACGCCACCATCGCCGAAGTCACCGAAGTCAAAGGCGGCGCCCAAATCAAAGTCAACGCCACCATCAACATCGAAGACCAGGAACGCCCCGCCGTCGTCGCCGAATTCCTCGCCCGCTTCTACAAATAAGCCGTTCTTCACACAGCCCCTCCTCCTGCTTTAAGGAACAACGATGTCCCAAATATCGCAGCTTCAATCCATGGACATAGCCACCAGGCGCAAGGAAGCACGCACCGTCATTGCTTCCAGCTACCTGGGCAGCACCATCGAGTACTACGACTTCCTGCTCTATGCCACAGCCGCGGCCGTGGTCTTCCCCAAGGTCTTCTTCACGGGATTGGACGACTGGGTGGGCGTCGTGGCCGCCTACGGAACTTTCGCCGCAGGATACGTAGCGCGCCCGCTGGGTGGAGTCATCTTCGGGCACTTCGGCGACAAGCTCGGACGCAAGGGGATGCTCATTGTGTCCATGTTGGTCATGGGCTTGGCATCCGCGCTGATCGGCCTGGTCCCGGGTGCTTCCGTGGCCGGTCCCTGGGGCGCCGTGATGCTTGTTGTGCTCCGGGTTTTCCAGGGCATCGCGGTGGGTGGCGAGTGGGGCGGAGCCGCCTTGATGGCATTGGAGCATTCCGAATCGGGGAAGCGCGGCTTCGCTGCCTCGTTCGTCAATGCGGGTGCGCCGTCGGGCGCCGTGCTGGGCACACTCATCATGGGCGCCTTCTCAGCCCTGCCAAACTCCCAGTTCCTTGCTTGGGGCTGGCGCGTTCCCTTCCTGCTCTCGTTTGTCTTGCTTGCAGTGGGCATGTTCGTCCGGTTGAAGGTTTCCGAGAGCCCCATCTTCAAAGCCGCGATCGAGCAGGAAAGGGTGGCCCGGAGCGTGGATGCCCAGGGCGCCGAGAAGGCCGTTATTCCGCTCCTTCAGGTCCTTCGCCGGCCTAAAACCCTCATCTTCACCATGCTCGCAGGGGCCGCGGGCTTCGCCCTCCAAGTGGTCCTGGCAACGTTCGCGGTCACCTTCGCCGTCTCCAAGGGCGCCGATCGCCAGGGCGTGCTGTACGCCTTCGCCGCGGCTTCCTTCATCTCGATCGCCTTCGTGATCCTTGGCGGCAGGCTCTCCGACAAGCTGGGCCGGAGGCCTGTGATGATCGGCGGGCTCGTGCTCTTCATCGCATATCTGATCCCGATGTTCCAGCTGTTGTCCTCGAACAACATCTTCCTGATCTTCGTTGCCTTCACCGTGGGCCTGATGATCCATTCCACCCTCTTCGGGCCATTGGCCGCCTTCGTGTCCGAGCAGTTCGGCACCACGTCCCGCTATACGGGAGCCTCGCTCGGTTACCAGCTCGCGACGCTCCTCGGTGCGGGTTTCACCCCCGGGATCGTTGCCCAGATCTTCAAGGACTCAGGGCAGGACACGGGCTCGGTGGTTTTCTACTTAGCCGTGATGTCCATCGTCTCCATCATCTTCATCCTGTTGACCCGGGAACCCAAGAACAACGATTTGCAGGCCGTCCGGCCTTGAGCCCGGAAAAGGTTTAGCTTGGAAAGAAGAAAGGACCGTCATGGAGAATTTTGGCATCGGTTCGTGGTTGCAGCGTCGCCGCCCGAAGTCCGGAAGCAAGATCGCGTTGGTCTCCGGAGACCGCCACATCAGTTACGAGGAATTTTCCGAACGAACGGACAGGCTCGCGAACGCCCTCCGTGCCGGGGGCGTTGCCAAGGGCGACAGGGTGGCCTATCTCGGCGAAAACGATCCCGCCTTCCTGGAAACGCTTTTTGCTTGCGGGCAGCTTGGGGCTATCTTCGTACCGCTCAATACTCGGTTGGCGCCGCGGGAGATCGCCTTCCAACTTGAGGACAGCGGTGCCGTCGCGCTGATCCACTCCGCAAGCCTCAGCGGCCTTGCGGCCAGCGGCGCAGAGGGCACCCAAGTGACCCGGCGCGTCGTCGTCGGCGATTCCTTCCCAGGCGACGGCGGCGCTCCTTTGGGTGATGAGGTACGTGAAGGCCCGACGGCGGCCGAAGACTATGAGGCCGTTGTCGCCTCGGGGGCTCCCCTCCATCTGGACGAAGAGGTGAGGCTCGATGATGGGGCCATGATCCTCTACACGTCCGGAACCACGGGACGCCCCAAGGGCGCGCTACTGACCCACGGCAACATCACCTGGAACTGCATCAACGTGATCGTCGATTTCGATTTCTCCTCCGCCGACGTGGCCCTCATGATCTCCCCGATGTTCCACGTCGCCTCGCTCGACATGGGAGTGCTGCCAACGCTCCTCAAGGGCGGGACCGTGGTCCTCGAGTCGAGGTTCGATCCCCAACGCATCTTGGAGCTCGTCGAAAGGCACCGGGCCACCACCATCAGCGGGGTTCCCACCACCTACCAGATGCTCTGCGAGCATCCGGCTTGGGCAACGTCGGACCTTAGCTCCCTCAATAAGCTGACCTGCGGCGGATCGGCCGTTCCGATGCGCGTCCTGGAAGCGTACGAGGCGCGCGGCCTCCGCTTCTCGAACGGCTACGGAATGACCGAGACCGCGCCGGGCGCAACCACGCTGCCCGCCGCCAGGTCCCGGGACAAAGCAGGTTCTTCCGGGCTCCCGCACTTCTTCACCGATGTCCGGATCGCCGACGTCGCGGGAGGACGCGCTGCGCAGGGCGCGGTCGGGGAAATCCAGATCAAGGGCCCCAACGTCATTCACGAATACTGGAAGCGGCCCTCGGCAACGGCTGAATCATACGAAGACGGCGGCTGGTTCAAGTCCGGAGACCTAGGCTACAAGGACGCTGATGGATTCGTCTTTGTCTCGGACAGGCTCAAGGACATGATCATTTCGGGAGGCGAGAACATCTACCCTGCCGAGGTGGAACAGGCCATCAGTGAACTGGATTCCGTGGGCAGCGTGGCAGTCATCGGCGTGCCGGATGCCAAGTGGGGAGAGGTGCCGCGCGCTGTGGTGATGCTCCGCGAGGGTGCCTTCTTGACAGAGGACGAACTCAAGGAGCACCTGGCCGGTAGATTGGCTCGCTACAAAATCCCGAAAACCGTGGTGTTCGTGGACCACATACCGCGAACTGCCAGCGGAAAGATCCGCAAGAGCGAGCTCCGGGCGAGCGCCGTTTCGTAAGGCATCGGTTGCCGGTCGCAGGGCGGCCCCGCACCCCGCTTGTTTGTCGGCCCGTGGACCCACACGAACTTCACCGGCGATTCCCCGAACATCAACTTCGGGATCGCCGCGGCGTCGGGGGTGATGAACGGCTTGGGAGACTTGTCGCGGCTCCACATCGACTGGTTCGACGCCGTCCTCAAGAACCGGCCGGAGCACCTGCGCCGAGTCCCTTCGGTGCTGCTTTACGTCATGGGCGAGAACCAGTGGCGCGGCTGCCAAGAACTCCCGAGCCCGGCGGGAGAGCGGTCCTGGTACTTCGGATGTGACGGCCTGCGCTCCCCTGAGTCTGGCGCAAACGGGATTGCCATCCACGTTCGAACAGCTCTGTTGTCGGAGGACGGGGGTGCCCGAGTGACTGGTTAACAGGCACACCCAACGGCACCGGCCGCGTCCACAAGTAGGTACCACTCGCGACAGTGAGTGCCCGCGGCTCTACTGTGTGGGACAGCACCCATCCCAAGACAGATGGGCGAATTGCCGAGACTGGGCTCAGACTGGCGAGGGGCCACAGTCACGAACCATGCAAGGAGGCTTAGCGAATGGACTACCCACATTTCACAAGCCGGGATCGGCACATCGCCTACGCAACCCATCAGGAGAAGGACTGACTCCGTACTAGGCATGTCCTCCCGGCCCAGACCGAGGGAGCACCGCCTTTGGCAGCACAATGCGGGACCCGCCGACAAGCTGAGATTGGGGGCCCAACGTGGATGGGCAACAATGGATATGGGTCGTGATGGTGCTTGTGGGAGCGGCACTGTTAGCAGGCGTGATGGTCTTCGGACACCAGCGACGCACACAGGATGATCGCAAACGCGCTATCAAACGTCCTGAACGCGACCTCAAGAACCCCCCGAACGGCGACGACCGTGCGGAAGACGAACCCGCAGCTCGGAGTCCGAACTACTGAGAGCGCCCGAAAAATCGAACAGAGAACCTTCGTCCGGGACGAGCGACCCCTACAAAGAAAAACACCCCCGGTCCGAAGACCGGGGGTGTAACCGATGACCCGACCCATCCGTGAAGGATGTCTCGACTCATCACAAAAGTGGAGATGGGGGGAATTGAACCCCCGTCCGATGTCGTGTTGTCAGGGCTTCTCCGGGCGCAGTTCGCGTCGGATTTTCTCGGCCCCAGCTATCCTGCGAACAAGTAGCTGATCCGGGCCCAGTCATCTAAGAGTCCCGTTTGCCCCGATGACGGAGGCAAGCAGCAGTGGCTATCTAAATGACGCCAGGATCCGGGGCAATAGCAACCTCGGGCTGACGGACTGTCTTACTGCTTAGGCAGCAAGAGCGAAGTCAGTGCGTTTTGAATTGGCACTTATTGGTTTGCAGACAGCGTTTACGAGATAATTCTGCATCCTCGGCCCGCTTCACCTGTCGCGACTAACATCGTCGAAACCGATCATCCCCGTATTTTGTTATCAATCCCTGCAGGACTGCGATCGCTCATGAGCGGCCACGTGTTGATTCCTGCCGGGTTAATCATCATAACGCACTGCAGCGCCGGAACATTCCGGGACACGCCTCAGCCGTCTCCCACCGATCCTTAGCGAACTAGCGACGGTTGCGCTCGCGCAGTTCGCGCAATGATTCGCGCTTGTCCTGCTGCTCGCGCAGTGTCTGCCGCTTGTCGTAGTCCTTCTTGCCTCGGGCAAGGGCAATCTCCACTTTGGCGCGTCCATCCAGGAAGTAAAGCTGGAGCGGCACTACCGTCAGCCCGGTCTCGCGGATCTTGCCGGAGATCTTGTTGAGTTCTTCGCGGTGAAGCAACAGCTTCCGACGGCGGCGGGCGGCGTGGTTGGTCCAGCTCCCCTGGTTGTACTCGGGGATGTGGATACCCTCCATCCACAACTCGTCGTTGTAGAAGGTGCAGAAGCCATCGACCATGGAGGCATGGCCCTCACGCAGGGACTTCACTTCGGTCCCCATGAGGGCGATGCCTGCCTCATAGGTATCCAATATGTGGTAGTCATGCCGAGCCTTGCGATTGGTGGCCACTACCTTACGGCCACTTTCCTTGGGCACGGTAGAACTCCTTGGTTGTCGAAGAATCACACTAGTCTACGCCAGCAGAACCCGGTCGCGTGTGCTACAGCAGGTTCATCGGGTCAACAGCCTGACCATTCACCCAGGTTTCAAAATGGACGTGGCAACCGGTGGAGTTGCCGGTAGTGCCTGAGTAGGCAATGAGCTGACCTTGGCTCACCTGCTGTCCGGAAGAAACCACCACGCTGGTGTTGTGGTAATAGACCGTGGTCAAGGAATCTCCGTTGATGACGCCATGCGATATCTTGACCCGGTTGCCACCGCCGTCGTTACCCCAACCCGCTGAAAAGACGGTGCCGGCTGCGGCCGCGTACACAGGAGTGCCGCAGGGGGCACCGAAGTCGATACCAGTGTGCATATAGCCGCCCTGGCCGTAAAAATCGATGGTTCCAGGCGGCGTCGCGCGCCAACCGAAACCCGAAGTGATGGGGATGCTCGCCGGTACCGGGTGGATCAACCCGAAGTTCCCGCGCGGATTGCTCGCGGGCGGGACAAAGGGCTGCGGAGCCTGGCCCTGGGCCTGGGCGGCGGCCGCCGCGGCCGCGGCCACTCGCTGCTGTTCGGCCAACCATGCTTCACGCAGCTTACGGTCGCGGTCCGAGATTTCCGCGGCGACGGCATCCTGCATCGCCTTGACTTGTTGGATCTGGGCTTGGATCCCGGGTTTGGCTGCCTGAAGTTGGCTGTTGAGACGGGTGGTGTCGGCGATCAGCTTGTCCACCTCGTCCTTCTTGGCGGCAGCATCATCGCGGGCGGCCTTTTCACGCTCGAGTGCCGCATCCGCTTTTGCCTTGAGATCGCGGATTTCCTGTTCGACGGCGTCAAGCCGGGCCTGGGAGTTCACGTTGGTGGCACTCTGCTGGGTCAACTTGGTCATCGTGGCGTTCTGGCTGCGCATCGCCTGATTGGCGAGGTCCATGGTTTCCGTGAGATTGCCGCCGTCGTTCGATCCAAAAAGCAAAGCGACGTTTGTGGGAACGCCTCCGGATTTATAGGCTTGGGCCGCGATCTGCCCGATGAGCTTCTTGGTGTCAGTGATCTTTTGCTTGTCGTTTTCCAGCTGGGCCGTGATCTGGGCCTTGCTCTGCTGGGCAAGATCCACTCGGGCCGCGAGGGCATCAGCTTCCTTGACCGCGGAAGCAACCCTGCCCTGGGCTTCGAGAAGTGCCTGTTGCGCCCCTGGGAGCCTGCCTTGGTAGACCACGAGGTCGCCAGCCGCCTTAGCGATGTTGGCATCGACGAATTCCAGCGACTGTTGTACTCGAGCCGACTCAGCGTTGAGGGCTGCCTGCTGGTCATCGAGGTTGTCCGCGCGTGCCACGGGAGCGGTGCCAAGACTCGCGGCCAGCGCGATGATCAGCACAGACCCGGCAATCTTTGCGCGGCTGCTGGCCATGCGCAGCTGCAGGACAGCCTTCTCTTTCCGATTCATCAGCTGTCCTGTTCGCTCGCGATCATTGCTTTTCATGGCTACACCTTGAGATATCGGCGAAGGGTCAGGAGGGAAGAAATCCCGGCCAAGCCGCCGCCCAACGCTATCAGGACAGGCGCTATCACCAGTACCTGGGTCGAGGAAATAAACGGAGTGTTCAGGAACTGTTTCGACAAATCTCCATTGAGCCAGAACTGGGCCACGAGCCACAGTGTGCCGGAAGCCAGGACGGCCCCCACGACGGCGGCGATAACCCCTTCAAGAATGAACGGCAGTTGGATCACGGTCTTGGATGCTCCCACCAGCCGCATGATGCCGGTTTCCCGTCGCCTGCTGAAAGCAGAAAGTCTGATAGTTGTAGTGATGAGCAGGACAGCACAGAAAATCATGACCCCGGCAACCACCATTGCCGCCACCGATGCGCCATTCATCCACTCAAAGATCCGCTCCAAAACCTGACGCTGATCACTCACTGTCTCCACGCCGGCTTGGGAAGAGAACGTCTCGCTGATGATCTGGTACTTCTGGGGGTCCTTCATGTTGATCCGAAACGACGAAGGAAGCTGATCCTGGGTTACCGAGTCAACAATCGGGGAATTGGAGAACTGTTCCTTGAAGTGTTTGAACGCATCGGCCTGCGATTCGAACTGGTAGTCACTGATGTATTGCTTCACCGCGGGGGATTCGAGCAACTTGGCCAAGTTGTCCTGCTGCTCCTTGGTCACCGCACCCGAAGCACATCCAGTCGCCGTCGAGGAGTCATTGCAGAGGAAGATGGCAACCTGGACTTTGTCATACCAGTAGCCCTTCATCTGGTTGATCTGCATCTGCAGCATGCCGGCCGCGCCAACAAAGGTGAGGGACACGAAGGTCACCAGGACGACAGAAATCACCATGGACAGATTTCGGCGCAGACCGCTGCCGATCTCCCCCAGAATAAACGCGAGCCTCACTGCTGAACCCCCTGGGCACGGTCGAGTTCGGCGCCGCTGGCATCCTTGAGACGCCGGGACTCCCCCACCACCGGAATCATCGATGTGTACAGCGCCTTCGCTTCGTCGCGGACCACCACACCGTTCCGCAGTTCCACCACCCGTTTACGCATCTCGTTCACAATGTCGTCGTCATGGGTGGCCATGACCACGGTGGTACCGTTCTGGTTGATCTTGTCGAGTACGCCCATGATGCCCATGGAGGTGATGGGGTCCAGGTTTCCGGTAGGCTCGTCCGCCAGCAGGATGCCGGGTCGGTTGACGACGGCGCGCGCTATGGCGACTCGCTGTTGTTCACCGCCGGAGAGCTCGTGGGGCATGCGGCGTTCCTTGCCTTCAAGGCCAACAGTCTTCAACACTTCCGGAACGGTCTCCCGGATAATGCTTCGGCTCTTGCCGATCACTTGCATGGCGAATGCCACATTGGCGAAGACGTTCTTCTGGGGCAGCAACCGGAAGTCCTGGAAGACGACCCCGATGCCGCGGCGAAGCTTGGGGACGCGCCAGCTTGAAATGTTGGCTACGTTCTGGCCGGCGACGTAAACGGAACCGGCGGTTGCCCGGTCTTCCTTAAGAATGAGTCGTAGAAACGTCGACTTGCCAGAGCCGGAGGCCCCGACAAGGAAAGTGAATTCTCCACGGTCAATCTCAAGGGTGACAGCATCCAGCGCCGGACGGGCATTGGGGTCGTAGACCTTGGTGACATTCTCAAATCGGATCATGACTCTTCAGAACCCCGCCGGACATGCCACATTTCGGCCAGTCCAACCGCCAGCGCACGGGCTTTCGATGGGGGAAGTTGAGCGCCAGCTCTTCGACTATACGCACGCTCCATGATGGAATCGCGGGCTTGGCGCGGTGTGTCGCCCAATCAGGCGGGCACCGCTAGTCTTCGGCGTTGCGGTTGCCGGTGCGCCAGCGAATGCCGGCGTCGATAAAGTCGTCGATGTCGCCGTCGAGCACTGCCGACGTGTTGCCCACTTCGTGTTCAGTGCGCAAGTCCTTGACCATTTGGTAAGGATTGAGCACGTAGGAACGCATCTGGTCCCCCCATGATGCCTTCACATCGCCGGCGAAAGCCTTCTTCTCGGCATCTTCTTGCTCTTTTTTCAGGAGGAGGAGCCTTGACTGCAGCACACGCATCGCGGCTGCGCGATTCTGCAGCTGGGACTTTTCGTTCTGCATGGACACCACAATCCCGCTCGGAATGTGGGTCAACCGCACAGCTGAGTCCGTCGTGTTGACGGACTGCCCGCCAGGACCGGAAGAGCGGAAGACATCGACGCGGATCTCGTTGTCCGGGATGTCGATCGAGTCCGTCTGTTCAATGAGCGGAATAACTTCAACCGCAGCAAAGGAGGTCTGCCGCCGGCCCTGGTTGTCAAAGGGACTGATACGGACGAGTCGGTGGGTACCGGCTTCAACGCTGAGTGTCCCGAACGCGTAGGGCGCCTTGACCTCGAAAGTAGCTGATTTGAGGCCCGCCTCTTCGGCGTACGAGGTGTCCATGACGGTGGTCGGGTAGCCGTGGCGCTCCGCCCAGCGCAAGTACATGCGCATGAGCATCTCGGCAAAGTCCGCAGCATCAACCCCGCCGGCGCCAGCACGAATCGTGACAACGGCTTCGCGTTCGTCGTATTCGCCTGAGAGCAGCGTGACCACTTCAAGTTCCTTGAGGGCATTGCGGATTGAGTCGAGTTCCGCGGCGGCCTCGACCATGGAGGCGTCATCCCCCTCGTCCTGGCCGAGCTCGACCAGGACTTCGAGGTCGTCGATGCGGCCCGTCAGCTTGTTCAAACGCTCAAGTTCCGACTGCCGGTGGGATAACTTTGACGTAATCACCTGCGCAGAAGCCGGGTCATCCCAAAGGTTCGGCTCACCAGCTTGCTCGCTCAGTTCTTCGATCTCTTCCTTGAGCTTCTCGACATCGGAAACCTGTTCGATGGAGCGGTAAGTGGAGCGAAGCGCGCGGATTTCTGCGGGAAAATCAATCTCAGCCATGGTTGTTCCAGAGTACGCCATCCGTTGGCCGGTATGGCGCGTGTCCGGATGTGACGGCTGGCATTAACGCGTCAGTCGCGAACGCGCCGTCGACCGCGCTTCGATCGGAACGCCGTCAGGCAGAAGAAAGCTGACGACGGGAGGATGGGCAACGGCGATGAGCACCACTTCAGCGGTGGTATTGTCCGGACTTCCCGTATCCCCTCCGATGGCAAGTTGATCGAACCGTGAATAGGCGTGGTTTTGACTAAGGAACGACTCGGTAACGTTGCGTACCCGCTCACTCTTGAGGACGGCCGACGGCTTTTTGGCATCGCTGTCTACTTGGCCTAGCGAGTAGCCGTCCGCGGCCGCCACTGAAGCTCCGTCAGCCACAGAGAGGAGCTTCTTGTGTTCGATGAAGACAGCGGAAGCCGCGGCAACGACGGTTGCCAGCAAGAGCGCGATCACAACGTAACCGATGACCATCACCATCAATTGGCCATCTTCGCTATTTGAGCCGCGGCACCCCTGCGGCTCCCTCTCCGTGAAAACATCTGTCACCGGAATCGTCCGACGATTTGCGTTGCTGACGCATTCAAATGCGCGGCATCCAGGCGCAGCCGGTCCCCAAAGGGCAGCATCGGCAACGGTATTGTGAGCTTCACGGTTACCGTCACGGCAGTCCCGGCGGACAGGCAGTCCCTGCGGTCGCACGCGACTTCCACCGATGCCTGGTGCGCGGAATGCCCATGGTCGGCAAGGGCCAGAAGGGCAGCCCGCTCAGCCATGCCGCGCCCGTGGGATGGGTCCTTCTGCATGACGTAGACCTTGGCAGCTTGGTCCGCCGCCCCCACCACAGCGAAAGAACCTCCCTGGATTTGTCCAATGGTGACGATGAAATAGACCACAGGAACCAAAAGCAGGAGGGAGAAGAGGATGAACTCCACGAGCGCATTTCCCCGCTCAGAGGCACACCGTGCGCCGTTGGTTTCCAGGCCCTCCGGGAGTGGCAAACAGAGGGCATCTCGGAGTCGTGTGAGGACGGCATGGCCGAGATCAGCCAGGAACGGCTGCATGCCCCTTCACCTCCAGCGCAGCAGCTGGTCCGATCAACCCGATGACAGGCAAGGGCGCCCGGACTGTCACTTCCAAGGTGCGGACTCCTTGGAAACTAGCCTCCGACGTTGAGATGTCCCGTGAGAACTCTTCATTCAGCGCAGTGCCGATCAACTTAGCGGCGCGTTCACGCGCATCCACCGGTGTCCGGTCTGCGAGAGTGCCGTAACGGGCTCCGGAGGAGGCGGCATCAATGAGGGTGTTGCGCACGTGCAGCACGAGGGTCAATTGAATGATGGCGAGAAAGAACACCGTCAAGAGACCGCCGACCAAGGCAAAATCCACGACGGCGGATCCCCGCTCCTCACAGCGGCAGGGGACAGACCCACAGAATTCTTCCACTCCGCTGATGGGTGGCGGCATTGGCTACTTTCCGACCTTGCTCATGGCCTGGTTGAAGAGACCTTCAAGGGCGGGCCCGGCAAGCGCCAACAGGCCCGCCACGAGGGCCGCGGACATGAGTGTGATCATCACCCAGCCGGGCACGTCGCCCCGCTCGGCATGATCATCGCCCGGCGCCAAGCTTCTTCCCGGTCTTTTCCCGAGTCGTGATCCAGACGGCAGGAAAGTCCACAGATGCCACAACAAAAGTGCTGAAGCGGGAAGTCCACGACGTCCGTAATTCTTCATTTTTCCCCATTTCCGTTTGCAGAAACCCGCGTGGAGTTCCATGCAGTTTCATTATTGTGGGCATTCAGCCGAATACCCATGTGATGGATTCAAAGAGGTTTGTTCGTAATAGCGCATCAGAAGCCAAAATGTAATGCGGCCAGGCCGGGATAGACTGCGAAAATCACGGTGAGGGGTAAGACGCCGAAAACCAGCGGCACCATCATGGCAATCTCTTTGCGACCCGCCGCTTCCATCAGCTCCCGCTTGGCCGAGTCGCGGACGTCCGAGGCTTGCGCTCGCAATACATCGGCCAAAGGGGTTCCGCGTTCGACAGCAACTACTACCCCGTCTACAAACCGGAGCAGCGGGCCCAGATCGGTTCGTCCCGAAAAACCATGCAGCGCTTCGACGAGGGGCATGCCGGCCCGCGTAGCAGCCAGCACCAGGGCAAACTCCTTGGTCAATTCACCGCGGGCGGTCCGACATACACGGTCAAAGGCAGCGGTAGCGCTCTCCCCTGCGCCCACAGCGAGGGCCATCAGTTCGGCGAGGCTGGGGAATTCCGCAAGCATGCGCCTCTCCCTCCGTTTGATCTGCATCCCCAGCATGTAGTCGCGGAGGAGAAAACCGCCAAATGCGCAAAGCAAGACCGAACCGACTGCAAGCATCGGGTTGAAACGGCCGAGGGTCGCGTTCATCACCGCTGCCGCGATTGCTCCGACAATCCCCATCGCTGCCCATAGCAACTGCTCCGCACGGAAGTCCACGGCAGACTTTCCCGAGCCGGCTTTTGCCAGCCTCTCGTTGAGCGATCTGGTGCCGAAGTTGAATCGAGCCAAGGAACGCAGTGCGTCCCGGAACACGGTCCGGAGAATGCGCTCCAAGGGGCCGAAGGGGGCGATGTCGGTGGGAGTGGCCAGCAACCGGGATTCAACGTTCTGGGATTTGAGTTGGGGCTCGATCCGCTCAGCGAAGGATGTGGCCCGCATCAACGGGAGTCGGACAAAAACAAGCCACAACCCGGCTCCCAGGAGAAGCCCGCAGAACACAGTCATGGCAGTGAGCACCGTCACCGAAGTACCCTTTCGTCCTGGGGAAGGGCGCCAATGCGCAGCATGGCCCAGTAGCAGACTCCCGAGACCAACAGACCGGCCCCCAGCACACTGACTCCGGCCGCGGAGTTATAAGCTGCAACAGCTTCCGGCCTGCTGGCCAGCAGCATCAGGACAATCCATGGGGCGGCAACCGCCAGGCGCGCTCCATTGATAGTCCAAGATTGTCGCGCTTCCAGCTCACTGCGGGTCCTGGCGCTCTCACGGAGGAACTCGGCGAGAGTTCCCAGAAGGCGCCCGAGATCGGATCCACCCACCTCACGGGTCAATCGGAGCGCCTCAATGATCCGGTCGGCAACGGGGTCGGCCAGGCGCGCCTTTAGCTTGCTCAACGCCGAATCGAAATGGCCGCCCGAACGGTAATCCACCCCAAACTCACGGAAGAGGCCCCTCAGCTCTTCGGGACCTTTGTCACCGAGTTGGACAAGTGCTTCAGGCAGCGAAAGCCCCGCTCGGATCGCTGAGCGCAGATGATCTACGACGTCCGGCCACAGTTCCCGGAGCATGGCTGTCCGCCTACGCGCCCGCCAGCTGACAACCCCTAGAGGAAGCCACGCACCGAATAGGCCGAAGCACGCCGCGATCGAAACCGAGGTTGTCATGATTGAGATCACCAGCGTGGTGAAAAGGCCGAACCCCAGGCAGGAGGCGACGAATGCTCCAGCGCTCACCTTTTCGATCCCGGACGCGAGCAGCAAACCCTCAAGGCGTTTGGGTTTGGACTCCTTGACGGCAAGCGGTGGTTTCTCCCAAGCAGACCACCAAACAAGAAATACGCCCAGCCCGCAGAGAACACCAAGCAGCGGCGCCATCAGTAATGCTCCAGAAGAGCAGCAACGTTAAAGCCTGCCCGGGAGAACTTCTCCGCCGCGGGCATGGAATTTGACGTGGATTGGAGTCTTCCGTCCTGCATCGCGAACACCATGGACGACTCGACAATGCCGTTCTCCACGCGCCGACCCAACGAAAGTATTTCCGTGACTTGCCGGCGCCCGTCCGGGAGGCGGCTGCAATGGATGACGAGGTCGATGCAGGATGCGACGGTTGGAACGACGAACGCACTCGAAATGTTCTCGCCCGCAAGCAGGGGCAGCGTGCAAATCTTGGTCACGGCGTCATGGGCAGAGTTGGCATGGACCGTGCACATCCCGGGAAGGCCCGAATTCAAGGCAATAAGCATGTCCAGGCTTTCGGCTTCACGGACTTCGCCAACGACGAGGCGATCTGGCCGCATTCGAAGAGCCTCTTTGACGAGTCGACGGAGGGGTATTTCACCTTGTCCCTCCAGGTTCGGCTGTCGGCACTGCAGACCGACAACGTCACGGAGCGGGAATTGGAGTTCAAAGATCTCTTCGACTGTGACGACCCGTTCCCTCGAGCCGATGTTGGCCGCCAGGCAATTGAGCATGGTTGTCTTTCCTGCCTGGGTGGCGCCGGAAACGAGAATATTCAGCCCGCTTGCCACCGCCGCTCCCAGAAATCGCGCCGACTGAGGCGTCAACGTGCCCAGCTCCGCCAAGTGTTCGAGCCTAGTCGCCTTCACCACGAACTTGCGGATGTTGACCGCCCAATGCCGGCGAGTGACATCCGGAATGACCACGTGGAGCCTCGAACCATCGGGCAAGGCAGCATCCACAAACGGCGAAGAGAGGTCCAGCCGCCGCCCGGAACTCTTGAGCATCCGCTCCACGAGGTCGCGAACCTGCTGTTCGTTGAGGCTTAGCGCGGTCAGCTCGGACTCGCCATTTCGGGCAATGAAGACCTCATTGGGCGCGTTGAGCCAGATTTCTTCAACAGTGGGGTCATCCAGAAGTGGCTGGAGTTGTCCGAAGCCGGCAACGGCATCGAAGACGTACTTGCGCGCGCTGTCCAGCTGTCCCAACGGAGGCAACGGACCGAGAAGGGCGCGCTCGTCATAGTCACTCACGGCGGCCTCGACGAGTCGACGTACTTCGACCGTCTGGTTGAAAGGGTCCAGCCCCCTCCGGCGAATCAGTTCGCGGACCTCATCCTCGACGATGCTTAAGGCATCCATCTTCCCCCCAATGAAGAATGAATTCCGCGTCGCAGCGGAAGCGTCAATGAAGTCAAGGCTAGGCGAGATACCTACATGGATCCAATAAGCCTGGTCGGCCTGTGGAAAACTACGAAAAAGGGCCTTTCCTTAGCCCTGCTCCGATTGTCCAATCGACAGCGTCAGGATGGTGTCTTCCTTCGCGCCCACAACGCTTCCGGACGTCAATACAAACGACCGCGGGAAGAGGCACCGGTAGCTCACGACCGCGCCGAGAACCAGAACCAGCAAGTATGAAATTGTCAGTACCTGCCACGTCATCGGAGGTTGCCAGAGCGGGTCGAACATCTCGGTCCAGTTCGTCCGTTCTTGTCCGACGGTGAAGCGTCGAAGTGTCGAGACGAAGGTGTAAAGGTGAACTCCCACCGCACCGGCCAAGACCCATCGCGCCAAGGAGTGCGCCCATGGGGACCTGGGAATTGGACGCCAGACCATAACTGCTCCGCATGCCAATAGCAGCAATACAAACGCTGCCAAGAGATAGCGTCCTTGCCAAATGTAGCCGAGCTGCTGGATCACTTGGGCTTGAAGTATCGGCGGCAAGATAAGCACCGCGACAAGCAAGACCCAGACAGCCGGTCGCCTTCGAAACGGCCGCGCAGTCAGGCCGCCTAGGATGACTGCGGCGAAACCGAAATGCCAGAAACTGAACACCGCCGCGGGGGCCGGGGTGTCCAGCCATCCCATTACGCCGATGTACCCGGAGGAATAGTCGAAGGTGCGGTCCAACATCGTGACAAATGCAGCGTCTGGAGTAACGTTGCTCGGCGTGCCCCCTAGACTGTCGAAACTGTTGGCCACCTTTAGCCAAGCGAGGCTCGCAGCACAACCGACACCGACCAGCCCGGCCATCGCCAATCCAAGACGGTTCCTTAAAACGGCACCGAAGGGCTTGATCCCATAAATCAAAACGGCTGCGGCGAAGGCAAGCGCGAGCCACAGTAAGGAAAGAGCGCGAGTGTTGGCCAATACCGCGCCGGAGACACCGACAAGAACGATATTAAGTCGGACGTTCTTGAGCCTGCGCCCGTTCTCCAAGACAACGCAGAGATTCGTAAACACTGCGGCGGTGGTAGCGATTTCAAGGGCATTCGGATTAATCGCACCGTTCAGGAAAAGCACCATAGGCGTCACTGCTACAAGGCAGGTTGCCACTGGCCAAAACCGTCGACGCAGGGATGCTGCGGCACCGATGGCTACTGCAAGGAACGCGCTACATATCAGGGCGCTGAGCGCACGCATCAGATAAATCGCCGGGGCCCCTCCCATGAGACGGGATGGCAATCCGATCATTGCGTAGTACATCGGGTTGTAATTGCCAGCACTGGTTTGCGCTTGGACAAGGTCTCGTGCGCTCGCGTCAATTGGCGGAGCGCAGGCGGGCGTTGACCCGGGATTGGTGCCGAAGCAAGCTTGCACACCAATCATCGCGATGTAGCGCGGAACCGTGACACTGGTCAGGTCACCCTGTTTGCCACCTGATATTCCCGTAAGTTCACCCCGTGCAACGGCTGCGGCCTTGATGGTGTGGGCCGGTTCATCCGGAACCGACATGAGCGGCGATGCAAATGCCCAGAGAAGGGACAGCGCGGCGAGGAGTGGGATCGCAATTAGTGAATACCTCAATGTTGAACCGCGAGCACTAGTCATTTGCAGACTCTTCCGAGGAAACAAGCACATCGGACGGGGCCGAGCCGAGCCCGCTGTAAGCTTCAACCGTGCCTGCCTTGAAAATCCAGTGCTTATAAAGCAGGAAGTTCCAGACCGTAGTTGCCACGGTGGCGATTACTTTCCCAATGGCGTAAGATACTCCAACAGCGGCGATCCCATTAACAATGAAATCGGTCGCCAGGAGGTTGACGACAACCAGTACTCCATACTTGAGGAAGCTCACATGGGCCCGGGTGCCGGACTGGAACGTGAACTTTCTTTGGGCAAAAAAATTGAAAACCAAGCTCGCAAGGAACGCAATTGGAGTTGCAATCCAGAGATCCACGCGGCCAAGCTCGTGCAGGAGGGTCAGGGTGCCCAGGTCAATCGCGAACGAAGCGGCCCCGACGGCAAGGAATTTGATCAGGTACCCGTTCCGGGCAAAACCGAAAAGGCCGCGAGCCCACTTGGCGAAGGCTTCCCCCACGATGCGAATTACCACCCTGCAGCTCAATGATCAGGGGCGTTGTTGCCCAAGACCTACAAAGTATAGACCAGTCGATGTCATGGCTCTTTCAGGAACCTCCCAGACGCCCGAGGCGAGTGTTCCTACTTGGATTCCGGGGCCCGAAAACGAGTGTTGACGTCCCATGTGGCCGCTCGTAGCGTCGTTACATCAGCTGTGCGTCACTGGCGGGAAACGGGCCAGATGACTTTGTTTATCGCGATTGATGCGCTGCCGTTTCAAACGAATGAATGCTTACGATGAGCACTGGCGCCTCCGAACTGTGCACGCTGAATCAGATATGGCAATGAAGGTCCCACCAGTCAGGTCGCAAGCGCGACGAACGG
Organism: Arthrobacter methylotrophus; assembly: GCF_039539965.1. NCBI lineage: Bacteria > Bacillati > Actinomycetota > Actinomycetes > Micrococcales > Micrococcaceae > Arthrobacter > Arthrobacter methylotrophus. The sequence goes on along the minus strand of NZ_BAABED010000001.1, from coordinate 1,030,364 downwards.
ACTTGAGATGCAAAACAGGTGGATGGTGGCCTCCTGCAATGGGCGGGGGCTCCCATATGAAGACCAACAGACCCATCGGAAAGCGGCTGCCATAGGGGCCGCCATGCTTCTTTTGGCAACGCTATTTAATACGGCTGTTTTGGCCCAGCCAGCACAAGCTGCGGGTGCGCTTGTAGTCACATTGACATTTGATGACGCCAACGCTGATCAGGTAGCCGCGGCCAACTATCTGAATTCAAAAGGAATGATGGGGACGTTCTTCCTTCCCTCCGGCTACCTCAATGCTACCGATCCCAATGGTGGGCCGCCGCCATATATGACGACTGCCCAGGCACTCGCCCTCCAATCGGCAGGCAATGAGATTGCCGGGCATACAGTGACGCACCCTGATCTGGCCCAGATGGACGCGAATGAGGTGGCACGCCAGGTATGCAATGACCGCGTCAACCTGACCAACATGGGCTTCCGGGTCACGAACTTTGCCTACCCGTTTGCGTCTGCCACTCCAGCCGTCGAGCAAACAGTCGCCAACTGCGGCTACAACAGCGCACGTGGCCTCGGTGATCTGAAAAGCAAGGCTGCTCCAACTCTGACCGAGGTGGCTGAACCGCTGCCCGTTCCTGCCGCGGACCTCTATTTCACCAAGGCACCTGATGAGGTGGACAACACTTGGGCCGTCGCTGACATGCAGGCTGTTGTGACCCAGGCAGAGGCCGGTGGCGGATGGGTGCAATTGACGTTCCACCACTTCGACTCGACCACTGATCCTCTGAGTGTCACTACGGCGAATTTCCATTCTTACGTCGATTGGCTGGCGACTGAACAAACGGCCGGCAGGATCGTCGTCAAGACTGTGCGCCAAGTCATGGCGGCGCAGTTCCCTGACCCAAGCAATTCCGCACTGGACGTGAACAAGCCGCTCGTCAATGGACCGGCTGCGCCGCCACCGATCACAGTCGGAAACCTGCTCCAGAATCCAAGCCTGGAGACAGCCGGGCCTGTGGCATCCGGGCTTCCATACTGCTGGGCGATCGGCTCCTACGGCACGCAAACCTCCACCTTCACAAGCGTCTCTCCGGGTCACACCGGAAACGTTGCCGAACAAATGGTGACCACCGGCTACGTAGACGGCGACGCCAAGCTACTACCCACCCTCGACCTCGGCCAATGCGCTCCCAGCGCCACCCCCGGCCACACGTATCAGATGTCCGCTTGGTACAAGTCCACGGCCCCCACGCAATTCGAGTTGTACTACCGAACCGGGCTGGGCACGTGGACGTACTGGACGGCCAGTCCGAACTTCGTGGCAGCCACAGCGTGGACCCAGGCAACCTGGACGTCGCCAGCCGTCCCGGCAGGAGCCAGTGCCATCAGCTTGGGCCTCAACCTGCTGAGCAACGGAACCCTGGTGACCGACGACTATGGCTTATACGACTCCAGCGCAGTTCCCAGTGTCTTCAAATCGATGACACCGACCAGGATGCTCGACACCCGCAACAATCCCACGCCTGTCGGAGCTAACGGGACCGTCTCCTTCCAGGTCGGAGGCGTCAACGGCATTCCGGCGAACGTCACGGCAGTGACCTTCAACCTCACGGTGGCCGGTCCTACGTCCAACGGGTTCGTCACGGCCTACCCGTCCGGAAGCACCGCGCCTAATGCCTCAAACCTGAACTACGCTCCCGGACAGATCGTTCCAAACCTCGTGACAGTGCCGGTCGGGACAAGCGGACAGGTCAGCCTCCACAACACCTCGAACGGGACGGCTCAACTCATAGCCGACGTTTCCGGGTACTACGTCCCGGCCGCAACAAGCTCGCCCGGCGAATTCCAAGCGATGACGCCGAGCAGGTTCCTGGATACCCGGAACAGTGCAGCGGTGCCACCGGGTGGATCCGTCTCCTTCCAAGTGGGCGGCATCAGCGGCATCCCGGCAACGGTCTCAGCGGTGAGCTTCAACTTCACCGTCGCCGGGGCGAGCTCGTTCGGCTTCGCCACGGCATACGCCTCCGGCACAACACGGCCAAACGCCTCCAATCTGAACTTCGCCCAGGGCCAGATCGTGCCCAATAGCGTCACCGTGCCTGTAGGCGCAGACGGTAAGGTCACGCTCTACAACGGCTCACCGACAGGGGCTGCGCAATTTATCGCGGATGTGTCCGGCTACTATTTGGGCGGCGGGGCGGCAACGGTTTCGGGGGCCTTCCAGCCCATAACGCCTACCAGGTTCCTCGATACCCGCAACGGCACCCCGGTCGCGGCCAACGGTACGATGTCCTTTCAGGTCGGCGGCGTCAGCGGGGTTCCCGCAACGGTTGGTGGATTGACGTTCAACCTCACGGTCGCCAACCCGACGTCGAACGGGTTCGTCACGGCCTTCCCCGCCGGCACCGTGGTGCCAAATGCCTCGAACCTGAATTACGCACCCGGGCAGATCGTCCCGAACCTAGCAACGATACCGGTGGGGACAGGCGGCCAGGTCAGTCTCCACAACACCTCGAACGGGACGGCGCAACTCATCGCAGACGTGTCGGGATACTTCGTCCCGTGATCGCCTGAAGCTTTCCCGAGGCAGAAACATTTCCGCCCTGGTCCGCACTCGCGGACCAGGGCGGAAATGTTTTCACGTTCGACTGCAGCGCAAAGCCAGCAAGCCACAGAAATCCCATTGGCCACATTAGCATCATCTTGCACATCGGTGTTATGGTGGGCTTCAAATTCAGCCTTACAACTGCCAGCCGCCGGATGTCGCACGGCGGAAATGATCCGGTACCGCCCTATCGGGGGCCGGTAATCTCGTGTGGAGCGAAGCAATGAAGACCACTCAACAAAGAGCAGCCAACTCCACGTTCCGGGGACGCCGAGCCCAGGATGTTGCTTTGGCGGTGCTGTGTACCGCGGCCACCCTGCTGCTTTCTGCGACGACGGCGCTCGCGGCTACGGCAACTCCGGCACCCTCTCCTTCCGCATCATCCCCCACGGCGACTTCCGCGCCGACGCCGGCCCCTTCGCCCGGGGCGACCACCACCCCCACCGCTACCAGGCCGGGAACCGCCCCTCCGACGTCGTCCTCCTCCCAAAGCGTGACGCCCGCAACCCCGCCTTCCGCGACGAGCCAAAGTGATGAAGAGCGGCGGGCCGCAATGCGGAAAGCCGCGGGTCCCGGTGGCGCGCAAATGGGACAACGCTCCGCGCGCGTGCAAGGCCTGCTCACGGCGCAGAGTAGCTGGACGCCGCCCTTCGGCATCCAGGGCCTTGACGTCAGTTCCTACCAACCATCAGTCGACTGGCAGCAGCAATGGAACATGGGCGCGCGCTTCGCCTACGTCAAAGCGACCGAGGGGAACTACTACACAAGCCCGAGCTACGCCTCGCAGTACAACGGCTCGCGCAGCGTCGGGATGATCCGTGGCGCATACCATTTCGCGATCCCAAGCTGGTCCTCCGGCGCGGACCAAGCAAACTACTTCGTGCAAAACGGCGGCGGCTGGACCTCGGACGGCGCCACCATGCCACCAGTCCTCGACATCGAATACGCACCTTCCTACGTAGGCACCAACAGCTGCTACGGAATGTCGCCTTCTGCACTCATCACTTGGATCCACAACTTCGGCGATACTGTCCGCTCCCTCACCGGCCGATACCCCATGATCTATTCCACGACCGACTGGTGGCAGACGTGCACCGGCGACGCAACCGGGTTCAGCGACTACCCCCTCTGGATTGCCGCGTACACCACCAACACGGCAATCGGAACGCCATCGAACTGGCCAAGCTACAGCGTCTGGCAATACAGCAGCACCGGGCCGCTCAATGGTGACTCGAACGTCTGGAACGGTGACTATGCCTCCCTCCAACGGTTTGCGGGCAACCCGGCAAGGGGTTCCTTTGATTCGCTCTCGCTGGTCCGAGACACTACATCCGCCTATCTCAAGGTCACCGGCTGGTCGGTCGACCTCTCGCAGCCCTGGGTTTCGACTCCAGTCAATATCTCCGTGACAGATCCGAGCAACGCGACCGCTGCATATTCCTTCACGGCCAACACCTATAGGCCTGATGTTGACAACGCCTTTGGCTACGGACCAGCCCACGGCTTCGACAACAGTATCCAGATCACCAAATCCGGGACATACAAGGTGTGCGCCACGGCGGTCAGCGTCAACGGCAATGTCGATCTGGGTTGCAAGAGCTACCAGGCAGCGGGCGTCGAACCGCCGATCGGTTCCTTTGATTCGCTGACGCAAATCCGGACCCCAACCGAGGTTTCCCTTCGTTTGTCCGGCTGGGCAATCGATCGCGCCAACTCCACGACCGCTTCCTTCGCTGATGCGTACGTGACTGATCCCGGCGGTCAGACCACGGGGTACCGCATTACGGCCAACATCCCGAGACCGGATGTGGGAACCGCCACCGGATACGGCTCCAACCATGGCTTCGACAAGTCGATCAGTCTGAGCAAAGCCGGCAATTACCACGTATGCATGTACGCGATCGGGCAGTACTACAACACCGGGCTCGGCTGCAAAGACATCACCGTCGGTTCCAACCCGCCGCCCATGGGCTACTACGACTCGATCCGAGTCGACCAGACCCCGGGGTCCGCAAACGTAGTTGCAACTGGCTGGGCATTCGACCCAAGCAACCCCGCGGCCAGCATTCCTGTGCACGTCTATGTCCGAGCTCCGGACGGCAGCAACGTGGGAACGGCGTTCACGGCAAACCAAGCCAGGCCGGACCTGAACAATGTTTTCGGGATTGCGGGTGACCATGGCTTCAGCGCATCGCTCCCGGTCACCACCACCGGCACGTATACCGCCTGCGCCTACGCCATTCCCGTGGCCCCGCTCGCGTCCGGCAACACGTCGTTGGGCTGCATGAGCATCCAAGTCACAAACACGCCGATTCCTAACGGCTACCTTGATTCCGTGGGCGTTGCCACGGTGTCAACACAAGCAAATATCAAGGCCACCGGATGGACCTACGATCCGGCAGTGCCGGGCTCATCCACTCCGGTGCACGTCTACATCACTTATCCTGACGGAACCCGCCTGGGCTACGCCTTCAGTGCCAATCTTGCCCGGCCAGATGTCAACAGCGCCTTCAAGATCACCGGAAACCATGGCTACTCCACACAGGTTCCCATCACCCAGCGCGGCAGATACACGGTGTGCACGTACGGCATCGGAATAGCGCAGTTCAGTTCCGGGAACGCCTTACTCGGTTGCCAGGGGCTCACGTACTAGGCGGGGTTTGGTTCATTGCGAGGAGGTTGAGACGTTAGGGTTATCAAGACGCAAGTCTCAGCTATACCCGTAATCGAAAGGACCCCCGGTGCATCATCGGTCGATTCGCCGAGCGACAGGATGCCTCCTGTTCCTCGGCATCAGTTTGGCCGCTTGTGCCAGTCCCCCCGCTAAGCAGCAAGACATCCGCGGCGCGCTTACCGCCATTGGAAGTCCCATTCAAAGCGATCCGATCGGTGCTTGGGCAAGTGCCTGGCGGAAGACCAACCCAGCGACGTCGTTGAGCTACTCACCGGACGGCTCCGACGTCGGACTTAACGCGTTGGCAAACGGCCAGGCCTACTACGCTGCACTGGACGCCCCGTTGACGGCACAGCAGCAGGGCTCAACGAAAGCCGAATGCGGCCCCGGCGGCGCATTCAGCATCCCCACCTCGGTGACCTCAATCGGCGTCGTCTTCAACATGCCAAGCATCCGAAGCCTCAAGCTCAACCCGGACGTACTCGCGAAGATTTTTTCCGGCAATATCAATCGCTGGAATGATGGGGCAATCGCGGCGATCAACCCGGGAACCACGCTTCCGGACGCACCCATTGTGCCCGTGACGGCAAGCGCTCCTTCAGCTTTGACCTCCGCCAGCACGCGTTATCTCTCCCGTTCCGCCAACTGGTCCACAGGAGTGACCAGCAAGTGGACCAAGGTCCCGGCCGGCCAAGAGGTCAAGAACTTCAGCGACCTCGGGAAGATGGTTGACGATACCGCCGGCGGAATCGCCTTCATGGATTCAGCTTCGATTGGGTCCCGGTTCGATACAGCATTGTTGTCCTTCGGCGGCAGTTTCGTCAGGATGTCGAAAGACTCCGTGGCAGCAGCCGTCCAAGACGGTATGACTTCAACGGGAGAGACGGGAGTCGAATTCCGTCTTCCAGACAACACCGACCACGGCTATGCATTGGGGAACGTGAACTACCAGGCATTTTGTAGCAGCTACAAGAACGGGCAGATTGCGTCCCTTGTGAAGTCGTGGGCGCACTTTGTGGTGGGCGCGGACGGTCAGGTTTCCTCAACGTATTTCGCCGGAGTGGCCTCTCCCAGCGAACAATCTTTACAGGATGCTTCACTCCTGATTGACAAGATCGGGAGCTACAAATGATCAATCAACCAGCGACCAAGGGCCCCACTCGTCTCGGGGCTTCGGAACAAGAGCTCCGGCCTTCGGGACGGTTCCGGTCCCGCGGTCGAAATGTATCGCCTGCTACCAAGGCTGGCTTCGGATTCTTCATCCGGATCTTTGCACTGTTGGCCGCGCTGATTTCCTTATGGATCCTCGCCACACCCCTGATGGCCTATCCCGATGAGCCGGCTCACACGATCAAGGCGGCAGCCGTGGCGCGGGGCCAGTTCTTCCCGGCGCCCGGCGAATCTTATGGCAACGGCATCCACGTCCAGGTTCCGTCCTATATTGCCAACATTGATTCCCAGCGCTGCTTTGCATTTCTCAAGGCGCAACCCGCGGGTTGCGCACCTGATATCCCGGTCGATGACACTTACACCACCATCGGCGTGACATCAGCGGGCTTGTATAACCCCCTCTACTATTGGTTCGTCGGACTCCCCAGCCTGTTCATGTCCGGAGCTCCAGCAATCTTTGCCATGCGGATCGTCAGTGGACTCATGTCCGCAGCTTTCTACGCCGCCGGTTTCACCGCATTGTCCAGGCTCCGCCATCCCAAGTGGCCCATGGTCGCAGCCGCAGTGGCCACGACGCCCATGGTCTTCTTTCTGGCTACCGGAGTCAATCCAAACTCGCTCGAAGTCGCAGCATCGATGGCGGCGTTCTGCGGCTTGGTCTCTGTCCTTGAGAACTCAAGGAAGCTCCACCTTGCTCGTCCCGGCATCCTGGCAGTCGGAGTTTCAGCCGCGACGTTGGCCAATACAAGGAATGTCTCCTTGTTGTGGCTACTTTGCGGAGCGATTGTGGCTTGCCTCTTCTTCCGGGGAGCCGACATCGTCGCGATTTTCCGCAACCGCCTCTTGCTCATCGTTGCGGGGCTGTCCGCAATCGGAGTGGCTCTGGGGGTTATTTGGAACTTCGTCATGTTGGCGGCGCCCCCGTCTGCCGGCGAAGCACCTGCCGGTATATCCAACGCTGTCGAGGGTCTCCGTCCCTCCAACGCCTTTGTGACGATGCTTGACCGGTCCTTCGATTTCGTGAATCAGTACATCGGCGTTGCGGGATGGCTTGACGCTCCTGTGCCCCAAGCCGTCCTGATGTTCTGGAATATGCTGCTCATTGCCCTCCTGTTGATGGTCTTCCTGATGCGCCCCGCACGATTGCAATTAGGTTTCTGGGCGGCCATTGGGATGCTAGCCGTGGTTCCGGCTTTGGTTCAGGCCGCCCTAGTCACGAGCAGCGGGTTTATTTGGCAGGGTCGGTACAGCCTGCCGTTGTTCGCCATCGCGGTCATTTCGGCCGGGCTGGCGTTGCGCTTCCGTAAATTCCAAGCCAATCTCACCAGTCGGACGCTGACGAAGATCCTGCTTTGGGCTGCGTGTGTCGCCCACGTTTACGGTTTCGTGTACATCTTGCGACGCTACGTCGTGGGCATACCGGATTTCGCGAACTGGCTGGTGATGTTCACAAAGCCGGATTGGCAGCCGCCTCTCTCTTGGGAGGTTCTCACGTTGCTTTTCGCAATTGCGCTGGTGTTTGCGGCTTCCAAGCTTTATCACTTCCTGTACCCTGGGCTGCCTTTCCTCCCGGCCCCCGTCAGCCGCGCGCTGCACTGGGCGGCACGCCGCCAGTCAAGCGACGCAGCCAAGTAAGCAGGCCATCGGGAAACGCCAACCGGCACGGAAAAGCCAAACAATAAAGGTCTGGCCAGGCAACGCCTGGCCAGACCTTTATTGTTTGGTCGTATCAACTAACCCCGAAGGTACGCAGCTAGTCTGTCCGCGCTGCTGGCCGGAACGAATCCGGCATCCTTGATCTTGCCCAAATCGAGAGTGCTCCTCAGCGGACGCGGCGCCGCGGCTTTGCCGGAGAAGTACTGTTCGGTGCTTACTCCTGTGACGTCGGCCGCCGATGCGCCGCACAGTGCGTAGACCTCTCCAGCGATCTCCGCCCATGACTGCGGTTCGCCATCGTTGCTGATGTTGTATATGCCATAGGGAGCGTTCGAATCCAGGAGGTGCTTGATTCCTGCCGCAATATCTTCCGTGAAGGTAAGCCGCCCGATCTGGTCGTTGACGACGCTCGGCTTGACTCCGCGGTTCGCGAGGGAGGCCATGGTCCGGACGAAGTTATTCCCTTCGCCGATCACCCAACTAGTACGTACGATGTAATGCCGAGGAACCACGCTGGCGACCGCGTCACCGGCGGCCTTGGTCTGGCCGTAAACTCCCAACGGAGTGAACGGTTCGTCCTCACTGTGCGTCTCGCTGGTGCCGTCAAAGACGTAGTCCGAAGAAATGTGGACCAAGGTCACATCAAACTCGACAGCTGTCCTTGCCAGCCGGGTGACTGCAGCGACGTTCGCTTCCCAGGCAGCTTTCCTGCCGTCGGCGCTTTCAGCTGCATCGACGGCTGTGTAGGCGGCCGCGTTGATGATCGTCGAGTAGTTCCTCCAGTTGCGTCCCCCGAATGATTCTTCCTTGGACAGGTCAAAGTCGGCACGCCCGACAAACTCCGCGGTAGCGTCGCCTTCGTACAGTTCCCGCAAGGCCTTGCCAAGCTGGCCGTTGGCCCCAACCACGAGGATCTTCTTGGCCGGCATCGGTGCCACATCAGCCAGGCGCGGATGCGCCTTGTCCTTGTCCGAGAGCTCCGCTTGGTCCAACGGCACCGGCCAGGCAATGGCCGCGGTTTCGTCGGCGAGGTTCAAGAAGGTGTATTGGCTCTGGGCGTCGGCCGACCAATGGTCGTTGACGAGGTAAGTGTAAGCCGTGTTGTCCTCGAGCGTTTGGAACGCGTTGCCCACGCCGCGGGGAATGAAGATTGCCTGACTGGGATCGAGTTCCGCGGTAAAGACCGCACCGAACGACGGCCCCTCCCTGAGGTCGACCCAAGCGCCGAATATCCGGCCTGTGGCTACCGAGATAAACTTGTCCCAAGGCTCGGCGTGGATGCCCCGCGTTGTTCCGGCCTTCTCATTAAACGAGATGTTGTTCTGCACCGGACGGAAATCCGGCAAGCCGAGTGCCACCATCTTTTCACGCTGCCAGTTTTCCTTGAACCAGCCGCGGTTGTCGCCGTGGACAGGCAGGTCGTAGAGCACGACGCCGGGAATCGGAGTTTGGTGCGCGGCAAGTGGTTTCGAGAATTCGAGCGTCATCGCTTACTGGCCCTGTTCCTTGTAGCGCGCTTCGGTTGCGGCCTTTTGAGGACGCCACCACGACTCGTTGTCGCGGTACCACTTGATCGTGTCCTCGATACCGGCGTCAAAATTCGAGAACTGCGGCTCCCAACCGAGTTCGTCACGCAGTTTGCTGGAGTCGATCGCATAGCGCAGGTCGTGTCCAGGGCGATCCACCACATGGTCGTAGGCATCTCGGGGCTGGCCGGCATGCTCGAGGATGAGCTCGACAACTTCCTTGTTGTTCTTCTCGCCGTCGGCCCCGATCAGGTATGTCTCGCCGATCCGGCCTCTGTCGATGATGGCCAGCACGGCCGAGGAGTGGTCGTTCGCGTGGATCCAGTCCCGGACATTTTCGCCCTTGCCGTACAGCTTTGGCCGGGTGCCGTCGATGACGTTGGTGATCTGCCGCGGAATGAACTTCTCGACGTGCTGGTAGGGACCGTAGTTATTGGAGCAATTGCTGATGGTGGCCCGCAGTCCGAAGGAACGGACCCAGGCCCGAACAAGCAGGTCGGATCCAGCCTTTGTGGAGGAATACGGGCTGGACGGGTTGTAGGGCGTGTTCTCGGTGAAGCGCTGCGGGTCCCCAAGTTCCAGGTCCCCGTAAACCTCGTCGGTAGAGATGTGGTGGAAGCGCTTGTCATGCTTGCGGGCCGCTTCGATCAGCGTGTAGGTCCCAATGATGTTGGTGTCGAGGAACGGCCGGGGGTCATGCAGGGAATTGTCGTTGTGGGATTCTGCGGCGTAGTGAACTACCACATCGCAGTCTGCGACGAGGCGTTCGACGAGCTCGGCATCGGCAATATCACCCTGGACGAAGTGGAACCGGTCTTCCGGTAGGCCGTTCAGCGATTCCCGATTGCCCGCGTACGTGAGCTTGTCGAGGACCGTGACTTGGTTGTCGGTTTTCTCGAGGACGTAGTGGACAAAGTTCGAACCGATGAAACCGGCGCCGCCGGTGACCAGAAGTTTCTGCATGGCACCAGCCTACCGAACGGCGCGCTTCGCTCGCTTACGCGGCAAGCGCTCGGTCAGCCCCGCGTACCCTGCGGACTGCTTCGAACACCAAGCGGAGGATCATGAACCGTGCTTTCACGATTCGTGACAGCGATCTCCACCCGGCCGGTGTTTGGTTCTCGTCATGCAGGCGCCGAAGGATGATCGAATCATCCAAATGACGGATCGATTGCGCAACATTGCCGCAGATGGCAAGCCAAAGATCATGGGACTCATGGACGTAGCCGGGAATCGGCACAAAGTAGCTCAGCGCGTCCCGGCGGATCCCCATCGCGCATCCATAGTAGGCGCGGTAACCAATCAGGATTGCGAACAAGTTGGCGAGGTGCCTCGTCGAGTCCGACGCCCGAAGGCGTGGGATCCACGGGCGCGGTCCTCCACCGAGGACATCGAAGTTCCCGGCAACAACCTTGTGGTCCTCCAGCGCCGTCAACATGAGTTCCACCCGACCCGGGATCCATACGTCGTCTTGGTCGGAAAGCATGATGAACTCGCCCCGGCTCAAGCCCACCGCCTGCTCAAAGGTCCGTACATACCCTTTATTGACTGACGATGCGACGAAGCGGATCCGCGGATCCGTGATCCTCTTGACCACGGCAGCCGTGTCATCCGGCGAGGCGTCGTCCACAACTACCAATTCATCGTTGGGTCCAAGGTCCCGGAGGATGGAGTCAATCTGCTCTTCGATATAGCGGGATCCCTTGTAGGCCGCAAGGCAGACACTCACACGGATTGCTTGACCCTCCGGTGTCGTCGAATCGTTCATGCAGTCCACTCTAGGCGAGTTGGCTGGGTAGGTCGGGCGGCCGCGGCCACCCGGGGGGCGGGGCGTAATCGCGTATCATCGAAAGGTCACGCAATCGAGCAATAGGACCCACAAGTAATGAAACCCGTGTTGCTTCGACTCGCTGGCTTCACGCTGCTCCCCCTGCTCACGTTGGTTCTGCCATTCCTTTTGCTGCCCGTTATTTCCCGGGTCGCAGGCGCGCCAGGTTGGTCGAGCATTACCTCCGGCCAGGCAATCGGAGTGTTCGCCGCTACGATTATCCTGTGGAGCTGGAACATCTCGGGGCCTGTGTCCGTCGCCCGGAGCCGGGAGCCACACGACCGCGCGTCGATCTATTCAAAAAGCATGCGGACGCGAATCGTCATTGGCGTTCTGGTCCTCCCCATTATGAGCATCATCGCCGCCTTCGTGGCACACGATGGTTACCGCCTCGACGCGGTCACTATGGCGTGGTCCACCGCCCTGACGGGATTCTCGCCGGCTTGGTACGGCATCGGGACCGGTCAGCCGCGAATCCTTGCGCTTTACGACACAATCCCCCGTTTTTGCGGAGCGTTACTCAGCGTGCCCTTGATTATCGCCACGGGCCAGATTTGGATTTACGGCGTCTTGGCTGTTCTCGCGACCATTACAGCCTCCGTGGCATTCCAGTTGCGATTCGGGGAACCCGGGACCTGGTTCCCTCGACGTCCGGCAAACGTCGTCCGCGAAATCCTTCCCGAAGCGGGAACGGCCGCAATCAACTTTGCCGGTAGTGCTTATGCCTCCTCCCCCGTCCCGATTGCGACTGCGACCGTCCCCTTGGCGACCGCCACCGCCGGTTTTGCCTCCGCCGACAGCATCTACCGCTTCGGGCTATTCAGCGTTGTGGCCGTCGGAAACACCTTCCAAAGTTGGACGCTTGAGGGCAAGCCGGAAGGCGCACGACGGCGGCACGAAGTTGCGCTCGTGACCCACCTCGTCCTCGGGGCGGCCGGGGCCCTCGGACTCGGTTTCCTGGGGCCCTGGGCTTCCGGGATCCTGTTCGGCGATCCAGTCAAGGCAGACTCCTTGACGTCTGCGTTCTACGGGCTTTCCTTCTTTTTCCTCTCGGCTTCCACTCCCCTGATCAGGAACCTTCTCATTCCCGCCGGTCACCAGAAGACCGTCCTCTTGTGGACCGGACTGTCGGCGTCGATCGGCGTCGCGTTCATGGTCGTAGCAGGCTTGGGGTCGAATGTCCCTGGTGTTGCCCTTGGTATGGCACTCAGCGAAGCGCTGCTCTTCTTCGGTCTTCTAGTTCCGGCGTCCAGGCTGCTGCCTGCCAAAGCGCAAGCTATAAGTCTGGACAGGTAGGATCATCTCCGTGATTGAAAGTCCACAACGACGAACGGCAGCTGTGATCGCCGCGTTCAACCCCGACAACGAGCTGCTCACCAACGCTGAATCGATCGCAGCGCAAGTCGACGAACTCATTGTCGTCGATGATTGCAGCACGTCGTCGGCAGCCGAATCGATCTTTGATGACCTTGCCGCGACCGGAGTAAAGGTACTGCGGCTGGGAAGCAACTCCGGCATTGCGGCCGCGCTGAACCGCGGTATCAAAGAACTGGAATCGTCCACGCGCCCGGATTTTGTACTGACATTCGATCAAGACTCCCTGCCGGTCCGGGAATACGTCGCGAACGCGCTCGCCACATACGACCGCGCGGCGTCCGTGGGGAAAAAAGTGGGTTTCGTGAGCGCTGAGACATTCAGCGGGCATCGAGTTCCGGTTCTCGGAGCCTCCAACGGAGTGTCAGAGGCTTTCGACCCCATGCAGTCCGGTTTCTTCATACCGCTTTCCACTTTGGCCCATGTCGGAAACTTCGAGGCCGGCTTTTTCATCGACTGCGTGGATTCCGAGTTCACCGCGCGGGTGAGGGCCGCTGGCTATAGCATCGTCATTGGATCTGGCTGCGAAGTCAGGCACCGTCTCGGAGCGCGCCTACCCGCAAAGGTGTTTGGATGGCCACTCCGACTCCGTGGTAAAGATCTGTCCTTCAACTATTACTCACCGTTCCGGATGTACTACATCATGCGTAACGGGACCACTCTTGCCCGCAGGTACTGGCGCAGCAACCCAGCGTGGGTCCTCCGCCGCATGGTGGAGGACGCGAAAGCACAGCTTCTCCGCTTCGCATTCAGCCCGGATAGGCGTTCTCTAGCGATCGCCGCTTGGGAGGGGGTCGTCGATTCGTGCCGCGGAAGGCAGGGCCGTATCAATCAGGATCTCCTCAACCGCATCCAGCCAAGATGACATACAGGAGAACAATGGAAATTCATGACTCAACTCGGGTCCTCGTCATCATGCCAGCGTGGAATGAAGCTGAGTCCGTCGGCGACACGGTGCGGGAAGTGCTGGGCGTCGGAGGTCCCTACGATGTGCTGGTCGTCAACGATGGATCCACGGACGACACCGCGGCGCTGGCCGCCGAAGCCGGAGCAACGGTGCTGAACCTCCCCTTCAACTTGGGCGTCGGAGGCGCCATGCGCGCTGGTTTCAAGTACGCCAAGCGGCTGGGCTATCGACAGGTGATCCAAGTAGACGCCGATGGCCAACATGACCCCCGGAATATCGGCGAAGTCCTCGCGGGGCTGGAGCATGCCGACATTTCAATTGGTGCCCGATTCGCAGAAAAGGGCGAGTACATAGTAAGCGGCCCTCGAAAATGGGCAATGCAATTTCTTGCAAAGGTGATCTCCGGCCTGGCAAAAACACGCCTTACGGATGTGACGTCCGGATTCCGGGCTGCCAACGATCGCGCCATCAGCCAGTATCTGGACCACTATCCCGCAGAGTACCTCGGCGACACTATCGACTCCCTCGTCGTAGCCATCCGTTCGGGATGCAAAGTGACGCAGATTCCCGTGGCGATGCGCCCTCGGCAGGGCGGAACCCCCAGCCACAACCCTGCGAAAGCCGCAGTTTATCTCGGCCGTTCCACCTTCGCGCTGCTCTTCGCACTGACCCGTAAGCGGTCCACCATTCCATCTGTATCATCGTCGGCCCAGGAGGCTTCCTGATGGGAAATCTGGCTGCTTTCCTCCTCGCCTTGGCGATCGTGGGGATCGTTTTCGAAATGCTCCGGCGCAAGAAGCTCCGTGAGAAGTACGCCGCGCTTTGGCTCGTCGTCGGCATTGGAACCTTGGTCCTTGCGGCGTTCCCGCGCTTGCTGACCATCGTTGCCGAACTCGTTGGCGTGCAGCTGCCATCGAATCTGCTGTTCATCATCAGCATCCTGCTGCTGCTGGGAGTCTGTTTGCACCTCTCTTGGGAAATCTCCGTGGTCGAAGATGAAACCCGGACGTTGGCGGAAGAAGTTGCGATCATGCGCGCCCTCCTCGAGCAACTGCAGACCGCCGAAACCGCGGAGGACGACACTTCCACACCCTCCGGCCCGAAGTAAGGAACCGAATGGCCCTGGACATCTTCATCCCGTATTGGGGGGATCCTGACTTCATGCGGCAGGCAGTCGACAGCGTACTCGGCCAGGATTCGGACGATTGGCTTCTGACTGTTGTGGACGACGCCTATCCAGGTGATGAGGTCCGCAGATATCTGGAAGAAATCAACGACCCCCGGATTCGCTATATCCGCAAAGAAACCAACCAAGGCATCACCGAGAACTTCCGCACTTGTGTGTCGCTGGCAACGCAAGACGCGCTTGTCGTCATGGGTTGCGACGACGTCCTTCTGCCGAACTTCGTAGACGTCGCCCTTCGCGCGTACCGGGATTTTCCGAACGCCTGGATCATCCAGCCTGGCGTGGAAGTGATCAATGAAACCGGGGAGTCCACCCGGCCGATCGTTGATCTCGTGAAGCAACACGTGGTCAAACCCCACGGATCCAAATCCAGGATGCTCAGTGGCGAGAAGCTTGCGGTAAGCCTCCTTCATGGCGACTGGCTCTACTGGCCGTCCTTGGTTTTCCGTCGAGACAAGATTCACGACTTCGATTTTCGCGATGGTCTTCACGTGATTCAGGATCTCGGCTTGATCATCGATATGGTCTTGGCTGGAGCAGAGCTCCTCATCGAACCAGAGGTATGCTTCGCGTACAGAAGACACACCGGTAGTGCCTCCGCCAGCAAATTGCTTGATGGGTCCCGGTTCGCTGGGGAGCGCGGATACTTCGAACTTGCCGCTGAGCTCTGCATGATCAAGGGTTGGCGAAAGGCATCCAGGGCCGCGAACTTGCGCCTCACCTCCCGGGCCCATGCCTTCCTCCTCCTGCCCGCTGCGGCGCAGCACGGCAGCCCCGCAGCCGTGCGCTCCCTCCTTCGGCATACTCTTGGAAAATAGGGAAATCGACTTGCAACCCGATATTGAACCGCCGGTGCTGCTGACAAAGGTTGCAGCTGTTGTCACAGCCTTTCGTCCTACCTCGCAATTGATCGAAAGCGTCTCGTCCCTGCGTCGGCAACTGGCCACCGTGGTGGTAGTAGATGATGGCGGAGGTCCGGGTTTCGACCAGATCTTCGACGCCGCCGCAGACGCCGGCGCCATGGTGCTGCGGCTCGAAAAGAATTCCGGAATCGCTTCAGCTTTGAACGCCGGCATCGACTTGGCGCGCACAAAAGCGGTGGAATACATCATCACGGTTGACCAAGATTCGCTCCTGAGCGCGGAATATGTCCGCCGCCTGGTAGACGCCGCTGACTCTGCAGCCGCCGCGGGTGTTACTCCCGGCCTCGTATCGCCCGCACGAATCCATGGCAATCCCGTCAAGACGGCCGGGTCAAAATCGGGAGTCCCGCTAGGACGGGAGCCCATTCAATCCGGATTGCTGATTCCAGTTTCCACCCTGGATATAATCGGCAACTTCTGGGACGGGCTGTTCATTGACCTGGTGGATACCGAATACTACTTCCGCGCGCTTGATGCTGGGCTGCCGACGGTCCTTGCAGATGCAGAATTCGAGCATTCGCTCGGATCCTTTGTCGATGCAAATATATGGGGCAGGGACATTAGATACCAGAATCGGGCATTGAAAGTACGCATTGCAGCTTCCTGGCGCTATTACTACATATTCCGAAACAGGATTCTCGTCGGCCGCCGATACGCGAAAGTTCACCCGGTATGGATTATCGGCGGCTTGTTGCTGGACCTGAGGCATCTCCTGTTCGTCACCGTCCTGGCACCGGGGCGCAGTGCACGGCTCAGCTCAGCGTTGAGAGGGCTTGTCGACGGCGTCCGCGGCCGCAGCGGAAAGGGCCACAGCAGCTAAGCTCCGTCCCGCGCCAACGGCCGCTGGTTTTGCCGGGGACTCCCCGGTAAGGGATGATGTAGATCATGCGTGGAATCATTCTTGCCGGTGGCACCGGCTCTCGTCTGCACCCGATTACTCACGGCATCAGCAAGCAACTGGTCCCGGTATATGACAAGCCGATGATCTACTACCCGCTTTCCACTCTCATCCTGGCGGGCATCCGCGATGTCTTGGTGATCACCACCCCGCATGATGCCGAACAATTCCAACGGCTTCTCGGCGATGGTTCCCAATTCGGTATCAACATTTCCTATGTCCAGCAGCCTTCGCCCGACGGCCTTGCGCAAGCATTCATCCTGGGCGAGCAGCACATTGGAAACGAGACTGTGGCGCTTGTCCTCGGTGACAACATCTTCTACGGCCAAGGGATGGGCACGCAACTTCGGAAACATGCAGACATCGAGGGCGGCGCAGTCTTCGGCTATTGGGTAAAAGATCCCAAAGCGTATGGTGTGGTCGAATTCAATGAAGCCGGCAAGGCTATTTCCTTGGAAGAAAAACCCAGCCACCCCAAATCACACTATGCGGTTCCTGGGCTCTATTTCTACGACAACGACGTCGTTGATATCGCGAAGAACCTTACGCCGTCAGCTCGCGGCGAGCTGGAAATCACCGACGTCAACCGGAAGTACCTCGAGGCGGGGAAGCTCCACGTTGAGATCCTTCCACGAGGCACAGCCTGGCTCGATACCGGGACCTTTGACGACCTCAATGACGCCTCCAACTTCATCCGTACGGTGGAAAACCGCCAGGGCCTCAAGATCGGCGCTCCCGAGGAAATCGCTTGGCGCCAAGGTTTCCTTTCGGACGACGAACTGCGCGAGCGCGCCGAGCCGCTGATCAAGAGCGGCTACGGAGCGTATCTCCACGGCTTGCTCGAAGGTTAGCCTCGGCCTGTGTGGTGGTCTGTCCTCCCGCAATTGATCGGTGCTGTCCTTTTATTGCTTGCTCCCGGCTTCCTTGTAGCGTGGGGTTTGCGCTATCGGGGCTTCGACGCGCTGGCGCTCTCCCCTGCGCTGTCGATAGGCGTGATCGTCATCGCTTCGACGGTGAGCCCCTTCTTGCATGTGAGGTTCAACCTCCTTCCGGTCGCTGTCGTGGCCGTAGTGCTCGGCGGGATCGCGTGGTTCGTTTCCCGGTCCCGTCCGCGCGCCGGAACGGTGCCGGGGTCCGGACTTTGGCGGAGCGCGGCACCATTTGTTGCCGGGCTTCTTGCATTCGTAGTGATTGGCGCCAGGGTCATGCAGGCCATCGGCGCCCCGGAACATTTTTCCCAAACCTACGACGCCGTCTTTCACCTTAACTCCGTCAAATACGCCCTTGATACCGGGAACGCCTCGTCCCTGACGATCGGCGACATGACCGGTGGGGGTTTTTATCCTGCGGGCTGGAACGCGGTTGCAACGTTGGTCGCGTCCACCTTTGGGCTGGACGTACCCACCGCTGTAAACCTTACGAGCATCATCCTGGGTGCAGTGTTTTGGCCGCTGGGCTGCCTCTTGGCAGCTAGGTGGACCATAGGCCGGTCTGCCGAGGTTGCTCTTGCGGTGGGCGTAGCATGCGCTTCGCTTGGCGCATTCCCGCTCCTGATGATGGACTTCGGCGTCTTGTACCCCAATCTGCTGTCGATTAGCCTCCTGCCGAGTTCGATTGCCCTTGCCGCTGCAATTTTGCGGGTGTCCCCGGACTGGGTTCCGCGGGACCTTCCGGCGGTCCTCGCACTCTTGTTGAGCCTTGCGGGGCTGGTTGTTGCGCATCCCACCACCTTCATGGCGTGGCTGACGTGGACTGCCCCGATGGTGGGGTTCCTTTCATGGAAGACCATCAAGCTCCGGAAACGGAATTTGCTGCGGATTTGGCATCCCAGGTTCACGGTCCCCCTGATCAGCTATTGCGTGGCTTTCGTTATTCTTTGGGCCTTCCTCCGGCCGCCGCCGGACGCATCATTCTGGGGCCCCTACCATACGGCCCCGCAAGCCCTGGGCGAGGCGATTGTCTTCTCGCCCTTGGACTTGCCAGCCGCCTGGTTGGTGGCACCGCTTGCACTACTGGGCCTGTGGGCAGCCGCGCGGCAGCTTCGGTACAGGTGGCTCGCCGCGGTTTTCCTGATCTTCACTGGCCTCTTCGTCGTGGTTTCAGGGTTCCCGATTTCCAGAATACGGAGCATTCTGACCGGCGTTTGGTACAACGACAGCTACCGCATCGCGGCCCTGTTGCCTCTGGTCGCCGTCTTGCTTGCTGCCGTGGGGGTCGAGTGGATCTGCCACAACCCATACATACGGCAATGGTTCAAGCGGGTACTTCTTCGAAGCGACTCACGGACCCTCCCTTCCGGTCTCCGGACCGCCCTTCAACACGGCGCGGCCTTGGTCCTCGTCGCACTTGCCGTGCTCCTTGGGCAAGTGGGCGGAGTCAACAAGGAAGTTGCGCTAGCATCATCGAAATACGCTTTGACGCCGAACTCACCCTTGGTTTCGAGCGATGAACTGCATCTGATCCAGAGATTGCCGGCCGACATTCCCCAGAATGCGATCTTGCTCGGGAACCCGTATACCGGGGCTTCCCTTTCCTACGCCCTCGGCGACCGTCGCTCCGCCCAGCTCCACATTCTCAGCTACGTCTCGCCCGATCTCCAGGAAATCTACGATCGTTTGGGAAACGTCACCGGCGACCCGGATGTTTGCAGGGCGGTCCGTGGAGAGCACTCCTACTACGTCATGGACTTCGGCCTCACCGAAGTCCATGGCGGAAACCATACGCCAGCCGGCCTCCTGCACCTGGATCAAAACCCCGGAGTCAAGCTAGTAGACAGCCAGGGCCCTGCCAAGCTGTACAAAATCACGGCTTGCGGAGACAACTAGGCCCCGCACGGCTGGCACCGCGCGGAGCGCCAGCCCAATCACTCTGTGGCGGCCGATCGCCGTCGAAGCTCCTTCACCACAGCGTGCACTTCGCCGTCCATGATGATCTGACCGTGTTCCAAGAGCACTCCCCTTTTGCACACGGAAGCGACCAGGTCCAGGTCGTGGCTCACCACGAAGAGCGTTTTTCCTGCGTCCGCCAGTTCATTGATTTTGAGGATGCACTTGCGCTGGAACGGTTCGTCCCCGACTGCCAGGATTTCGTCAATGAGGAACACCTCAGGGTCGGTGTGGACTGCAATCGAGAAGGCCAGCTTCAAGTACATACCGGAGGAATAGAACTTGACCTCTGTATCGATGAACTCGCCGATTTCAGAGAACTCGACGATCGAATCGAACATCTTATCGATCTGGTTCTGGCTCATGCCCAGGATTGCGCCGTTGAGGTACACGTTGTCCCTGCCGCTGAGGTCGTGATGGAATCCCGCTCCGACCTCAATGAGACCGGCCACCCTCCCCCGCGTATGAACGGTACCCTCATCTGGCTGAAGCACGCCTGAAATGAGCTTCAAAAGGGTTGATTTTCCTGAACCGTTTAGTCCAAGCAATGCCACGGTTTCGCCCTGCTCGACATCAAGCGAAACGTCTTTCAGCGCATCGAACTTTTTGGAAAGATCCCCTTTGCGCCCGGTCAGCAACCATACAATCGCTTCCTTCATGCTGCGGGTATGGCGGAGCACAAACTTCTTCCGCAAGTTCCGACAGGTAATGGCGACGCTGTCGGGGACTCCCGTGGGTACGGACATGTCAAAGCTCCTGGGCAAAATGTACTGATAGCTTCATGAAGACGAGCTGTCCAATCACGAGGACGAGTGCAGCCACGCCAAAGGCAGCTGGGAACCAGACGGCGAGCAAGTCCGGCGGCATGGAAATCGATCCCGACTGCGCGGCGCTCAGCGTCGGTGACCAAAAGGCCCAGTGGAAGATTTCGACGGCGACAGTCACGGGATTCAGCTGGTACAAAAAGAACCAGGGACCCATGACACGCTGAACCATCGGCCACACGTAGAGGACGGGCGAGGCCCACGTGACGATCATGAGGATCATGTCGACGATGTTCTCGGAATCCCGGAAGTACACATTCGCAGCGCCAAACAACAAGCCGAGGCCGGTGGCAAGAATCGCTGTCAGGACGAAGGCTCCAACAACAGCAAGAAGTTGCCAAATTGCGGGACTCCAACCGCTCAATAAACAAGCGCCGACCAAGACCACTACTTGTGGAAGCAGGTGGGCTGCAGAAACCCAGATCGTGGAGACCGGGAACAGCTCCCTGGGTAGGTAGATCTTCCGGATGAGGTCCCTGTTGTCGACGATGGAGCGCGTGGCGTTGCCTAGCGATTCCGTGAAGAAATTGACCAGCACAATTCCTGCAAACAGGTAGATCGCGTAGTTGGGGGTTCCCCGCTGCATGTCGAGGAACACCCCGAGCGCCACGAAGTAGATCAAGAACTGCATCAACGGCTTAACGTAGGACCACAGGAGTCCCAGAACAGAGCCACGGTAGCGGATCTTGATTTCCTTGCGCACCAGCAGTTGTAACAAAAACTTGTGCTTATAGACGTCAATGATGCCGCGACCACGACCCGGTTGGACCAACTCGGTCACGGGCTGTGTCATCTAGTGACCCTTCTCGTCGGCCAAGCCAAATGTCTTCTTCCAAGCCTCCATCGAAGTGATCTCCGGCAGTGCCCTACGGTACTGCTCCGAGAGTTCCTCCCAGTGGCGGTAAAGTTTGGCGTGTTGTCTTCCTGCTTCCGCGAGCATGGACCTGAGCTTCTCAGGGTCGCGTTTGTACCAGGATGCCGCAGTGCCGTCGGCATTCGAGACGACGACACTGTCATAGTGCGCCAAGCGGAACCATCTGTTGTCGCGATGGGCCAGGAAGCCCTGGGGTCGTTCCGCGGATTCCGCCGCCGGCTTCTTCACCAATTGTCGGGCAACCGTGGTGACCCCCCATTTGACGAGGTCCTTCTTGTTCGGAAGTCCAATGGGCTTGAGCCCGGAGGGTCCACGTCCCAATGCCGGGGCCGGGAAGTCATCCACGTTCTCGCGCATCTCTGCATCGGGGTAGTCGGACTTGAGCGCATTGATCTCGCCGAGCTTTGTGGCGATATTGCGATGCAGGTGCTCGGGACCGAGAAAGAGGTCCTCCAAAGCATCGAGCCGCGAATGTTCGGTGAAGTACTGCATGGAAACCAAGTGCTTGACGTCCGATTGGAACGACTCCCGGATAACCCGTCCCCCCTTCTTATAGGGGCTGTAGATGAGCGTCGTAATCAAGCGGTTCCTGCCATGGAAATAGGCTTGCCAGCCAACCAGGTCGTCCTTGTCGATCCAGGAGACATGCCAGACGGCGGCGCCGGGGAGGGAAACCGTGGCAAAGCCGGCTTCACGAGCTCGGAGTCCGTACTCGGCGTCGTCCCACTTGATAAAGAGCGGAAGGGACAGCCCGATCTCACGGATGATCTCAGTCGGGATCATGCACAGCCACCAACCGTTGTAGTCGACGTCGACCCGTCGGTGCAGCCACGGCGTCTGCCGAAGGTTCGCGACGCTGAAGTCGTGCCTCATCTCCATGTCCGCGTGGGGCATTGCGGGCACGAATCGATATGGATCCACCACTTCACCGAAGGTGTGAAGCACGCTTCGGCTGTAGAGATCGAACATGTGGCCACCCACGATGGTCGGCTTGCGGCAGTGATCCGAGAAAACCAGCAGGCGCGCAATGCTCTCTGGTTCGATGACGACGTCATCATCCAACAGGAGTGCGTAGTCACTGCCGTTCTCCACGGCTTCGTACATGCCGCGCGAGAAGCCGCCCGAGCCGCCGAGATTGGCCTGGTCGATGATCCGCAGTTTGTCACCGAGCACTGACTTTATGTCCGCAAAGCCTGGCTGCTCGGCAACCTTTTGGGTTCCTTGGTCAACGATGAGGATTTCCTGGACGTGCTCCAGGACCTCGGGATTTTCGGCGAGGATCCTGGCGTTATTCAGGCAGAAGCCCGGCTTGTTCATGGTGGTGATCTCCAGGGTCACCCTGCCGGAGGCGCGCTCGGGCGCTGTTCCCTGCCATTCCGCTGCATCGAGCGTCAGTTCTTCACGGCTAGAGGCGAGATCGAACCAGTACCACCCGCCGTCCCCGAAGGGTTTGAGGGACAGCTCGAATTCGGTGACAGCAGTGCCTTGGACGCGTGCGCCATCAACGCGTTGGAGGGTACCCCGCGCGTTCGACTTATAGACAGTGACGGTGCCGTGGCCCGTGGTCCGGACGACGAGGCGGATCGATTGCAGATCCGTCCAGCGCCGCCAATAGCTTGCAGGAAAGGCATTGAAGTACGTTCCGAAGGAAAGCTGCTCTCCCGCGCGGAGCCTGACGGAACTCCGGGAGAGGACGTCTTCGAAATGGACCTCTTCGCTGCCCGAACTAACGAAGTGAAGTTTCTCCTCGGTCGACTTCGGATTCCTTGCGAATTCGTCGTTCTCGCGCAGGCGGATACCGTTTGCCGGGCCGGCGTCGACGTACAACGCCGTCGTGTCTAGCTGGTCATCAGCTGGCAGAATAACCCGCTGCAACACCTGCATCCTGGTTCCGCTGCTCACGCGTCCACTCCTCCGCTTTCCATTGCCATACCACTTTCAAAGTGCGGACGGATCTTGTTGTCGAACATGGACAAGGCAGACCCGATGGCCATGTGCATGTCAAGGTATCTATAGGTGCCCAATCGACCCCCGAAAAGTACATTCTCTTCCAGAGCGGCGAGATCCCTGTACTTGAGCAACTTCTCCCTGTCATCCGGCGTGTTGACCGGATAGTACGGTTCGTCGCCCTTTTCCGCGAATCGGGAGAATTCCCGCATGATGACGGTCTTCTCTGTTTGGTATTCACGCTCGGGGTGGAAATGGCGCGGTTCGATGATGCGCGTGAACGCGACGTCGTCGTCGTTGTAGTTGACAACCGCAGTTCCCTGAAAGTCAGCCACCTCGAGGACTTCTTCCTCGAAATCGATAGTACGCCAGGACAGGTCTCCGGCGACGAAGTCGAAGTAGCGGTCGACCGGGCCGGTGTAGACAACGGGGATCTTGCCGACAACCTTGTTTTTCGAACACGCATGCGACTCGTCAAAGAAGTCCGTGTTCAGGCGCACTTCGATGTTCGGGTGCTCGGCCATCTTCTCGATCCACGCCGTGTACCCGTTGGTGGGCAGCCCCTCGTACTTGTCGTTGAAGTAACGGTTGTCGTAGTTGTACCGGACGGGAAGCCGCGAAATGATCCCGGCAGGCAGGTCCTTGGGGTCCGTCTGCCACTGCTTGCCCGTGTAGTGCTTGATAAATGCCTCGTACAGCGGACGGCCGATTAGCTGGATGCCCTTGTCGTTGAGGTTCTGGGGATCGGTTCCCGCAAGCTCGCCGGCCTGCTCCAGAATGAGTGCCCGTGCGTCTCCGGGGGTCAGATTGGCTCTGAAGAACTGATTGATCGTTGCGAGGTTGATAGGCAGCGAGTAGACCTCGCCCTTATGGACGCCATACACCTTGTGAACATAGTTGGTAAAAGTCGTGAACCGGTTGACATAGTCCCACACCCGCTCATTCGAGGTATGAAAGAGGTGTGCACCATAGCGGTGCACCTCGATCCCGGTCTGCCCTTCCGTTTCGCTATAAGCGTTGCCACCGATGTGGTGCCGGCGGTCGATGACAACAACCTTCAAGCCCAACTCGGTGGCTGCCTGTTCTGCGATTGTCAGGCCAAAAAAGCCCGCCCCGACGATGACGAGGTCAGCGGTCACAAATACTCCTGGTTCGAATGCGGGCAGCCCAATGGTCCGCACTGGCTGCAGGTCAAGCCTACCTGAGATGCCGCATCCAATTGCGGTGGAGCTCGTTCGCTGCCCGAGGAGCGCAGCGTTTTCCACATACGCCAAGTGACTCGGTACGTCCGGTGCCGATTGCAAATATCGTGAAAGAAAAGCAGTTACTCGCGCTGAAGGAGCGGGCAAAGTGACACTCCATTGCACCCTGGTCAGGGGACCGCGGGCCTTGCAGCAAGGTGAGCCCGTTGAGCTGGCGCTGGACATGGGCGAAGGTGCCCCCGGTGCCCTCCTCCAAGCTGCTGTCGGCACCGAGTTCGGGACCGGGGACCTGACGGTCGGCGGCCTGCCACTCATCGGCCTCACGGTGGGAACTCCGCCGCTGATGAACGGAGCCGTCCTGGTTGACGGCGCGGGTTCGGAGCCGGGTGGAACCTCCCCCGGCAGACATGAACAGGCGCCGTTGTCCCTGATGGTGCATGCCGGACCTTCTGCAGGCCTGGTCATTCCGCTGGAACGGGGCACTTACAGGATCGGCCGGAGCGGAGCGGATATTTGCCTCCCGGATCCTGACGTCTCCCGTGTTCACGCCGTCCTGACGATCTCCGAGACAGCGGTCACCATAACCGACAACGCGAGCGCGAACGCAACGCTCGTGGACGGAAGGAAAGTCCGCACAGCCTTTCTCTCAACCGCCTCCAGGATCCGCTGTGGCGGCTCGGTCATGTCCATAGTCTTCGGAAACGAAGACTATGGACATGAGTCACTGGGGGCGGCCGGCGTGGGCATCGGCGAGCCGATCATGGTCCCCCGGCGGCATGATGCCGGCAACCGCACGCAGCTGCTCCTCACGGCCGGCTTGCCACTCCTGCTGGGAGTCGGCATGGCCTTGGTCACCGGCATGTGGATGTTCCTTGGATTCACGGCGATTTCTGCGATCGTGGTTCTTGCACCCGCAATGTCGGGAAGGCGCCAGCGCCGCCTCTTGGCCGCCGCGATTGAACAGGCCGTACAACAAGACAGAACCCGACGACGGCGCTGCTCACCATCCGCCGCAGAGCTCGCCTTTGCTACCGGCTCATCTGCGTCTGCCACTGCGCAGGAAGAGGTGGATTGCAACGAAATCTGGCTTCGGCTCGGCACCGGTCCGCAGAAGGCCAGGGTTGTGCTCGATCCCGCGGATCCAGGTTTTGACCCGCCGGAATTGGGCCCGGTTCCATTCGTTCTGGATCCAGCCATCCCATCGGTTTCCGTGTCGGGAACCGAAGCCATGGTCGATGGATTGTTCAGGTTTCTGCTCATGCAACTGACGGCTTTTCGCAGCGCAGCCGCCGTCCCCGTCCTCATCCACGGTCCAATGGCCCTTTTGCCAGCGAGCGCCCGATTCCTTCCGCGCGTCACGCTGACAACCGACGTACCCTCAGCCACAGCCTCCCTTTCCGCGTCTGCTGGGCACCCGGGAGTCCTGCTTCTCATGGGGTCGGATCCCGATCCCGGTACCGACTCGCTCCGGCAGAAAGCGCTCGAATCTGGTTGGAGAGTGTTCCAACGCACGGCATGCGGAGATAAGAGCGACTTCATTGTTGAGTTGCGGAACAGACGCGCGATCCTCCGCTCGTGCCTTTCAACAACGGAGTTTGAGCCTGACTTGGTCCCGAGTTCAGTCTTTGACCGCTACTGTCGTTCGTTGGCATCAGTGCCGGCACTGGCGGAAGCAAGGTCATCGACCGTCCCCACCACATGCCTCTTGGCTAGACTGCTTCCGATCGACCCCTCAAGCATCGCGGCCCGATGGAAGGTTTCTTCAATGCAGAGAGGCCTATCCGCGGTCATTGGGCAAGGAGCCGATGCGCCCCGCTCCCTGGACCTGGTTGCCGATGGTCCGCACCTTCTTGTGGCCGGGACGACGGGATCCGGAAAGTCCGAACTCCTGCGCACTATTGTGGCGGCGATCTCGCTGAACCACAGCCCGGACAAGGTCAACTTCCTGTTCGTTGATTTCAAAGGAGGTTCCGGACTCGGGCCCCTGGTTGATGTGCCCCATTGCGTCGGAATGTTCACGGACCTCAACGAGCACGAACTCGAACGTATGCTCTCCTCCCTCCGGGCCGAAGTTCGAAGGCGGGAGGCACTCTTAGCGAAGGCCGATGTCCCTGATCTGCCTGCTTACTGGGCCAGGATCGACGGGATCGATCACGGAGCCCAGCTTGGACGAGGCATGTTACCTACGCTCCCCCGCTTGGTGCTGGTGATCGACGAATTCAGGATGCTCATTGAAGGGGCCCCGGCCACCCTGGCCGAACTGATGCGGATCGCGACCCTGGGCCGGTCTCTGGGCATCCACCTGATCATGGCAACACAACGTCCGCAGGGTGCCTTGAGTGCGGACATCCGCGCCAACGTCACCACCAGCATCGCTCTTCGCGTCCAATCAGAAATGGAGTCGCGGGACGTCATCAATTCACCGGCTGCGGCGTCGATTCCGGTCTCCCTTCCAGGCCGGGCCTACATGGTGCGCGGGATGCAGGACGCCGAGCCCTTCCAATCAGCGATTCTTTCCCACGGGGAGGAAGACCAATCACTCACGGGAACCGTTGCCGGACCGGCATCAGGGTCGCTTCGCTTCAGCGGTTGGTCTGTGACCACCGGGGCAGACTTTCAAAGGGCAGAGCCGACCCCTGCGGAAACGGCACGTCCCATTATCAAATCAATCAGTCGGGTATGGGACGCCCGCGGAGGTAAACCGCTCCGGAGACCGGTTGCGGACGCCCTTCCTGAATCCGTCTCGTTGCGCCAGCGTCTGGGGGCGGCGGGGCCGGAGGGAAAGCGCGCGGCATCCGGCACGTCGGCGGGACCAAATGCCCGCCTTGGTCTGGTGGATTTGCCGACGCAACAGCGTATTGCGGAGCTGTGTTGGAACCCCGGGGCACATGGGAACCTCGCGCTCATAGGGCCTCCTGCAAGTGGCGTTGAAGATACCTGCCGTTCCGCGACGGCACAGCTTGTGGGCGGTGCCGAAGAGCTCCATCTTTATGCCCTTGACGGTGACGGTTCGTTCGCCGATGTCGCGGTCCAGGGGCGCGTGGGGGCCGTCGCGTCACTCAACCACCTCAGAAGGGGCGTCCGTATCCTGGAACGGCTCGCGAACGAAATGTCGGTGCGGCAATCGCAAGGTCACGTCGCCGGGGAGGTCCCCCTACTGCTCGTCATTTCCGGCTGGGGTTCTTGGCAATCCGAGTTGAGGGCTGGGCCGCTCGCTTGGGCGGAAGACCTCGTCCACACCGTTGTCCGTGATGGTCCGAGGGCGGGACTAACTGTCGTTGTCACGGGCGACCGCGAACTGGTCGCGTCACGGATGTTCGCGTCAATACCCAATCGCGCTTACTTTCCCGCTGGGACGACAGAGGAAGGGCGGCTGGCGTGGCCCCGTTTTGCGGCGATGAAGCCGCTGCGGGGCCGGGCCGTCGTGGGCGGCAACTTCCTTGATGTCGATACGGCAGTCGCGCAACTCATGGCTCCGCCGCCAAGCGAGCCTTGGCCGTACTGCGCGCCCCCTAATCCTGCCCGGCGCCCTTTCCGGGTGGAGCCTTTGCCGCAATTCGTCCGGGCGTCGCAGGTTGTGGCGAAAGACCCGATCGTCCATTCCGCGGCTCGCGCGCCAAGAACATTGCTGCTTGGGCTTGGCGGGGATGACCACGAAGCGGTTCGGATATCTCTGCCGAGCTCAGCCGTCCTTCTCGCCCTGGGTAGCCCTGGTTCCGGCAAGTCATTATTGCTCAAAGCACTACCGCTTCTCAATCCAGGCTGTCAGTGGCGGATACCCCCTCAAGGCGCCGATCCTGATGCCTTTTGGGCAGAATTCCATAGGGATGCAAGCCGAAAGCTCGAGAGTGCCGGCACGGTCCTGCTGGTAGACGACGCCGAATATTTGAGCAGCGAAACCGGTATTCTTCTTGCGGAACTTCCCAGCATGGGTTTCTCCGTGGTGGCAACTGCCGGTCAAAGCCCAGCCCTTCTGCAGCGGTTGCCGCTCGCCTCCTTGGCCCGAAACCATGGGAGCGGAATCCTGCTCGGCAAAAGGTCCCCTCACTCGGGAGATTTCTTCGGCGTCCGCGTCGACGTCGAACCGGCGCCGCCACCAGGCCGTGCCGTTCTGATCGAGAATGGACAAACACGTTCCGTCCAGATCGCCGTTCCGGATGAGGAAGTTGCGCCGCAAGGTAAACGGCCACAATAGAACCGTCAGAGCGCGGCGCCGGATCCGCCCGTTCGGGACGCAAACGCAACGACCCGTTTGTCGAAGAGAAAGACGATCACGGCCAAAGCCGGTACCACCATGGCAAGACCGGCGAGGGCCAGCCCTCCAGTCATGGTAGGAACCCCAATCGTCAGGACGAACAATTGAGCGACCAACGCGGCCGCACGGGTCCAGCGGTAGCCACGGAACAGGAAGTGTCCCACAGCAAATAACCACGCCGAAAAAGCCAAGAGTAGACCCATGGTAAAAACGGCCCCCCAGAACGAGGCTACTGGCGCCCCAATAGCCAGCTGGTACAGATACAGGACCGCAGCGGTCAAGAGCGCGAGGGCTTCCAAGACAACCACAATCGAAATAACAACAATTCCTAAGGGACGCGTTTCTCCGCCAGATACTCCAGCAGAGCTCCCGCGGCCGGTCGCTGGACCATCGTCACCGGGGTCCGCTGGGTCTTGGGCAGGGTTTAGGGGGGGTCTTGACACACTGGCACCCTACCCGACATAGTCGAATACCTGCGAGTGGACCGGTATTCGGTGTGATGCATCGCTCACGATTTCAAAGGCTTGGACCCCTTGTTTACATGGCGTTAACATGACACGCTTGACTCAGACGACCAAGGGGGCCCAATGGGTCCCCTTTCCTATGAAGCCTCTAGTGAATATTTTCACAAAAGGCTTAACTAGTACTCACGAATGGAGTGACTGATCAGCATGGATTGGCGTAACCGCGCAGCCTGCCTTGACAAGGACCCGGAGCTTTTCTTCCCAGTAGGCAACACCGGCCCTGCGCTTCTCCAGATCGAGGAAGCGAAGAGCGTATGCCGTCGCTGTCCAGTCGTGGACACTTGCCTTCAGTGGGCCCTTGAATCGGGCCAAGATGCAGGTGTCTGGGGTGGCATGAGCGAAGACGAGCGTCGCGCGCTTAAGCGCCGTGCGGCCCGCGCACGCCGCGCTTCCTAAGCGCCCTCGGCCGATCGGACCCAGCGCTCGCAGCAATGGCACATACAAGGATGGCCCGGACCGAAAGGTCCGGGCCATCCTTGTATGTGCCAACCGTGTCTATCCCAACCCTGTATGTCTCATCACGGGTAGTAACACAGCAGGGAGCAGGCACTTGGCGTCAGGTTCGCACCAAGTTCAGAACGATCTCCACGGCAGTGCCTCCGCCATCGCGCGCCCTCCACTTGATAGTGCCACCCAACTCGCTCGTGACAAGCGTCCGCACAATCTGAAGGCCGAGACCTTCTGTGTACGAGCCCTCGGGCAGACCGACGCCATCATCGGCAATCGTCACCGTCAGGAGTTCGTCGCCCCCCTCCCCCGTCGAACGATCGGCCATCAGCCATACTGTTCCCGCCCGTCCTTCAAGGCCGTGCTCGACGGCATTCGTTACGAGCTCGTTGATGACAAGGGCAAGGGGTGTGGCAAAATCGCTAGGCAACTCACCGAACAGACCTGCGCGCTCGGTCCTCACGTGCTGTGAAGGGGACGCCACTTCGGCCGAGAGCCGGAACTGACGTCCGATCAGTTCATCAAAATCGACACTTTGCGTCAGGCCTTGTGAGAGGGTCTCGTGCACGAGCGCAATCGTCGCGACGCGCCGCATCGCCTGTTCCAAGCCTTGTTTCGCCTCATCGCTGACCATGCGTCGCGACTGCATGCGCAGCAGAGCAGCCACGGTCTGCAGGTTGTTTTTGACCCGGTGGTGAATTTCACGAATCGTAGCGTCCTTGGTCACCAGCTCGAGCTCGCGTCGACGAAGTTCGGAGACGTCGCGACACAAAACCAAAGCGCCGAAGCGATTCTTTTCATCGCGCAACGGAATTGCACGCAAGGACAAGCTCACGCCACGGGATTCAATCTCACTCCGCCACGGCATCCGGCCGGTGACTACCAGGGGCAGAGTCTCGTCCACCATGCGCCGGTCTTTGAGGAGTCCTGCGGTTACCTCCGCAAGGGATCGACCTTCCAAGGTCTCCACCTCGCCGAGGCGGCGGAATGCGGAAACGCCGTTCGGACTCGCGTACTGGACGATGCCGTCGGCGTCGAGCCTGATCAGGCCGTCACCCACCCGGGGAGCTCCGCGCCGGGAGCCCGTCGGGGAGGCGAAGTCCGGCCACAACCCCAACGTGCCCATCCGGAGCAGATCATAGGCGCATTGCCGGTATGTGAGTTCCAGGCGGGAAGGCATCCGTGAGCTGGAAAGATCCATGTGCGACGTGACGACGGCCAGTGTCCGCCCGTTCCGGACCATGGGCACTGCTTCAACCCGCAGCGCCATGTCGCTGCTCCAGTTGGTTTCACTGGAGCGTTCTATGGAACGGCTGGACCACGCCTTGTCGACTATGGGTTGCAAATCCGATCGGATGCCCTCTCCGACGAAGTCCGCATGAAACACGGTGTGGCTCGTCGATGGCCTGACGTGTGCAAGCGCGATGTAACCGAATTCCGGATGCGGGAACCACAAGGCCAGGTCCGCGAACGCTAGGTCGGCGACCATCTGCCAGTCGCCGACCAGGAGGTGCAGCCATTCGGCATCTCCAGGCCCGAAATCAGCGTGCTCCCTGATGGGGTCTGTAAAGATTGCCACTGCACCTCCATATAACGCCGGGCTTGAACCTAGCGTCGAACGATTGACCTCAAGAGTCTCAATGCTACCGACAGAGAAGCCATGTCGTCGGCCTCCAAAGCGTTGACCTCGTCAAACATGCTCTTCGCACGCCCCAGTTGCTCAGCATTGAGGCCTTCCCAAGCCCGCAAACGGGCTTCGGCGTCGAGCCCGGCGTCGGTGGTTTCGAGCACCGACGTCGTCATGTCGGCCACTGTCGAGTAGAGGTCGTCGCGCAGGGCCGCACGTGCAAGTGCTCGCCACCGGTCATCCCGCGGGAGTGCCGTGATCCGTTCAAGCAATGAATCAACATGGAAGCGGTCAAACACGGTGTAGTAGACGTGGCTGACCTCTTCCACACGGGTCTCGCGGCTTTGCGCGATCTTGGCAATGTCCAGGAGCACGAAGCTCTCGAAAAGCTCGGCCCAGCGGTGGGCGAGCGTTTCGGGAAGGCCCCAAGCGCGCGCTTTCTCGAGCCAAGCAGTCACCCGTTCCTTGTCGCCGCCGCGCAGGTAGTCGAGCACCCGGGCCCGCATCGGATCCATCATCGGCTTGAATTCCGCGACGATCTCCGAGATGGGCTTCGAGGCGTTACCCTGACTCAGCAACCAGCGAACGGCACGATCCAGCAGTCTCCGGATGTCGAGGTGCACGGTGCTCCAGTGTTCCGTCGGGAACGAGGCCGGCAGGGCATTGAGCTCCT
Source organism: Arthrobacter methylotrophus (assembly GCF_039539965.1). Lineage (NCBI taxonomy): Bacteria > Bacillati > Actinomycetota > Actinomycetes > Micrococcales > Micrococcaceae > Arthrobacter > Arthrobacter methylotrophus. The sequence continues at coordinate 998,374 of NZ_BAABED010000001.1, read as the reverse complement.
GCACCATCGAGTCGAGTTCGTAAATCTCCCGCAGGGCGACGAACGCCTTCGCTACGGCAACCTCGGTGGCCGAGGTTTCCTCCATGGTGCGGAACGCGAAGGTAATGCCACCCAGGTTGATCATGTCGTTGGCAACCACGGTTGCGATGATCTCGCGACGGAGGGGATGGGTGTCCAGCTCGGCGTCGAACCGTTCGCGGAGCTGCTTCGGGAAGTAGGAGCGAATTGTCTTGCGGAACCAGGGATCGTCAGCCAGGTCGCTGTCGCGCAAAGCCGAGCCCAACTCGATCTTGGCGTAGGCGGCAAGGACCGACAGCTCCGGAGACGTCAGGCCTTGGCCCTGTTCCAGCCGCTCACGAAGCGTGTCCGTGGTCGGCAAGGCTTCAAGGTCCCGCTTGAGGTCGGCCGACTTCTCGAGCCAGTCCATCAGGCGTTCGTAGCTCGGGCTCCATTCGGCGACACGTGCGCGGTCGTTGAGCAGCAGGATGTTCTGATCGATGTTGTCTTCGAGCACGAGGCGCCCGACCTCGTCGGTCATGTCGGCGAGGAATGATGTGCGCTCGGAAGCATCAAGTTTCCCGGCGGCGACCATACGGTCGACGAAGATCTTGATGTTGACCTCATGGTCGGAGCAGTCTACGCCGGCAGAATTGTCGATTGCGTCAGTGTTGAGGATGACTCCTTGCAGTGCGGCCTCGATACGTCCGCGCTGGGTCATTCCCAGGTTGCCGCCTTCGCCGACAACCTTAACGCGCAGCTCGCGACCGTTCACACGGATACCGTCGTTTGCCTTGTCCCCCACCTCGGTGTGGGACTCGGTGCTGGCCTTGATGTACGTTCCGATCCCGCCGTTGTACAGGAGATCGGCCGGAGCGAGGAGGACAGCCCGCAGAAGTTCGGGCGGGCTCAGCTGAACCGTTCCATCCGGCAGGCCGAGGGCGCTGCGGACCTGTGGCGAGATCGGGATGACCTTTACCTGGCGCGGGAAGACCCCGCCCCCTGCACTGATGAGCGACCGGTCGTAATCATCCCAGGAGGAGCGGGGCAGGTCGAAGAGACGCTGCCTCTCATCGAAGGAAGAAGCCGCATCCGGGGTGGGATCCAGGAAGATGTGGCGGTGGTCGAAGGCGGCCAGCAGACGGATGTGCTTGGACAGCAGCATGCCGTTACCGAACACGTCGCCGGACATGTCGCCGACGCCAACCACGGTAAATTCCTCGGTCTGGGTGTCCAGGTCCAGCTCGCTGAAGTGGCGCCTGACCGATTCCCAGGCGCCGCGGGCCGTGATGCCCATGGCCTTGTGGTCGTAGCCAACGGAACCACCCGACGCGAACGCGTCCCCCAACCAGAATCCGTACTCGGCAGCGAGGCCGTTGGCAGTGTCCGAGAACGTCGCCGTGCCCTTGTCTGCAGCCACCACCAAGTAGGAATCGTCGTCGTCCTGGCGGACAACGTCCGACGGCGGCACGATCTTCTCGCCGTCTGCTGAGGTCACGAGGTTGTCGGTGAGGTCGAGCAGGCCGCGGATGAAGGTCTTGTAGCTCTCAATGCCTTCCGCCATCCAGGCTGCGCGATCAACTGCCGGATCCGGGAGTTGCTTCGCGAAGAACCCGCCCTTGGCGCCGGTGGGCACAATCACCGCGTTCTTGACCGTTTGTGCCTTGACCAGGCCAAGGATCTCGGTCCGGAAGTCTTCACGACGGTCCGACCACCTCAGGCCGCCGCGGGCCACCTTGCCGAAGCGCAAATGCACGCCTTCAACGCGGGGCGAGTAGACCCAGATTTCGAACTTTGGTCTCGGGAACGGCAAGCCGTCGATCTTGGTCGGATCCAACTTGAAGCTGACATACGACTTGTCTTGGAAGTAGTTCGTGCGCAGCGTGGACTCGATGAGGTTGACGAACGTCCGCAGGACCCGGTCGGCATCGAGCGTGGCCACCTGGTCAATCGCTTCGGCCAGTGTGGCTCGGGCGCTCTCCTGGCGGGCCGGCCGCGTGCCAGCAGCGGAAGCAGGGTCAAAGCGGGCCCCGAAGAGATCAATCAGCCCGCGGGCAACCTCAGGGTTGGCAAGAAGGGTATCCGCAATGAACTCGAAGGAGTTGGTGTTCCCCATCTGGCGCATGTACTTCGCATAGGCACGAAGCATGACGACTTGCCGCCAATGGATTCCCTCGCGGAGCACCAGCCGATCGAAACTGTCGGATTCCACCGAACCTGTCACTGCAGCGCTGAAGGAGTCTGCCAAAAGCTGGCCGGTGGCCACGGGGTCGACGCCGGCGGGGTATTTCAGGCCAAGGTCGTAGAGGAAGAAGTCCCGGTGGTCGGCCGTCTCGATTTCGAAAGGTCGTTCGTCCAGAACCTCAAGGCCGAGATTGTGGAAGTAGGGCAGGATCTGGCTCAGGCTCTTGGGCTCCAAAAGGTAGAGCTTGACACGCGCATCCTCTTCAAGGAGTTCACCGGCGCCGCTGGGCAAGTAGACGTGCACTCCGGGAGTTGCCTGGACCGCGACGGCATCGCGATCGGCGGAGGCACCGTACTTCTCGAAGCGCTCGATGTCCTGAAGCGCGTCCTCGACTTCGTAGTCCACGCGGTAGCCAGCGGGGAATGCATCCGCCCAGAGGGGGGACAGTTGCTCGGCGTCCAAGCCGCTGGTGTTCTCGCGAAGCACCTCCGCAATTCCTTCCGCCCAAGAACGCGAAGCCCGGACGAGCCGCTTTTCCAGCTCACCGGCGTCGACGTCGCGCAGTTCTGCCTCGCGTGGCAGCCGGATTCGGAAGAAGACCCTTGCGAGCGCCGACTCCGTGATCCGTGCTTCGTAGTCGATGCTCTCGGCTTCGAAGGTCTCCCGCAGTTCCTGCTCAATACGCTGCCGCACATTGGTGGTGTAGCGGTCACGGGGCAGGTAGACGAGGGCGGACATGAACCGTCCGTATATGTCCGGACGCAGGAAGAGCTTCGTACGCCGTCTCTCCTGAAGCCGTTGGATACCCAAAGCTGTTGCTGCCAGATCGTCGGTTTCGATCTGGAAGAGTTCATCGCGGGGGTACGTCTCGAGAATACCAACGAGGTCTTTGCCGGAATGGGAGTCCTGCGGGAAACCGGCCGAGCGAAGCACGGCGTCGACCTTTTCCCGGACGATAGGAATGTTCCTTACTGAACCGGTGTACGCGCTAGTGGCGAAGAGGCCAATGAAGCGGCGCTCGCCGTTGACGTTGCCCGCAACATCAAAGCTCTTGACGCCTATGTAATCCAAGTACGCGGGGCGGTGCACGGTGGACCGCGAGTTGGCCTTGGTGATAACCAAGGCACGCTTCTCGCGCGCCTTCCTGCGTCCAGCGTCGGTGAGGTGTTGGATTTGGTGCGGATGGTCACCGGCCCTCAAGAGTCCCAAGCCGCTCTCTTCGCGCAGCTCAAGGACGTCTTCACCGCTCTCGGTGATGAGGTCGTATTCCCGGTAACCCAGGAACGTGAAGTTGCCGTTGTCCAACCAGTGCAGGAGGTCCTGTGCTTGCCTGAGCTCAGCGATGTCGTCGGGATGGGCCACTTTGTCCAAGGAGGATGCCAGCTCAAGGGCCTTGGTGCGCATCCTGGGCCAGTCTTCCACGGCAGCACGGACGTCCTTCAGGACGCGGTGGATTCCCTCCACCAGTTCCTTCTGGAAGTCGTCAGCCACCCTGTCAACCTCGACGGCGATCCACGACTCCATGTGCGAAACGTTGTCACCCTGCGCGATCAGATGGGCGACATTAGGCATTGCCGCGGTGTCGCCGCTTGAGATGCCGATGTTGGAAGGCACCCGGGCGATGGCGGAGAGATCGCCCGTCAGGCGATCACGCGAAACCACGAAGAGCGGGTGCATCACGAGCCGGATGGCGCAATGCTGGCGTACGAGTTCGGCGTTCACCGAGTCCACGAGGAACGGCATGTCATCCGTCACGATGAACAGAATGCTGCGATCCGCTTCGTTGGTCATCTCGACGTTCGCGGTACCCGGTTTGCGGCTCTTTCCTACCTCCCGGTGCGTCTCGGCTCTTAAGGTCAGCTGCTCGCCAGCGTATCTGCGGGCGTCCTCCTCTGCGAGATGCTCGTAGTAGTCTCCGAAGAACCCTTCACGGACTACTGCAGGTTTGGAACGATCCTCCACGCTGGATCCTGACGACATCGACAAACGCCTCCATCACATCTTGATTGCTGCGTCCTTGCAGCCCACATGGCGAGCCTAACGCTTTAGACGTCGCCGTGCTCTGGAATAGATGACAGAGGATTTGCGATTTTGATGGACGGGTGCACAGACCATTTTCGCTATCGCGTGCCTCAGGGCGGATTCGGGCGCCACTTCGAAGAGCACACCGCCGGCCAGCAAGGCAGCGTCACAGGCTTCTGTGTCTGCAGGAAGGAACACCTCGATACCGTGCCCGGGCCCGTACCGCTCCCATGCTTCGCGAAGCTCCCGTTCGGGTGACCGCCCTGCGGATGCTGCCCGGACCTTGTTCAGGACCACTTGGGGAGCCGCCTGCGGAACGGACCGTTCAAGCTCTGCGAGGCCACGAACGAGCCGCGGAACCCCGATGGCATCTGCTGCGCCCACTGCGTAAACCGTGTCCGCCAATTCGATGCTGCGGAGGGTGGCGGCGTTGCGTCGGGGAGCCATGCTGTCGAAGCTGAGTTCCTCGTCGGCTTCAAGGCAGAACCCTGCATCGACCACAACGACCTCAGCGATTTCCTTGGCGTATTCGAGTACCAAGGAGAGAGCGGTGGCCCGGAGCTCAGTCCACCGGTCCGCACGCGTTATTCCGCTAAGAACGCGGAAACTGCCGGCCTTGGTGAAGACAGGCGCGGCGATCCGCTTGAGGGACTCAGTTTCCAGCATCCCTTGGTCTGCCAATCGGCAAGACTGCGCTAGTCCGGAGGATTCGTCCAGCAGACCCAGCGAAGCGCCGACGCTGGCCCCATAGCTGTCCGCATCGACGAGGATTACGGACTTGCCTTCGGCCGCCAGCTCTGCGGCGATATTGACAGCCACAAGTGTGCGGCCCGGCGCTCCTATGGGCCCCCAGACCGCAACGATCCGGCCGGTCCCCGCCGGAACCCGCTCCGCTTCTTCCACGACATCGGGGGGACGGAGGTCTGCGGCGGTGTCCCCAAACGCCGAGTCCCGTTGCTCGGCGCGCCGCCTTCCCTGCCCGGGCAGCTGGAGCACGGCATCCGAGATCTGCGAGGCCAGCGTTGCCGAATCAACATCCAGAGATGCTGTCACGACACCGATACTGTCCAACCGGGCTGATTCCGCAGAATCGTCGCTCAAGGCAATAATGGAGACTCCGACTGCCGCCAGCCGATGGACAAGCGATGCAGTCAGCTCCTCAGCCCCTTCGGCTATGACCGCCGCCCGAGCGAGGCCGCCCTGGCAGGCGGCCAGGAGTTCGGCGAGTTCGCCGCACCGGCGCACAATGGTCACCGGCCCGTGGAGCCGTTCGAGTCCCCCGACCAAGTCTTCCTCGGATTGCCCGACCGTGACTACGGGAATACTCACTTGCCGGCACCGCCCGGGTTCCAGACCACCGCGATCTTCGCTTTGTTTGCCTGGGCACCAAGAAGTTTCGGCATCTGATCATCGGTCACTAGGACCAGCACTACCTTCTCCTTCGAAGCTCCGAGTGTGGAAGCACCCTCGGTGACCTGGGCGATTTCCGCACCGGGCAGCAGCAGGTGTGGAGCGTCGAAACCGTTGCGCGCGTCGGGATTTGCCACCCAAACGTCAACCCGGGATCCTGCCACGACTTGGGAAGGCAGCGATTCCTGTATCGAGATCGCTACCGGTTTGCGGTTCAAGGCATCGGCGGCTCCGAGGCTTTCCTGCGGAACCAGCTGGTTCTTGGCAATTCTTTGGACTGCAACCCTTCCTTCAGGCAGACCGTCCTCCACGGTTACATAGCTGGGCTCGACGTCGTCAAGCCGCACCTTGACGATGGCGAGATCGTCTTTGTTGACTTGCTGGCCTACGGCAATCGATTCGCGTGCCGCATAGACCTGGACGGTGTGGTCGGCGGATCCTACGAGGGCGATGACCCCGGCCAACGACGCCAAGACCAGGAGAATCCCCACCAAGAGACGCGGGTCCTTCCATGATGGTTTCTTGAGCCGCGCTGCAGCGGCCGCGGTAGCCACACTCATTTTGCTCCCCATTGCATAGTCCGACGGCGGTGATTCAGCCGCCCTCATTCTCACTGAATCGATGGAGCTTCCGAAAGTGAAGTTAGACAAATCACGCCAAACTGTGGATAACCTCAACAAGAGCGCTGAACAGTGGCAAAATGGAGGAATGCCCCGATTCCTCACCTTGGCTGATGTCGCCGAACAGCTTCAGATCAACTCGCCGCAGGCGTACGCCTTGGTGCGAAGCGGGGAACTCAAGGCCATCCAAGTGGGCGGCCGGGGCCAGTGGCGCGTGGAAGAAAAAATGCTGGAGCAGTACATCGAAGAACGCTATGCCGAGGCCAACAGGATGATCCAAGGGGCCAAATCCAAGTCCACCTGATCACCATCCATGCAGCAAAGACACAGGTTTTGTCACCGCAATGACCGCAATGCAGCGAGGGACTGGAACGGAACCGTCGCCACGGAAACGACGTTGCCGGACCGGCGGACTTCGCCAGGCAGCATGACTGCGAGATCAAAGTGGTCCCTGCCCACGCGGTCAATAACGCCGCCCATCATTGTGCCCTCTGGCACCAACCCCAGCAAATGGACCGCAAGTTCGGCCCTATCGCGCGCCAACGTCCGGAGTGCACTGGCCAAGCCTGGCCGTTGCGGCCTCTTTGACTGGTCTGCGCGCGCCTGCCGACTCAGCCCCTGATAAGTCAATGCTGCCGCTGTGGGCACCAGCCACTGGTGTCGACCTTCGTCCAGGACCACCCATTCGCTCCCGACATGGCTCAGCGCCCCGGACACCACCGACCCGGAGCGAAGCTTCACATCAATCTTCTGGCCGAGTGCTCCACGCAGCCTGTCCGAGGTTGCGATCCCGGCGATCTCCACCCGGGCCCGTTCTGAAATTTCGGATTCAAGCCCCAGCAATCGTTCGGAGGCCAATTGCGCCTCCATGTCTTCAAACAGAGCATCCCAGCGCATTGCGTCAGCGTAAGCTGGCACCACTCGATGGTCAATTCTTCTCGACCAACACCCTCATTCTAGACAAGCGACACTTTTTATGATCAAAATGAATCAAGACTTATCAAACTGCATCAAATGACATCAAACGGGTAAGGGGAACCCATGGAACAGATCGGCACGCCCGTTCGAAACGACGCGGCCATGGCAGCGACCATCCTGATTCTGGGTCTTTTGCTCGCTGGCACCGGGCTGATCTTGATTGACCAATGGCACTCCGCAGCGGAACGGCGCCAAGAACCCATGTTCGAGGATCTCCTCGGATTCGTTGCCACAGCCGCCGGACTGGCGATCGTTGGCTGGTGGATCGCCGCCTTTTTGCTCGCCATAGCCACAGCGGTCCTCCGGCAATCGGGCAACGACCGCAGCGCCACCGCCACCGCAAGACTCAGCCCACCCTTCATGCGCCGGCTGGCCGTGGCAATCCTTGGCCTGAACCTCGTCGGAATTCCGTTGGCGAATGCCGCCCAGGCTGCTGTTGAACCCGTCTGGAGCCCGGCGGACGGATCAACACCGGCCAGCAGCGCCGCTGCCCAATGGGCACCCAGTACGGGTCCTTCTGCTTACCCGCCCGGGCTGCCATCCCTTGAGCCCGGCCCATCGGACATCGAACCGAATTGGCGACCCCGCGCACCTGCTACCGATCTTGGGTTCCTGGGATCCAGGCCCCAGCGGGCCATGGAACCGCCTGCCTCGCCAAGCCAGGGCACCGTGGTGGTGAGCCGGGGAGATTCTCTGTGGTCAATTGCAGCGCAGCAGCTCGGCCCCGCGGCCAGCGATGTCGACATTGCCCTCCAATGGCCAAAGTGGTACGCCGCAAACCGACAGGTCATCGGCGACAACCCGGGAGTCCTCATTCCGGGCCAGATCCTGCAACCGCCACCCCTTGGCTGAACCAACAGAACCAACAGAACCAACACCATCAGCCACGGAACCACCGATTCGTCACGAGGAAGTCCATGAGCCCGACATCAGCTGTTCCTGCCCGGCCCAATGCAGTCCCAACCGTGCCGTCTCCTGTATCCCAAGCAGTCCACGTTGCCGACCTTGACCAGAAAATACGCACGCTGGCCCGCAGTATTGCCCAAGCCGCCGTCGAAGTCCTTGCGGGCACCCGGCCCGTGCAGCAACTCTCCCGGTCCTTGGACCCGCGATGCCTCAGCGCATTGCAGCACCGGGCCGCGCTGACGCGTGCCCATGCCGGACGGTCACGGATTCATCGCAGTCCGATGGTCCGCTCCGTGCACCTCTGCGCCGTGCGGGAGGGAGTTTACGAAGCCAGCATTGTTGTCTGGGAAGAGCACCGCTCCCGCGCCGTAGCTATGAGGCTTGAAGGAAGCAATAGCGCGTGGAAGGTCACGGCCCTCGAAATTGGCTGATGCGGATGTCCACGAAGAACGGGGACCAAGAACGGAGGAGGACCAGAATAAATGTTCTGGCCCTCCTCCGTTCTTGGTCCTCAGCCTGTGCGGTGCCTGGTCAAACGGCTACGTACGCAAGGCAATCAGAGTGTTAGCGACGCTTCTTCTTGTTGGATCCGCGCTGCTTGTCATCGTCGGCCGCTTTGGCGGGGTTGCCTGAACGCCCCGAGCCACGTCTCTCAACCCGAGTCTGGCTCGCACCGTCTTCGCCAGGCGCTGTGTACTGCAGCTGAACAGGTTTCTCCGGGGCTTCGAGGCCGGCGGCGTGGATCTGTGGATCGTGATGTTCCACATGGCCGCCTTCAGCGCTGCCGTCCACAACGACAACGTCTTCGGCAGGCGTTACTTCCACGTCCAGGTTGTAGAGGAAGCCAACGCTCTCCTCGCGGATGGCCTCCATCATGCTCTGGAACATCGTGAATCCTTCACGCTGGTACTCGACCAGGGGATCCCTTTGGGCCATGGCGCGCAGGCCGATTCCCTCCTTGAGGTAGTCCATCTCATAGAGGTGTTCCTGCCACTTGCGCCCTAGGACCGAGAGGACAACCCTGCGCTCAAGCTCACGCATGTTCTCGGAGCCAATGGCCTCTTCGCGCTCCTTGTAGACAAGCTGCGCATCCGAAAGGACCTCGTTCTTGAGGAATTCAACGGAAACTCGGGACTTTCCACCGGCTTCGTCAATGATCTCCTGCGACGTGACCGTTACCGGGTACAGCGTCTTAAGGTTCGTCCACAATTGATGGAAGTCCCAGTCGTCGCCGGTTCCCTCCGCAGTTGCGGCGTCGATCAATGCATTGATCGTGTCTTCCAGGAAGAACTGGACCTTTTCGTGCAGGTCGTCGCCCTCCAGGATCCTCCGACGGTCGCCATAGATGGCTTCGCGCTGGCGGTTCAGGACGTCGTCGTACTTGAGAACGTTCTTGCGCTGTTCGGCGTTGCGGCTCTCAACCTGGCCCTGTGCCGAAGCAATTGCACGGGACACGAGCTTGGATTCGAGGGCGACGTCGTCCGGCACGGAGCTGTTCATGAGGCGCTCAGCGGCACCAGAGTTGAAGAGCCTCATCAGGTCATCGGTCAGCGAGAGGTAGAAGCGGGACTCCCCCGGGTCGCCCTGGCGGCCCGAGCGTCCGCGGAGCTGGTTGTCGATTCGACGGGACTCGTGGCGTTCCGTGCCCAGCACATACAGCCCGCCAAGTTCGAGCACTTCCTCATGCTCGTCCTTGACTGCTTGCTTGGCTGCTTCGAGCGCCCCGGACCACGCGGCCTCGTACTCGTCGGAGTTTTCTTCCGGGTCCAGCCCCTGGCGTGCCAGTTCGGCAATGGCCGTGAACTCGGCGTTACCGCCCAGCATGATGTCAGTACCACGGCCTGCCATGTTGGTCGCGACAGTGACGGCGCCCTTGCGGCCCGCTTGCGCAACGATGGCGGCTTCGCGAGCGTGGTTCTTTGCGTTCAGTACCTCGTGGCGGATGCCTTCCTTGGCCAACAGCCTGGCAAGGTATTCGCTCTTTTCCACGCTGGTGGTGCCGACGAGCACGGGCTGGCCCTTTTCGTGGCGTTCCGCGATGTCCTTGACGACGGCTTCGAATTTCACGATTTCGTTCTTGTACACAAGGTCCGACTGGTCGATGCGCTGCATGTCCCGGTTGGTGGGAATCGGCACCACGCCGAGCTTGTACGTGCTCATGAACTCGGCAGCTTCGGTCTCCGCTGTACCGGTCATGCCCGAGAGCTTGGAATACATGCGGAAGTAGTTCTGCAACGTCACGGTGGCGAGAGTCTGGTTCTCGGCCTTGATCTCGACGTTTTCCTTGGCCTCGATCGCCTGGTGCATGCCCTCGTTGTAACGCCGTCCGGCAAGGATACGGCCGGTGTGTTCGTCGACAATGAGGACTTCGCCGTCCAGGATGACGTAGTCCTTGTCCCGCTTGAAGAGCTCTTTGGCTTTGATGGCGTTGTTCAGGAAGCCGATGAGCGGGGTGTTGGCGGATTCATAGAGGTTCTGGATGCCGAGGTAGTCCTCGATCTTCTCGATGCCGGCTTCGAGAACACCGACCGTGCGCTTCTTTTCGTCGACCTCGTAGTCGATTTCAGGCTCGAGGCGCTGCACTACCTTGGAGAACTCGCTGTACCAGCGGTTGGTGTCGCCCTGGGCCGGACCGGAAATAATCAGCGGGGTACGGGCTTCGTCGATGAGGATGGAGTCCACTTCGTCGACAATCGCGAAGTGGTGGCCGCGTTGCACAAGCTCGGATTTGTCCCACGCCATGTTGTCGCGCAAGTAGTCGAAGCCGAATTCATTGTTGGTGCCATAGGTGATGTCTGCCGCGTACATCTGACGGCGCACTGCGGGATCCTGGTTCGACAGGATGCAACCGCTGCTGAGGCCAAGGAAGCGGTAGACGCGGCCCATGAGCTCGGACTGGTATTCGGCGAGGTAGTCGTTGACTGTGACGACGTGCACGCCGTTTCCCGTCAGGGCATTGAGGTATGCCGGCGCGGTGGCCACGAGGGTCTTTCCTTCACCGGTCTTCATTTCGGCGATATTGCCGAGGTGAAGGGCGGCCCCGCCCATGAGCTGGACATCGAAGTGGCGCATCCCCAGCGTGCGGGAGGAAGCTTCACGCACGGCTGCGAACGCCTCCGGCAAGAGGTCGTCGAGCTGCTCTCCGTCCTCGTGCCGGGCGCGCAGCCGGTCCGTCTCTTCGCGCAATTCGGCGTCAGAGAAGGTCTTGAAGGAGTCTTCGAGGGCGTTGATGGAATCGGCATAGGTCCGCAGTTGCCTCAGGATTTTTTTGTCACCCGTGCGGAGAAGTTTTTCGATAAGTGATGCCACGTAAAGTTGCTCCCAGTCTCAAGCTGCCGAATTCTGGCGATTTCAGTCTACGGGAGAGACCAACGCCACGCGGCCTCGTTTCCCTGAGAGCAGAGCGCCGGGGGCTGCGCCATCGGAGGCTATCTCAGGAGCTCAGCCGCGGGCCGCAGCTGAAGCGAGCGCCGACGCGAGATCGCCCTTCGGTGACACGACGACGTCGTCGAGGCCTAGCCAATCGGCCATCAGCCGCAGCTCGGCGGAAAGTTCGACGGCGGTGTCCGCAGGGGCGTCCGGCTCGGCATGGGAGGCACGCACCAGAAGCTGCTTGGCCGCGCGGTCGGCCTTCAGATCCACCCGGGCGACCACTGCGTCCCGGAGGAGGAACGGCAGCACGTAATAGCCAAACTTGCGCTTCTCCGCCGGGGTGTAGATTTCAATCCGGTAATGAAAGCCGAACAGCTCCTCGAGCCTCCTACGTTCAAACACCAGGGAATCAAACGGGCTAAGCAATGCCCGTGCCGTGGCGGTGCGGGGAAGCCTGGCCTCTGTGTGTCGATACAACGCCCGGTCCCAGCCACGCACTGTGACTGGCTCCAATCGTCCTGCGGCAACGAGCCTGCCGAGCGATGCTTCGGCGGCCTTCACCGGGGTCCGGAAGTAGTCGGCGAAGCAACGGATTGTACCGATGCCATGGGCCTGGGCTGCGGCGTCAATTAGCCGGTCCATGGCCGCTGTCGATAGCTCGGCGCCTCCGTCCGGGAGCGCTCCGGCCCGGAGGAAGTCCGCAGTCAATCCCGGTGGCAGGATCCGCGAGGTCAGGGTGTAGCGCCGCTCGAACTGCTCCGTCCTCGAAGCAGCAGTCACGAGTCCTTCTTCAAACAAGTGCTCCAGCACCCTTTTGACCAGATTCCAGTTCCAGCCCCAGTTGTCATGCTGGCGCTCTTCCGCGTGCCCCAAGTGCGCAGTCAGCTGGGCCGCCGTCATAGGGCGCCCCGTCGCGAGCGCCTCGAGGATCCGTTTGGCCATGTCTTCCCGGACTCCGTGCTCCAGTTGGGCCGCGCCTACCCACGCGCGACTTTGCCACAGCAGCAGATCCTGAAAGTGTTCCGGGCGGATGAAGCTGGCCTCGTGAGCCCAATACTCCATCATGCGCCGCGGACTTCGCCCTGTCATGGCATGAAGGATGCTTCGATCGTAGTTGCCGAGTCTTGAAAAGAAGGGGAGGTAGTGGCTGCGGGAGAGGACATTGACGGAGTCGATCTGCACCACGTGGAGGCGGGCAAAGGTACGGCCCACCGCCCGTGAGGTCACGGGGCCGGTGGGCCGTTCTTTGTCCAGTCCTTGGGCTGCCAATGCAATCCGCCGTGCCTGCAAGAGGCTCAGCGAAGAGGCCATGCCAGTCCTTTCATGGGAAATGCGAATGCGGCCTAGGCTGTGGCGGCCTGGTCACTCGAGCGGTAAGCGTGGATCTTTTCCTCCACAGCTTGGTCTCCTGGTTCGCAGGTGGAGTCCAGAGTGATTACTCCATAGGTCCAGCCGCGGCGACGGTAGACGACCGACGGTGTGTTGGTTTCCTTGTCTACGAACAGGTAGAAATTGTGGCCCACCAATTCCATGTTGTCCACCGCGTCATCAAGGGTGAGCGAAGCGGCGGGAAAAACCTTGCGACGAATCAGGACCGGGGAATCACCGGCCGGAATATCGTTGTCGACGTCGTAGGGCGAGGTCTCCACCGGTGCCGTGGTTTGCTCCTGGTGATTGCTGGCCTCTACGTAAATGGGTTCGCTCGCGCTGGCAGGCTCAAGCGTTGCAGTTGCCTCACGGACTGCTTTGGGCGTGTGGCGGCCGTGGTGGACCTTCTTGCGGTCCTTGGCCCTGCGGAGTCTTTCCAGCAGCTTGCTGTATGCGAGATCAAAGGCGGCAAACTTGTCAGCGGCGCTCGCTTCGGCCCGGATCACGGGGCCGCGGCCCAGGACCGTTACTTCCACCGTGAGTTGGCCCGGTGTCTGGCGTGGATTGGTCTCCTTGGAAACCTTCGCGTCAACCCTCTGGACTTTGTCCCCAAGCGATTCAATCTTTGAAATCTTCTCGCTTGCATACTCGCGGAAGCGATCGGAAACGGTCAGATTACGGCCGCTGATCATGAACTCCATGGTGCCCTCCAAACAACTCAGGTGACACGATAAGGGCGCTTCTAGGGGCTGATCTGACGGACAGTCGAGCCCCTTTCCGAGCCGCTATCGACAGGTACATCTGTTCTTGGTACCCATACCCGACGTTAGTTCATCGCCACGGGTAATTCATCCTTTCGTCACTTATTTTTTGTTTGAGTCGGTTCGGACTGCATCTTCGGTCTCTCGGCAGAGAGCTCGCTTCCGGCCGGCGGACGAGTGGCAGCGAGAACCACCGCACCACACACCACGCCTCCGGCCTTTGACAATGCCCGGGCTGCTTCGGAGAGGGTGGCACCTGTGGTAAGGACATCGTCCACGATGATGCACGCCTTGCCTTCCAAGGCCCTTTCCTGGAACAGCCGAACGGTCATGGAGCCCCGGACGCGGCGCACGCGCTCCCCACGGCCCAAGCCCTTCTGTCCACTTCCCCGTCTTCGGGTCCCGACACCGAGGATCCCCGCGCCGAGGTCTTCGAAACCGGCCCGGAGGGAAGTGCCGTCCCGGGCAAGCGCAGCCTGGACCAGGTCGCGCCACGCGAGCCTGGACTTGACCTTCTTCAAAGCGTCCTTCATCTGTAGACCCGGCAATGCGTTCCGGCGCCGTAGATGGCCGAGCAAGAGATGGACCGGGCTGAATCCGCGGTTCCGGAAGGCCGCGTTACTGCTGGGAATAGGTACAAGGAAGATGTCCGTCCTGTTTCCGACGGCTGCCCGGACAGCCTTGCCCAGCGCAGGCGCGAGCACGGAGGCCAACCGTCCTTGGCCGAGATGCTTGAACGAGAGCAGAGCCTGGGCCAGTTCGTCCCTATAGTGGGCCGCCGCGACAACAGGGAGAATGACGGACCCATCCACGGTGAGCAAGGTCGGCGCCTGTCCTTCAGCCCGGAAGGGGCTGGTGCACAGAAGACGCACCTGACGAGCGCAGGGCCCACAGAGCGTGGAGTCTTCGGCGCCACAACACACGCACTCCACGGGAGCCAGGACTGCCAGCAGCTCGGAGAAGGCAACAATCAGGCCCTGTGTGAGCCGCATCAATCGATCGGGATGCCTTCCCCGATGGCGTGCGCCATCGTTCCAGGGGGCCACGAGATCGGGGTCATGCACCCGGCGGCCCTTGTTGGTGTTCCCCATGCCCCAAGCATCCAGTGCTTTGGCCGTGGCGAACAGCACCGAACTGGGCTATGTGGATTATGAGGCTATGTGGATTATGAGGCTGTATGCACCATGAGGCTGTATGCACCATGAAGCGATGCCGAGAAGGTGCAGGGAACCCCTGGTTAGCCAGGGAAGGCCGGGTCTACCGGTCCCTTGAGTTGCAGTTCCCATCCGTTCCCCACCCGTTGGAAGACTCCGGCTGCGGACTGCCCGAAAATCTGGTCCAATCCGTTGCCTGCGCTAATGGTTGTCAGGTTCGGCCAAGCCGGCAACAACTGCGGCTGCCCTGACGTGAGGGACAACAACTCGGGAACCACGTTTTGAGTCGAATCGGCTTTCATCACGGCAACTGTTGTGGAATTGACCCAAACCCCCTGGTCAACGGGGGAAGAAGTGAACAAGGTCAGCGGGGCGGTCAGATCCTTGGGGGTGCCATCAGGATTGCGGACAATACCGGTTACCTGAACGGATGATTTGCCGTTCATCTCGGAAACGACCAGTGCGCGCGTACCCTCACGGGATATCCGGAAGTCCCTCACTACGCGCCCTGACAACCATGACGGGGTGATGGTCACCGTGGGCACGGCCTGGCCTTGTGGAACATCGGACGGTTTGAATGCGACGACTTCGGTGGCGCCATTAGCTCCCGGACCTGCCGTCCAGACCCAATCCTGGGGGCTGAAGGAAGGATGGCTCAGCGTACTCCTGGTTGTCAGTTGACGGGCAGGCTGCCCCGGAATCATCGAATACAGGACAGTTCCCGCGTCGTTGAGGAAGGCCACAGCCTGGGACGTGGGGGATTCAGCTGGAGCCATCGGATTCAGTCCAGCCACGGCTTGCATGTCCGGAAGGGCCGAGACTCTGTTGTTCTCGTAGCGCACGAGTTCTTCGTTGTCGACGGCGATCTGGCGCGCCGGAACATTTTTCTCGAGCACAGGCGGCAGGACGGAGCCATTGTCTTCCACCCGGACGAGATCCTGGTCAGCCCGGAGCTGGACGTTCACCACGTCCGGTTGGCTACGGAAGGTGAGGGTGAGTTGGTTTTGCATGCGTTGCCTGTCCTCGGCAGAGGCATCCACGAGTTCCTTCGCGGAAAGGTCCACTTGGGCGGCTCCCGACACAACCGGCACCGACTCCCGGGCCAGTTTCATGCCGGAAGGAAAGGCGCTGACGACGGCGCCCCGGAGGTAAGGCGCAGGACCGGCAAGCAAGGCGCTGGTCATCGCCTTGACGGTGTTCTTCTTAATGAACCAGCGGATGTCCGGAACCGCGTACGCAAAAGTGGGATCGTAGAAGTAGATGGGCTGGGCCGCGTAGATGACTTTGAACGTTTCTTCCGGGATAGCGGTGCCATCCGGGACCGCTGAGATCCGCCATTCGCCGTCGACTTGTTCCAGGGTCACCGGAATGGTTTCGGTGGTTCCTTCCGGGAACTGCGTGGCAACGCCGTCCGCGTCGACGGCATAGGCGAGGTCGAGCTGGTACTTGAACTCGTTTTCCACGCCGGTCTTGACGACGGTCGCACTGCGGAAGACGAGCGTGCGCTTGTCGGACTTCCAACTGACGGACAGCGACTGCGTCAGATACTGCCGGGCCACCGCATAATCGCCTTCGTACCCGCTGCCGGCGCCGTAGAAGTCTTCGATGATCGACGCCGGGCTGGCTCCGGGATGTGGCGGCGGGGGAAAGAAGA
Organism: Arthrobacter methylotrophus; assembly: GCF_039539965.1. NCBI lineage: Bacteria > Bacillati > Actinomycetota > Actinomycetes > Micrococcales > Micrococcaceae > Arthrobacter > Arthrobacter methylotrophus. The sequence goes on along the minus strand of NZ_BAABED010000001.1, from coordinate 981,947 downwards.
CTGGAGCGTTCGGGTTGCCCGCGCTCTCGTCCTTGCTCTTTCCGACCGGACCGGACCGTGGAATCTGCGCGCAGGAACTCAGGATCACCATGAGGACCGCAAGAAGGGAGATCGTGGCCTTCAGCAGGAACGGGCGTCGAGCCAGGTAGGAGTGTCGCGAACTCCGTCGTGAACTCATAGTCCCGTTCCCTCCCCGGTCTTGTCGGCGTCGTTCTCCCCCGCCGGCGGCAGTACAGGAGGCAGTACAGGCGGCAACGCCGGAGCGTCCTCCGGCGTCGGGTCTGCAACGGAACCTTGTTCCGGGGAGGCGTCACCTGCATCCACCACGAGGATCTGTCGTTCCGGGGCGGCGCCAGGCAGGTGGATATCTGCCGGTTCGAGCTGCAACGGTGATTTCACGATGGTTCCTCCCTTCTTGAGCGGCAGAGTCAGACGGAAGTTGGAACCAGCCCCCTTGCGGCCCCAAGCCTGCAGCCAACCGTTGTGGAGCTTGGTGTCCTCCGCGGCGATGGAAAGTCCCAGGCCGCTGCCCCCGGTTGTCCGGGCGCGGGCTGGATCGGCCCGCCAGAAACGATCGAAGACCCGCGCGGCTTCCGCCGGACTCATTCCTATGCCGAAGTCACGCACCGAAATGGCCACAGCGTCGTGATTGGCTGCAACGGAGACGTGGACGGGCCTCCCCTCGCCGTGTTCGACGGCGTTGAGCAGCAGGTTCCGCAGGATGCGATCAATCCTTCGGGCATCCATTTCCACGATGATGCGCTTGTGGCGCGAGGTGAGACGCACTTCGGAGCCGTAGTCCGCGGCGACCGGTGAGGCCCCGTCGATAACGTGGGACACCACTTGGAAAATGTCCGTCGGCTCGGAGTCCAGAACGGCAGCCCCCGCGTCGAAGCGTGAAATCTCCAGCAAGTCTGAGAGCAAAGACTGGAAACGCTCCACTTGGTTGTAGAGGAGCTCCGCGGAGCGCTTGTTGATGGGGTCGAAGTCATCCCGGGCATCAAACAACACTTCTGCTGCCATCCGGACGGTCGTCAGTGGAGTCCGCAGCTCATGCGACACATCGGACACGAACCGCTGCTGCATCTGGGACAAAGTGGCCAGCTGCGTGATCTGTTCCTGCAAGCTCGCGGCCATATGGTTGAACGACGCGCCCAGCCTGGCCACCTCGTCTTCGCCCTTGACCACCATTCGTTCCTGCAACTGACCGGCGGCCAGCTTCTCGGAGACGACGGCGGCGTGGCTCACCGGACTCACGACGTTCCTGGTCACATACCAGGCAATCCCGCCGATCATGAGGATGAGTGCGGCGCCGCCTGCCCACAGCACGTTCTGGATTTCGTCCAGCGTCTGTTGGGCGGTATCAAGGTCATAGAGGAGATAAAGCTCGTAGACCGTGCCGTTGAACGTGACTTTGTTGCCGACTGCGATGCCGGGGTGGTCCTGATTGCCGACGGGAAACTCCGTGGAGGCCCAGAACTGGTCCTTGCCCGATTCCTGGACGGACTTGCGAAGCGCCGGTGGAATGACCCGGACCGTCAATTGATCCGAGGCCCGCGATTCCACCCAGCGGTTGCGCGGCTTGGTCTGTTCGGGCATGGCCTCGAAGACGTACCGCCGCTGGATAACCGAGCCGTTGCCCTCCACTGCCTTGAGGGTGTCGTAGACGAGGGTGATGACGCTGGATTGATCGTTGGCCTGTGAACCGTCGAACGTGTCCTGGACTTGCTTGACGTAGTAGCGGCTTTCCGATTCGGCCTGCTTCAGGCGTTCCTGGAACAGGTTGTTCGCTATTTGGTTTGAGAGGTACGCGCCGACCACCGCAAATGACGCCATCGACAGGACGATCGTCACGGCGACCGTCCTGAATTCAAGCGAGCGGCGCCATCGCCGCAGCAGGGCCCGCCACAGATAACGAAATCCCGGACGAATGTGGCGAAGTCCCGTCAAGACGAGACGTGAAACACGCAGTGCCAAGATCAGGGCGCGCCGCGTCCAAATGCGGGTCCGCTCCAGGATCCACGCAAGGTTCAATGCGCGGGCGTCGGTGTGTTCCGGGACAGTATGTCCTGAAACAGGATGTTTGACCTTATCCGTCTCAGGGCCAGCGCCGGGCTCGCCGGTGGAAGACTCAGGCGCCTGCTTTGTATCCGACACCACGAACCGTCAATACAACTTCAGGGGCTTCCGGATCACGTTCGATCTTGGACCGCAGCCGCTGGACATGGACGTTGACCAGCCGGGTGTCGGCAGCGTGGCGGTAGCCCCACACCTGCTCAAGGAGCAGTTCACGGGTGAAGACCTGCCAGGGCTTGCGAGCCAGGGCGACCAAGAGATCGAATTCCAGAGGCGTCAGCGAAATCCGTTCTCCGCCCCGCGTCACCAAGTGGCCCGCGACGTCGATAGTGACATCGGCAATCCGCAGGGTCTCTGGCGCCTTCTGGTCTCCCGGGCGCAGCCGGGCCCGCACCCGGGCCACGAGCTCAGCCGGTTTGAAAGGCTTTGGCACGTAATCATCAGCACCGGATTCGAGGCCTCGGACAACATCGGAGGTATCCGCTTTGGCGGTAAGCATGACTATGGGGACATCGGACTCCCCACGGATCTGGCGACACACTTCGATGCCGTCCGAGCCGGGAAGCATCAGGTCAAGCAGAACCAGGTCAGGCTTCGAGGAACGGAAGACCTCCAGCGCTTGCCCGCCGTCCGCGCAAAAAACCGGGTCGAAGCCGTCGTTCCGCAGCACGATGCCGATCATTTCAGCCAGCGCTTCGTCGTCGTCTACCACCAGGATGCGTGCCTTCATAGTTATATATTCCCTTATCGCCCAGCCTTTGTCCCGTTGAGCCCGATCACGGCATGGCGCGCTGCAACAGGAAAGCCGAGAGGGCTATGAGGCGCGACGGCGGAACTATAGGCTGGAGCGGACGGTCCCTTTCCGGTCCGTGCATTGCTGCGGGCGCATCTTTTGGGGGAGGAAAACGTGTCACAGCCAGATCCAGGCAGCCGGCCTGAACAGGGACCGGCATCGCCGTGGGGCGCCCAACCACAATGGGGGCCGCCACAGTATCCGGGACAATCCTGGGGCGCCCCGGCCGATCCGCGCTGGCAGGGTGGCGGTCCGCCGCCCTCTGACCAAGCTGGCTATGTCGCTCCCCCAAAACCAGGAATCGTGCCTCTCCGGCCGCTCTTTTTTGGTGAGATCATGGACGGCTCCTTCCAGACCATCCGCCGGAACGCCAGAACCATGTTCGGATCCGCGCTTGTTGTCCAGGCCATCATCGGAGCTTTGAGCGGAGTGGCCTCGATGGGAATGCTCGGGATGTCCCAGCCTCCCGCAAGAGGATTCACGAGCCAAGACGAAGCCATGCGGTTTTTCGGCCCTGTCTTTGGCGCCGTTATCGCAGTCCTGGGTGTTTCATTGCTCGCCATGGTCCTGAGCTCGATCCTGCAAGGCGTGATGGCCATCCCTGTCGCGAGGTCGGCATTGAACCGCCCCACCGGGTTCAAGCAAATGTGGTCTTTGGCCCGCTCACGCATCTGGTCCCTCCTGGGGTTTGCTTTCCTCATGCTTGGCGGATCTTTGCTGTTCTTGGTGGTCCTGACCTTGTTGGCCGCCCTCATCTTGACTGGCTTGGGACCGCTCGGGCTGCTTCTGGTTCTTCCCTTGGGACTCGGCGCCGTCGTCGTCTGGGTCTGGGTCTATACCAAGCTCCTTGTGACTCCGGCCGCCATCACCATTGAAGAACTCGGCGTCGTCGCGGGCCTTCGGCGATCTTGGAGCCTTACGGCGAGGAACTGGTGGCGGATCTTCGGCATCACCCTGCTGGTGGGATTCATGGTGGGAGTCATCGCGCAGGTCATCCAGATTCCCCTGACCTTGGCATCCGGCGGGATGACTGCCGTCTTTTCCCCGCATGCGAGCGCCCAACAAGCGGCGACGACAACAACGGTCCTGCTGGTGGTTTCACTGCTTGTAGGTGCCCTCATAGGTGCGGTCGGCCTCGCTTTTCAAACCTCCGTGGCAGCCCTGATCTACATGGATCTGCGGATGAGGCGCGACGGACTGGACGTGGAGCTGCTGCGGCTTTTGGAGACCGGAGAAGAGCCCGACGGCGTTCCGGGGCGCCGCAGCCCACGTCACGCGGATGCCCGCTTATGGCCGCCCGTGACCGGTCAGGGTTCACCTACCGGATGATCCCTGCACCGGCGTCGTTTAGCCTCCTTTTCGCTGCCTTCGAGCCTCCCGTTGATCCGGACCGCGAGGGGGCCCGACGTTGGGCGGTTGAGGAACTCTCCAAGTCGCAGTATGCATCGGCCAAACCCGGTTGGATCGATGGGTTGTGGAACCAGTTTCTCGAATGGCTCCGCTCCCTGAACGGCGATTTGACCATCGGGTCGAATATAGGCGTGCCGTTAATCGGGGCGTTGGCTGTGGTCCTCATCGTGGGAGCCGTGATAGTTGTCAGGCCGAGGCTCAACGCCAGGAAGAAGGAGTCTGCGGAGGTTTTCGACGGCGGGGCAACAGTTGATGCCGATGCTTTCCGCCGTCGGGCAGCTGCCGCGGCAAACCGCGGAGACTGGCACACCGCCGTCGTCGAGCAGTTCCGCGCTGTGGTTCGCTCCGCGGAGGACCGGACAGTCGTTGATATCCAGCCTGGCCGGACAGCGGATGAGGCGGCTGAGCAATTGGGGTGCGCCTTCGGGGCTGCCGGTTCCCGGCTTGAGAACGCCGCGAGGCTCTTCGATGGCGTGAAATACGGCAAGGCAACAGCCACCCCTTCCGATCATGCCGCTGTCCTCGCACTGGACACCGATTTGCTGTCCATGAAACCTGATTTCGCGAGGCAGCCGGGCAATCGTTTGGCGGTACCGCGATGACGCCGGCCCGCGGCACGGCGATGGAGCCCGCTGCAGCAAAAGCACGCAATACAACTGTGCGGGACTGGTCGCGAAGCCACCTGGCCTGGATCATCATCGGAGCCATCATCGCGGTGCTCGGCATAGTGACGGTGGCCCAGTCCCCCGCAAACACGGACAAGGCACCCTTGTCCGCCCGCAATCCGGGCCCGGACGGCGCGATGGCAGCCGCCGAAATTCTCCGACGACACGGAGTCATAGTCACGGAATCCGATTCTTTCGTCACGACCACCTCGCTCCTTGCCCGGAAGCCACAGGCCACGGTGCTGCTGTATGACCGCAACGGCTATCTCGACTCCGCCCAGTTGCACAAGCTGCTGGATTCGGCAGCCCGCGTGGTGGTCGTGGCTCCCGGCTTCCAGACGCTGACCGGGCTGGGCGGCGAGATCCGTCATGCCGGAGTGGTTCCCAACGGCACGTCAACGTTGGACGCGGGATGCGGGCAAGCGGATCCACTCGCCGCGGGGCCGGTCTCCGGCAGGGACGGGTTCCTGTACACGGGAGCCGGCGCTGTTTGCTACCGGCCTGATGGCAGCGACGGCGGCATGTATGCGACGAGCGTGGACGGCCGGCTGGTGGTTCTCGGCAGCACAGCGCTGCTCAGCAACGATCTCCTGCAAGAGCAGGGCAATGCCGCGTTGGCCCTCCGGACCCTTGGTCCAACGGCGGATCTGCTCTGGTACCTCCCCGGCTTGGGAGACGTGCCGCGGAACGACAAACCGGCCACCCTCGATGAACTGGCGCCGCCCTGGCTCGGCTTCCTGGGAATGTGGCTGGCGGTGGTCGCCGTGCTCGCCATACTGTGGCGTGGCCGGCGGCTCGGTCCGCTCGTGTTCGAGCCACTGCCGGTAGCGGTCAAGGCTGCCGAGACGGCCGAAGGCCGCGCCCGCCTGTACCAGGACTCGCGCGCCGTCGGCCGGGCAGCCGACAATCTGCGGGCCGGTACTTTGACCAGGCTTGCAAGGCACTTCCGGCTCGGCCCCGAGGCTGGCGCGGAGGCCGTCCTGGACGCGGTGGGCCGAAAAATCAACCGGCCGGCACCGGAGCTGCGGATGCTGTTGCTGGACCACCGGCCCCACACCGAGTCCGAACTGGTCCGGTGGGCACAAAGCATCGAAAAACTCGAGCAGGAGGCTACAGCCCCATGAGTAATCAAGCAATGAGCAATCCAGCAAACAGCTTCACTGACGGCAACTACGGCTACGACGGCCCTCAGGGAGGGGCAGCATCGCAGGGGCCACCGGCCCAAGAAACATCCCGGCCGGATCCTGCCCGAAAAGCCTTGCTGGACGTCCGTCACGAGGTGGGAAAGGCCGTCGTCGGACAGGATGCGACGGTGACTGGCATGCTGATCGCGCTGCTCTGCGGGGGCCACGTGCTGCTTGAGGGTGTTCCGGGCGTTGCCAAGACCCTATTGGTGCGTGCCTTGTCCACCGCACTGAGCCTGGATACCAAACGCGTTCAGTTCACTCCGGACCTCATGCCGGGTGACGTCACAGGCTCTCTCGTCTACGATTCGCACACCTCGGAATTCACCTTTCGCGAAGGGCCGGTCTTCACCAATATCATGTTGGCGGACGAAATCAACCGAACGCCTCCCAAGACCCAGGCCTCCCTGCTGGAGGCCATGGAGGAGCGCCAGGTCTCCGTGGACGGACTCTCCCGTCCGTTGCCGTCACCGTTCATAGTCGCCGCCACGCAGAACCCGGTGGAATACGAGGGCACCTATCCCCTGCCCGAGGCCCAATTGGACCGCTTCCTCCTCAAGCTCGCCATGCCGCTTCCCGGCCGTGCCGAAGAAATCGAAGTGATCCGCCGGCATTCGGAAGGCTTCGATCCGCGGAACCTGCACGCGGCGGGAGTCAGGCCGGTGGCGGGCTCCGCAGAACTCCAAGACGCACGTGACGCCGTCGCCGCTGTGACTGTGGCCCCCGAGATCCTCGGCTACATTGTGGACGTCGTCCGCGCCACCCGGGCAGCGCCGTCGTTCCAGTTGGGAGTCTCCCCTCGCGGCGCCACTGCCTTGCTGAATACCTCCCGTGCCTGGGCATGGTTGTCCGGACGCGACTTCGTCACCCCCGACGACGTCAAGGCCCTGTCCCTGCCATGCTTGCGGCACCGGGTGGGGCTTCGCCCCGAAGCCCAGATGGACGGCGTCCACGTCGATGATGTCTTGGGCAGCATCCTGGCTTCTGTTCCCGTCCCGCGCTGATGGTGCCGAGCCGCATGACTGTCCACCCGATGACCACCCACCCTATGACTGTCCAGGGGTACTGAATGGCGATCACGGGCCGCTTTGTGCTGCTGGTATTCGCCGCCTTGGCGCCCTTGGTGCTGTTCCCGGCATGGAGTACGGTCCTGCTCGCCGTGGCCTTGCTCCTGGCTTTGCTGGTGACCGACATCATGTTAGCGGCGTCGCCTGCCAGGGTTGAACTGCAGCGGAAGGGGCCGGGGAACGTTACCCTCCACTCGGAAACGGAATCCGTCCTGACCCTGGAGAACGGCAACCACAGGATCTTTCGAGGAATGGTACGTGACGCCTGGCAGCCCTCCGCCGGAACTGTCGCCCCCGTCCAGCGCGTCGAGATCCCGGCTGGGGAGCGTCGGCGCATTGCAGTTCGGCTAAAGCCCACGCGTCGCGGCGACCTCGCGGCACCGCACGTCACGATGCGTTCCTTTGGACCGCTTGGCCTGGCCGCCCGGCAACGCACTGTTCCCCTCCGGGGCCGTATGCGTGTCCTGCCTCCCTTCCACTCAAGACGGCACCTTCCTTCCAAGCTACGAAAACTGCGGGAGCTCGACGGCAAGGCCGCCGTCCAGATACGCGGTGCGGGCACGGAGTTCGATTCCCTCCGCGACTACGTCCGGGGCGACGACGTGCGTTCCATCGACTGGCGGGCAACCGCCCGACGCACCGCCGTCGTGGTTCGCACTTGGCGTCCCGAACGGGACCGCCGCGTCGTGATCATGCTGGATACCTCCCGTACGGCTGCGGCCCGGATCGACGACGAGCCGCGTCTGGACACCGGGATGGAAGCGGCTCTTTTGCTAGCAGTGCTCGCCGAGCGAGGCGGAGACCGGGTGGACTTTTTCGCCTTCGACCGACGCGTCCGCGGCCGCGTCGGTTCAGCGGCCAGAGGCAATCTCCTTGGCTCCCTGGTCCAGGCCATGGCGCCGCTCGAGGCAGAACTGATCGAGATGGACTGGGCCCAGATCCCCACCCAGGTACGGGCAATTTCGGCGCACCGTTCCCTCGTGGTCCTATTAACATCACTTGACGGCGGAGCCCCGGAAGAAGGCCTCATTCCCCTGGTGGCGCAGCTGGTCCGGCAGCATGTGGTGCTCCTTGGATCGGTGAGGGACCCCTTGCTGGGGCGGATGAAGGAACAACGTACTACTGCGAGCGAGGTCTTCCGTGCCTCGGCCGCAGAACGTGCCTTGCTCGACCGGGAAGCCGTCAGTGCCCAATTGCGCCAGCTTGGTGCGGAGGTGGTCGACGCCGAGCCTCTGGATCTACCGCCGCTCGTAGCGGATGCATACATTCGCCTGAAGGCTGCGGGCCGCTTGTAGCCTTTAGGCAAGAATCAATCCCAGTACCCGTTCCCAGAACCGAGGACACCACATGAGCACACCAATCTACGAGTTGGCGCTGGGCAGCAAGTTCAGGCAATTGCAGCCTGAACTACAGGAGTACTTCTCCCTCGCGCCCGGCTCCGGATCATACGGAATTGGCGAGGGCGTGTTCGATGTGGTCGGTTGCCGGCAGAAGTGGCTCCGACCCCTCCTTGCCGCGGTCGCCGGGGAACAGGCTTTCTTCCCGGAATACGGCGAGCGCATCCCGTTCCGTATCGAGAACCACGCGCACCTGGACCCGTTCGGGCGGTCCAGCCTCACGGCCCGGCGCGAAATTTTCTTTCCCGGCCGTACCCGGCTGTTCCATGACACTACTGTGGCCGAAACCGGCGACGACGGCGGCACCCGGCTGGTCGACTACCTCGGCAGGTATCGCCGACTCGCGACGGCACTGGATCTCGATGCCACACCGGAGGGGCGGCTTCGCGGGGTCTCGAGCGCGTCACGCTTGTTCCTGGGTCCCCTGCGGCTCAGCCTACCGGCGTCCCTCGATGCGAAGGCCTTTGCAGAGCAGTGGTGGGATCCGCTGGAAGGCAAGCACCGGATCCAAGTGAAGGTTCTCCAGAAACACCTTGGACTGGTGCTCGTTTACGCGGGTTCCTTTGACTACCGTTTGGCGCCCTCGCTACCCGCCCCGGACGCCGCGGCCGCACCAACCGCCACTGCCGCCGTCGGGCTCCCCCGATATGCCGAACCGGACCGCTGGGAACGGCGGGTCTAGAAAGCTAACCGAGGGCCAGTTGGTTCAACCCGTCGGCAAGCTGGGTCAACCGGCTCAGGATTTCCTGGGCTCCCGACGGCGAATACCCGGCCAAGCCGCCGGACGGCGTGACCCGGACGGCGCCCAGATTCGACGCCGGCAAGCCGAGTTGGTGCCAAGGCCGCCAGACGGTGTCCACCACCTCGGCCGTGCGCGGCAGTGTTGCCCGTGGATTGTCCGTGGGCAACGCGCCGGCCCAGAGGCGCTTGCCCGCCTCCACTGCGGTGGCGATGTGTTCCCATTGGCGTGTAGTGAGTGCCTTGAGCGGAACGGCGATGCCGTCGGCCCCGGCGGCGAGGATCTGCTGGATCGGTGCTTCGATCTCCGGAACCGCGACCACGGTCTCCACCACTCCGGCAGCGCGCAACGCGTCGATCACCAGCCGCCAGGCGCCTGTGACTTCTTCGCCCGGGATGGACCGTAGGGTGCGGTAGCCGCTCGAAGTGGGAATGGTACCGGCCAGGACGGAAGCGATGTCCGGTTCGTCGAGTTGGATCACTACCTCGGCGCCCGGCACTGCGGCGCGGATCCTGGCCACGTGCTCGGCGACGCCGGCGGCCAGGGATTCCGCGATGTCCCGGCGGGCACCGTAGTCAAGCAGGGCGCGCTCGCCATTGTGCAGGTACAGTCCGGCTGCCAGGCTCATGGGGCCGCGCAGCTGGATCTTCAACGCCTCCGCGGAGGATTCCTCCGAACCGGCAATGTCGGCCAGGACATTGATGTCCGTGGCAAGGGCGGATTTGGCCCGCCGCAGGTCCTTCCCGGGGCGGTCAACCAAGCGCCAGCCGTGCGGCTGCACATCGATGGCCATGTCAACAAGCAGCGACGCCGATCGGCCAAGGGTATCCGAGCCGACGCCACGGTCCGGGAGCTCAGCCAGAAACGGCAAATGCGGGCTGCCCAGCTCGCCACGGATGACCCGTGCAGCCTCGGCGGGATCGGTACCGGGCCACGGACCCAATGCCGTGGCGGTGACCTGCTTCTGCACGGTTTCGGCGGGCATGTGTTCAGCCCTGCGCGATGGAAGCCTGGTGGCCTTCGGCGATTGCCTCGTGGTGCCGGATGACCTCACTGATGATGAAATTCAAGAATTTCTCGGCGAAAGCCGGATCGAGATGCGCTTCCTCGGCGAGCCGGCGCAACCGCGCAATCTGGGCGGACTCGCGGCCCGGGTCCCCGGCAGGGAGCTGATGCGTCGCCTTGAGGACGCCCACTTTCTGGGTGGCCTTGAAACGCTCGGCGAGGAGGAAGACGAGGGTGGCGTCGATGTTGTCAATGCTGGAGCGGATGGAGAGCAGCTCGTCCATGACAGCCTGGTCCACACGGCCGGCGAGGGAGCTGGCGGAAGGATCGAAGGAATCGGCGTCGGGGAGGGCGTGGTTCTGCTCGGTCATTCCTACAGTCTAGGGTGTGCTGGCCGAGCCTTGAGGGGCACAATGAGCATGTCCGCGCCGACGAGAAGGAGAGCAAGCATGAAAATCGCAGTTCTTGGCACCGGAATGGTGGGGCATGCACTGGCCAGCAAACTGATGGCGGTTGGCCACCAGGTCATGATGGGTTCCCGGGAAGCCGGCAATCCGAAAGGGACGGAGTGGGCGGCGCAGGCAGGTCCGGAAGCAAGCTCCGGCTCCTTCGCCCAGGCCGCAGCCATGGCTGAGATCGTGGTCAATGCAACCCCGGGAATGGTCTCGCTCGCCGCGTTGAGCGAAGCCGGGGCAGCAAACCTGGCGGGCAAGATCTTGGTGGATGTGTCCAACCCCTTGGATTTTTCCGCCGGATTTCCGCCGTCGCTCTCCGTCTGCAATACCGACAGCATTGCCGAAACCATCCAGCGCTCCTTTCCGGAGGCACGTGTGGTCAAGACTCTCAACACCTTGACTGCTCCCCTGATGGTTGATCCGCTCCGACTCGCTGAAGGCGCCCATGACGTGTTCGTAGCAGGGAACGACGACGACGCGAAAGCCACCGTCGTCGCGCTCCTGCGGGAGTTCGGCTGGCTACCGGAACGCATCCACGATCTGGGTGGGCTCGACGTCGCCCGCGGCCTTGAAATGTGGATGCCGCTGTGGCTCCGGATTTTCATGCGCCAACCGAAGGACAAGCTCTTCAACATCAGCATCGTGTCCGAATAGCCGCGGCAAAAAAGGAACATGCCCGCCCTTCGAGGAAAAGGGCGGGCATGTTCCTCTGGCGCAACAATGGCGGGTCAGATGCCCAACAGCGCGCGGTGTTCTTCCCGGCGTCGGGCCTGTTCATCAGGATCCGGAACTGGCAGCGAGGCGATGAGCTTGCGCGTGTATTCGTGCTGGGGATTGCCCATGATCTGGCTGCCGATCCCCTGCTCCACAAGCTTGCCCTTGAACAACACCCCCACCCAATGGGAGAGGATGTCCACTACCGCGAGGTCGTGGCTAATGAAGAGCGCGGCAAATCCGAACTCCTCCTGGATGTCCTTGAACAGTTCCAGGACCTTTGCCTGCACGGAAACGTCAAGGGCCGAGGTGGGCTCATCGGCGATCAGAAGCCGCGGGTTGAGCGCGAGCGAGCGGGCCAGCGAAGCGCGCTGGCGCTGTCCACCGGAAAGCTCGTGGGGGAAGCGTTCGGCGTACGATGCCGGAAGCTGCACCGATTCGAGCAACTGCGCCACCCGCAGGCGTGCTTGGGCCGGGCTGGGACGGGTATGGATGAGCAGCGGTTCCGCAACGCACTCGCCAATGGTCAGGTGCGGATTGAACGAGGCCGCCGGGTCTTGGAAGACAAAGCCGATATCCTTGCGCAGCGGCTTGAACGTGTGTTCCTTGAAGTCCAGCATTTCGTAGCCGAGGACCTTGAGGCTGCCGCCGGTTACCCTGTTGAGGCCTGCGATGGCCCGGCCGATCGTGGACTTGCCGGAACCGGACTCGCCAACCAGGCCAAAGACCTCATTCTCGGAGACCGTGAAGCTGACGTTGTCCACAGCCTTGAACCCTGGCTTGCCGAGGCGCCCCGGATACTCGATGGTGAGGTTCTTGGCCTCGACCAGGACCTTTCCCCCCTGATGCAACCGTTCGGTGGCCCCTTCGGACGCCGAGTTACGGCCAAGGTGCGGCACGGCGGCCAGCAGCTTCTTCGTGTAGTCCTGCTTGGGCTCGGCGAACAGGACCTTGGCGGTGGCCTCTTCGACCACGTCGCCCTGGTACATGACCACGACGCGGTCGGCCAGGTCGGCCACGACACCCATATTGTGCGTAATGAGCACAATCGAGGTGCCGTACTTGTCCCGCAGGTCCCGGAGCAATTGAAGGATCTCGGCCTGGACAGTGACGTCCAGGGCAGTCGTCGGCTCATCCGCCACAATCAAGCCAGGGTTCAAGGCGAGCGCAGCGGCGATGACTACGCGTTGCTTCTGACCTCCGGAAAGCTGGTGGGGATAGTAGTTGACGCGGATTTCGGGATCGGGGATGCCCACCTTCCGCAGGGCCTCGGTGGCCCGTTTCTTGGCTTCCTTGGCCGAGACCCGGTGTCCGTCCGAGGCATGGGCCCGGATGCCTTCGGCTATCTGCCAGCCGACCGTGAACACTGGATTCAGGGCCGTTGACGGTTCCTGGAAGACCATGGCCACGTCACGGCCGCGGATCTTGCGCAGCTTGGACGCACTGACGCTGATGACGTTGTTGCCGTTGATCAGCACGGCGCCCGAGCTGATGGCTGTCTCCGGGAGCAAGCCGAGGATGGTCTTGGCCGTGACAGTCTTGCCGGAACCCGACTCTCCCACGATCGCCAGGACTTCCCCGGCTTTGACCTCGAGGCTGACGTCCTTGACGGCGTAGACGTCCCCGCTGTCCGTGGCGAAGGTGACTTTGAGCCGTTCGATGTCCAGGACGGGCTGCCCGGATGGGAGCGGCTGGTCCGAAATGTTGCCGATGTTGGTGGTCATGCCTTACCTGCTTCTGGTTCAGGAGCAGTAGTAGCCCCTGTGTTCTTGCCGTCGGTTCCTGCCGCAGCCTTGGAACGGGAGGCCTTGCCCCCGGCACGCTTGCGTCCGCGGAGGCGGGGATCGTTGAGGTCGTTGATGCTCTCGCCGACCAGCGTCAGGCCCAGCACGGTCAGGACGATCGCAATACCGGGGAAGACACCCGTCCACCAGATGCCGGAGGATGCGTCTGCCATGGCTTTGTTGAGGTCGAAGCCCCATTCTGCGGCTGACGACGGTTCGATGCCAAAGCCCAGGAAGCCAAGACCGGCAAGGGTCAGGATCGCTTCGGAGGCGTTCAGCGTGAACATCAGCGGAAGGGTCCTGGTGGCGTTCTTGAAGATGTGCCGGGTGATGATCCGCAGGCTGGATGCGCCCAGGACCATTGCCGATTCCACGAACGGCTCTGCCTTGAGCCTGATGGTCTCCGCCCGGATCACCCGGAAATACTGCGGAACGAACACCACAGTGATCGAGAAGGCGCAGGCGAGGATGCCGCCCCAGAAGCTCGACTGGCCGCGGCTGATGACGATGGACATGACGATCGCCAGGAGCAGGGAAGGAAAGGCATAAATGGCATCGGCGATGACCACCAGCACCCGGTCCAGCCAGCCACCGAAGTAACCACTGAGGAGACCGAGTGCCACGCCGAGGAAGATGGACATCGCCACGGCAACGACGATCACGGTCACGGCGGTCTGCGAACCCCACAGGACGCGGGAGAGGACGTCATAGCCGCCGACGGTGGTTCCGAACAGGTGCTTGCTGCTGGGGGCATCCTGGGTGGGGAACGAACCGGAAGCGTCACTCAGTTGGGCGTAGCCGTAGGGTGCGATGAACGGAGCGAGCACTGTGGAGAGGAGGAAGAAACCGGTCAGCACGAGCCCGGTGATGAGCATGCCTCGTTGGAGGCCAACGCTCTTGTTGAGGTGGGAAATGACGGGAAGTCCGGACAGGAAGGACTTCTTCCGTCCTGAAAGGGTTGCAGTGCTCATGTCAGTACCTCACTCGAGGGTCGATCAGCGCGGCGACGACGTCCACGACGAAGTTGGTAAAGGCGACGATGACGGCCAACAGAACCACGATGCCCTGGACTGCCACGAAGTCCCTGGCGTTCAGGTACTGGACCAGCTGGTAGCCAAGTCCCTTCCATTCGAAGGTGGTCTCCGTGAGCACGGCGCCGCCGAGCATCAGTGCGATCTGCAAGCCCATGACGGTGATGATGGGGATGAGCGCCGGCTTGTAAGCGTGCTTTGTCACGAGTCGGAATTCGCTGACGCCGCGGGAACGGCCGGCCTCGACGTAGTCCTTGCCCAGGGTTCCGATGACGTTGGTCCGAACGAGGCGCAGGAAGACACCGGCGGTCAGGAGGCCCAGGGCGATAGCGGGAAGCACCGCATGGGACATGACGTCGCCGAGTGCGGTGAAATTCCCGCTTCGCAAGGCGTCGAGCCAATAAATTCCGGTGGGAGCGGCCAGTTGGCCCATGGCCAGCTCAGTGCGGGTGGACACGCGCCCGGCCACTGGGAGCCAACCGAGCCAAACGGAGAACGTCAGCTTGAGGAGGAGTCCGGAGAAGAAGACCGGAGTGGCGTAGCAGAGGATGGCAAAGCAGCGCAGGAAGGCGTCTGTGGCCTTGTCGCGCCGTTGCGCGGCGATCAGGCCCAGCGGGATGCCGACCGCGAGGGCCACAATCAGCGCGTTGATCGTCAGCTCGAGGGTGGCTGCACCGAAGGTCGAAAGCATTTCGACGACGGGGCGCCGGTCCGTGATGGTGGTGCCGAAGTTGCCGGTGACCAGTTGTCCCAGGTATTCGAAGTACTGGATGATGATCGGCCGGTCGTAACCGGCGTCGTGGATTCGCTGTGCCAGGACGTCCGGCGGAAGCCGGCCGCCTTGCGCGGCAGTGATGGGGTCGCCGATGACCCGCATCAGGAAGAAGACCAAGGTTACGAGGATGAAGATCGTGGGAATGATCAGGAAGAACCTGACCACGATGTACCTGCCCAGACCTCCGCCCGCTGATTTGCTCTTGGGAGCGACCGCGTCCGGTTCGACGTCGGGCATCTCTATAAGTGTTGTCATTGCTACCTAAAAGTTCATTGCCCGCGGATCGCGCGGGGTTTTGCTCATATGTGAGGCAATCAGCAAGAGGGGGAGGCAAAGCGCCTGTTGGCACCCGCCTCCCCCGACCGGCTGCTTACTTTGAAATGGTTCCCAATCGGAACTTGAAGGATGCGTCAAGCGTCTTGTCGACGCCGTTCACGCCCTGTGCCGAGATGGCAACCTGGGCGCCCTGGAGCAGCGGCAAAGTGGAAATGTCCTTTGCCAGAGCGTTCTGGGCGTCCTTGATGGTGGATTCACGAGCCGACTTGTCCGTGGTGGTCAGCTGCTTGTTGATCAGGTCCGTCACGGCGGGGTCGTTGAAGTGGTTCTTCAAGAAGCCACCGTTCGGGAAGAACGGGGTCAGGTAGTTGTCGGGGTCGCTGAAGTCAGGGAACCAACCGAACTGGAACAGGGGGTACTCGTCCGCGCGGCTGGCCTTGCTGTAGGTCACCCATTCGGTGGACTGCAGGTTCACCTTGAAGAGGCCCGACTTCTCGAGCTGGTCTTTGATCATGGCGTACTCGTCACCCGAGGACTTGCCGTAGTGGTCCGGGTTGTACTGGAGGTTCAACGTGACGACGTCCTTGACACCGGCGTCGGAAAGGACCTTCTTGGCTTTGTCCAAGCTCGGCTTTCCGTTGTCGCCGTAGGCATCCTTGAACGACTCGTTGGCGCCCAGGAAGCCACTGGGGACGTTGGAGTACAGCGGCAGGTAGGTGCCCTTGTAGACCTGGTCCGCGATTGCCTGGCGGTCAACGAGGTTGGCGATCGCCTGTCGCACGGCAAGTGCCTTGGCCGGGTCGGCACCGGCTGCCTTGGCGCCGAACGGCATGGTGTCGAAGTTGAAGGTGATGTAGCGGATCTCGCCGCCGGGACCAACGTTGACCTTGACCTTGGAGTCCTTCTTGAGGTCGTCGACGTCGGTGGCGCTGAGGCTTCGGTTAGCAACGTCGATGTTGCCCTGCTGGATGTCCAGCTTCATGTTGGTCGGCTCGGCGTAGTACTTGATGGTGGCGGCGTCATTGGCCGGCTTGCCCAGGACACCCTGGTAATCCGGGTAGGCCTTGAGGCTGATGAGCTCGTTCTTCTTGTAGCTGTCGATCGTGTATTGGCCGTAGAACGCCTTGGCCTTGATGATGTCGTCATCGGAAAGCAGTTTGTCGGCCGGGAAGACCTGATGGTCCACAATCGGCGCGGCCGGGCTGCTGAGGATCTGCGGGAACGTCTGGTCGTTGGCGAGCTTCAGCTTGAAAACGACCGTGCTGGCGTCGGGGGTGCTGACGCTGTCCAGGTTTTCAAGCAGGCTTGCAGGACCAGCGGGATCGTTGATCTTGAGCTGCCGGTCGAAGGAAAACTTGACGTCGGTGGAGTCCAGCGTGTGGCCATTGGCCCACTTGAGCCCGGGCTTCATCTTGACGGTGTACTCGGTCGGCGACGTGAATGATGCCGACGCTGCCAGGTCCGGAACGGGCTCGGCACTTCCTGGCTTCGAGTTGAGGAGGAAGGAATAGACCTGGTTCATCACCATGAAGGAACCGTTGTCATACGAGCCCGCGGGATCGAGTGCAGTCACCTTGTCGGTGGTGCCATAAGCGATCGGGCTGCTGGCAGCTGAAGAAGCCGAACCGCCGCCGCCCGACGGGCCCGTGCAGGCTGTCAGAGCGAATACGGAGATGCCCGCGAACGCGATAACGCTGCGCAAGGCTTTTTTGTTCAATGCCATCAGTGAACTTTCTGTTCGATGGATACGGCGAACCGCCGTGGGTAATTTCTTCGGAGCACACACTCCTGATTCCACGATTCAATCAGAAGGTTTCTTGGTGAAACGTTTGATTTTGTGAGTTGAGACACAAAATTTACTTTTTCTTTTAGCCCGTCGTGGGCTGCGGCGATGGCGCTCTGCTCGTCCGGGACCAAAAACGCGGCTGTTTGTGAGCGCTGAGAATTCAGTGGCTGCGCCTCGTCTCCCGAGGGCGATGCACCTCTGCTCGATCAGCGGAGGGGTGGGGCGGCTACGCCCAAAGCCTAGAGGGCAGCTCGCTGCAGCGAGCGGGCGGCGTCGATGGTTGCCTGGCCAAGAACACGGGTTCCCTGGTACAGCACGACGGTCTGTCCGGGCGCCACGCCACGGAGCGGATCGACGAGCCTCACCACGAGGCCAACACGTTCGATGCCGGCATCGTCGACGTGCCGTTCGACCGATGCTTTGGCAGGTACGGGGTCGCCGTGGGCGCGCACTTGGGCATGGCAATCGAATTCGGCGCCGGTGGCGACCTCGGCGATGGGCAGGCCGGCCCAGGACACTTTGATTCCGCGGATCTCGTCGATGGCGAGCAGGGATTCGGGTCCGACGACCACTTTGTTTTCCTTCGGCCGGATTTCCAGCACGAAGCGCGGCTTGCCGTCAGCGGCAGGAGTGCCCAGCTTGAGGCCTCGGCGCTGGCCGACGGTGAAGGCGTTGGCTCCCGGGTGCTCCCCCACCTTGGTTCCGGCTTCGTCCACGATGTCGCCCGTGGTCATGTCGATCTTTTCCGCGAGCCAGCCGGCGGTATCGCCGTCCGGGATGAAGCAGATGTCATGGCTGTCCGGCTTGTTCGCCACGGACAGGCCGCGCCGCTCGGCCTCCGCACGAACCTCGGCCTTGGAAGGGGTCTCCGCCAACGGGAACATCGAGTGCTTGAGTTGTTCATGGGTCAGGACACCAAGCACGTAGCTCTGGTCCTTGGCCCAGTCCGCCGCACGGTGGAGTTCGGGGTTGCCGTCCGCATCCTGGATCACCTTGGCGTAGTGGCCCGTGCAGACCGCGTCGAAGCCCAGCGCGATAGCCTTCTCCAACAGGGCGGCGAACTTGATCCGCTCGTTGCAGCGCATGCAGGGGTTGGGAGTCCGGCCCGCGGCGTATTCGTCGATGAAGTCCTGGACCACATCTTCCTTGAAGCGCTCCGAGAAGTCCCAGACGTAGTACGGAATCCCCAGCACGTCGCAGGCGCGCCAAGCGTCACGGGAGTCTTCGATGGTGCAGCAGCCGCGGCTGCCGGTGCGCAGCGTTCCGGGCATGCGGGACAGCGCCAAGTGGACGCCGACGACGTCGTGCCCTGCTTCGACGGCGCGGGCGGCGGCAACGGCGGAGTCGACTCCGCCGCTCATGGCTGCAAGAACTCGCATGCTGGCTTTCTGTTGATGGGGGAAGTATTTGCGACTAAAGAGAGTAAGCGCCCAACTATTCTAGCGCCCGCCGGAATCCGCCCCAAAAATGCCTTGACCGGCTTCACGGGCGATTCTAAAGTCAAAGCTACGAGTTTTAGATGTTCGGCCGCGTGGCCGTTTCCTGGTCCACGCGTTCCAAGGCCAAGCGAATCGAGTCACCATGGACATTGAACACATCCTTATTGCGGGCGGCGGCCTGGCAGGCGCCACGGCAGCCAAGACCCTGCGCTCCGAAGGGTTCCAAGGCCGGATCACGGTGGTCTGCGCCGAAGACGAACAGCCCTACTTGCGCCCTCCCCTCTCCAAGGAGTTCCTCCTCGGCAAGGCCGCTGAGGACACCGTCCCGGTGCTGGCGGCGGGCTGGTACCGGGAGAACGACGTCGAACTCCTCCTTGGCGAGGCGGTCACGGCTGCCGATCCTGCCGCCCACACGGTGCACCTGAGTTCAGGGGCCGAGCTTCAGTACAGCAAGCTCCTCATCGCGACGGGTGCGCAGCCGCGCCGGATCCCGCTCCCGGGGTCCGACCTTGCCGGCGTGATGACGTTCCGGACCTTCAATGATTCGCGCAGGCTCAAGGAAGAGCTGGCACATGGCGGAAGGAACGTCGTGATGGTCGGCTCGGGCTGGATCGGCATGGAGCTCGCCGCGGCGGCCAGCGGCTACGGCAACACGGTGACGCTGCTGGGACTGGAAGAGGTTCCGCTCAGCACGGCCATCGGCCCCGAACTGGGAGGCTTCTTCCGCAGCCTGCACGAAAAACACGGCGTGCAGTTCCGGCTGCCCGCGAGCGCAGCGGAAATCGCCGGAGTCGGGGGCAATGCGAGCGCCGTCGTCACCAACTCGGGCGAGGTTCTTCCCGCCGATCTCGTGGTGGTGGCCGTCGGCGTGGTCCCGGATACGGCCTTGGCCGAGGCCGCCGGGCTCGATCTCCGGAACGGAATCGTGGTCGATTCTTCGCTCCGGACCAGCAGCCCGGACGTGTTCGCCGCGGGAGACGTCGCCAATGCACTCCACCCCTTCACCGGCGAGCACCACCGCAGCGAGCACTGGTCCAACGCCCTCAACGGCGGCAAGGTCGCGGCAAAAGCGATGCTGGGCCAGGACGCGGTGTTGGACGGGGTCCCCTATTTCTACACGGACCAGTTCGAAGTCTCCATGGAGTACTGGGGATATCCCACGCTCTCTGCCGGCTCCATACCCGTGATCCGCGGCACCTTGGAGGAAGGCAGTTTCCTGGCCTTCTGGCTGCGGGACGGGGCCGTGGTGGCGGCTATGAGCGTCAACCAGCAACGGGTACAAAAACCCATCAAGGCACTCATTTCCGGGCGCATTCCGGTGGACGTGGGCCGCCTGGCCGACCCAGCCGTGCCGCTGGATCAGTTGTTGCCCGGCACCTGATCGCTAGCCATGCCGCCAGCAGGGTCGCTGCTGTAACCCCGCGCTGCCGTGGCTGCCGTCTGGATGCTGGACTCATGTCCGGCCATTCCGGCCACCTTCGCCCGGGCATACGCATCCGGCAGGGCCTTGAGCAGCGCGTCGACGTCGGCGTCGTTCGAAGAGTGTCCCAGGCTGAATCGTTGTGCCCCGCGGGCGGTGTCCTCATCCAAACCCATGGCCAGCAAGACGTGCGAGGGCCTGGGAACTCCCGCAGTGCAGGCGGATCCGGTGGATGATTCGATGCCCGCCAGGTCCAAGAGGAACAGCAAGGAATCGCCTTCACAGCCCGGGAAGGTGAAATGCGCGTTGCCGGGGAGCCGGGCGTCGCCAGGGGCTCCGCGCAAAACTGCCTCCGGAATGGCAGCTCGGACTCCGTCAATGATCCGGTCCCGCAGGGCACTGATTCGCTCGCGCTCCGCCACCAGGTTGTCAGCCGCCGAGTCCGCCGCGGCGGCGAAGGCCGCGATCGACGCCGTATCGAGGGTTCCCGAGCGGACGTCGCGTTCCTGCCCGCCCCCGTGCTGGACCGGCGTCACCTTGGTGGACCGTCCGAGGAAGAGGGCGCCAACACCCACGGGGCCGCCGATTTTATGGCTCGATACGGACATCGCCGCGAGGCCGGAATCGCGAAAGCTGAGCGGAATCGAGCCGAACGCCTGGACCGCGTCCGAATGCACGGGAATGCCATGGACAGAGGCGATGTCCACGATGTCCTTGATGGGCTGGATGCTGCCCACCTCGTTATTGGCCCACAGGACCGTGACCAAGGCCACCGATCCCGGATCACGTTCGATCTCGATCCGGAGGGCGTCGAGCCGAACCACGCCGTCGGAATCAACGGGGAGCCAGACCGCTTCGGCTCCTTCGTGGCGTTCAAGCCATTCGACCGTGTCCTGCACTGCATGATGCTCGACGGCGGAGCACAGGATCCGCTTGCGGCGGCCGTCTTCGTCGTGACGGGCCCAGTAGATCCCCTTGACGGCAAGGTTGTCCGCCTCGGTCCCTCCGGAGGTAAAGATGAGTTCGGACGGATGTGCCCCGGCCGCTGCCGCGATAGCCTCGCGGGCGTCTTCCACGGATCGCCGGGCACGACGTCCCGAGGCGTGCAGCGATGAGGGATTTCCCGTCCGCGCCAGCTCACGGGTCATTGCGGTGAGCGCAACGGCGGCAAGGGGCGTAGTGGCGGCATGGTCCAGGTAAACAGGCACGACCCAAGTCTATCGAAGCAGCTGCTCAGCCTGCCGGGCGGATCCTGGCGCAGCAATGGCCTTCGCGGTTGTCATCGGCGATCCGGTCCTCCGCGATTCCGCACGCGGCTGCCGCTCCGCTCAGGAAGGCGCCGTTCATGGCGCAGACGACGTTCGTGTGACTTTCGGCCAGCCGGTGGAACGGGCAATTGACCAAGGAGTACCCGCCGTCGTCGTCAGCTTCCGGACGGTAGCCGAAGCTCGCCAGGACATCCTCGAAACGCGGCTCCGCGGCACCGACCTCACGGCCGCGGGCGTAGGCGGTTTCGAGAAGGGCTTCGCGGGGGGAACCACCCTCCGCCATCAAGTTCTGGATGGCGGAGGCCATCACCTCCCCGGCGAGGTCATAGTGGCGCTCGGGAACCGAGGCGCCGATCTCGTCGACAACGGGTGCGTAGAGCTTTGCGGGGCGCCCTGAACCCGGCCCAACCTTGCCACCGAGCTTGCGGAATTCGACATCCAGGAGCCCGTCACGGACCAGCCGGTCCAGGTGGAAGGAAGCAGTGCTGCGGGGAAGTCCGAGGGCCATCGCGGCGTCGTCCCGGCTCACCGGGCGGGTTGCAGCGCAGACGTGCTCGTACAGGCGGCGGCGATTGCCGTCGTCAAGGGATGCCAGAGCGGAAAGCCGACGCAGCCAGGAAAGTCCGGTCATGCATCCAGCTTAACTCTAAAATCAACACTCATTGCTTAATTCCGGGGAACTTTCTAAAATCAAACTATCTACTTTTAGAGAGAAGGCATCATGAACACCGCATCATCCCCAGCCCCCGCGAAGTCCGGATCACTGTTGGCCATGGATCCCCAACGACAGGCATTCCTCCTCCTCCGGACCGTGTTCACGGTGGCACCGATCATTTTCGGCCTGGACAAGTTCGCCAACCTGCTCACCCATTGGACGATCTACCTGGCCCCCGCGGCCACGTCGGTGGTGCCGATCCCGGCCCAGACATTCATGTACATCGTGGGCGTCGTCGAGATCGTGGCCGGGATTGCCGTAGCGGTCCGCCCGCGCTTCGGCTCGCTCCTGGTGGCCATGTGGCTTCTGGGAATCATCGCGAACCTGCTGGTACTCGGCAACTTCTTCGACGTGGCACTGCGCGACTTCGGGCTCCTGGTGGCCGCACTCGCGCTCAATCGTTTGGCTGTCGCCGCGGGTCGAGCCTCCCGGAACTAAAGCGGGGGGCGCCGTCGTTCTCAAGGATGGCTGGCTAGACTTGCCAGGATCGCCACTCCACACCGGGGCCGGCGGGAATCGTCAGAATCCCAGAGAAAGGTCCATGGTTGGCTGAGGGCAGCAGTTCCCACTACCAGATCCTTCGAGTTCCCGTCACGGCGACTGACAAGGAGATCAAGGTGGCTTACCGGAAAGCCGCGAGGAACGCCCACCCGGACCATGGCGGGGATCCTGAAATCTTTCGACAGGTCACGCTTGCGTACGAGACGCTGATTGATCCCAAGCGACGCGCGGAGTACGACCGCCGCTACGCCAGCGGTCCTTCCGGAAGAGCGAACCCCTTCCCAACGCAAAGACCGGACTACGGCGGTGCCGGCGCGCCGGAAACCCGCACCGCCGCCGGGGTCCACCGGCAGAATGCCCCGCGCAACACTGCTGGCGATGCCCCCGTCTACGTCCCGTCCTTCGATGATCCCCACGAGGTACCCCTCCTCTCCAAAGGCGAGGCCGCTCTCCAGGTCCACGGGATTCCCCGGAAACGCGGAATCTTCGGCGCCGAAGCGCGCATCCAGCGGGAAATGCGGACGGTCCAGCTCATCAGCCGCCAGATCCTGCCTGCCATTCCCGCAGCCCGGCTCATCAACGGGCTCCGCTCCCCCTCGGACGACAGCCATATCGATCATGCGCTGCTTTCCGGATACCGGCTCGCGTTGATCGGATCCATGCTGCTGCCCAAGGGTGCGTACGCGTGGGACGGCGTGGCGCTCAAACACGGCGGCCGTTCCGTTCCACCGCCCCGGCTCGAGCTGACGGTGCGCCACATGCAGGAGATCTTCCCGGAACTGAACGTGACCGGCTGGGTGGTAGTCCACAGCCCGGACGGGAACCCGCATGAACCGGTCATCGACCACTACCGGCGGACGGACGGGGATTTCGGTTCGGTGCAGGTGGTCAACGCCGCCGGGCTGGCCCGCGGGCTCAAGCGGTTCCTGAGTTCCGGTCCCGTGCCAAATACGGTGGTGGTCCCGGTCCTGGCCCGGCTACTTCGCGGCATGCACTAGCCGCTGGCTAGGATTGATACGTGTTCCGCATCCTCTTCCATACCCCTGAAATCCCGGGCAACACGGGAAACGCCATCCGGCTCGCCGCCATCACCGGTGCGGAGCTCCATCTCGTAGAGCCGCTGGGCTTCGACTTCTCCGACGCGAAGCTGCGCCGGGCGGGACTCGATTACCACGACCTCGCGGTGGTCACGGTCCACAAGGACATCGAGGCCGCATGGGCGGCTTTGCGCCCCGAGCGCGTCTTCGCGTTCACGTCCGACGGCGAGTCCTCCTATACGGACATTGCCTACCAAGAGGGCGATGTCCTGCTTTTCGGTCCCGAATCCGTTGGCCTCCCGTCCTGGCTGAAGCAGGACCCGCACGTCACGGCCCGTGTTCGACTCCCCATGCTGCCATCCCTCCGTTCCCTGAACCTGGCCAACGCGGCCTCGATCGCGGTGTACGAGGCCTGGCGCCAACACGGCTTCGCCGGCGCGAAGCTCTAGCAGCCAGCGTTAACAGGCCCCCGGCCGCCGCTCGGGCCTAAAGTCCCAGTTCGACCGCCCATCCATACGGCCTGTTGCACCGAATACCCTGTACAGGCACCAAAGCCTGGGCAGGCACTCGGCCCGTGAACAGCGGGCCGGGGAGCGACGGACCATGGAAGGGGCGCAGGTGACTACTCTCAAGTCCCGCAGTCCTTCTGGTACTGCAAGGGTCGCTAGCGACCTATGCTGGACGGTAATGGATACACCAAATGTGCGAGGTCCCGAGGCCCTTGGCCTGCCTGAGGCCCCTGGCTTGATTGCCGGCAGCAATGCACAGCTTGCTGAATTGCTGAGACTGATGGCCGACGGCGATCGGGCTGCCTTCAGCGAGTTCTACCGGCTCACTGCGCGGCGGGTATTCGGCATGGCCAAGCGCGTACTGATAGACGCTGGCCTGAGCGAAGATACCGCGCAGGAAGTGTTCATCCAGGTCTGGCAGAACGCGGCCACATTCGATCCGAACGCCGGCAGTCCGCTCGCATGGCTCATGACCATCACCCACAGGCGTGCGATCGATCGCGTCCGTTCGGCCCAGTCGGCCACGGACCGCGAAGCGAAGTACGGGGCCGCAAGCCAGAACCTCGACCATGATTCCGTGGAAGAAGAGGCCAGCGGCCGCCTCGAGGCCGAGGCCGTTACCCGCTGCCTTGGAACCCTCACGGAAACACAATTGGAATCCGTGCGGCTCGCATACTACGGCGGCCTCACCTACCGGGAGGTAGCCGAACAACTAGGGGCCGCGATTCCGACCATCAAGTCCCGCATCCGCGATGGACTTCTCCGACTCAAGACTTGCCTGGGGGTGAGCTGACATGACCGAACACGACGACAACACCCGGAACTTCGGGAAGGACGGCTACCTCCGCAGAATGTTTGCTGGCAATATCGCCACGGACCTTGCTGAAGGCCGCGTCCTGGAGCTCGCCGAGATCTATGCCCTTGATGCGCTAAGCGACGCTGAACGCGCTGAAATCGACAACTACATTGCCACCGCACCTGTTCGCCTGGCATTCCTGGAACGGGTTCGGCAAACACGCGAAACGCTCGCAACGACGTTCACGGACGAGGCGGAGCCTCCCGCTGGCCTGCTGGAGGACATCCTCCGGCAACTCCCCCGGCAAGCCGGTTCCGCCGACCCGCGAACAGCCTCCGCTCCGGCTTCGGGTCCCGAAGCCTCTGCCGTTGCCGCAACGGCACGTGCATCCGGCGTCGTGGATCTCGAAGAGGCCAGGACCCGACGGCGACGCTTCGGCGGTGTCCGTGGTTGGGTGGCGGCCGCTGCGGCCGCTGCGGTGATTGCCATTGGCGGGATAGGCGTTGGCGTGTACGTCGCCGGGCAGAACGACCCCGTGAACCAGGTCCTGCACGCCGGCGATGTCCGCCAAGCCACCGTCAACGTCAACGGCGGCGGCACTGCCACGGTGTCCATTTCCACCTCGAAGAATGCCGTAGTGGTCCGCATGAACGGCGTTCCCGCTCCCCCCGCGGGCAAGGTCTACCAGATGTGGCTTATTCCCAAGGACGGCTCCGCCCCTGTATCCCAGGGGCTCATGGACGCCGAAGCCTTGAGCCATCCTGCTGTTGTCTCGGGCATTTCCAGCGCGGCGTCCCTCGGCATCACCGTGGAACCTTTGGGCGGCTCCAAGACACCAACGCTTCCCACGGTTGCAGCAGCCGCCCTCACCTAGCTTGACCTTGTCCCTAGCTTGACCTTGACGTAGCGTCAACTTCTACGCTGGATACATGAAGCAGGACAAAGGCGGTACCTGGACCATTTCCGAAGTGGCCAAGGCCAGCAACGTTTCCTCGCGAACCTTGCGGCACTATGACCAACTCGGGCTACTGGAGCCATCCCACACGGGGCATAACGGCTACCGGTACTACGGCCAGCCCGAACTGCTGCGCCTGCAGCGGATCCTCCTGCTTCGTGAACTTGGCCTGGGGCTCGAGACCATCGGCGAGGTTCTGGACGGCCAGGCCGATCCTGTCGAGGCGCTTGCCGTGCACAGGAACTGGCTGCTGGCCGAGCGAGACCGCATGGACCGGATGTCCAGGACGGTCGACGCAACTATCGCAGCACTACGTCGAGGAGAAACCATGACCGCGGAAAACATCTTCAAGGATTTCGACCAGAACCCCTACGAAACCGAGGCCCGCGAGCGCTGGGGCGATCGGGCCGTCGACGAGAGCAACGCCCGGCATTCGGCCCTGACACCGGCCCAAAAGCAGGCCTTCATGGCCGAGTATGCCGCCCTGAACCAGGATCTGGCCCATTGTTTCGACGCCGCCCTTCCGGCGGACCACCCGGAGGTCCAGGCCGCCGTCGACCGCCACTACAAGTGGATCTGCGCCAGTTGGACGCCGAACGCCAGATCTTATGTGGGCTTGGGCCAAATGTACGTGGACGACCCCCGATTCAGCGCCAACTACGACAAGGTCCGGCCCGGATTGGCGCCCTACCTCCTGGAAGGCATCAAGCTTTACGCGGCGGAAAAGCTCAGTTAGCTTCTTCCGGCTGAAAGCGCGACGGCGGCCCGTCCCCACTGGAACCCCTGGGACGGGCCGTCGTCGTACTAGCTGCTGAGTCGTACTAGCCACTGAGTAGTCCCGCTAGATGATCAGCGAGAGCACCATGATAAAGGCGAAGGCGACCACCGAGATGAGCGTCTCCATCACCGACCACGTCTTGAACGTCTGCCCGACAGTCAAGCCGAAGAGTTCCTTTACGAGCCAGAACCCGGCGTCGTTGACATGGGACAGGAAAAGCGAGCCGGCGCCGATGGCCAAAGCAAGGAGTGCGGCATGCGTCGGACTCAGGCTGCTCGCCAACGGAGCCACGATGCCCGCAGCCGTCACCGTGGCAACTGTTGCCGAGCCCGTGGCCAGGCGAAGCGCCACAGCCACGATGAAGCCCAGGACCAGCACGGACATGTTGGCACCCTCAGCCCATTTCTTGACCGCGTCACCGACGCCGGCGCCGATCAGGGTCTGCTTGAAACCACCGCCGGCACCCACGATCAGCAGGATCGCGGCAATCGGTCCGAGGCTGCTGCCGAGCTTCGCGGCGATCTTGCTACCGGTGAAGCCCACGGCGTAGCCGAAGGTCACCATGGCGGCGAGCACAGCCAGGGTCATCGCCACGAGGGGCTGGCCAATGAAGTCAAGGAACGTACGGATCATCGGGGCGTGGGTGGCGTCGGGCCAGACAATGTCCGCGATGGCCTTCAGGAGCATGAGTACTACCGGGAAAATGATGGTCAGCAAAGTGACGAGAAAGGTCGGCTGGCGCTTCACTTCGCTGAGGTCGACGGCGTGCTTGGTGTCCACGCCACCGGCCACCGCGGGGGCATCCACGGGAACCCAGCGCGCGGCCAAACGGGAAAACAGCGGTCCGCAAATGATCACCGTGGGGACGGCCACCAGGAGTCCCAACGCCAAGGTGGTGCCCAGTTCAGCCTTCACCGCGCTGATGGCGATGAGTGGGCCGGGGTGCGGCGGGATCAAGCCGTGCAACACGGACAGACCCGCGAGAGCCGGAATGGCAATGCGCATGAGCAACATGTGCGACCGTTGGGTGACCAGGACAATCACCGGAAGCAGCAAGACGAGGCCGATCTCAAAGAACATCGGGAGGCCGATGATGACCGCGACCAAGGTGATCATCCAGACCACCTTGTTGCCGCTGGCCTTCTCCAGCAAGGTGTCCACCACCCGGTTGGCACCGCCGGAGTCTGCCAGGAGCTTCCCCAGCATGGCGCCCAGGGCAATCAGGAGGCCGACTTCCTTCAGGACGCCTCCCACGCCGTCTTCGAAGTTGCTGACCACCTTGTCGAGCCCGACTCCGGATGCCAGGCCAACAAAGGCCGAGCCGAGTACCAAGGAAAGGAAGGGGTGGACCTTGAATTTGGCGATCAGCACGACGATCAGCGCAATGCCGATCGCCGCGACCACAAGGAGTTGGGTGTCGTGCCCGGTCCAGTTCACGCTGCGCCACCAAGCATGTGGGGCGTCGGGACCGTCTGGGCCTCGAAGCCGAGCCGGTCGACGATTTCGTCAGCCTCTTCCGCGGGGGAAGCGGATACACACAGCGAGATGTGGTTCTCATCCTCCGTGGGCACCTCGAGGGCATCGAACTGGGATTCCAGCAACGCGGCAGGCATGAAGTGCCCGTGGCGCGAAGCCAGCCGGTCGGAAATCCGGTCTTTACTTCCCTGGAGGAAGACGAATACAACCCCCTCGCCGCGAAGGACATCCCGGTAGCGCTTCTTCAACGCCGAGCATGTGATGATGCCGGGCTTTCCCGCCGCGGTGCGTTCCTTGATCCAATCGGCAATGAGGCCCAGCCACGGCCAACGGTCCTCATCGCTGAGGGCATGGCCCGCCTGCATCTTT
This sequence comes from Arthrobacter methylotrophus, assembly GCF_039539965.1. NCBI lineage: Bacteria > Bacillati > Actinomycetota > Actinomycetes > Micrococcales > Micrococcaceae > Arthrobacter > Arthrobacter methylotrophus. The sequence goes on along the minus strand of NZ_BAABED010000001.1, from coordinate 953,527 downwards.
GCCACGTTCGCTTCGGGGTGCAGGTCATCGCCTTCGGCGAGGTCCCAACCCAGCCGTCCGGCCAACAGACCGGCCACTGTCGATTTGCCGGAACCGGAGACGCCCATGATCACCAATACCGGTTGTTGTGCAGTCTTCGCCATCAAAGTCTGCCTTCCTCAATTAAATATGATTTAAACGAGTGTAAGCATATGACACAGGTTACATATCAGCAATTTCAGAAGCCTGCGATGGTTTGGGAGCCGTTGACTTCAACCACGTGGAACGCTTCGGCGCTCCGGCCGCGGGGCATTCCGGCACGCGAGGCATTGTGCTCGAGCATGCCCCGGACGGCCCGTTCCATCCCCTCCAGATCGGGATGCTGACTCGCGTGGATCCGGATCGCGGCAAGCTTCGCGTCCACATGCCCCGTGACGTCCACGAAATGGTTCTCCCGCGCTTCGGGACCGGCGAAGAGCCACAACCAGGGCAGCCTGAAGGCCGCAAGTCCGGATTCCGCCAGTTCCGGATACGCGAAGGGATTTTCCAGCGCAGGGTATACCGCGCGGGTCACGATCTCACCGACGGCAAGGTGGTCCGGGTGGCTCTTCTGGATCCTGTCCCAATTGCGTTCCGGATGCATGGCCAGGACCACATCGGGGCGGATTTCGCGGATCAGCTTCACCACTTGCCTCATGACATCATGCGTCGGTTCCAGGTAGCCGTCGCGCTCATGGAAATAGTGCACGTCCGTCACGCCGACGAGGGCCGCAGCTTGCCTCTGCTCCTCTGCGCGCATGGCGATGATCTCTGCGCGGTGGGCGGGATCGAAGCCTCCGGCGTCGCCGTCGGTCATGACGCAATAACTGACCTCGACGCCGGCAGCGGTCCAGGCCGCGATGGTGCCGGCCGCACCGAAGTCGACGTCGTCCGGGTGGGCGGTGAAACAAAGCACCCGTTCAACGCGCTCCGTGGAGGCGTTGAACGGGCTCTTTGCTGACGAAACGTCAGAAGACAAGAGGATCAGCCTTTCCGCTTTTTGATCTCTTCGGTGGCCTGCGGAACAACCTTGAAAAGGTCGCCGATGATGCCAAAGTCCGCGATCTCGAAAATCGGCGATTCCGCGTCCTTGTTGATCGCGACAATAACCTTGGAGGTCTGCATCCCGGCCTTCTGCTGGATCGCTCCGGAAATGCCTGCCGAGATGTAGAGCTGCGGAGACACGGTCTTGCCCGTCTGGCCCACCTGGTAGTCATGGCCGATCCAGCCTGCGTCGGTGGCGGCACGGGACGCCCCGAGGGCACCGCCCAGCGCGTCGGCAAGCTCCCCCAGCGGGCCGAAGTTGCCGTCGACGCCGCGTCCGCCGGCAACCACGATCCGGGCTTCGGTGAGCTCGGGACGTCCGCTGGCGGCCTTTTCTGCGCGTCCGGTGATCCGTGCGGCGTTCGCCGTGGCATCGCTGGGCACCTCGACGGTGACGGCTTCTGGCGTGCTTGCCGCGGCCGGGGACTCGACGTCAACGCTGTTCGGCTTGACCGTGAGGACGGCGACGGCGGTGCGCGCCTTGGCCGTGGTGGTATACGAGCCGGCCAGGACCGATTTGTGGGCTGTGCCGTCAGCGTCGACACCTACGACATCCGTGATGACGCCGGCGTTGAGCTTCACGCCGAGACGCGCCGCGATCTCCTTGCCGTCGGCCGTGTTCTCCAAGAGGACGGTCCCGGCTCCTGAAGCCGCAACTGCCGCAGCAAGATAGGCGGCTTTCGGCGCAACCAGGTAGTCGTCGAGGTCCGCAGCGGACGGGCGGTAGAGAACCGAGGCGCCGTGCGCCCCCAAGGCGGCGGCGACGTCGTCGTGCAGCTCGCCGTTGAAGGCAACGGCCACTTCCCCGAGGGACCGGGCGATCGTCAGGAGTTCGAGGCTGCTCTTCTTGAGCGCTGCTCCCGGGTTGTCAATGAATACAAGTGCTTTTGCCATGTGTCGGAATCCTCTTAGAGCAGCTTCTGGGCGGCCAGGAAATCAACCAGCTTGATGCCGGCGTCGCCTTCGTCAGTGATGATGGTGCCGGCTGTGCGCGGCGGACGCGCCTCCGCGGTCTCGACGGCGGTGAGCGAACCCGCAGCACCCACCTGGGCTGCATCGACGCCGATATCGGCCAGGGTGAGGGCTGTAATTTTCTTCTTCTTGGCGGCAATGATGCCCTTGAAGTTGGGGTATCGCGGCTCGTTGATCTGATCCGTCACGGAGACCAGGGCCGGCAGCGTTGCCTCGACGGTGTCCGCGTGAGCGTCGCCGTCACGGCGGGCGGTGATGCGATCCCCATCGACATCCAGGGAGGAAGCAAAAGTGACTTGCGGTAGCCCGAGCCGTTCGGCGAGCTGGGCGGGAACCAAGGACGTTTCGCCGTCGGTCGAGGCCATGCCCGTCAAGACAAGGTCCACGGGCGAATCGGCACCGAGATACCGGATCGCCGCGGCGAGCGCCAGTGAGGTAGCGGCGGCGTCCGAGCCGGCCAAGGCGTCATCGCTGAGGTGTGCGCCTGAGGAGGCACCGATCTGCAAGGACTTCTTCACGGCATTCACGGCACCGGCGGGACCCATGCTCAAGGCGATGACCTCGTTGCCGCCTTTCGCGCCGCCGCGGGCTTCGCTGAGCTGAAGTGCGGCTTCGAGCGCGTACTCGTCCAATTCGGACAGGATGCTCTCGTCGCGGTCCGTGGTGTTGCCCGGTCCTGTGAGGTGGCGGTCGAACTGCGCGTCCGGGACGTGCTTGACCAGAACAACAATCTTCAATGTATCTCCCACTGTGTTCGAGGCAGCCTTCCATACTCGGGGATGGCCAGCAACTAGGCGCATGGCCAAGAGTGCCCAGCATATGGGCTCGTCCTAGCTAAGCATATTGCGGGGCAACCCGGGCAACAGCGCGGTCCCGCGTTAACTCCTGTTTCGAGGATTGCTCGCGCTTGCCGCCGCAAAACAGACGACGCCGGGCGGCACCGCTGTGGTGCCGCCCGTCGTCGTAAACTAGCCAGCTCATTCCCGGCTGGAATCTGCAGTTAGGGTATTGCTGTTACGGGGCTGCGTCCAGGGTCACGTCGAGGTCCTGGGACTGCCCGCCGCGCTGGACGGTCACCTTGACCGTTGCGCCTGCCGGCTGTTCTCGGACAGCCGCTGTGAGCTGCTCGGGATCGGTGATGTCCTTGCCGGCGAACTTGGTCACGACGTCGCCCACCTTGATGCCTGCCTTCTCAGCCGCGGAACCGGAAGTCACGCTTGCCACTTGCGCGCCCACCGAGAACCCGGAACTGCTGCCGGTAGCCGACTTGGGCTGGACGCTGACGCCGAACTGCCCGTGGGTGGCTTTGCCGTTCTTGATGATTTCCTGCGCAATACGCTTCGCGTTGTTGATCGGGATGCTGAATCCCACTCCAATGTTTCCGCTGGACGACGAGGAGGAACTGCTGCTACCCGCAGAGGCGATCGCCACGTTGACGCCGATAATCTCGCCCTTCGTGTTGACCAAGGCCCCGCCGGAGTTGCCCGGGTTGATGGCTGCATCGGTCTGGATCACGTTGAGCGACACGGTGCCCTGGCTCGAGCTTTGCTGGCTCTGGCCGCCGCCTGGAGGAGCGAACTGGAATCCGCCTTGGCCGCCGCCTTGCGAGTTGTCCGAGCCCCCGTTGGGAACGGCCGAGGACGCCACGCTGATGGTGCGGTTGAGCGTGGACACGATGCCGTCGGTGACGGTGCCCGGCAGGTTAAGCGGGGCACCGATGGCAATGGCGTTGTCCCCAACGTTGATCTTGCTTGAATCACCCAGTGTGGCCGGGACCAAGCCCGTGGCGTTGTCAACCTTGATGACGGCAAGGTCCGACAGCGGGTCTGTACCAACAACGGTCGCCTTCATGACCCGCCCATCGCTGAACTTCACTTCAAGTGCGGCGTTGGCGCTGGCGCCGTCGAGGGTCACCACGTGGGTGTTGGTCAGGATGTGTCCCTGATCGTCGAGGACGATCCCCGAACCGGTGCCCCCTTGGCTTCCGCTGGAAGCCATGATTGTCACGACACTGGGCGAGGCCTTGGCCGCTGCGGCGGTGATGGCGTTGACGTCATCCGTGTTGTTAACGATGACCGTCCCGGTCTGGCTGCTGCTGGCCGCGGCAGGGGTCCGGCCGGCGAACAATTGATCGCTGGCTGCCACGACGCCGCCACCCACCAGTCCGGCCGCCAGGATGCTGGCTACCAGGGTGCCGACGCCAAAGACCGGCTTGCGCTTGGGGCCAGCCCCGGGACCGCCTTGGTGGGGCGCCGCCGGGAACTGCTGTGTGGGAAAGTGTTGCGCGGGGTTCGGCCCACCGTAGAAAGGCTGGTGCTGCGGATAGTGGTTCCCTTGCCCGGCAGGGTAGTCCGGACGCTGGGGCTCCGGATGCCGCGGGGCCGAGCTGTGCTGGGGCCCCCCGTTTTGCGGCGCGCCGTGCTGCGCCTGGATCTGCTCGGTGGCGTTTTCGGGGCCGTGGGCCCACGGCGCGGGAGCTGCCGGGGGCTGCGCTGAGTTGTCTGGCTGCGCAGCGTACTCGGGCTTGGCTGTGAAATCCTGACCCGGCTGGTATGCCGGCAGCGGGGCCGTAGGCTGGGAATTGGCTTGCTTGTCCGCCTCCGCCTGGCCGGTGCCCTCAGGACCATGGTTCTCGGGGCCATTGTTCTCAGGCGCGGCGCCCTGTGCTGGGTTCTCCGTCATGGGACTTCCTTTCTTCCTCGTCCCCTTAACTATGCTCGCTCTTGCTGAATCAAGAGTCGACGTTCGCTGGGAGCTTGCTGAATGCCACCAATGGAACGAATCCCCGCTTCGAACATCCTCGGCTAGCCCCTCAACGCTGGAGGAGGACCGATCTCTCCCCGTTTCGCTGGCGGCATATTTACCGCTGTGGACGCTCCGAAAGGTGCACCATAGAATCAAGTGGAATTGCCACAGCGACCTGCGGCTTAACAACCATGCGTGGGGGCGCTGACGCATTCTGTTTCGATTGTTCCGGCCTGGACCAGTCGCAGACGTGCTGAAGGGTTGCACATGCGGTCAATGTTGAAACGTGTATTTGCCGTCATCGGCTTGGCTGGAATGCTGGCTATTCCAGCAGCCGCAGCCTGGGCAGCTGATCCGGTGACTATCCCGTCCGGCCAAAACATCACTGACGACGCCGGCGTCCTGCAGAACAAGACTGCGGTTCAAAACGCAATCAAGTCCCTCTACGACGACCACAAGTTCAATCTATACGTCGTCACCGAAAAGACCTTCACCAACCCCACTACGCCTACCGACTGGGGCAACGCGGTGGCCAAGAAAAAGTCCTTCGGATCCACGGACGTCCTGTTGGCCATCGCCACGGACGCAGGGCAAATCAACATCACCCGGGGCCCAGGCAGCAAGATCACCGATTCCCAGCGTGACGACATCAAAAACGCGGTGCTTGCAAATCTCGTCCAGAACAAGAAGAACTACGACCAAGCCGCGATCGATGCCGCCAAAGCGATCGGCGACACCCAGAATTCAGGCGGGGGCGCTGCTGCACTCGTGGGTGCCGCCGTTGTCGCCGCAGGTGGCGTGGGAACCTACCTGTATTTCCGAAACCGTCGCAAGAAGGGCCTCGCACCAGGCCCTAGTTACGGTCCCCAGGGAGAACAGCTCGATCCGCTTGCTTCCATGAGCATCGCGGAACTGCGCCGCAAGTCCGGCTCCCTGCTCATCGAAGCGGATGACACCATCAAGTCCAGCGAGCAAGAGCTCGGCTTCGCCCAAGCACAATACGGCGATGCCGCCGTCGGGAACTTCACCAAGGCCTTGCTGGAAGCAAAGAACCACATGACCGAATCATTCAAGCTGCAGCAACAGCTCGATGACCACATCCCGGATACGGAAGAGCAGCAGCGCAGTTGGCTCGGAGAAATCATCCGACGCTCGGAAGCTGCCCTCGAGTCGCTGCGCGAGCAGAAGGCCGATTTCGATTCCTTGCGTGAGCTCGAAAAGAACGCGCCCCAGGCTTTGGCTGCCGTGGCTGCGGGCGCGCAGGAAGCCGAAGCAAAGATCAGCAGTGCCGAGCAATCCCTCAAAGGGCTGCGCGAAAAGTACGCAGACAGCGCACTCGGCCACGTGAGCGACAACATCACGCAGGCCAAGGACCGGCTTGCCTTCGTTCAGAATGCGACAAGCACAGCCCAGGAAAAGCTGGTGGCGGGTGAGAGCAGCCTTGCTGCGGTGGCCGTCCGCGCCGCGGAAGAGAGCCTCCACCAGACCAACGTCCTGCTCGATGCCATCTCCAAGGTGGCAGGCAGCCTTGACAAAGCCCGGAATTCGCTAGACGGCGCCGTAACAGACACCAGCCAGGACCTGGCGCAGGCCAAGGCCATGATCCAGTCCGGCGAACACCCGGAACTGACGGGTCCGGTGGCCGCAGTCGAAGCTGCGCTGGCCCAGGTCAACAACGAAATCCAAGGCGGAAAGATCGATCCCATCGCCACTTTGGACCGGGTGGAGAAGGCACACCAGACCTTGGACCAGGCCCTCTCCGGAATCCGTGACCAGCAGGAACAGGTCCGGCGTGCGCAGGCCTCGCTGCAACAGACCATCATGGCTGCCCAGTCCCAGATCAGCGCCACCTCGGACTACATTGCGGCGCGACGCGGCGGCGTAGGAACAGAAGCCCGTACCCGCTTGGCTGAGGCCCAACGGAATCTCGACTACGCCCTGTCCATTTCCCGTAATGACCCGGTCACCGCCTTGACGTACGCCCAGCAGGCACAGTCGCTCGCGGCTCAAGCCGCCCAACTGGCGCAGTCCGACGTCGATCAATTCGGCGGCTTCGCCAACCAAGGCTACGGCCGTGGCGGCATGTTCGGTGGTGGGGGCAGCGGTGGCGGCCTCGGCGGGGCGATTCTCGGCGGCATCCTCATCAACTCCATCCTCCACGGCGGCGGAGGCGGCTGGGGCGGTGGAAACAACGACGGCGGTGGCGGAGGCTTCTTCGGCGGCGGCGGAGGTGGAGGTGGGGGCTTCTTCGGTGGCGACGGCGGTGGCGGCGGCTGGGGCGGCGACTCCGGTGGAGACGGGAGCTTCTAGCTCACGAAAACCAAGTGGGGGCTAGCCCCCTACCTGGAACGGTACAAGAACTGATCACTGGATTCAGTGGGCACCACTGAGCAGGACGAAAGGCAACACCATGGTTAAGCAGTCCATTTTCGGGCGGATCGCGCAACTCGCCAAGGCGAACATCAATGCCTTGCTCGACCAGGCTGAGGACCCGCAGAAGATGCTGGACCAGATGGTCCGCGACTACTCAAACAACATCGCCGAGGCCGAGTCGGCCGTAGCGCAGACCATCGGCAACCTCCGAATGCTCCAGGCCGACTACAGCGAGGACGTCAAGAACGCCCAGGACTGGGGCAACAAGGCCCTGGCTGCCTCCCGCAAGGCGGATGAGTACCGCTCTACCGGTAACGCGACCGACGCCGTAAAGTTCGACAACCTTGCCAAGGTGGCCATCCAGCGCCAGATGTCGGCCGAGAACCAGGCCAAGGCCGCAGAGCCTAACATCGCTTCGCAGTCGGAAGTCGTGGAAAAGCTCAAGAGCGGTCTCGACCAGATGAAGGGCAAGCTCAACGAGCTCACCAGCAAGCGCAATGAGCTGATTGCCCGCTCGAAGACCGTGGCTGCCCAGACCCAGGTGCACGATGCCCTCAAGAGCATCGACATCATGGACCCCACCAGTGAGGTTGGCCGCTTCGAAGAGAAGATCCGGCGCGAAGAGGCCAAGGTCCTCGGGCAGCAAGAGCTTGCAGCCTCCAGCCTCGACGCGCAGTTCAACCAGCTTGAAGACCTCGGCGAACAGACGGAAATCGAGGCTCGTCTGGCGGCCCTGAAGTCCGGTGGTTCGAACGCTGCGATCGGCGCGGGCGCCACCGCTCCGGCTGACGACACGGTTGATGAAGCCGACTTCGACAAGCTCTAGGAGCTTGCCGCCGGTTTGCCTCCGCGCGGCGATTGGCTAAGCAGAATCCTTGAATCAGCATTATGACCGGCCGGGCCTCCAAAAAGGCCCGGCCGGTCGTTTGAGAAGTGTTTCTACGCTCCCACCGCAAGCCGGCCGACGATCAGCCGCATGATCTCGTTGCTGCCTTCCAGGATCTGGTGAACACGCAGGTCCCGCGCGATCTTCTCGAGTCCGTATTCGGACAAGTATCCGTAGCCGCCATGAAGTTGGATGGCCTTGTTTGCCACGTTGAACCCTGCGTCCGTGGCGACGCGTTTGGCCATGGCGCACAGCCGCACGGTGTCCGGGGCGCCGCGGTCCAAAGCGTCAGCCGCCCGAAAGATCAACGTCCTGGCGGTTTCGAGTTCCGTATCCATGTCGGCGATATCAAAGAGCAGCGACTGCTGGTTGATGAGCGGCCCACCGAAGGCCGAACGTGACTTGAGGTAGGCGATGGACTTGTCCAACGCCGTCTGGCCCCCTCCCAGGGAACAGGCGCCCATATTGACCCTTCCTCCGTTGAGGCCCTTCATGGCGATGCCGAATCCGCTGCCTTCCTCGCCCAGCCGGTTTGCCACGGGGACGCGTACGTCTTCGAAGATGACCTGCCGGGTGGGCTGGGCGTTCCACCCCATTTTCTTTTCGTTCGGGCCGAAGGACAGGTCCGCAGCATCCGCAGGTACCACGATGGCGGTGATGCCCTGGCTGCCTGTGTCGGCGGTCCGCGCCATGACCACATAGATGCTCGAAACGCCAGCACCGGAAATGAACTGTTTGGTTCCATTGAGGACATAACTGTCGCCGTCGAGGACTGCCTTGGTGCTCAGCGCGGCAGCGTCGGAGCCCGCACCGGGCTCCGTGAGGCAATAGCTGCCCAGAGCCTCCATGGACGCAAGCTGCGGCACCCATTGGGCCCGCTGCTCATCGTTGCCAAACGCGTCGATCATCCACACCACCATGTTGTGGATGGAAATATACGCCGCGATAGTGGGGTCTGCCTTGGAGAGCTCTTCAAAAATCAGCGCGGCATCCGTGCGGCTGAGGCCTGAGCCGCCGAACTCTTCCCGGACGTAGATGCCTCCCATGCCAAGGGTGCCCGCTTCCTTCAGGACATCCACGGGGAAGTGTTTGGTCTCATCCCATTCTGCGGCGTGTGGGGCAATGGCCGTCGTGGCGAAGTCGCGCACCATCTCCACCACGGCTTGCTGGTCCTCTGTGAGCTCAAACATTGTCACTCCTTTTCCGGGTCCGGTCTATTTCTAGCTGTCCGTTGGGGTTATTTGCTGACTTTCCCCATCAGGGATGCGATGGGGCGAAGGAACAACGGCCTGGCGAGGAACCACGCGCCCACAATGACCAGGAGGGACACGGCAAAGATGCCGAAGCCAACCCAGTTGATGTCGTCGCTGCTGCCGTACATGTGGTTCAGGTTGCGTAGCGCCCCGGTGGCGAGCACCAAGGTGACGTGCACGATGGTGAAGAGCACGAAGTACACCATCACCGGGAAATGCACTGCCCGGGCAAGTTCGATGGGATAGATCTTGTTCACGGTGCCCGCCTTCTTCGGCCACGCCGAGGACGTGCGCAGGCCGGTGATGATGGCAAGCGGAGCGGCGATGAAGACCGTGACGAAGTAGGTCAGCAATTGCAGGGCGTTGTAGTTGACCCAGCCGTCTTCGGTGGGCCAGTTCAAGGATGCGTACTGGAGGGCCGCGGAAAGGGCGTTCGGGAACACATCCCAGCTGGTGGGAACGATCCGCATCCATTGCCCGGTGGCAAAGATCACGATGAGGAAGACAATTCCGTTCAACACCCAGAATGCATCAAGTGTCAGGTGGAACCAGAGGTCGAGGCTGATCTTGGTGGGCGCATTCTTGGTCCGGATCAACCCTGTGTTGTTACGGGTCCATTGGGCCGGAGGCCTCTTGGCGGTGCGGACCTGCCAGCCGGAGCGAACGATGAGCACCATAAAGAAGACGTTCAGGAAATGCTGCCACCCCAGCCAGGCCGGGAACCCCACGGGAGCGTTCTCCGGGAGGCTTGATGCGCCCGGGTAGTCGTGCAGGAACGACTGCACACCCGACAGGCCCGTCAACCATTTGGCCAACAGGACAATGAGCAAAAGTACGATCAGCACGCCCGGAACCACCCAGAGGGGTTGGGACCATCTGCTCTTGGCTGCCGTCGACTTTTTCGCGGGGGTGGACATCTTCTCAGACACCTCTCGGAAGAACTTTGCAATCAGGGACGCATCAAGCTAACAGGCTTTGGGCTGGAGCGGCCAAAGCCTGTTACGCCGTCAGTTGGATCGGGCTTTGACGGCCTCGATGAGTTGCGGAACCACCGTGAAAATATCCCCCACGATTCCGAAGTCGGCCACGTCAAAAATAGGCGCGTCCTCGTCTTTGTTGATGGCGACGATGGTCTTGGAGGTCTGCATGCCAGCGCGGTGCTGGATGGCTCCGGATATTCCCAAGGCGATGTACAGCTGTGGGGACACGCTGACACCGGTCTGGCCTACCTGTGCGGTCTGGGCGACGTACCCGGCGTCGACGGCGGCGCGCGACGCACCGACAGCCGCACCCAGGGTATCGGCGAGCTGTTCCACCAGCACGAAGTTCGCGGATGAGCCAAGTCCACGTCCCCCGGAAACCACCGTTGCCGCGCTGCGGAGCTCGGGTCGCGCGGAGCCGGCGGGATCGTCATGGAACCCGTCAATGAGAACGACGCCTTCTGCGTTGCTTCCCAGGGACACAGTCTTGAGCTCGGCTTGAACCGTGGGAGCCTGACCTTCGATCGCGCCTTGGCGGATGGTCAGGATCGGCAGTCCGCCTTCCACCACCGACTCGACGGTGTAGGCACCGCCAAAGACCGAATGTTGGGCAACCACGGTTCCGTTGCCGTTGTGCACGTGCACGACGTCGGCGAGCACGCTGCCGCCGACCCGCACAGCAAGACGGGCGGCTGCTTCGCGGCCGTCCACCGAGTTCGCGGCAAGCACGGCAGCCGGCTCGTAGGCGTCGACGGCCCCGCTCAGGGCGTCCACGGCTGGCGCCAGCAAAACAGTGCCGGCGGCGGCTGTTACAGCCGAGTAGATCCCTGCCGCTCCGAGCTCACCCAGGCGCGCAACGTCGTCGTCCGCCAGCGGTGTTGCGGAGACCACGACGGCGACGGGCGAACCCAGCGTGGCCGCGGCAGCCAGCAGCCCGCGGGCGGAAGCGGCAATCTCGCCGCGCGGGGAAAATTCGATGAGTACCAAGACATTCGACATTTCTTCTCCTCCTCAGACCAAGCGATTCGCCACGAGGAACTCAGCCAGCTCGTTTGCTGCGGTCCCGTCGTCGATGAGTTTCCGGCCCGCTGGGCGCGGCGGCCGTTCAACGGTGGAAATCACCACGGTGCGGCTGACGGGGGCCTGAACTCCGAGCCTGGACGCGGAGAGGGTGGTGACGGGCTTGCGCTTGGCCGTCAGGATGCCCTTGAAGTTGGGAAACCGGGCCTCCGGGAACCGTTCGGTCACAGTGAGGACGGCAGGCAGTCCCGTATGGATGTCAAGGGTTCCACCTTCTCCCTGGCGAACGCCGCTTACCGCGCCGTCGGCGATTTCGGCGGAGATCAGCGAGCCCAACAGGGGCAGCTGAAGATGTTCGGCAAGCATGGCCGGAATGACCCCGGCGCGGCCATCCGTCGACTCGTTGCCAGCCAGAACCACGTCAAAACCTGTGGACCGCAAGGCAGCCGCCAGCGTTGCCGCCGTTCGTCCCGTGTCGGCGCCGCTCAGGGAGTCATCCACGATGTGAACCCCGGAATCGGCTCCCATGGAAAGAGCCTTCCGCAAGGCCTGGGCCGCTCCCTCAGGGCCCATGGTCATCGCCACCACTTCCGTACCCTTGTTGGAATCCTTGATGCGCAATGCGGCTTCGAGGGCGCGCTCGTTGATTTCATCGACCACGCCGCCGGTTGCCTCACGATCGAGTTGACCCGTAGCCAGATCGAGCTTCCGTTCTTCGGCCGTATCCGGCACGTGTTTGACGAGCACGACGATCTTCATTCAACAGCTCCCTCGATGCACATGGCTGACGCTTGGAATCGAGAATACTAGGAACTCCTAGTATTTACCATGGAGCGACGGGACGAATGCTTGGAAATCCTATGATTCCTCTGCGGAAAACAAAAGGTCCGGCACAGTGTTTGCACTGTGCCGGACCTTATACCAGTTGCGGGGACAGGATTTGAACCTGTGACCTCTGGGTTATGAGCCCAGCGAGCTACCGAACTGCTCCACCCCGCGTCGCAAAATCAACTCTACCGCACATTCAGGGCGCCTCCGACCATTCGCCCGTGGGCTGCGGCACTCGCCGATACGTGGCGCAGTCGTGACCTTCTTTGCTTCGGGAAAGCGCCCGGGACACGGCGAATCGGTCATTTAGGCTCCGATCCGGCGCAAACAAGGTCAGGGCGGCCGCGGGGCTATAGGACAAAACGTGTGTAAGGGAGGGGTTTGCTTCCCAGCGTTGGCGGGGTCATTCGGGGATGGCTAAGCTTTCGGACCTTAGCTGACGGCAAGCAGAGGTTCCGCATCGAGCCTTGGAGAACACCCGATGAAGGCGGGGGCGGCGAGTATCTCCCCGGAACCGTGGTTCTACTGCCGAAGAGTTCGATCGATTCTGCTGGATCATTCCACCCGCCAGTGGTGCCCGCCGCGTGATTCCGGGGCGCCGGGACTTACCAAAGCGGACGATCCAGCAGAATCCGACGTTCCCCGATGCATCCGCCCTCAAACAGGTGGAAAACAAAAAGGTCCGGCACAGTGTTTCCACTGTGCCGGACCCTTTTCTCCAGTTGCGGGGACAGGATTTGAACCTGTGACCTCTGGGTTATGAGCCCAGCGAGCTACCGAACTGCTCCACCCCGCGTCGCAAGATCTACTTTACCTGCAGGTGAATGTCAGGCCAAATCCTGGCGACGTGACCTCCGTCTCTCGGCCCCTGGAGCGGCCTGCGGCAAGCCGACGGCAGGACAACCGGTTCACAGGAAAGACCGGGCCAGCCCTGGTGTCTGGGTTGGCCCGGTCTTGTCATCCCACGGATAAGCCAAAATCACTCAGCCGGAAAATCGCCTACTTGCTCGGCGTCGGCGTGGGCGTCGGCAACGGGCTCGCCGAAGGACTGGCAGTGGCTGACGGTGCAGGAGGCGCACCAAGCCGGGACTCGGCGTCGAGCGCTTTCTGCAGTGCCGCGGAAAGGAGGCTCTGCTGGGCGCCGTATCCGGCGAAGTCGCCCTTGGCCAGCGCAGCCTGGCCGTCCTGGATAGCCTTGTTGGCCTGATCCAGCGCAGCCTTCAACTGTGCCTGGGCATCGGCCGCAGCGGGTGGCGTCGTGGTCCCTGGCGGGGTGGGGGTCTGACCGTTATTGGCCGAGTCCCCTGCCGAGGCCCCGGAATCGCCGCCGAACAAAACCTTCAGAGCGGCATCCAAAGTGGAGGCGAAACCTACCTTGTCGCCGAAGGCTACGAGGACCCGCTGAAGCGTTGGATAGGACGTTTCACCCGTTGACTTCACGTACACCGGCTGCACATACAACAGGCCGCCACCCACAGGAAGCGTCAGGAGATTGCCATTGAGCACATCCGAGGCGCCCTGTCTGAGCAGGTTAAGTTGCTGCGACACATCAGGATCAGAGTTGAACTTGTTCTGGGCCTGGCCTGGCCCCGGAACCTGGGTATCCGTTGGCAACTGAAGTAATCGCAACTGGCCATACGAGTCCGCCTTCACCCCCTTCTGGCTGCCGGCGTCGGAATCAGCGGCAAGGAACCCGTACAGGATGTTCCGAGCGTTGCCGTTAACCACCTGCGGGATGAAGGACGACGTCAGCTGGAAGGCCGGCTTGGTCTGGCCAGGCATCTGCAGGGACAGGTAGTAGGGAGGCTGCCGGACGGGATCCGAGACGGTGGGGTCGTTCGGGACACTCCACGCGTCGTTGTTTTGGTAGAAGCTGTCCGCATTGGTCACGTGGTACCGCCCAAGCAACTCTTGCTGGACCTTGAAGAGATCCTCCGGATACCGCACGTGGCTCATCAGCTGTCCGGACATCTCCGAAATCGGTTTGATAGTGCTAGGGAAAACCTTCTGCCACGACTTCAGGATGGGGTCCTGGTCATCCCAGGCGTACAGCGTCACTGAGCCGTCATAGGCATCAACAGTAGCTTTGACCGAGTTCTTGATGTAGTTGACGGTGTTGTTCGGTAAGAGCGCAGTGCGTCCGGAGGTCGTCTGCGAGTCGGCCGTAGCGGTTTGCAGTTGCTGCTGCTGGGAGTACGGGAAGTATTGGCTGGTGGTATAACCATCCACAATCCACTTCACCCGCCCGTCGACCACGGCAGGATAAGCGCTGCCATCTACCGTCAAGTACGGCGCGACCTTTTCGACTCGCTCGCGCGGGGTCCGGTCATAGAGAATCTGCGACTTCTCATTGACGCCGTCCGAGAGCAGCAGATCCGAGGACTGGAACTTGATGGAGTACAGGAGGCGGTTGAACCAGTTACCCACGTTGGGGCCACCGTTGCCGGTGAATGTGTACTGGGTTTCAGTGGTGCTGTCCGTCGCGGCCGGACGGTCCTGCTCGCGGTGCGGAGCGCCGTCCGGGGCACCGACAATCGAGTAGTCCGGAGAATCTTCACCGAAGTAGATGCGGGGTTGATAGCTCGCATCATTACCGAGAGTGCCCATGGACGGGATGCCGGACAACAGGAAGTCCGGCTTGCCGTCAACGGTGACCGTGTTGCCCTTGGCGGCCACCACGCCGTAACCGTGCGTGTAGACGATATGCCGGTTGACCCAGGTCTGCTGGCTGGCGTTCAACCCGTCCTGATTCAACTCGCGGACCGCAATGACGGTGTCCTGGGTCTTGCCGTCCACGGTGTAGCGGTCAACGTTCAAGGACTTCGGGAACTGGTAGTACGGCCGGTACTGCTCCAGCTGGGAGAACGCCGAAGAGACCAGGTTCGGGTCCAGCAGCCGGATATTGGCGGTCGTCTGCGCATCCTTGGCAAGAGCGCCGGTCTTGGCATCCGTAGTGGCGTTGTAAGGGGATACCTGGATCTTGTCCAAACCATAAGCGGCCCGGGTCATGGTTATATTGCGGTCAATGTACTTGTTTTCCAGTGTCTGCTCCGAAGGACGGACCTGGAACTGCTGGATGACCCACGGGTAGACCCCGCCGGCGAGTATGGAGGTGATGATCAGCATGGCCGTGCCGATGACGGGCAATCGCCAACGGCCAATCACGGCCGCCACAATGAAGAGGATCGCCACCAAGCCCGCGGCAACCGCGAGGATGGTCTTCGTGGGAATCACCGCATTGACGTCAGTGTAGAGGGCACCCGCCCAATGCCCGCCGTTGTTTTGGACGGTTCCGTAGACGTCGAGCCAGAAGTTGGCTCCAAGCAGCAACAGGAAAATCGCACCGGTCACGGCCAAGTGGATCTGGGCCGCGCGGCTCGTGAAGATGCCCCGCTCCATGAGCCGGATACTGCCGTAGAGGTAGTGGGTCAGGATTCCGGCGATCCCGGCAATCACCACAACACTCATGAGGAAGCCCGTGACAAAGCCAAGGAACGGCAAGGTCATGAGATAGAAGCTGATGTCCAGGCCAAATTGAGGATCGGTCTGGCCGAACGGCACTTGGTTGAAGAACAGAAGCACCGTTTGCCACTGGCTCGCGGCAGCGCTCCCGGCGAACAGCCCGAACAGCCCGGGGATGCCGATCATGACCACGCGGCGTACGGGTTCAAGTTGGGCCTGGTAACGGTTCAGGTTGTCCCTGACCTCGGCATCCGGAGCATAGACCGGCCGGGCATGGTAGGCGACGCGGATCGCGTAGAAAACCGGCACGGACATCAGGACGAAGCCCGCCAGGAAGATCAGGATCCGGGAGAGGTTCTCTTTGAAATAGACCTCGAAGAAGCCCAGCTGCTGGTACCAGAGGACATCTGTCCACACGTTGGCGAAGAAGATGAACCCCACCACCGCGACGGCCACGATGATCAAGGTCGGAGTGAGGGCACCCCGTCTCCGCGTCGGTCTTCCGGGCGGGCTGGTGCTGGCTGGACGGGACAAACTTGGTACCTCATCGCTGGTCGTCAGTTAACGGTCATCAGTGCGTGTGTTCGTCGGCTCCGTGCCGGGCACTAATGGCGGAAACCGGCATTAGTGCCACGAGTGGCGGTGGAGCTAAGTTCCATCATCAGTCTAGTTGTTGGAGCAGGTCGGGAGGCGGGACATATCCTGGCCCGAGGCGAGTCGTTCAACAGCTGACTTTGCATCCGCCAGGGTCTCCACTTTGACCACCTGCAGCCCGTCCGGAATGTGTCCCACAACCTCGTCGCAATTAGCGGCCGGGGCGAGGAAAAGCGTGGCTCCGCCGTTGCGGGCTCCTCGCATTTTCTGGGCGATTCCGCCAATGGGTCCCACGGTTCCGTCGGGGGAAATCGTGCCAGTACCCGCCACATGCTTGCCACCCGTGAGGTCGCCGGGCGTGATGCTGTCAATGATGCCGAGCGCGAACATCATGCCGGCGCTCGGCCCACCCACCTGGTCCAAGGAAATCTTGACGTCGAACGGGAACGTGAACTTGTACTGCAACAGAACCCCCAGGATGTACTTTCCACTTGAGCTCTTGCCCGGGGTGATGTCCACCGTCACCGGTTTGCCGTTCCGATCGACGACGACGGCTGCGGGCGCGCCTGCGCCGTCGGAGAGAGCCGTCTGGACCACGCTGAGCGACGTGATCGCTTTGCCGTTGATCGAGGTGAACACATCTCCTGTTTGGAGTTTGCCTGCCGAGGCCGAGCCGTCGGACAACCCTGCGACTTCAAGCTTCTGCCCGAACGGAATGTTCTCTTCCTGGAGGGCGGAGGCAACGGCGTTCTCCTGCGAGGTGGTCATGGCAAGCGCGCTTTCCTGTTCGGATTGCTGCTTGGTGACGCCCTTGGGATAAAGCAGTTCTTCGGGGTACACGGCCTTGGAGCCATCCAGCCAGGCTTGAAACGCCTCGAAAATGCTCACGGGTCCGTTGGGTCCACCGTTGATGTAGACCGTGGTCAGGTCCAGGCTTCCTTTCGCGGGATACGTCGCATGCCCCGTGATGCTGATGACCGGCTTGTTGTGGTCCACACCCAGGGTGTTGAACGTCGGTCCCGGCGACTCCACGACGTAAGGAGCGGGGAGAACGGCAGCGGCGATACCCAACACAACGGTCAGGGCACCGGAGACCAACATCGCGTAGTACCGACCGTCCCGGCGCTTCGCCGGATTCGGCGCGTGGGGCTGCTCTTCCGCCAAGGAAGGGTCCTGCGGGATTGGAGCGGACGGCGAGTTGGAGGAATCGAGAGGCTGTCCGGGATCCCCGGCAGCTCCGGAGCTCGGCAAACTAGTCAATGAAGGACCTCTCCGCGCCGGGAACACCGTGCCCAACGCTACCGTTTCGCCCCCTCGAGTGGAGGCCAGTAAACATACCAACGATCCACCCTACTTGCTGCACCTGCCAGTCATGCTTTGCCTAGAGCGAACGACGCGTCCCTGAGGCAGACAGCCCCCGGTCCTCGCGGTACCTTGAAAGTGATCACCAGTCACACCGACGATCGGCGGCACCATGACCTCCAACCCCAACACGCCCTCCAATGGAGACGAATCACCCCAGGATCCCTTAGCTGAAATGCTGAAGAAACTCATGGGCGGGCAAGGCATGGGCGACATCGACCCCGCAGAGTTGGCGAAGGCCGCGGGGCTGCCTAGCGATCCCAATATGCTGCAGCAAATGTTCGCCCAAGTGCAGGCGATGATGAGCTCCACTTCCGAGGGCCCCGTCAATTGGCAACTCGCGCACGAAAATGCCCGCCGTGTTGCCGCCGCCGGCACGGATCCGTCGGTAAATGCGCTGCAGACCCGCGAAGTCGACGAGGCACTCCGGCTCGCGGAACTCTGGTTGGACCCTGTCACCGATCTTCAGGCAACGGGCTTGATCGGCCGTGCGTGGTCCCGCGCTGAGTGGGTGGAAGCCACCCTCGCTACCTGGAAAAGGCTCACAGAGCCCGTGGCCAACAGCATCGCCAATGCGCTCTCCGACGCGCTGACCCAGCAGATGCCGGAAGAAATGAAGACCATGATGGGTGGCACCTCATCCATGCTGCAGAACATGGGGGGAGCCATCTTCGGCATGCAACTGGGCCAGGCCATCGGCGCGCTGTCGGCCGAAGTGGTCAGCTCCACCGACATCGGCGTTCCACTTGCTGATCTCGAGATGGCCCTCCTGCCAGCCAACGTGGCTAAATTCGGCGAAGGCCTGAGTGTCCCCGAGACCGACGTCCGCTTGTTCCTCGCCGTGCGGGAAGCCGCGCATGCCCGGCTGTTCGTGCAGGTTCCCTGGCTCCGCGGCCACCTCCTCGGGGCGATCGAAGCTTACGCCCGGGGAATCCATATTGACATGTCGCGCGTCGAGGAGCTCGCCCGCGAATTGGACCCCGGCAACCCCGAGGGCATTCAAGAAGCCCTCTCACAAGGAGTGTTCACGCCCGAACGCACTCCTGAACAGGCAGCGGCACTGGAGAAACTCGAAACTGCCTTGGCGCTTGTTGAGGGCTGGGTGGACGAACTCACGGCCGCTGCGACCGAGAACGTGCTGCCATCCGCCGTCGCACTCCGCGAAACGGTGCGTCGGCGTCGCGCCACCGGAGGACCCGCCGAGCATGCGTTCGCTTCGCTGGTGGGACTGGAACTGCGCCCACGGCGACTCCGCGAAGCCGCCACACTGTGGGCTGTGCTGAAGGACGAACGTGGAATCGCTGGCCGCGATGCCATCTGGCAGCACCCGGATTTGCTCCCCACGGCCCATGACCTCGACGACCCGAAGGGCTTCACCGAACGGCGTCGCCTCGCTGAAGCTAGCGATACCGAGGTAGACGATGCCCTGCAGAAGCTCCTTGAGGGGGGCTACGACACTCCGAAGGATGAGGGGAACACAGAGGGCACTCCGGAGGCTCCAAAGCCCGAAGACGGAAACTCCCCTGACAACACGGAGCCAGGCGAGCCCAAGGCCTAACCGTCCGAGGCTTCGAAGCGCTGTCCCTCATCAGGGACGGCTTAATAGGCGTCGGCGTCTTGTTCATCCGATCCAAGACCGCGCGACGTCGCAAAGGCAACGCCCTCCAGGAACGCCTTGGCCCGCTGCGTTTCGGGATACGCCTCCAGCAACCTCCAAAACGCGTGGTTGTGCCCGGCAACCAGAAGATGTGCGAGTTCGTGTAGCAACACGTAGTCGATCACCCACTGGGGCATGGCCCGGAGCTTGTCGGAAATCCGGATGGTCCCGTCCGCCGGCGTTGCCGAACCCCAACGGGACTTCTGGTTGCTGACCCAGCGGACCGACGCCGGCCTGGCACGTCCGCCCAGATACCGTGCCGACAGTTCAGCGGCATGCCCGGCCAGGACGGCATCGCTGGCAGGACGCCTCCGTCCAGCGCCTCGGCTCTGTTTCTCCCCCTGGCGTTTGAGTTTGTCCAGCATCCGCCGGACCCATTCGCTCTCTTGCGCCTTCGTAAAGTGGGCAGGGATCGCAACCACCGCTTTCCCGTCCTCCCAGAAAGCGGCCACCGTGCGACGGCGGCGGGCTGAGCGGCGAACGACAACCGGCGCGCCGTCGTCGGTAGTCAGCGGCAATGCGGACTGGTCAGCGCCGCGCGCCATCAGGCCGACCCGTTCTCGACCAGGACCGCCAACACGGCTTCACCGTACTTTTCCAGCTTCGAAGGCCCTACGCCCGCAAGCTTCGCCAGTTCCTCGAGCGAAGCGGGCCTGGCTTCGGCGATGGCGGTCAAGGTCGCGTCCGTGAACACCACGTAGGCGGGAACCTCGTTGCTTAGTGCCTCTTCTTTGCGCCATTGGCGCAAAGCCTCGAAGGTCTGTTCCTCGTATGTAGGCGGGCACTGGCTGCAGCGTCCCACTTTGCGTTCGGCGCCGGTTGCGAGCATGGTGCCGCAGACCCTGCACGACGCCGGTGCCACCGCCTTGCGCCGTGGCGTGGCGCGGCTGCGCGCGGTGGCTCCAAGCACCGAATCGGGGCGCAGCCCGTCGAGGAAGCGCGAAGGCTTGCGGTTGGCGCGGCCACCCGGTGTGCGGGCCGTGGACCAGGACAAAGTGAGGTGCTCGCGGGCCCGTGTGATTCCGACGTAGAACAAACGGCGCTCCTCGTCCACGCTCTCCGGAGTGTCGGCGAAGGAAATAGGCATGAGGCCCTCACTCAATCCCACGAGGAACACAGCGTCCCATTCCAGGCCCTTCGCGGCGTGCAATGATGCGAGGGTGACGCCTTGAACCGTCGGCGCGTGTTGGGCCACCGAACGTTCCTGGAGTTCGTTGACGAACTCCATCAAGGTGAATTCCGGCCCACGGCTAATGGCTAGCTCGTCTGCGAGCGCAACCAAGGCTGCCAGCGATTCCCAGCGTTCGCGCAGGGCGCCGCCGCTGTGCGGGGCAGCATCGGTGTACCCGAGCGAAGCCACAATGTCCCGCACCAGTTGGCCGAGCGGCTCCTTGGCAGAGTCCTCGGCCACGGCACGCGTCGCGGCGCGCAGCTGCAGAATGGCATCCCGGACCTCCTTACGGGCGAAGAATCGCTCACCGCCTCGCAGCTGGTAACCGATTCCCGCCGAGGCGAGTGCTTGTTCGTAGGCTTCCGATTGTCCGTTCGTGCGGAAAAGCACGGCAATCTCGCTCGCCTTGGTGCCGGCGTCGATCAATTCCCGGATCCGGCCGGCGACAACCGCTGCCTCGGCTTCGTCGTCGGGACATTCCATGAACCGCGGCTCCGGACCGGCGGGACGCTGGGCCACCAGTTGCAATGGCTTTGCCCACGCGGCGTCGGCCACCGTTCCACCGCTGCGGCGGGACCCCAGAAGCTCGTTCGCCAACTTCACCACTTGGGGCGTGGAACGGTAGTCACGAACCAGTTTCACGACCGTCGCCGCGGGGTACCGGCCCTTGAAGCCAAGAAGATGCTGGGGCGAGGCGCCGGTAAAGGAGTAAATGGTCTGACTGGAGTCGCCCACGACGCAGAGTTCGTCGCGACCACCAAGCCACAGTTCCAGAAGCCGCTGCTGCAGCGGGGAAACGTCCTGGTACTCGTCCACGACGAAGTGCCGGTACTGCTCGCGGACTGTTGCCGCCACCTTGGGATCTTCCTGGAGAATGCCGACGGTGATCAACAGCACGTCCTCGAAGTCGATCACGTTGCGGTCGGTTTTCACGTCCTCGTAGGACTGGAAGACCCTTGCGACGGCGGTGAGGTCGAAACCACCCGGGGTGCCCCGGCCGTGGGCGTTCTCCAAATAATTGGCGGGGGTCAACATGGAAACCTTGGCCCACTCGATTTCGGCCGCAAGGTCACGGATGGAAGCCCGATCCGTACTCAGCCGGAGACGACGGGCAGCTTCGGCGATCATGTTCGCCTTGTGGTCCAGCAAGTTCGGCAGGACCCCACCGATGGCCTGCGGCCAGAAGAACTGCAATTGCCTGAGCGCAGCAGCGTGAAAAGTACGGGCTTGGACGTTTCCGACGCCGAGATCCCGGAGCCGGCTGCGCATTTCGGCTGCGGCACGGGAGGTGAAGGTAACAGCCAAAAGACGCTGGGGGCTGTATACGCCGGAGTGGACGCCGTAGGCGATGCGGTGGGTAATTGCCCGCGTTTTTCCCGTACCCGCTCCAGCGAGGACACACATGGGCCCTTTGAGGTTGCTGGCGACTTCCCTCTGCTCGGCGTCAAGACCGCCGAGTATCCGGTCCTCGAGTGAAACGGTGTCGCTGAAAATACCGTCTGTCACGGCTGGAGATCCTCGATGACGCCGCCGTACCAGTGCTCGATCAGGGAACGCGCAATCGAAAGCCTCGTGGAGATCGTGATCTCGCCGGCGAGCACGGCTGCTTGGAGTTCCGCGCGACTGAACCAGCGCGCCCGGGTGACCTCGACGCCGTCGGGCCGGGCTTCGGCGTCGTCCGTGGTGGCAGTGAACCCGAGCATGAGGGAGGCCGGAAACGGCCACGACTGGGAGCCCAGATACTGGCAAGCGGTGACCCGCACACCAACCTCTTCACCGATTTCCCGCACAACGGCCTGTTCGAGCGATTCGCCTGGCTCAACGAAGCCGGCCAACGTGGAATAGTTCTTGGCGTCAACGGGCCCGCCTCCGCCGAGCAACAACCTGCCGTCCGAGCCAACCACCGTGACAATGATGGCCGGGTCTGTCCGCGGATAGTGTTCGGAATTGTCCCGCGGGCACCGGCGCACCCAACCGCCGGCCTCAATTCCGGTCGGAGTCCCGCACTGCGGACAGTGGGTGTGGGTGGCATGCCAATTGGAAATGGCGCTGGCCTCGACAAACAAGGCAGTGTCGATGGAACCAAGGCGCGCAGCGATGTCCCGGAATCCTGTCCAGGTACCATCGGCCGGAAGCCCCGCCGTTCCAGGAGCGATCGGCTCCCTGGGCACAAAGAGGACGATGGGTGTTTGCGCGGGAACCGATGAGGGAGCCAGCGTCCGGCCGAGATAGACGGCGGTGAGCGGTCCACCGGCCGCCTGAAGGGTTTCAAAAAGCGGCTCGGCGTCACCAAGCCACAGGGTGTCATCGACAACCAAGGCTTGGCGCTGCGACAACACCATGGCCTTGGCCTTGCCTGAGGAGATCACGTGGTCAAGCATGCCTGACTTCATGCGCTCGGCCGATCCCCGGTCAATCATGGCGGCGCGCACCGGAAGCACGGTGTCTATCAGGTGATTTGCCGGTGCCCGGAACTCGGTGAAACTCATGTACCTACCGTACTGACTCCCACCGACAAATAACATTTGGATCTATCGACGCCGCACACTGCTTGCCTGCTGATTTCTTGCGGATCTCAAGACTCGCCGCACTGCATCGCTCCCACAGGCGTCAGTCAATCTACCGTGGAACACGTGAGAAGAACACCGTTCGAACTGGCCGCCATAGCAACTGCGGCGGTGCCCGGCCTGACGCCGACGGCTGCCGCCTCCGCCCCGGATGATGCTGCCGATTTCGATTCGGCGCTTCTGCTGGACTCGGAAGGCAAACGTTGGCGCGTTCGTTCACCACGCCATCCGGAAGCCAGCGCCCGGCTGGAGACCGAATTCATGATCCTGCGTGCCTTCGCCCCGGCCATCCGGGCCGAGCTGCCCTTCCTAATGCCGACTGTGGCCGGGACAGTGCGCCAAGGTGCACTGAGCACCTTTGTCTACGCCCACTTGGGCGGGTCCACCCGCAGCATCGAAGAGCTGTCCACGTGCAATGACACCTTGGCCAAGGAGATCGCGACCGCACTGGCGGCCATCCATGACCTCCCCCAGCCCATCGTCAACAACGCCGATCTTCCCAGCTACACGGCGAACGAATTCCGCCAGCGCAAGCTGAACGAGCTGGACCAGGCCGCCACCACGGGCAAGATTCCGCCTGCCCTGCTGCGCCGTTGGGAGCACGCACTTGAGGACGTGGCGCTGTGGCGCTTCAACCCGTGCGTGGTTCACGGCGATCTCCATGAGGACAATTTGTTGATCGACGGCGACAGTGTCACGGCCGTGACGGGATGGACCGAGCTCCGCATCGGCGATCCTGCCGATGACTTCGCCTGGCTCGTGGCCTCGAACGAACAAGCATTTGTGGAGTCCGTGCTGCGGCACTATACGAAAGCCCGGCGGGACACCCCTGATGGCCACCTGTTGCGTCGTTCAGCCCTTCTCGCCGAATTCGCCCTGGCACAGTATCTCGTCAAGGCCTTGGCGGCAGGCCACAGTGAAATGACGGCCGAGGCTGAGGCCATGCTCACGTCCCTCGCCGACGATATCGAGGAACAGAACGCCTTGGCAGCCGAGGAAGCCGCGGCTCCAGGCGAGGACCCCGTGAAGCCCGCGGTAAGTGCGGCAGCCATCCCGGAGGCCATTCAGCCAGCCGGTCCGACGACGGAAGCCGCAACCCCATCGGTTACGGTGGTACCCGTACCAGACATCACTGCACCGGCAGTTACCGTACAACCGTTGCCGGAAACGGCCCCTGTGCTTCCAGCAGAACCCGCGAGCGGTGCCGAATCGACGCCGGAGGCGCCATCCGAGACAGAAGACACGTCGACGACGGCCCTCCAGGTAGTGGAACCCGCTCCCCTGCAGGACACCAAGGACGTCTAGCTTCTTTCGGCGCCCCCAAGTTTTTTTCAGCGCCCCCAGGCGTTACGTTAGCCGCCGCCCAGCGCGGAGGCGATGATGTTCTCCAGTTCTTCGGCCTTGCCCAGATCGTGGGGCCTCACCACAGCGTCTTCGGCAACGTAGTAGAACGCTGCGCTGACCTTTTCCAAGGGCACTCCCTTGAGGCGCGCCCATGCCAAGCGGTAGATGGCAAGTTGCACGGCGCGGGTGGCGAGCTGCTTTCCAGCCGGGCGGCTACCCGTCTTCCAATCCACCAGTTCCCAAGTGCCGTCAGTCCCGAGGAAGACGGCATCGATCCTGCCACGCACCACGACGTCCCCGATGCGTGTCTCCACGGGAACTTCAACGAATGCCGGGGCCCGGTGTGCCCATTCCGAGTTGGTGAACGTCGCCACCATGTCTTCGAGTCCGTAGGCTTCGTCGATGTGGGAATCGGAACCGGGTGCTTCGTCGAGGTCCAGCGTGCCGCTGGTTCCGAAGTATTCTTCCACCCACGAATGGAAAGCGGTGCCTTTGCGTGCGGAGATGCCGGGTTGCCGCGGCACCGGGCGCCGGAGCTGCGCGAGGACCGCCCCAGGATCATCTCCCAGATCGACGAACATGGACGCAGAGATGTGCCCTGGCAAATGGACGTCCTGGACCGGTTTACGCCGCGATTGCCGTTCCAACAACAACTCTGCCTCGGCAGCCCAGCCGCCTGCCGCGCCACGGAGGGATATTTGCGGGTCATCGATGACCAGTGGCACATCCTCCCGAAGCGCCTCGATGGCGTCCCTGACCCGGGTTGCCGCGGCCTCCATGGCGGCCCGGCGCCCCGGTACCAGCCGGAGCCGTTCCCCGGTGCGAGGATCGCTGGGGCCTTCGAGCGGATCATAGGGGAAGAGCGCCACTTCCGTGCCGACCGTCAAGGGGCTCTCCGTGGGCAGGGCGTCTTCACTGAGCGACTGGGGGTGAATGGAGGCGATCGACGCTCCACCGGCGTCGTCAGCTGCTTCATCGGCGAGGCATGCCAGCTCGGCAAGGAACGGCGATGTCTCCGCAATGCCTGCCCGGGAACCGTTCCAGGCGGCACTCGATGCCCACAGGACGTACTTCGCGCGCGTGTACGCAACATACGCGAGCCGCCGCTCCTCAGCCTCGCCATGATGCTGGACCTCCGATTTGAAGTCCTTCTCAGCGTCCAGCCAACCTTTCTGGTCCGATTGGTCCAGGTCCCATTGAGGAAGGTCTGCCCGGTCGCCGCGGAGGGGCCATGGCAGGGCGGCGGTACCGCTGCTCCATCGGGAGTCCCGGTTGCTCGGGAAAGCTCCGGCATTGAGCCCGGGCACAAACACAACATCCCATTCCAAGCCCTTGGAAGCGTGGACCGTCAGCAATTGCACGGCCTCGTGATTCACCTCTGCGTCTGCCATATCCAAGCCACCCTCTTCGGCGGCGGCGGCCTCAAGCCACGCAAGGAAAGCCAGGAGGTCCACGCGCTGCGAGGTTCGTAGGAAGCTCGCAGCGGCGTCGTGGAATGCGTCCAGGTTCCGACGAGCCTGGTGGATACTCGTGCCGGGTTTCGCTGCGACCTCGATGTCCAGCAACATCGCCCGTTCCACTTCGCCAAGCAGGGTGGAGAGATCATCTCCCATGAATCCGCGGAGGTTCCGAAGTTCAGCTGACAGCCGGCCGAGACGTTCCAAAGCCAGTGGACTGAGGGAGCGTCCGTGGCCTGAGGTCCATCCCGGGCGCGGAAGGACATCCAATGCCTCCACAAGGCTGGCTGCGTCCGTAATGTCGCTCTCCATGGCCTTCTGCGCGGGGCTTTCGTCCGCATTTGCCGAAGCATCGGTTCCGCCGTCTCCCGAGACGCTTTGTGAGCGCCGTCTGGCCAGGAATTGGGACCAGTCCCGGAATGCCATGAGATCTGCCGTCCCTATCCTCCACCGGGCTCCTGCCAGAAGACGCATCAATGCGTCGGAGCGGCCGGGATCGGCCAGGATCCGCAGCGCGGCCACCAGATCCACTATTTCTGGAGTGTCGAGCAGCCCGCCGAGACCCACTATCTCGTACGGGATCCCCTGGACCTCGAATTCACGCCGCAAGCACTCCATCTGTGCGCGGCGGCGGCAGAGGACGGCCATAGTGGGCGAAACGGGCGCGCCATCGGCCTCGCTTTCAAAGACTGTGCGGCGGTAACGGCGGACGCCCCGGGCGATCGCTGCCGCCTCGTCTTCGTCCGTGGCAAAGCGTCCGAGAACTACGTTGCCGTTCACAGCTGCTGGGCTCGGCTGGAGAGGCGGTACTGCCACGGAGCCGTCCAAGGTTCTTGTACCCGGGGCTCCCCCATTCGAAGCCGCTCGCTCAGAGACCGCGCTGTTGAGCGGCGCCGAAATGACGTTGGCCGCAGCCAGGATGTTGCGTCCGTTCCGCCATGCGGTGGTCAAGTATGAAGTGGGTGCGGTGGCAAGGGATGCCGTTCCCAAGCTGTCATGTACCCGGACCGGGAATTCCTGGACGAAATGGAAGAGTTGGCCAGCCGAAGCCCCCCTGAACCCATAGATGGATTGATTGGGGTCCCCCACCGCCGTCACGGCGTGCCCTCCCCCGAATAGGCGGGAGAAAAGAACCAGTTGGGCGTGCGAGGTGTCCTGGAATTCATCCAGCAACACCACCTTGTAGCGGGCCCGCTCGGTGGAAGCGGCCAATGGTATGTCCTGGGCAATTTTCGCAGCGAGCGCTACGAGGTCGCCGAAGTCCAGGACCCCGCGGTTCCTCTTGGCCTCTTGGTAACGCCCCACCATGTCCGCAACGCTGGCCCGCGTGCGCAACATGGAGCCGAGATCGCCGGAAGCTTGGCTTGGATTCTTTTTGGCGCCGGACACATACGGCAATTGGGCGAATTCAGACACCCGGTCCATCAACCAGCGCTGAACTTCGGCTGGCTCACGCAAATGCTCGGCGCACTCGCCGGCCAACTGCATCACGGCGCTGACCAGCGTGGACTTGGCAGCGATGAAGTGCTCGTAGTCGCCGTCGTATGCCTCAACTATTTCACTCGCAAGCTGCCAGGCCTGGGCACCACCCAGCAGAACCACATCGCGTTCGATCCCCAAACGCAGGCCGTAGTCGGCCACGATCCCGCTGGCATAGGAGTGGTACGTGGACACTTTGGGCTCAAGTTCGTCGGAGCCTGCAACTCCCTCGGGGAAACCGTGCTGTCCTTTGTCCTCGGCGGCGATGCGCTGAAGCGTGGCCAATTTGGCGCGGATCCGGCTTGCCAACTCCCCCGCGGCCTTGCGGGTGAAGGTGACGCCGAGGACTTCTTCGGGGCGGACCCACCCGTTGGCCACAAGCCACACCACGCGGTCCGCCATGGTTGCGGTTTTCCCGGATCCCGCGCCCGCGATGACCAGCCGCGGGGTCAAAGGCGAC
Organism: Arthrobacter methylotrophus; assembly: GCF_039539965.1. NCBI lineage: Bacteria > Bacillati > Actinomycetota > Actinomycetes > Micrococcales > Micrococcaceae > Arthrobacter > Arthrobacter methylotrophus. The sequence continues at coordinate 925,855 of NZ_BAABED010000001.1, read as the reverse complement.
GCAATGATGGCGGACTGCTCTTCCGTGGGGCGGTTCCGTTCGCCCAGGACCTCCGCCAATTCGCCAGGCGAGAATCGAGGTTCGGGTAATACCGCGGCATCCCCGGCGGTATCTCCAGTCCCGATTCCGGCGAGTGTTTGGACGGTCATTCGGTAACCTGCTTTCCCCGGGCGCACAACGGGCAGATATCGGGTAGTCGGCAGCCGTGGCCTCCGTGGCTGCCTTTTGAAGGATCGTGGCGCGCCTCGAAGCTGGCTCCGGCCATGAGCACGGCGGCCTCGCTGACAAGGTCCTGCGCCCAGTTGTCGCCGGGGTCCAGGGGCTCTTGCGCTTGGATGGCCGGCGTCTTGGTCTTCGTACCAAGCTGTGCCAGGACCGCGCCCCCCGGAACCGGCAGGCCCTGGAATGCCCCGTGCAGCACCGCCGCCTGGTAGGCACCTAACTGCGGGTGCTTCGCCAATTCAGCTTTGCTGGGCTGGCGCTTGCCCGTCTTAAGGTCGACAATCACCAGCCGACCCTCCTGGTCTATTTCCAAGCGGTCCACTTGTCCCCGAAGCACGGCATCCCGGGTAGCGTCAGGATCGCCAACAACGTCGCCAAGGTGTACCGCGGGAAGGGGGACCTCGAAGTCCTGTTCCACCCCGGTAAGGCTTCGGCCTTCGCTCCGCATGACAAGGACGTATTGGGCAAGCTTCCGGACCATCTGCTCCGCACGTTGGAAGTCCAGCCTGCCCTCCCAGTTGTCCTTCATGCCAAGAGTCGGCCAGCGTCGCACGAGCTCGGCGACATACTCGCCACCGGATGCATCCGGCAGCTCCTGGGCAATCGCGTGGACCAAAGTTCCAAGGCTACGGGCAAAGTCGGTAGCGGCTTCGCCACCCGCCGCCTGGACAAACCAATCCAACGGCGATTTGTGGACGGTCTCAACTTTCGAGGGGGAAACGAACACAGTACCGCCCTTCGGGACTACCGGCTCCTCGCTGCTCAGTGGTGCCAATCCCCACCAGGAATCCGGATGTGCTCCCGGCACTGGAGGTTCCGCAGTGGCCAGATAGGCCAGAACCCGGGCAGCTTCGACCGCCTCTCCTGCAACGCCTGGCCGGGCCAGTCCCGCGTCGTCGGGCTGGACACGCTGCCTCAGCTCGGCCACCAGGGCCCGCAGGGTCATGGGCCGGTCTACCGGCGTGAACTCACGGCGGTATTGTCCCGGATCGAGGGGCGCGACGTAATCGAGGAAGGCCGATTGCTGCTCATCCTCGGAAGAAACTGCCGTGCAGATAAGGACTTCCCGAGCCCGCGAAACGGCTGTGGAGAAGCTGCGCAATTCGTCGTAGCGGATATCCCGCAGCCGGCTGAGGGGTCCCCGCTGCAAGGCGTGTTCAACACCATGCTCCACGGCATCGGCGAACAATGTACTTCCGAGGAGTTCGCCGCGGAGCCTCGTGTTGGGCCAGACGCCTTCCTGCAAGCCCGCGACGATCACCACGGGCCACTCCCGCCCGGCCGCGCTTGCCGGCGTCATCAGCTCGACGGCTTCCTCCACTTGGGCCCTCGCCGCAAGGGTGTCCATCGGTAGTTCCTGGCTGAGCAAATACTCCAGGAACTGTTCGGGGCCGGAACCCGGAAGTTGGTCCACATAGCGCTCGGCGGTGTGGAACAAAGCCATCATGGCGTCAAGGTCGCGATCCGCGCGGGCGTCCGCAGCGCCGCCGTCGAGCGCCAATTCCGTCCACCGCGAGGCGAGCCCGGTGGCCTGCCACAACGCCCACAACACCGTCTCCGCGTTGGCCCCAGGGTCGGTGGCAGCCAGGCGTCCTGCCGCGATCATGCGGGCCAAGCGCCGTGCCGAGCTACCCTCGATACCCAAAGAACCGAGGGCGCCAGGCTCCAGCAAAGCCTCGACGAGCAGCGAATCGCTGGACCGTCCACCGCCGCCCAGCAATTCCTCCCTGCGCAGGGATTGCCGCAGGCGGCGCAACTCGATGGCGGTAGCTCCCCCAATCCTCGACGTGAGAAGCGAGACCGCGGATTCGGGCGTCAGTTTCGTTGCGTCCAGCACCACGCTGTACACCTCGAGCAGGGGACGGACTGCCACTTCGTCGCGGACGGCGGAATCCGCAACCGGGACGCGGACGGGAATTCCTTGGCCTCCCAGGTAGCGCTGCAATTGCGCCAGTTGCCCCCCGTTGCGCACAATCACTGCGATGTCACCGAACTCGTGGTTCTCACGCAGCTGTGCTTCAAGAATGCGCTGTGCTACGTAACGCAGTTCGTGTACTGCGGAGGGAAGGACGTGCGCTTCCACCCGGCCAGTAGCCTGCGTACTTCCGGCACGCGCCTCCACCAACGCAGGCAGGGGATCCAGACGCCGCGCCAATTGGCCACCCGCCCGTTGCGAAATACGCGCCGCCAGGCCGGTCCAGGCCTTCGCGAGCTCCGGGAGATGCCGGTGGGTGTGCCAGAGCGGAAGCTCCCGCACACTGTTCTCAAGCCCGCCCAGGAGCCGTGGCAGTTCGGCAACAAGGTCCGGGCGGGCACCGCGGAACCCCTGGACCACGGTGTCCGGAGAAGACGCCACGAGAACGTCCTTGCCCTCGGCAATGTCCGCGAGAAGTTCAAAAACCGCAGGATTCGCCTCCTGGATGTCATCCACCAGGATCAATTGCAGCCGCTCGCGCTCCGCCGCGAGGAACCCGGGGGAATCCTGGAAGATCTGGCGCGCCGCCGTGATGATTCCTGCCGGATCGAAAGCCTCCGGCATGCGCAGATCCAAGACATCGCGGTATTCCGTGTACAGCTCCGCCGCGGCGATCCAGTCCGGTCGGCCGCATTCGTACGCAAGCGCCGTGAGGTCTTCCGCCGTGCGGCCGGATTCGATGATGCGGTCAAAGAGCTGCCGGATCTCCTGCCGGAAGCCCCGCGTGGGCAACGCCGCTGCCAAGTCCTGGGGCCAAGGAAGCTCAAAGCCCGGCCTGGCGTGCCCCTCCAGCAGCTCCTTGATGATGAGGTCCTGTTCCGGTCCCGAGAGCAACTTGGGTGGCCGCTGCAGCGGCAGCACTCCCTCGGCTTTGGCGCGCCGGATCAGATCGAAGGCGTATGACGCCCAGGTGCGTGCCGGCGTCGTACTCAAGCTGCGGTCCAGCCGCCCCGTAAAAGTGTCCCGCAACGCCGACGCCGCATGCCGCCCCGGCGCCAGGATCAGGATCCGTTCCGGATCCACGCCATCGCGCTGAACCCGCTGGACAGCAGTTTCCACCAGCACAGTCGACTTCCCGGTGCCCGGCGCTCCCGGGACCAATACCGGCCCGGATCCGTGCGGAAGCCCGACGACGGCAGCTTGGTCGGCAGAGAACACGGGAGCTGCATAGTGGACCTCACGCGGCGGAAGCAAGCGCAACCTTGCCGGCGTTTGCCGTGTTGGCTTTTGCTGGGTTGACTTAGGCTGCGTTGTCGCGTGCGGTGTTTTTGCTTGCGATGTTTTTGCTTGCGGTGTTTTTGATTGCGGTGCCGGTGTTGGACTCACAGAGTCATCTCATCATCGGGCAGCGACAATTTATGGAGCTGACGCTCGAGTGGGGCAGAGATCACATCGATACTGTCGAAATCGCGGTCCGTCGGAGCCCACCGGGCCAAGCCCAAATCAACCCGCCAGCGGCCATCGCCGGTCCGCAGATACTCCGCGTAGGCGCCGCGCAGCGGCGTTCCTTCGTCCACATAGTGGCGCAACGCCTCCGCTTCGAGGCCCGGCGGCGCTTCGCCGCTGGCACGCAGCACACGCCACCACGCAACAGCGCTCCCGTGGTGGCTCATGACGGACCCGATCTGCCGTGGACCACCAGAGCCCAGAAGTTCCGCAACATCGCCGTAGGATACGGCAACCCCGGGCGGCATGAGATCCACGACGGCCAACACCGCCGTCACAAACTCCATCCGCATGCCTCCAGCGTATAGGCAGAGGTGGCCCGATCGGCGCAGAAGGAGTGTCGCTCCGGTTCTTGTCAGAGGGCGCCGGTAGCGTTGAACCATGAGCTCCTGGAACACCCTCCCCCGCGCCGCATTCGATCTCGAGACCACGGGGCGGAACTCCCGTTCCGCCAGGATCGTCACCGCTTCCGTCACCGTGGTGGAAGACAATGGCGGCGTCGTCAAGGAGCTCGAGTGGTTGGCGGATCCCGGTGTGGAGATCCCCCTGGAAGCCAGTGAGATCCACGGCATCACTACGGAAAAGGCGAGGGCCGAGGGCCGCCCGGCCGCAGAAGTGACACGCGAAGTTGCGGCCGCGCTACAGGAACTGTTCGACGACGGCGTGCCCGTCATTGCGTTCAACGCCAGCTATGACTTCACTGTCCTTGCCGCCGAATCCGCCCGCTATGGGGTGCCCCAGCTGACCCGGTTCCCCGTGCTTGACCCGTACGTCATGAACAAGCAGGTTGACCGGTACCGCAAGGGCAAGCGGACCTTGACGGCGCTATGCGAGGAATACGGAGTGGACTTGGACAACGCCCACACTTCGGCCGCAGACGCCCTTGCCACCCTGCGTGTCCTCGATGCCATGGCCGGCAAATTCCCGAAACTGCAGATGCCCGCTTCCAAGCTGCACCACCTTCAGGTCGATTGGGCGGCCGCGCAGGCCGCCGATTTCCAGACCTACCTGCGCAAGACAAAACCAACAGCCGTCATTGAAGGCAACTGGCCGGTGCTCCCCCCGGAAGACGCCAGCCGCGGGGACTTCTAGAGCGGATAGACAAACGACACGGTCCACGGACTGGACATGTCTCCTTGCGTCCGCATGATGGGACGCACGTCACATCTACCGAGCTACCTGAATGCCAGCTGGACGCCAGTCACGGATTCCTTCCTTACCCAAAACGACGCGGCGTTTCAGAACATATCCGCAAAGAATAGTGAATTTAATTCGGGATTTGAGCAAATCACGCGTCCTACTGTCGCCAATTCATCCTTGAATATGCTGATGACATAATTAAGTTTGGCGGGTCGACTTCTGATATTGCGGCCCAAACCTGCTTTGGCTGCGTTCCCCGCCCATCTCGATACGAACGTGTGTTCCCCGATGAAAGTGATTTGCTTGATGAAAATCAAAGCCCTGAAGTGGTTCTCTGCTGTCCCCGTGGCTGCAGTTCTCGCCGTCTCCCTTGCCGCCTGCGGTGGCGGAGCCGGCAGCACTGGCAGCGCCTCGCCGACCGATGCCCTCCAAGGCAGCGATCAGAAGACGCTGGACAAGTACACCACCAAGGATGTCACTCCGCTGGACAAGATCGATAAGTCCAAGCTAGGCCTCATCACCGACGGCACCCTCCGCGTCGGCACCCTGTCCGATGCCCCGCCCAACATCTTCATCGACCCCTCGGGCAAGTTCACGGGTTACGACAACGAGCTCCTGCGCGCCATTGGCGACAAGCTGGGCCTCAAGGTCGAGTTCGCCTCCACCGACTTCTCCGCGTTGCTCTCCCAGGTGAAGAACAAGCAGTTCGACGTCGGATCCTCCTCGATCTCCACTACGGACAAGCGACGCGAGACCGTCGGCTTCACCAACGGCTACGACTTTGGCTACATGGCCGTCGTGACCAAGACCGACTCCAAGGTCAAAGGCTTCGCGGACCTGAAGTCCGATGTGCGCATCGGCGTGGTGCAGGGCACCGTCCAGGACGACTACGTCACCAACACGCTGAAGCTGGAGCCCGTCCGCTTTCCGGACTACAACACGGTCTACGCCAACGTGAAGAGCGGCCAAGTGGACGCCTGGGTCGCTCCGTCCCAGCAGGCCACGGGCCAGGTCAAGGATGGCGACAACACCAAGATCGCCGAAAAGGTCGTCAACACCCAGAACTTCACCGCCTACGCAGTGAACAAGGACAACACGGCCCTGATCGATGCCCTCAACTCGGGCCTTGACGCAGTGATCGCCGACGGCACGTGGACCAAGCTCACCGCCGAGTGGTACAAGGACCGCCCGACGACGGCGGATCAGACCCCGCAGGGCTGGAAGCCGGGCAGCAAGGCCGTCCAGATTCCCGCCAAGTAGGCCCGACGTTCCATGGATATCCTCAAACTGCTCTCTGAGACCTTCCTCGACTGGAAGGCGATCGGCGAAGTCCTTCCCAAGATGTTCGCCGTCGGGCTGCCGAACACCCTCGTTTTGGCCGTCACATCCGGCGTCATCGGAACGGTGCTCGGCATGCTGCTCGCCCTCATGGGGATCTCCCGGAACGCAGTGGCGCGGTGGATCGCCCGCGTCTATACCGATATCCTCCGGGGGCTCCCGCCGGTCCTTACCATCCTGGTGATTGGCCTCGGCTTCGGCCCGATCATCAAGCAGCTGACAGGTTCCACGAGCCCCTACCCGCTGGCCATCGCGGCGCTGTCCCTGATGTCGGCGGCGTACATCGGCGAGATCTTCCGCTCCGGGATCCAGAGCGTCGACAAGGGACAGCTCGAGGCAACGCGGGCCCTGGGGTTCGGCTATGGCGCTTCCATGCGCCTGGTGGTCGTCCCCCAGGGAGTCCGGCGGGTCCTTCCCGCATTGGTCAACCAGTTCATCGCCCTGATCAAGGAATCGTCCCTCCTCTTCACCTTGGGGCTCGTGGCGGCAGAGCGCGAGATTTTCCAGATCGGCAAGGACGCGGCGTCCAACAGTGGAAACCTGTCGCCGTATGTCGCCGCAGCCATCTTCTACCTCGCATTGACGATCCCGCTCACGCACTTCGTGAACTGGATTGACCGCCGTCTTCGCTCGGGCCGGCCCGAGAAGAAGGAACCGGACGAGGCTGCCGCCGTCGTCGGAAAGGGAGCCCAAGCATGAGCGAGTTCGTTTCCGGAACGCTGACCGCAAAGAACATCCACTTGTCCTTCGGGTCCAACCGTGTCCTGCGCGGCATCGATCTGCACGTCGAGAAGGGCACCACGGCTTCCGTGATAGGCCCCTCCGGTTCAGGCAAGTCCACGCTCCTGCGGGTCATGAACCGGCTGATCGAACCCGAGCAGGGGGACATTCTGCTGGACGGGCGTTCAGTGCTCAAGGACAATCCGGATGAATTGCGTCGGCGGATCGGCATGGTTTTCCAGCAGTTCAACCTGTTCCCGCACAAGACCGTGGCGGAGAATGTTTCCTTGGCCCTGCGCAAACTGCGCGGTATGCCCAAGGACCAGGCACGGGAAGAGGCCCTGGCGCAACTGGACCTCGTGGGACTCAAGCACAAGGCCGATGCCCGGCCTGCGAATCTCTCCGGCGGGCAGCAGCAGCGTGTTGCCATTGCCCGGGCGCTGGCCATGAAGCCTGAGGTCATGTTCTTCGACGAGGCAACATCCGCCCTCGATCCTGAGCTCGTCAAGGGCGTTCTGGCGCTCATGGCCGAGCTGGCCAAGGGCGGCATGACCATGGTGGTGGTGACCCATGAGATGGGCTTCTCAAGGAACGTGTCGGACACCGTGACGTTCATGGACGCAGGGGTCGTTGTGGAGACAGGCTCACCGGAACAGCTCTTCTCCGCGCCCCGGACCGATCGTCTGAAGGGCTTCCTTTCGGACGTACTCTAGTCCTTCAACACCACGGGAATCCCGGCATCCCGGCTACTTCCCTGTTTTGACCTCGAGAACGGTCAGGGCTGCTGCATCCACTGCCTTGCGGAAGTCAGGATCCGTCTTCGCCCGCTGCAGGACCTGGGCATACATCACCGGAACGGCTGCTGTGTTTGCACACAGCACCATGGTCCCGCCTGCGCCGATGAAATTCGTCGCCCGGTCCCCCATGCTCCATGCCGACAGCTGCACGGCATCGCAGAGATCATCGGACACGATGATTCCGGTGAATCCCGCGTCGGTCCGCAACATGGTGCGCATGATGATGGGCGAGAACGGAGCGACGTGGTCTGGATCAATCTTGTCGTAGTACGCGTTCGAGACCATGACCCAGCGGACCCCGCCCGCAATTGCCGCGTGGAATGGCGCCAGGTACGGATCGCTCCGGGTTGTTTCGGTGTCGTGGACATTGGCGCTGACGTCCGTGTTCAGATTCACGCGTCCCATGCCGGGGAAGTGCTTGACCACCGGCGCTACCCCGGCGTCCCGCAGCCCGGCCGCCATCGCGTTCCCCTGCTCGGAGACCGCGGCGGGGGTGTAACCGTACTCGCGTTGGAAGGCACCGATCGGCTTGTTCGATGGGGCGAATTCGGCGCTGGGAACCGTATCCAGCACCGGCGCCAGGTCAACATTCACCCCGGCCTGCAGCAACTGGCTACCCCAGCTCCGAGCGTCGGCGCGAAGTTGTTCCGGGCTTGACTTTGCTTGGTCCAAGGCCGCAGGAATAGGCAGGAACCCGGGTCCCCTGAGGACTTGGACCGAGCCGCCTTCCTGGTCCGTCGCGACAAACAGCGGCAGCCCCCGCGTTGCGGCCGGCGATATGTCGGCCTTCAGTTCCGCCACGAGCGATGCCGTTGCTGCGACGCCTGCTTGGCTGCGTCCGGCCAGGTAGATGTTGCCCACGTGATCGTTCAGGAGACCGGACACCGGCCCCGCATCGCTTCCGTCAGCCTTGGCTGCGACCATGAACAACTGCCCTACCCTTTGCTCCAAGGTCAGGGCCGCGAGCCGCTGTTCCGGCGTCGGGCGCGGAGGAGGCGGCAGCTCATGAGGCTTAGCAGGAGCAATCGGCGTCCGATCGCTCGGAGCCGAGGAACCCGATGGCGCGGCCATCGCCGACGCCGAATATGTGGGATCGGGAGTCGGTGCGGCCACCGGATCCGGCGTTTGTCCGGCGGTATCGGAACGCGCAACGCCCGCAAACAGCGCTGCCACCAGCGCTGTGAGGATAAGCAGTGGAATTTTGGACGGCTTGAGCAGATGAATCATCGCCTTGTCGATTCGATCGTTGCCCACAGCCTGCTCCCGGCCCGTAGGCACGCGCGGGGAGCAGGCTGCATTACATCGGGAAAGCGCCTCTACACGGCGCTGGCCTCCGCGGCCGCCTTGGCTGCCGCCGGCAGCGCGTCGAAGATCCTGTTCATTGCGGCGTCGTCGTGGGCTGCGGACAGGAACCACGCTTCGAAGACCGACGGCGGCAGGTAGACGCCGGAGTCCAGCATGGAGTGGAAGAAGGGCGCGTAGCGGAAGACATCCTGGGCCTGGGCGTCGGCGTAGTTGTGGACTCCGTTGGCCGAGGTGCCGAACGCCACGGAGAAAAGGTTCCCCGCGCGCTGGATCGAGTGGTCCACGCCGGCGGTGTCAAGCGCAGATGAGAGCGCCGCAGAGAGTTCCAACGATCGGGCATCCACGTAGCTGTAGACCTCCGGCGTCGCGAGCGTCAGGGTAGCGACGCCGGCGGCCATCGCCACGGGGTTCCCGGACAGGGTACCGGCCTGGTAGACCGGGCCAAGCGGCGCGAGATAGTCCATGACGTCAGCACGCCCACCGAGTGCCGCCGTCGGCATCCCGCCGCCGATGACTTTGCCGAAGGTCAGCAGGTCCGGCGCCCAGCCTTCCTGGCGGCCGGTCAGGCCCCAGTAGCCTGCATAGCCGGTGCGGAAGCCCGTGAGCACCTCGTCGAGGATCAACAGTGCGCCGTGTTCGCGGGTAATGCGGGACAGTCCTTCGTTGAAGCCTTCGTTCGGGGTGACGACCCCCATGTTCGCGGGAGCAGCCTCGGTGATGACGGCCGCAATGTTGTTGCCGTGAACCGCGAAGGCCGCTTCCACGGCAGCGAGGTCGTTGTACGGCAGCACAAGGGTCTCAGCAGCGGCCGCCGCGGTGACCCCAGCCGAACCGGGCAGCGCCATGGTCGCCAGGCCCGAGCCCGCGGCGGCCAGGAGTCCATCGAGATGGCCGTGGTAGCAGCCCGCGAACTTCACGATCAGGTTGCGATCGGTGAACCCCCGGGCCAAGCGGACGGCAGTCATGGTGGCCTCAGTTCCCGTGGACACCATGCGGATGCGTTCGACGACCGGGACGCGTTCCTTGACGATCGCGGCGAGGTTTGCTTCATCAGGCGTCGACGCGCCAAACGACAACCCCCGGTCCACCGCTGCGTGGACGGCTTTCAGCACGGCCGGATGGGCGTGCCCCAGCAGCGCGGGCCCCCAGGAGCAAACGAGGTCCACGTACTCGCGGCCGTCCGCGTCCGTCAGGTAGGGACCCTGCGCGGAGACCATGAACTTCGGGGTGCCGCCCACGGAGCCGAAGGCGCGTACCGGCGAGTTGACGCCGCCGGGCATCAGGGAACGGGCACGGTCGAACAGCTCGTCGGAGACAGGGGTGTGTGAAGTCATGGTGTCCATTCTTTCAGGGATTCGGTCAGGTCAGGCGCCTTCAGGCGTCGGCAAGCAGTTCGGCCACCAACGGGGCCACCACCGTGCCGAAGAGTTCTATGCAGCGCATCATGGATTCGTGGGGCAGGGTTCCATTGCTGTATTTGAGGTCGAAACGGTCCACGCTGAGGTTCTGCTTCAGCAGCACGATCTTTCGAGCGACGGTTTCCGGGGAACCAACGTAGAGGGCGCCTTCCGGGCCGCACATGGCGTCGAACTCACCCCTGCTGGCCGGCCCCCAGCCACGTTCGGCACCAATCCGGTTGCGTTGGGCCAGCCAGTGCGGGAACAGTTCCTCGCGGGCCTGTTCATCGCTCGGAGCGACATACCCCGGCGAGTGCGTGGCGATTTGCTGCATGGGGTGCCCATACTTGCCCATTGCCTCGCGGTAGAGCTTCACGAGCGGTTCAAAACGGCGCGGTTCTCCGCCGATGATGGCAAAAATGATCGGGTAGCCGTATTGGGCGCAGCGCAGCACCGATTCAGGAGTGCCACCCACACCGATCCACGTGGGCAGCAAGTGGTGTTCCAGCGGCGGAAAGACGCTCATCCCGTGCACGTTCGGCCGGGTGCGGCCCTCCCAATGCACGGGCTTTTGCATCCGGACCTTGTCGAAGAGTTCCAGCTTTTCCTCGAACAGGACTTCATAGTCGGCGAGGTCCAGGCCAAACAACGGGAAGGATTCCACAAACGAGCCACGGCCCAGCATCACTTCTGCCCGGCCGTTGGAGAGCGCGTCAACGGTGGCGAAGCGCTGGAAGACCCGGATGGGGTCGTCAGAGCTGAGCACGGTGACGGCCGAGCCGAGTTTGATCCGCGATGTCCGGGCGGCTGCGGCTGCAAGGAACACTTCGGGAGCCGAGACGGCGAAGTCGCGGCGGTGATGCTCTCCCACGCCAAAGGCATGAAGTCCGACGGCGTCCGCCAGCTCGGCTTCGGCCAGCAGCTCCCGTAGGACCCGGGCATGCGGTTTCGGATTTCCTTCGGCGTCCACGCCGGCGTCACCAAAGGTATTCAGCCCGAGCAGGATTTCCGCGGGACCGACCGGGGCTGTCGGAGTGGAAGGGGAATCGGTCATCAGGACTCCTTGAGCCAGCCGGCAAGCTCTGAGGCCCAGTACGTCAGCACCATGTCGGCGCCGGCTCGTTTGATGCCGAGCACGGATTCTGTGATGGCACCCCGTCGGTCGATCCATCCGTTCGCGGCGGCCGCTTCGATCATGGCGTATTCACCGGAGATTTGGTAGGCCGCCACGGGAACCGGGCTCATGGCCGCAACGTCCGCAAGGATGTCGAGGTAGCTCATCGCGGGCTTGACCATCACCATGTCGGCGCCCTCTTCGAGGTCGAGTTCCACTTCGATGATGGCCTCACGACGGTTGGCCGCATCCATCTGGTATGTGCGGCGATCGCCTTTGAGCTGCGAATCCACGGCCTCCCGGAACGGACCGTAGAAGGCCGAGGCATATTTCGCCGCGTAGGCCAGGAGTGCGGTGTTCTGGTGTCCGGCCTCTTCGAGGGCTTGCCGAATCACTGCGATCTGGCCATCCATCATCCCGGACGGCCCCAGGACGTGGGCACCGGCGTCGGCCTGCGCTACGGCCATCTGGGCGTAGATTTCCAGCGTGGCGTCGTTGTCCACATAGCCGTTGGCATCCAGGACCCCGCAGTGGCCGTGGTCCGTGAATTCGTCCAGGCACACGTCGCCCATGACCACCAGGTCATCGCCCACCTCGGCACGGACGTCGCGGATGGCCTTGTTCAGCACGCCATCGGGATCCAGGGAGGCTGTGCCGCGGGCATCGCGGACGGCGGGCACCCCGAACAGCATGATGCCGCTGACGCCAAGATCCACGGCTTCGACAGCAGCGCGCTTGAGCGAATCGGTGGTGTGCTGCACAACGCCGGGCATGGACGTGATTGGAGCCGGCTCGCTGAGTCCTTCGCGAATGAAGGCCGGCAGGATGAGGTCGGCGGGCGCCAAGCGGTGTTCGGCCGTCATCCTGCGCATGGCAGGGGTGGTGCGGAGCCGGCGGGGCCGGTGGTGTGGAAAGCTCAACTTTCGTTCCCTTCGGTGGCGAATACGGTGCGTAGGGCAGTCACGATGCCTGCCGGGGTGGGTTCCTTGGCGGTTGCCGCTACCGGCATGCCGAGGGCAGCAGCCTCGGCCGCCGTCGAGCGCCCGATCGCAATGAAGCGGCAGTCCTGCAGCGGTGCCAGTGCGGCGTGGATGCGCCGGGCGGCGCTGGGCGAGGCGGCGATGACGGCGTGGAGCCGGCCCCTGGCGAGTTCGGCTTTGGCCGCTGCCGGAGTGAGTTCCGGCGCTCCGGATCCGCTCCCGGCCTGCCAGCCGTTTGCCGCGGCGAGGGAAGCTGTGAGTCGGCGTTCGGGGGCGGCCGGGTACTCCACGGTGTGGTAAGCCGTGACGGCTTGGACCACGGCGCCCTTGGCCTCAATCCCCGCCGCCAACGCTGCGCCGGCGATGTCCGCTTGCGGCAAGAGCACATTGCCGGGGCCAGACGGCCAGACGGCAATCAGCCCCGCAGCCGACTGGACATCGTCGGGCGCGAGGTCCACGGCAACGCCCTCCGCTTCGAGGACCCGCCGGCTCGACGGGCCAATCGTCGCGATCCTGAGCGATTCCGGAATCATGTCCCTCAGGTCAAGACGACGTTCGGCGGCTTTTTCCTTCAGGGCCCGCACGGTGGTGATACTGCTGACCACGAGCCAGCCGTACGCTCCTGCACGGAGCGCGTCCAAGGCAACCTCGAGGGAGTGCTGATCCCTGGCACGTTCGAAGTCGATCAACGGCAACAGGAGCGGTTCGGCCCCTGCCTCGCGCAGCGCAGTGATGAGCGGGGCGGCACGGTCCGGGCTGCGCGTCACGAGGACCCGGGCGCCGACAAGGGCCCGGGTCTCCCCGGACTTCACCGCGCTATGCCGCCCCATGGTCTCCTGTCAGCTCCTGCTATCGTGACGCGGCAAGATCTGCGATGTCCGCGGCGCCCCCGGCAAGCAGGAGCTCGGCGACTTCGATGCCCAGCAACGTGGCGCCCACTTCCGTGAGCCCGTCCGTCGCCTTCTTCTCGCGAACGGTCTTGCTGCCGTCTACGGCGCAGACCACAGCTTCCAGGTAGAGCATGCTGCCCTTGCGGTAGGCGTAGGCGCCCACAGGGGCAGCACAACCGGCCTCGAGGCGCGCCAGGACGGAGCGTTCCGCGGTGACGGCCAGTCGGGTGTCCTCATCGTTCAGCGCGGCCAGGGCCTGGGCTAGGGCGTTGGGGGCACCGTCGGCGGAGCCGGCCGTGCCCGGAGCATCGGCCGTGCGGCACTCGATCGCGAGCGAGCCTTGTCCAGGGGCCGGGAGCATGACGTCCGTTTCGAAGAACTCAGTCACGACGTCGAGCCTGCCGATCCGTTCCAGCCCCGCCGCAGCAAGCACGACGGCGTCGAGGTCGCCGCTCTTCCCGGGAACCAACGCGTCGTCGATGTTCCCCGGCAGCCCTGGAACGCGGCCCAAGCGGGTATCCACGTTGCCGCGAATATCGATGACGTCGAGGTCTGGACGGGCGGCCCGCAATTGTGCGGCGCGGCGCGGCGATCCGGTACCGACTTTGGCGCCTGCCGGAAGATCCGCCAGCTTGAGGCCATCCCGGGCGCAGAGGGCGTCCCGGACATCGACCCGTTTGGGCGTTGCGGCGATGGTGAGTCCCGGCGCCGCACCCGTGGGGAGGTCCTTCAGGGAGTGCACCGCGACGTCGCACGCGTTGTCCAGGAGCGCGTCGCGAAGGGCGGCCACGAACACGCCTGCGCCGCCCATCTTGGAGAGCGAGCCCGTGCGTACATCGCCTTCGGTCCTGACGCGCACCAATTCCACGGGAAAGCCCCCGACGGCGGCGAGCTGATCCGCTGCCTGCTGGCTCTGGGTGAGCGCAAGCTTGCTCGCGCGGGTGCCGATCCGGACCGTCATTTCGCGCCTTCTCCTGCGGGGTACGCATCATGGCCGGTGCCGACGGTGGTGTCCGCACCCGCAATCGTGGGCTTCTCTCCGCGGAAGTTTGCGCAGCAGCCGGGCCGGCAGACGTCATACCACGGCCCCAGGCCCGTCATGGCAGGACGCTCGGCGATATAGTTCGCCACTGTTCGCTCGCAAATGAGGTCCGCGAGGCCGGAAACGAACGTGCGGTGCGTTCCCGGGGTGGGTACCCGGGTGGCGGCGAGGCCGAGGTTCTTGCACGTTTCCAGGGCCTCGGTGTCCAGGTCCCAGACCACCTCCATGTGGTCGGAAACGAAGCCGAGGGGAACGATCACGACTCCCTTGATCCCCTGCCCGGCCAACTCTTCGATGGCATCGTTGATGTCCGGCTCAAGCCAGGGAACATGCGGCGCACCGGAGCGGGACTGGTACACCAAGGACCACGGAGCGGTGAGTCCGGATTCCGCTTCGACCCGCCGGACGACCTCGGCGCCGTTGGCCAAGTGCTGGGCCACGTAGGCCGAGTCCTCCTCGAAAGCGCGCGGCTCGGCGTCTGAACGCCCCGCGGCTTCGGCATCACGCGTGGGAATGGAGTGGGTGGCAAACAGGATGTGGATCGGAGCGTCCTGGAGGCCGTCTTCGGCCAGTTTTTGCTGGACTTCCGCCAGTCCTGCCGCAGTTCCCTCCACAAAGGGCTCGACGAAGCCGGGGTGGTCGAAATACTGGCGGATTTTGTCTACTTCGAGTTTGCCGTCAAGGCCGCTCTCCGTCAGCGCGATGCCGATGTCCTCCCGGTATTGGCGGCAGCTGGAGTAGCAGGAGTAGACGCTGGTGGTGACCATCAGCAGCTTTCGATGGCCGGCGTCGTAGGCTTCCTGGAGCGTCTGCGGAATGTAGGGGTCCCAGTTGCGGTTGCCCCACAACACCGGCAGGCTGATGCCGCGGCCAGCGAGCTCTGCCTCGAGCGCCGCCTTGAGGTTCCTGTTTTGTTGGTTGATGGGGCTGATGCCGCCGAATGCGCGGTAGTGGTGGGATACCTCTTCGAGGCGCTCATCCGGGATGCCGCGCCCGCGGGTCACATTGCGCAGGAAGGGAATGACATCGTCCTGGCCTTCGGGTCCGCCGAAGGAGGCGAGGAGGACGGCGTCGTACTCTTTGGGAGCCATGCGCCCGGCCTCGGTGACCTCATTGACTTCGGTGAGGCTGGTGGGCCCGGTGGAGTGGCGGCCGCTCATGCAAGAACCTCGGCGATCTCCGCAGTTGTGATTCGGCGACCGGTATAGAACGGGATTTCCTCCCGCACGTGGTTGCGGGCATCGGTGGCCCGCAAGTGGCGCATGAGGTCAACCAGGTCAACCAGTTCGGGCGCTTCCAGGCCGAGGATCCATTCCCAGTCGCCCAGGGCGAACGAGGACACGGTGTTGGAGAGGACCTGCGGGAAGTCGCGGCCAAGCATGCCGTGATCGCGCAGCATCTTGCCGCGCTCGTCGGCCGGAAGGATATACCACTCGTAGGAGCGGACGAACGGGTAGACGCACAGCCAGGTGCTGGGTTCCACGCCGCGGGCGTAGGCCGGAGCGTGGTTCTTGGCGAATTCGGCTTCGCGGTGGACACCCATGGCGGACCAGACGATCTCGGTGCCGGCGAACAGCGTGCTGCGACGGATGTCACGGACGGCCTGTTGCAGGGCCTCGGGCTTGGCCCCGTGGAGCCACACCATGATGTCGGCGTCGGAACGCATGGCGGAGACGTCGTAGCTTCCGCGAAGGACGACGCCGTCCTCGGCGAGCTTGGCAGTCAGCTGATCGAAATCCCGGGCAGCATCGGCGCTGCGCAAGACATCTCCCGACCGCTTGAACACGGTCCACAGCGTAAAGTACTGCTCTTCGGATTCGGCAGTTTTAGTGACAGATTCGGCAGAAGTGTGGCTCATGATCCAAGTCTGCCCCGTCGATGCCGCTAAGTCGAAATGTATCACTTCTACAAAGCGTAGAAGTGATACATTTCACAGTACTGCGTCGATGCACGCGGAAGTATCCGCAACCACGGCTGCCAGGCCGTTTCCGGCAAGCCAGCCGCCCACAACAGACAAACCGTCGGCTTCGGCGCAGATGCGGCGCACCTCGGCAACGCGCTGTTTATGACCGACGGCGGCAAACGGCAAGGCGCCAGCCCAACGGACCACGTCCCAGTCGAGGACGTCTTCGCGGACAATCGGCACAGTCAGCAACGTCGAGGCATCACGGAGCGCAGCCTCGAACAAGGCATCGTCATCCAGCGCGGCCGCCGACCCAGGCGCATCCCGCCCTTCCCCCCGCCCGTAGGAAAGACGCAGCACATGCGTACCGGGGCCGGTTTCCCCTGCCAGCCAGTCCCATTTCGCCGTGGCATGCGTCAGTGCCTTCGCCTCGATGCCGGCGGTTTGCGGGGCGACGAGGACCCCGGTGCCACGGGGGTGGCGGTCCAGTTCGGGCACGTCCACCACGAGCGTCACCAGGCTCACCAAGGGGCCGGCGGCGGGACGCAGCCCGGACAGCTCCGGAAGCGCGTTCTCCAGCAGCCCGACGGCGGCCGGACCGTCGAGCGCCACTACCAGCCGCCCGGCGTCGTACGTTTTTCCTGCCGCTATGGCCTGCCAACCGCCGTCAACATGGTTGATGGTATCCACCCGCGCTCCCGTAACGAGAGTCACGCCTTGCGAGCTCAACTCCGCAACGAGGACGGAGACAAGGGTGTTCATTCCACCTTTCAAGCCGCCGACGGCGGATCCGGCCTTCGCTGCTACGGCACCGCTTGGTCTTGTTGGACTTGAGGACGCTTGCCCGGCCTTGCGCTGGCTGGCCACCGCCCCGGCCAGCGAGCCGTGCTGACGCAAAGCTGCACGGAGGCCGGGGGCCACCATGTCGACGTCGAGGAGACCTGGATCGGCAGAGTGCACTCCCCCGACCACCGGCGCCACAAGCCGTTCGAGCACCCGCTTGCCCATCCGGGCCCGGACCAGCGCGGAAACGCTCGTGACTTCGGCGGAGGTGCCCACCGAGCTAGGCAAGTAGCGGTCCACGGAGGCTCGCAACGATCCCGCGAAGCCCAGGGAACGCCGGACCTCGGGATCCCACGGGTTCGCGGGAATTCCAAGCACGCCGGTCTTGGGGAGTTCTTGGGCACCGCCGGGCAACTGCACCCAGGCGCCCCCTGGATGTGGCGCAACAATGTTCTCCCCGAGTCCGAGCTCGCGGGCAAGATCGGCCACCGCGGTAGAACGCGTGGCGAAGGATTCCGCCCCGCTGTCCAGCTCAAGGCCACCAACGGTGTGGCTTCCTACGCAACCGCCCCACGCGTCGCTCGCTTCGAGCACGGTGACCGTTGTCCCGGCTTTGGCCAGGCGGTACGCGGCGAGCAGACCGGCGATGCCGCCGCCCACGACGAGGGCTGCCAGTCCGGCCGGCGCCTCCCCATTGAGTGCGTGTCCGGGCTGTGGACGTCCGCCGCGCATGGGTACTAGACCGCCGGGATCGAGTGGATGAGTTCCACGACGCGGGTCAGGACGGCAGGGTCAGTCTCCGGAGGTACCCCGTGACCAAGGTTCAGGACGTGGCCCGGGGCCGTGGAGCCGGCCGCGATCACTTCGCGAACGTGGGCTTCCAGGACCTCCCACGGCGCCGAAAGCAGCGCGGGGTCGATGTTGCCCTGCAAAGGCACGGTGCCGCCCAGGCGCCGGTTTGCCTCGTCCAACGGGAGGCGGTAGTCCACGCCTACGACATCCACTCCAACGTCGCGCATTGCGACGAGCAACTCTGACGTGCCGGTACCGAAGTGGACCAAGGGCGCTCCGAGGTGGCGGACATGGTCGAGGGCGCGCGCCGAGGCCGGGGCAACGTACTTTGCGTAGTCGGCCAGGCCGAGGGAACCGGCCCAGGAGTCGAACAACTGACCGGCCGAAGCTCCGGCTTCCAACTGGGCCCGCAGGAACATGCCTGAAGCGTCCGCAGCCCAATTGGCCAGGGCAGTCCAGGTTTCCGGGTCGGCGTGCATCATGGTACGCGGGCCCAGGTGGTCACGGGAAGGCTTGCCTTCCACCATGTACGCAGCGAGGGTGAACGGCGCACCGGCGAAGCCGATCAGGGGCGTGGTCCCCAGCTCAGCGACCGTCAGGCGTACGGCCTCGCGGATCGGTTCGAGAGCCTCCCACGTCAGTTGCGGCAGCGCCGCGACGTCGGCGGCGCTGCGGATCGGCTTGTCCAGGACGGGCCCGACGCCGGGGACGATATCCACGCCGACGCCCGCCAGCTTGAGCGGGATGACGATGTCGGAGAAAAAGATGGCAGCGTCAACATCGTGGCGGCGGACCGGCTGCAGGGTGATCTCGGATGCAAGCTCGGGACGTAAACAGGAGTCCAGCATCGCCACACCCTCACGGACCTTGAGGTACTCGGGCAACGATCGGCCGGCCTGCCGCATGAACCACACCGGACGGCGGGACGGTTTGCCGCCACGATATGCCTGGATCAGCGGGGAGTCCGCGGTTCGGCCATCCATGAGCGGATGGTTTGCGTCCAGGCTTGGGGCGGCGGTGCCTGAAACACCGCTGGCCGGTCCGCCGTTGACCGACACGGAGTGAGGCAATGCAGAACTGGAAGTCATGCCTTCGATTGTGCCGAAGTTCGGGGTCAAAAGATAACGACAGCCTGTCCCGCGTGCAACGACGTGACGGACGTCACTCCTGGCAGTGCGGAGAACCACTGGCGCGCGTTGTTCTACATGGCGACGAAAAAGCTATGATTGCTCTGCTGTGGTTCTTTTTTCATTGGTGGCTACACACGCCGACATCGATCTTGAGACCGTCGCTCAGTTGAGCAACGGTTCATCCGAGGTTGCCTCGTTCGCCTTGGCCGATTCCCAACTTGTCTCCGGAACCGTGGTCCTGGCCACCTGCAACCGCTACGAAATCTATGGCGAAACGCCCCACGCTGAGAACCTTGAAGCCGCCCGCTCGGCGCTCGTCGCCCAGATCAGCGGACTGAGTGGGCTCAACGAACAAGTCGTTTCGCGTGCCTTCAGCACCCGCACCGGTCCTGAGGTCAGCAGGCACCTCTTCACCGTCAGCGCCGGACTGGATTCCGCCGTCGTCGGCGAACGCGAAATCGCCGGCCAAGTACGCCGCGCCCTCATCACCGCCCAGCATGAAGGAACCGCAAGCCCCGGACTGGTCCGGCTGTTCCAGGCGGCTTCCAAGACCGCCAAGGACGTCGGGGCACAGACTGCTCTTGGCTCGCGTGGCCTGTCCATCGTGTCCGTCGCCTTGGACCTCGCTACAGATCTTTCGGAGAACGCCGACTGGAGCACCAAGAAGGTCGTCGTCTTCGGAACGGGCGCCTACGCCGGCGCCACGATGTCGCTGCTCCGTGAGCGCGGCTGCACGGACGTCTCGGTGTACTCGTCGTCCGGCCGGGCCGGAACTTTCGTGGCGACCCGCGGCGGTACCGCGCTCGACGCCGAAACCCTCCCCGCCGCCGTCGCCGCCGCCGATGTCATGATCGGCTGCAGCGGATCGGACACCCGCGTTGAGGCCGCAGAGCTTGCCAAGGTCCGCGCGGCGTCCACCCAGACGCTCATCGCGATCGACCTCGCACTGACCCACGACTTCGATCCCGCAGTCGGCGAGCTCGACGGCGTCGAACTGCTGACGCTCGAATCCGTGCGGCTGGCAGCACCTCAGGAACAGGCGGAGTCCCTGGCACAGGCGAGCACCATTGTTTCCGGAGCGGCAACGGCCTTCGAACAAGAGCGCGAAGCCCGCTCTGTCGACTCGGCCATTGTGGCGCTGCGCCGCCACACCATGAACGTGCTCGACGCCGAGATGGAAAAAGTCCGGGCCCGGCACGGCTGCACCGCTGCGGCCGAGGAAGTGGAGTTCGCCCTCCGGCGCATGGTCAAGCAACTGCTCCATATTCCTACGGTCCGCGCGCGCGAACTAGCGGCCAACGGCCAGCAGGACGATTACGTGGCAGCCTTGGAGGCCTTATACGGCATCCAAGTGGAGCAGCCAGTCCCGTCACCGGCTGCCGAGTGCCCGGTTGACCACCAGCAGGCGCCAACGCAGGCTGAAAGCGCCTAGCCCACGCGTCCCCGCCGCCCCCGGTGGCTGTTCGCTTCACTGAGAGCATGCGCTCCCCTGATCTCCAGGACTGGACATAACAGGATTATGTCCACCGGCAATGACCACCAATGAGCATGTCCCTTGCGGCGTGCGGGCGGTCGTGCGTGCGGGCGGTCGTGCGTGCGGGCGGTGGTCGGGGTGGCGGTTGGCGAACACCGGGGTTTTATGTGAACGCGTTAACGCCTGTCATCTCGGCAGACACAGCCCACAGCCTGTCCGCGGCTTCCGGATCTACGGCGTGTGCATCCACTCCTTGGTACCTTGCCAAGGGCGAAGCCGGGTCCGTTGGCTTGGCGATATCACAGTCTTCGCAGTACACCCCGCCCATGCCTGCCAGGGCCGGCGACGTAGCTGCCCAAGTGGACGTGGCGGCGCCCTGTTCCGGAGTCTTGAACCCCTCCCTGACCTTGCCTGCGGCGTCTATCCATCCCGCCGCGACCATCTCTTCCCGTGGCAAGTGGCGCTGAAGCTCGGTCATGATGCCGCCGGGATGGACCGCGAAGGCCCGCACTCCAGCTGACTTGCCCAGTCGGTCCAGCTCCACGGCGAACAGCGCGTTGGCCGTCTTTGCCTGGCCGTAGGCCTTCCATTTGTCGTAACCGTTCTCGAAATTGATGTCCTCGAAGCGGATCGGCGAGAGTTTGTGCCCTGTGGAGGACAAGGAGACGACGCGAGCCGAACCGGCAGCTGCCAGAGCGGGCCACAAAATGTTAAGAAGCGTGAAGTGGCCCAAGTGGTTGGTCGCGAACTGGGATTCCCAGCCCGGACCCACGCGTTGCTCCGGGTTGGCCATGATGGCTGCGTTGTTGATCAGGATGTCCAGCGTTTCGTTCGATGCGAGGAAGCGTTCCGCGAAATCCTTCACTGCGCGCTGCTCGGCGAGATCCAAGGCCTCCACTGTCACATGCTCCGGAGCGAGTCCGGCCGAGGCAAGGACGTCCTTCGCGTGCTCCGGGCGCCGGGCGGGAACCGTGACGTGGGCTCCAGCAGAGGCCAATGCCCGCACCGTTTCCAAGCCCAAGCCGGAATAGCCGCCGGTGACAATGGCCGTCTTGCCCCGGAGATCCACTCCCGCGACAACGTCCGACGCCGTGGAGTCGTGGCCGAAACCCGATCCGATGGGGTGCTGGGGTGTGATTAAGGATTCCTCGTTCATATCAGGACCTTTCATGTGCCGGCGCCAGGTTTCCAAGGGTGCTGGAGATGCTGGGGGTGGGGTTCAGTAAACCGGTTTGCCCGGCTCGACGTCGCGCACCCAGGCAAGTATCCCGCCGTCGAGGTGGCTGACATGGGTATAGCCCGCCCGCTGTGCCGCCGCCAGCACGGCAGCCGAGCGGGTCCCGCCTTTGCAATGAAACACAATCTCTTTGTCTTGCGGCAGTTCCGTCCAGGCCTCCCCCGCCAGGATGCGCCCCTGCGGGATGAGCACCGAACCATCGATGCTCACAATCTCGTGTTCACCGATCTCGCGGACATCCACCAGTTCAAAGTCGCGTTCCCCCGCCGCGCGGGCCTCGAGCATCCCGGAAAGTTCAGTGGCCGTAACGGTGCGAATCGAGTCGTCCGCGGGCTCCGGGGTGATGCCACAAAAAGCCTCATAGTCGGTCAATTCGGTGATCGGTTCGGCCGCCGGATCCTTCGAAACCTTGATTTCGCGCCAACTGCCGCCAAGCGCATCAAAGAGCGCCACGCGCCCCAGCATGGAGCGCCCGACGCCGGTGATCAGCTTCACTGCCTCCGTCACCATAAGCGAGCCGACGGCGGCGCACAGCATGCCGAACACGCCACCCTCGCCGCAGGACGGGACCGAACCGGCCGGAGGAGCTTCGGGGTACAGATCGCGGTAGCTGGGGCCGTGCTTCTCCCAGAACACGCTGACCTGGCCGTCGAAGCGGAAGATGGACCCCCAGACATAGGGTTTGCCGAGAATCGCGGCAGCGTCGTTCACCAGGTAGCGGGTGGCGAAGTTATCCGCGCCGTCGAGGATGAGATCGTACCCGGCGAAAAGCTCCAAAGCGTTGGAAGAGTCCAGGCGAGCGTTGTGCAACTGGACGTTGACGAGGGGATTGAGTTCCTTGATGGCATCCCGGGCCGATTCAATCTTCGGGCGGCCCACATCTCCCACCCCGTGGATGATCTGACGTTGCAGGTTGCTGAGATCCACGTCGTCGTCGTCCACGATTCCGAGCGTTCCCACCCCCGCGGCGGCCAAGTACAGCAGGGCGGGAGAGCCCAGCCCGCCGGCACCGATCACCAGGACTTTCGCATTCTTGAGGCGCCGCTGACCCACCACGCCGATTTCGGGAATAATGAGGTGGCGCGAGTAGCGTTCCACCTCATCGGTGGTCAGTTCCGCGGCCGGTTCCACGAGTGGCGGCAGTGCGGAAGAAGTCGAGGGCGGCAACGTTTGGGCAGCAAGAGTATTGGCCATACTTCAAAGTATCCCTGCCGGTGCCGCCCGGTCATATTACTGCGCAGTATTGTGGTCATAACTGCATAAGGAAAGGCGGCAGACAAGTGGCTGAGAGTGCACGTACCAAACAGGAGGCACAGGTCAGGCAAGATCGGACCGGTTCGCCACGCTCGGCTAGGCTGCCACGCGACGAGCGCCGGGCCCAGCTCCTCAACGCCGCCTTGGAAGTGTTTGTCGCCAACGGCTTCCACGGTGCGGCAATGGACGAAATCGCCGAGACCGCCCATGTCAGCAAGCCGGTGTTGTATCAACACTTCCCGTCCAAGCGGGAGCTCTACATGGCCCTCCTGGACAGCCATTTGGCCATGCTGACCGAACAGATGCTCACGGCGCTGAATTCGACCACCGACAACAAGGAACGCGTCCAAGCGGTCATGCGCGCGTACTACCGCTTCATTGCGAGCGACGACCAGGCGCACCGCCTCGTCTTTGAGTCCGACCTCATCAACGATCCGGACGTCAGTTCCCGATTGGAGACGTTCAACCGCACGTTCGCCGACGCCGTCGCCAAGGTCATCGCCGAGGACACCAAGCTCCCCCCGCTGGAGGCCCAACTATTGGGCCGTGGGCTCGCCGGAATGGCGCAGGTCAGTGCCCGGTACTGGCTGGAAACCGATGGCGATCTGGACCTCGATGTCGCCAGCGATCTGATCTACCGTTTAGCTTGGCGCGGAATCAGTCGCTTCCCGAAAGAGTCCTAGACTACAAATAGAGGACTGAGTAAATTCTTGATTG
This sequence comes from Arthrobacter methylotrophus, assembly GCF_039539965.1. Lineage (NCBI taxonomy): Bacteria > Bacillati > Actinomycetota > Actinomycetes > Micrococcales > Micrococcaceae > Arthrobacter > Arthrobacter methylotrophus. The sequence continues at coordinate 902,199 of NZ_BAABED010000001.1, read as the reverse complement.
GCTGGGAGGCCCTGCTGTGGAAGTAAAGATCGGCATTCAGAACGTTGGCCGTGAGATCGTGCTGGAATCCGCTCTGGATGCCGAGGCTGTCGCCAAGATCGTGGGCGACGCCATCAGCAATGGCACAGACCTGCGCCTGACCGATGAAAAGGGCCGCCAGGTCATCGTTCCCGGCAACGTCGTGGGGTATGTCGAGATCGGGGCTGAAGAAGTACGCCGGGTCGGCTTCGGCGCGCTCTAATCTTTTACGTCAGAACACCAGCGAGCCAGGAGTCCGCATGCTCTCACTTGTCATCGTGGCGCTAGCCACCATCGCGTCAGGCTTCATTGTCTGGGGAACTGACAAACACCGTGGCACCTACGGAATCACTTTGCCCGCCGGTGTATCCGTCGCGGTGGCCATGCTGAGTTGGATGGTCTTCATCCAACTTGGCTTCGGCTACCAGCCCGGAGTGACGTGGATCCCGTGGGTCCTGCCCATCATTTTGGGTACGGTGGCTGCCGCTGTTGTCTCGTTTTTCCTGGGCCGCCATCGGGCCCGGCACAACACCGCCCAGTTGACAGCGGCCCTGCGGCTCTAGCGGACCTAGGTAACAAAGCAGTAATACTCGTTCTTATATGATGCTAGCCACATCTTTTCTGAGCCTAAGGACGTAAATCTCTTACGAGTCACCCCTTACGCATGGGAAATTCGAGCTGGCGACCTACCGTTTCGCCATGATCAAATCTTTTTACGACGTGGTAATTGTTGGCGGAGGCCACAACGGTCTCACTGCAGGGGCTTATCTGGCGCGCGCGGGCAAAAGCGTGCTGCTGCTCGAGCGCGAAGACCATCTTGGGGGCGCCGCAGTTTCGGCCGCGGCCTTCCAGGGAGTCGATGCCCGCCTGTCGCGGTACTCGTATCTCGTCAGCCTTCTCCCGAAACAGATCATCGACGAGCTGGGGCTGGATATCGAGCTTGCCCGCCGACGCTACTCCTCCTACACCCCCATCCCCGGTGATACCACCGGGGGGCTACTCATCGACAATGGCGATGAAGCTGCCACCCGCAGATCTTTTGTCCGTGTTGGTGGCGGATCCGACACAGATTTCGAGGCCATGCGGGACTTCAACGCAGACACCGAACGTCTGGCTCGAGCACTTTTCCCGACGGTCTGCGGGCCGCTGCCGACCCGCTCAGAAGCCCGGAAATTGCTCGACGACGACGCCCTGTGGGAAGAACTCATCGAAAAGCCGCTCGGCCAAGCCATTGTCCGACGATTTGAGAACGACCTCGTGCGCGGCGTCGTAGCGACCGATGCACTGATCGGGACGTTCACGTCATTGGACGATCCGTCTTTGGAGGCCAACCGCTGTTTCCTCTACCACGTCATCGGAAATGAAACAGGTGACTGGGACATTCCGATCGGCGGAATGGGAGTCGTTTCCCGCGAACTGGAGCGGGCCGCCAGGGAAGCCGGGGCGCACCTCGTCACGGGAGCCGAGGTCACCTCAATTTCTGCCGACGGCAATGTTCACTATCGCCTGCAACATGAGGAACATGCGGTCAAAGGTCGGCGCATCTTGGCCAACGTGGCCCCTTGGGTGCTCCGCGAGCTGTTAAACGGGGACAACACTGAGGAAATCGCCCGGCCCGAAGGCGCCCAAATCAAAGTCAACCTGCTGCTCAGCCGGCTCCCAAAACTCCAAGACGAATCAGTACCTCCCGAGGCAGCATTCGGAGGAACATTCCACATCAACGAGGGTTACGGCAGGCTTGAGAGCGCCTTCCACGAAGCCGTCCAAGGGGCCATCCCAGGCCCGCTGCCTTGCGAGATCTACTGTCATTCCCTGACGGACCAAAGCATCCTCTCGCCTGAACTCGTCGCTGTCGGAGCCCAGACACTCACCGTGTTCGGGCTGCACGCCCCTGACCGTTGGCTCAACGAAGAAAACAACGATGCCCGCCGAGGCCAGCTCCAGGCTGCCGTGCTTGCATCCCTAAATTCGGTCCTTGCCGAGCCGATCGAGGACCTTATCCTCAAAGACGCCACGGGAAAGCCATGCATTGAATCCAAGACCACATTGGACCTTGAACACGCTCTCAACATGCCAGGCGGCAACATCTTCCACGGACCTCTGCAGTGGCCGTTCCTTGAGGATGACGCCCCGCGCAATACCGCAGCCGAACGGTGGGGGGTCAATACCGGCAACCCCCGGATTCTTCTCTGTGGTGCCGGTGCCAGACGGGGCGGCGGAGTCAGTGGACTCGGCGGCCACAACGCTGCAATGGCAGTCCTGGAAGACCTCGCCGATAAATAGGCACCATCTGAAAAACACGACGCAACAGGTCCCCCGAATTCGTCCGAACCGCTCAGGGCGCACAACAGCCAGATCCTCCATTCAGTCATTCGAATCTAAGGAACTTCAACGATGCCGCTCGCTCCCCGACCACCGCTCATTTTTCCCACCCTGGGCCTCGTGGCCGCATTAGCCCTCACTTCCTGCACCAACGCGTCGGAGGCGAGCACGTCAGGTTCCACACTCTCCGGCAGCGCGAATGCGAGTTTCGACCCCACCACCATCACCAAAGACGACACGCTGGCAGCATTGGTTCCCGCGGCCATCAAGTCCAAGGGCACGCTTATGGTCGGCTCGGACACGAGCTACGCGCCGGCGGAGTTCCTGGGAACCGACGGCCAGACTGCCCTTGGTTACGACGTCGACATTGCCAAGGCGATCGCCGCGAAACTGGGCCTGCAGGTCCAAGTGCGGACGGCAGAGTTCGCGAGCATCTTGCCGTCTTTAGGCCCAAAATTTGACCTGGGCATGTCCTCGTTCACTGTCAATCACGAACGCCTGAAAGCCGTGAACATGGTCAGCTACTTCAACGCCGGTGTCCTATGGGCCGTGCAGAAGGGAAACCCGAAGAACATCGATTTGAATGACCTCTGCGGCAAGACTGTGGGCGTGCAGACCGGGACGGTTGAGGAAGATCCGGATGCCTCCGGCCGCTCAAAGGCGTGCACCGATGCCGGGAAGCCGGCCATCAACATTGTCACTTTGAAGAACCAGGCCGACGTCACCACGCGTCTGGTCAACGGCGGCATTGACGCGATGAGCGCCGACTCCCCCATCATCGGTTATGCCCTCTCTCAGACCAACGGCCAGCTCGAGAGGCTCGGTGACGTTTACGACGCCGCTCCCCAAGGCATCACGGTGGCGAAGAACGACACTGCACTAGCCGAGCTCATGACCAAAGTGGTGAACAATCTCATCGCCGACGGAACCTATGCCAAGATCCTCAAGTCGTGGAACAACACAGACGGAGCCATCACCAAGTCCGAGCTCAACCCGGCGGTATCAAGTTGAGTCGTATCGACACGAACGTGAGCACCCTCGAGCGCTTGCCGAGTGGGCAAGGCCGCGTAGCACCGGTATTGAATGATGCGGTGCCGGTCAGGCATCCCGGCCGGTGGATCAGCGCGGTCATCATCGTTGGCATCCTCGTGCTGATGGTGCAAAGCGTGATCACCAACCACAACTTCCGTTGGGACGTGGTGGGGACCTACATCCTGGACGTGAAAGTCGTCCAGGGCGTCGGCTGGACCCTGCTTCTCACGGTAGCCTCGATGGTCCTGGCGATCGTCCTGGCCATCCTCCTGGCCGTCATGCGCCAATCCGACAACCCGGTACTGCGCTACACGAGCTGGGCCTGGGTCTGGTTCTTCCGCGGCACCCCGGTATACACACAGCTGGTCTTCTGGGGCCTGATCGCCGTCCTCTACCCCAAAATCAGCGCAGGAATCCCGTTCGGCCCCGAGCTGTTCAGCATGGACACCAGCACCGTCATCACCGCACTGGTAGCGGCCATTCTGGGACTTGGCCTCAACGAATCCGCATACCTCGCCGAAATCTTCCGGGCCGGCCTGAAATCCGTGGACAAGGGACAAACCGAAGCAGCCGAAGCCCTGGGCATGGGCAAAGGCAAAATCATGTGGCGGATCATCCTGCCCCAGGCAATGCGCATCATCGTCCCGCCCACCGGCAACGAAACCATCGGCATGCTCAAAACCACCTCCCTGGTCCTGGCCGTCCCCTTCACCCTGGACCTGACCTTCGCCACCAACGCCCTGGCCAACCGGATCTATCTCCCGGTGCCGCTGCTGATCGTGGCAGCCATCTGGTACCTGGTCATCACCAGCCTGCTGATGGTCGGCCAACACTACATCGAGGCCTACTACGGCAAGGGCGTGGACACCAACCTCGCCCCGGCCCTCATCAACCCCGCAGCCGCGAAGGCCTCCGCGGCAGTGGCACCCAGCGCCGAAGCAGAACCGTCCTTGCGGATGGACTTCCCCGAGGACGAGACAAAATGACGAGCACCACCCAGAAACCACTGGTACGCATCGAAGGCCTCCACAAATACTTCGGCCCCCACCACGTCCTCCGCGGCATCGACCTGACCGTCAACCAAGGCGAAGTCTCCGTTGTCATCGGCCCCTCGGGATCAGGCAAATCCACCATGCTCCGCTGCGTGAACCTCCTGGAAACCATCAGCGCAGGACGCATCTCCGTCGGCGAGCAACTCATCGGCTACCGCGAAGTCAACGGCCGCCTCCACGACCTGAAAACCAAGGAAATCTCCGCCCAACGCCGGGAAATCGGCATGGTCTTCCAACGCTTCAACCTATTCCCCCACAAAACCGCCCTCTACAACGTCATGGAAGCACCAATACAAGTCAAGGGCAAAGCCAAGGGTGCCGCCAAGAAAGACGCCCTCGAACTCCTGGACCGGGTAGGCCTGGCAGACCGCGCCAACCACTACCCCGGACAACTCTCCGGCGGCCAACAACAACGCGTCGCGATCGCCCGCGCCCTGGCCATGGAACCCGAACTCATGCTCTTCGACGAACCCACCTCAGCCCTGGACCCCGAACTCGTCGGCGACGTACTCAACGTCATGAAAGACCTCGCCAAATCCGGCATGACCATGATCGTGGTCACCCACGAAATCGGCTTCGCCCGCGAAGTCGGCGACACCCTGACCTTCATGGACGGAGGCATCGTCGTGGAAACCGGCGACCCCCGCGAAATCATCACAAACCCCCAACACGCACGCACCAAAGAATTCCTCAGCCGCGTACTCTGACCCCCGGCGCCACGCAAACCAGCTCTCGACACGCAAACAAACCACCGCAGCGCAAACAGGCCGGTGACACTCACATCCGGGCGTCACCAGCCCGCTTGCTTGTCACCGACACATTTGAGTGTCCTGGACACCGCCGGCGCTTCGGCTTTTAACTACAGATTCGGCTCGTGACCTGCTTCGGTGCAGAGGCATAACCTGTTTCCTTGGGAATCCGTGACCACCACCCATTTGGGTGCGTGGTCACGGTCCATTAACGCGCCGGTTGCCGCCGTCTTCTCAATAGTGGGTTCCGATTCAGCCTGGCTGCGGTGCACATCCAGGTGGATACGGTTCGGATTGGGTGTTTCCGTTGCTTGGAACCACACGTTGGGCCCCCGACCGTACGGATCTTCGAGGTCTCCGGAGCGGCCTTTGCGGTAGCCAAGCGCCACCCTCCAGACGTCCGAAATCTCTTCTGGATCCGTGGTGTCGATTCCGACTTCAACCGTCCGGTAGAGTCCGGGTTCGGCTACTGCCCCGGCTTCGGCTGCTGCTTGGGCGGCTTCGCTTGCCGCGCGGACGTCTCGCTGGGTCACCTCGCTCCCGGCATCGTGTGAGGTGTAGCGGACGAACACCCTGTTGTAACGCCAGTCCAGGTCCGGGTGATGGTTCTGCTGTTCGGCGATGCGCCCGACGGCGGCGATCAGCTCCAGCGCGGCAGCCGACGTCGGGCATTTGTAGACGGTGACCAGACCGCCCAGGCGGTACCGCCAGTCCGGCAGCTCCGCCAGAGCGCCATCGATGGCGGGCCTGGTGAGAATGTCATCCTTGCCCGCCATGGGAACTCCTTCGTAGCCGTGGAATCTTTGGAGGATCGCCCGAGCGGCCGGTGTAACCGCTAGAGGAACTCGGCCCGGCCTTCCATCGCCGAGGACGCCAGAGCGTGTTCACGGCGCGGGATACGGCCCGCCTGCTTCGCCAGCCTACCGGCGATGACAGCGTGTTTGAAGGCCTCGCCCATCTGCACCGGGTTCTGCGCGCGGGTCACGGCAGTGGCCAGAAGCACGGCGTCGCAGCCCAACTCCATGGCCAGGGCGGCATCGGAGGCAGTGCCGATGCCGGCGTCGAGCACTACCGGCACTGAAGCGCGGGACACAATCAGTTCGATGTTGTGCGGATTCAGGATTCCGAGGCCGGTGCCGATCGGCGCGCCCAAGGGCATTACGGCCGTGGCTCCGAGGTTTTCCAGGCGAAGCGCCAGCACGGGGTCGTCGTTGGTGTAGGCGAAAACCTTGAAACCGCGGTCGACGAGTTTCTCCGTTGCATCCACCAACTCCACGGCATCCGGCAGCAGCGTGTGTTCGTCGGCGATGACTTCGAGCTTCACCCAATCCGTTTCCAAGGCCTCCCGGGCAAGCTCCGCTGTCATGACAGCGTCCTTGGCGGTGAAACAACCAGCGGTGTTGGGCAGGACGCGGACGCCGTGGTCTACCAGCAGCTGGAAGAGGGAACCTGTTTCCGTCGGTGAGTACCTCCGCATGGCAACCGTGGTGAGCTCGGTGCCGGAAGCCAGCAGGGCCGCCCCCAGTCCGTCGAGGCTCGGGGCTCCCCCCGTCCCCATGATGAGGCGCGAGCCGAACTCAATGCCATCGATCACCAAGGCATCGGTTTGGGTGCTTGCTGTTTGCGTGCTTGCTGTAGTCATTGTTCAGCCTCCCTGTACTGCAGTAACTATTTCGAGTTCGTCGCCCTCTGCGAGCGCGGTGGCAGCCCATTGGCTGCGCGGCACCACTTCGGAATTGCGTGCCACGGCGACGCCGATCTTGCGTCCGTCAGCCGCCTGGCCATTGGCATCCACCACCCTTCCGGTGATGTGGCGAACGAGAGTGGTCACGGAGGCGTCGTCGCTCAGCGTGTGGGCTGCGCCATTCAAGGTGATGTTCATGCGTGGTCCTTCGGATGGAGGTGTGGGGTGACGGCTTGCGGGCCGCTTCTTGCGGCGCCGGCTGCTGGGAGTGGGCGGGAGAAGCGGTCCGGCCGGAACTTATTCCAGCGCGGATCGGCGGAACCGTCCATGAGCCCGATGCAGATTTTTGCCGCTGCCGGAGTGAGGAGCACACCGTGGCGGAAAAAACCGCTGGCTACGATGAGGCCGGGCACGGCTCCTTCATTTTCGGTACCTTTTACACGGCCCAGCAGCGGCGCGTTGTCCGGCGTGCCCGGACGGGCACGCGCAGTTGCTTCCAGGAGTTCCAGTTCAGCTACGGCCGGCACCAGCACCTGGGCGTCGCGGAGCAACTGGTACACCCCGCCCGCCGACACCGGATCGGCCGACGCTCCCGACGCCGACAGACCGTCCTCGCGTTGCGTCGCGCCGATCACAATCGTCCCGTCATCACGCGGGACGATGTACACGGGCACTCCGCGCACCATTCCGCGGACCGTGGCGGTGACGAGGGGCCGGAGGTGTTCCGGGACCCGGAGCCTCAAGATGTCGCCATACACGGGCCGTAGCGGGAGGGACAAGCCAGGCGGCAAGCCGTTCAGCCGGGCAGCACCCAGTCCGTTGGCAACCACAGTCTCGTTGGCGATCACGCTGGTGCCTGAATCGAGCTCGGCCCCGGCAACTCGGCCGTTCTCCCACAGGAGGCTCGCCGCTTTGTCGCGGAGCGCAAAGCCATCCTCGGCTCCCGAAATCCAGCTGGAGTCGCCGGGCTGGTGGTCTGCCAACGCGACAAGAATCGCCGCGGCAAATTTTCGGGGATCCACTTGGTGGTCACCGGGAATGTCGAAGGCACAGGAAATCTGCGGACTCAGGAGGGGCTCACGCTCCCGGGCCTCACGCAACGGCACAGATTCCACCACGAGGCCGTTGGCCAACTGGACGTCGCGGAGGTCGGCGAGCGCCCGCCGGTCTGCTGCGTCCGCGCCGACGGCGAGGGTCGGCGTCGTACGGTATCCCGTTCGATTCCAGGCGGTTCCGTCGGGTGATCCGGACAACCCGCGTTCGAAGTTCGGCCACAACGCCGCCGATTCGAGCATGAGTTCCAGGAGGTCTTCCTCCTGGTAGTGCAGTTCGCTGACGGGCGCCAACATACCCGCCGCCGCGAAGGTAGCACCGCTGGCCGGTGCCGGGTCGATCAGAACCACGGAGCGGCCGGATCTGCGGGCTTCCCATGCGATGCCGAGGCCAATAACCCCGCCCCCGATCACCGCCACGTCCGCGTGCAGATGCTCGTGCAGGGGTTCGTGCTGAATGGTTACTTCGTCCATGGGGTCCTTCCCTACGCCGGTACTAGCCGGATCAGGTCAAGCGGTCGGCGCTGAAGCCCTCTCAGCCGCGCGGCGATTGTGACTGCCGCCGCGGCTCCCGCGGTACTAACCCAGTTTAGAGGAACTACTCTGTTTCCATGACCCAGCACGCTCTCCACACCACTGCCCGCCTCTACCTCTGCACCGACGCCCGCAAGCAGCAAGGCGACTTTGAGCAATTTGTCGATGCCGCATTCGAAGGCGGCGTGGATATCATCCAGCTGCGCGACAAGACCATTGAAGCGGCTGAGGAACTGGAGCTCCTGGAGGTCCTGCACTCGGTCGCACACCGCCACGGGCGGCTCTGGGCAGTGAACGACCGCGCGGATGTGGCATCGCTCTCCGGCGCTCCCGTGTTCCATATCGGCCAGAAGGACATTCCGCTGCGCTCGGCCCGGAAGCTGCTCCACGACCCCACCGTCATCGGCCTCTCCACCCACACGCCCGAGCAGATTGACGCCGCGATCGCCGCGTCGCCGGGGCGCAGCGGCCTGGACTACTTCTGCGTCGGTCCGGTCTGGGCAACGCCGACCAAGCCGGGACGCTCCGCCGTCGGGCTCGATCTGGTGCGGTACGCCGCGGACGCCGTGAAAAGGGCAGACGAAGAGACAGTGGGCGGTGTTGTGCTCCCTTGGTTTGCGATCGGGGGCATCGATCTCGGCAACGTGGAAGAGGTTGTGCGGGCGGGCGCCAGCCGCATCGTGGTCGTGCGGGCCATCACGGAGGCGGACGATCCGACGGCGGCTGCACAGGCGCTCCTGGCTGCCCTCGATGCAGCGACGGCCTAGCGAGACTCCGGGAGATTTTGGCGCTACCCTGACTTTCGTGTCACATCAGCGGATAGCCCCGAATGTCAGTGAAACGTCGAACACGCTGGCGGAAGCGCTCGCCGCGCTTCGGACGGAACTCGAGCTGCCCGCAGGCTATCCCGCTGACGCGATGCGCGACGCCGAAGCGGCGGTTTCCCGCCACGCCCTGCCGACGCAGGACCTCACGGACGTTCCGTTCATCACGATCGACCCGGCCTCATCCACGGACCTTGACCAAGCCCTCTTCATCGAAGGGTCCAGGGATGGATACCGGGTGCTCTACGCCATCTCCGATGTGCCCTCCTTTGTGCCCCCGGGAGGGGCGCTCGACGCCGAGACCCGCCACCGCGGACAAACGTTCTATGCCCCGGACGGCCGCATACCGCTGCACCCGGAGATCATCAGCGAGAACGCCGGAAGCCTGCTCGCCGGCCAGACCTGCGGCGCGTTCGTGTGGGACTTCGAGCTCGACGCCGAGGCGGAATTCCACAAGGTCTCCGTGCGCCGGGCAAGCGTGCGCAGCCGTGCCAAGCTCGACTACAAGGGCGTCCAGGCACAAATCGACGCCGGGACAGCTGATCCCGTCCTCCGGCTCCTCAAGGAAGTCGGCCTCAAGCGGGTGGAACTCGAACGCCGCCGCGGCGGGGCAAGCCTTAACATGCCGGAACAGGAAATCGTTCAACTGCCCGACGGCGGCGGCTACAGGATCGTCGCTGCCCCCTCGCTGCCGGTGGAGGACTGGAATGCCCAGATTTCCCTCATGACCGGGATGGCCGCCGCCGGGCTGATGCTCGACGGAAAAGTGGGAATCCTGCGCACCATGCCCGCTCCGGATGAGCGCTCCCTGCGCCACTTCAAACGGCAGACCGGTGCCCTCGGCAAACCTTGGAGCGACGGGATCAGCTACGGCGAGTATCTACGGACCCTCGATGCCAGGGACCCCCGGCAGCTGGCCATCCTCCATTCCGCGGGGATGCTTTTCCGCGGCGCGGGCTACACGCCTTTCGATGGCGAGGTACCGGACAGTGTCCTGCAGTCGGCGATCGGCGCACCGTATGCCCACGCGACCGCGCCGTTGCGCCGCCTGATCGATCGCTTCGTCTTGGTCATCTGCGAAGCACTGAGTAACGGAACCGAGATTCCCGGTTGGGCGAGGGACGCCCTGCCGAGCTTGCCAGCAATCATGGCGTCGTCTGATCAGCTTGCCGGCAAGCTCGAGCGCCTGGCCTTGGACACCGTGGAGGCAGCACTCGTGATGAACCACATCGGCCAGGAGTTCGACGCCCTGGTGATCTCCGGATCGAAGCCTGCCAAAAACAACGGAAATGGCAACGGCAATGGCAACGGATCCGCGCACGGCCCGTACGGCGTCGTACAAATTGCCGAGCCCGCGATAACAGCCCGCTGCGACGGCGAAATGGAGTCCGGCACGAAAGTCCGCGTGAAACTGCTTGACGCGGACATCGCGAGCCGCCAAATCACCTTCGAACTGCTTCGGTAGCGCCGTTCGTTCGCGAACCAAGACCGCGATCCGGGGTTTATTGCCCCCAGACGGTAGACTGTGTAAGTAGTAATGGATGCCCGGTCGTTGATTCAGATAATTTTTTGACGTCAACAAGCCCGCCCCTACGCGATCTTGAGATACACCAGCTGGTCCCCAGTGCCAGTATTTAGATAGCCCGCGATCGGCTTCCACTGGATTTGCTTGCGCCCATTCGTGCTCCGGAACGGCCCTGCCACCACCGTTGAGCACGCGGCGCAGCCCAAATGAATAAGGAAACTCCACTGTGAGTGAATTGCACACCCATGAAGTTCTGACAGACGGAACCGAAACGATCGAACCCGAGGAGACCATTTCCTCGGACGAAATACCCCACGAAATCGCAGAAAAGTCCTTCGCCGACTACAACGTCCGCGCCGACATCGTTGAATCGCTCGCCGACGCCGGAATCACCCACCCTTTCCCCATCCAGGCCATGACCCTCCCGGTCGCCTTGGGCGGACACGACATCATCGGCCAGGCCAAAACCGGCACTGGAAAGACGCTCGGCTTCGGCATCCCGGCCCTGCAGCGCGTCGTGGGCCCGGATGACGCCGGCTACGACAAGCTCGCTGTCCCGGGTGCTCCCCAGGCCCTTGTGATCGTACCTACCCGCGAACTTGCTGTTCAGGTGGCCAACGACCTCCAGACGGCGTCCCGGAAGCGCAACGCGCGCATCGCCACCATCTACGGCGGCCGCGCTTACGAGCCGCAGATCGAAGCCCTGCAGAAGGGCGTCGAGGTTGTGGTCGGCACACCCGGCCGTTTGATCGACCTCTACAAGCAGAAGCACCTGACCCTGAAAAACGTCCGCATGGTGATTCTCGATGAAGCGGACGAGATGCTTGACCTCGGATTCCTTCCAGACGTCGAGACCCTGATTGCCGGCACTCCCGCCGTCCGCCAGACTCTTCTCTTCTCAGCCACCATGCCCGGCCCCGTCATTGCCATGGCCCGTCGCTACATGACGCAGCCCACGCACATCCGTGCCGCAGACCCGAATGACGAAGGCCTGACGAAGCGGGACATCCGCCAGCTGATCTACCGCGCCCACAGCATGGACAAGATCGAGGTCGTGGCCCGCATCCTGCAGGCCCGCGGCCGCGGCCGCACCATCATCTTCACCAAGACCAAGCGCACCGCTGCCAAGGTTGCCGAAGAGCTCGTGGACCGCGGCTTCGCCGCCGCCGCCATCCACGGCGACCTCGGCCAGGGCGCCCGCGAGCAGGCCCTGCGCGCTTTCCGCAACAACAAGGTTGACGTCCTGGTCGCCACTGACGTCGCTGCCCGGGGCATCGACGTCGACGACGTCACGCACGTCATCAACTACCAGTGCGTCGAAGACGAAAAGATCTACTTGCACCGCGTCGGCCGCACCGGCCGAGCCGGCAACAAGGGCACCGCCGTGACTTTCGTCGACTGGGACGACATGCCCCGCTGGGGCCTGATCAACAAGGCACTCGGCCTGAGCGTCCCGGAGCCGGTGGAAACCTACTCCTCCTCGCCGCACCTCTTCGAGGAGCTCGACATCCCGGCCGGCACCAAGGGACGCCTGCCCCGCAACCAGCGCACCCTTGCGGGCGTCGACGCCGAGGTCCTCGAAGACCTCGGCGAGACCGGCAAGAAGAACTCCCGTTCCGGCAGCGATTCCGGGCGTGGACGCTCCGGCCGCGACGGCGGACGCGAAAGTGGAGGCCGCGGCGCCAAATCCGGCGATGCTCCCTCGCGTGAGGGCAACGGCGACGGCGGACGCAACCGCACGCGCCGCCGTCGTACGTCCGAAGGCGAGGCAGCCCCCGCTGAAGGTACTGCCGAGTCACACGCGACCCAGCCACAGTCCGGCGAGGACAAGCCTGCCCGCGCACGCCGTTCCCGCACCCGTCGCCGCAACGGCGAAGTAGTCACCGCTTCCGGCGCGTCCGCCGAGAGCACCGAGGCTTAACGGCTTCAATGACAGAGACTGTTTGGGCGCCGGACGGCAGCAATTTGGTGGTGCACGCGGACAACGCGGATTTCCTCCCGACTCTGCCGGACGGCGCCTTCACACTGATCTACGTGGACCCGCCCTTCAATACAGGCCGGGTCCAGCGGCGCCAGGAAACCCGCATGGTCCGCAACGCCGACGGCGACGGCGACCGCGTCGGCTTCAAGGGGCGGTCCTATGACACCATCAAAGGCGCCCTGCACAGCTACGACGACGCCTTCAGCGACTACTGGTCCTTCCTGGAACCACGGCTCCTGGAAGCTTGGCGCTTGCTCGCCGACGACGGCACCTTGTACCTGCACCTGGACTACCGTGAGGTGCACTACGCCAAGGTGATGCTGGACTCGATCTTCGGCCGCGAATGCTTCCTGAACGAGATCATCTGGGCTTACGACTACGGCGCCCGTGCCAAGAACCGCTGGCCCACCAAGCACGACAACATCCTCGTGTACGTCAAAAACCCCGCCAGATACCACTTCGACAACGCCGAGGTGGACCGCGAGCCGTACATGGCGCCGGGCCTGGTGACGCCGGCCAAACGGGAACTGGGAAAGCTGCCCACGGACGTGTGGTGGCACACCATCGTTTCGCCTACGGGCCGGGAAAAGACGGGCTATCCCACGCAAAAGCCGGAAGGACTTGTCCGCCGGATCGTGACGGCATCGAGCCGGCCAGGCGACTGGTGCCTGGACTTCTTTGCCGGTTCCGGCACGCTTGGTTCGGTCGCGGCGAAATTGGGGCGCAGGTTCGTGTGCGTGGACCAAAACGCGCCGGCTATCGATGTGATGCGTAAGCGTCTGGACGGCAGGGCCATCTTCTACCCCAACTAGTCCCCACCGCCACCCTCGCCTCGCAGGCTCGGCCAGGGAACCCTGAACGGCAAGGCCATCTCCTACCCCAACTAGCTCGCACTTGTTGTCGCTCTGAAGACTGAGAACGACAACAAATGCCAGTCAGTTGGGCCGGAAGGTTAGCGGACTACCGTGCTTCCCGTGCCCAGTTCCTCGATGCGGGCCAGGACCTCCGGGGACGTCAGGTTCTCCCCGAGCAAATTCGGTTTGCCCGTTCCGTGGTAGTCGGACGAACCCGTCATGAACAACCCGTGCTCGGCGGCCATGCGACGCAGGAACACGCGGCCTTCTTCAGGATTATCGCGGTGTTCGACTTCCAGCCCTTGGAGGCCGGCGTCGATCATCTCCCTGTATGTCCGTTCCCCGACCACCCGGCCGCGGGCCGAGGCCACAGGGTGGGCGAAGACCGGGACGCCGCCCGCCGCCCGGACGAGTTCGACGGCGACCGCCGGGTCAGGTGCATAGTGCTGCACGAAGTAGCGTGAGTGGGAGGTCAGAATCGCGGTGAAAGCCTCGGACCGGTCTGCCACCGCGCCAGCGGCCACAAGGGCATCGGCGATGTGCGGGCGGCCCACGGTCGCACCGGGAGCCACATGGTGGATCACGTCGTCCCAGCTCAAGGGGTAATCCTCGGCCAGGAGCGTGACCATGCGTTTGGCCCGTGTAAGCCTCGCATCCTTCGCCTTGGTAATTTCTTCGAGCAAGCCGGGATGCCCGGGATCATGAAGGTAGCTCAACAAATGGACGCTGATCCCCTCCCGCGTCCGGCAGGAAATCTCCATGCCCGGCACGAAAGCAATGCCGTACTCGAGGGCGGCGGTGGACGCCCCGCCCCAACCGTCAGTGGAGTCGTGGTCGGTCAGGGCCACCACATCCAGACCCGCGGCAGAAGCCGAAGCGATCACTCCCGCGGGAGCCTCGGTCCCGTCAGAAACATTGGAGTGCGCATGCAGGTCGATCTTCACTTTCCCAGCCTATTTGATCAAGGACCGCTTGGACCGTTGCGACGTTGGCCTAGCGCAGGGCTTGATGGGACGATGGGACGGTGAAAGATGCAGAAAACACCCAAAACGGTGAAAACACAGCCTCCCAGCCGCTGGAGGAACGCGTCAACAACCGTTCCCAGCGGCCCACATCCGATGCCTTCAAGGCGTTCATGGCCAGCAATTGGGCGCCCGCGCCGCAGGTAACCCCTGCGCGCGACACCGTTGCAGACCATGCCGCCACGCGTCGTCGGGCCATCTCCGACAAATTTTCCGGTTTGCGCCTCGTCGTGCCTGCGGGTCCGCTCAAGGTCCGCTCGAACGATTGCGACTATCGATTCCGCCCCCACTCCGGCTTTGCCCACCTCACGGGCTTGGGCCTGGACCACGAGCCCGATGCCGTGCTGGTCCTGGAACCCGTCGAGGAGGGAACCGGCGACGACGGCGGCAACCACCGTGCGACGCTCTACTTCCGTCCGTTGGCCGGCCGCGACACCGAACAGTTCTACGCCGACTCGCGTTCCGGTGAGTTCTGGATCGGCGCGCGTCCGACGCTCGCTGAATTCGAAGCGCGCCTTGGCCTCAAGACGGCGCATATCGACGAACTCGAGATGGCCATCACCAAGAATGTCGGTGCACCGGAAATCGGCGGCATCTCCATCCGTCTGGTCCGCAAAGTTGACGAAAACATTGATGCCCTCGTGGACACGGCCCGCTACAACACAGCCAAGGATCCGGACAACCTGGATCTCGGAGAACTCGATGCCCTGGACGAACTGCTGAGCGAGGCCCTCTCCGAATTGCGTTTGCTCAAGGACGCCTGGGAAATCGAGCAAATGAAGGTCGCCGTTGCCGCGACGGTGGAGGGCTTCGCCGACGTGGTCCGCGCCTTGCCCCGGGCCATGACCCACCACCGCGGTGAACGCGTCATCGAAGGCGCTTTCTTCGCGCGCGCCCGTGAGGAAGGGAACGAGCTCGGCTACGACACGATCGCGGCCGCGGGAAACAACGCCACCGTGCTGCACTGGACCCGGAACACGGGCAAGGTCAACGCCGGCGATCTCCTACTGCTGGACGCCGGAGTGGAGGCGGATTCGCTCTACACAGCAGACGTCACCCGGACCATTCCAGCCAACGGGAAATTCTCAGACGTCCAGCGCAAGGTCTATGAAGCGGTCCTTGACGCGGCCGACGCCGGATTTGCCGTAGCCCGGCCGGGAGTGAAGTTCCGCGACATCCATACCGCAGCCACCACAGTCCTTGCCGAGCGCCTCGCCGAGTGGGGCTTGCTGCCCGTCTCCGTGGAGGAGGCCATCAGCAGCGAGGGCCAGCAGCACCGCCGCTGGATGCCCCACGGAACCAGCCACCACCTTGGCTTGGAGGTCCACGACTGTGCCCAGGCCAAGCGTGACCTCTACCTGGACGGAGTACTCACCGCGGGCATGGTCTTCACTATCGAACCGGGGCTCTACTTCAAGAACGAGGACCTCGCCATTCCCGAGGAGTACCGCGGAACCGGTGTCCGGATCGAGGACGACATCCTGATGACTGTTGACGGTCCCGTCAACCTCAGCGCGGCCCTCCCCCGCAAGGCCGACGACGTCGAGTCATGGATGGCGGGCATCTACCAGGATGCCGAATCCTAGCCACTGAAGCAGAACGCGGGAGGCGGGCTACCGGATACTGATCCGGCAGCCCGCCTCTTTTGCTTGCGCTGTCCTAGTAGTGGTGACGGGCAGCGATCTCGCCGGACTGCCGAACCGCCGCGATGCTGGGCGCTGCTTGCGGCTAGTCCTTGGCGGTGTCCTCGCCGTTGGCGCCTTGCTCGCTGTTTCCGCCATCGTTCACCCGCACACCGTACTGTGGCCTGCCGTCCGGAAGGTCCGGGTAGCGGACAGCGGCTGTCGGCCGAGCTGCCTCGACTGGGGCATCCGGAACCGGACGGGCGGCCTCGCCGGCCGTTCCCTGCCCGGTCTCGGGGCTGCGTTGGCCATAGGGGTCCTGCCAGGACGCCGGCCGTTCCGGACCCGGGCGCTTCGAAGGACCAGGCTGGACCGGCGGGTTCTGGTGGTCCTGCGGAGGGTATGCCTGCGGATGCCGTCCAAACGCTGCCTCGGAGGGATTCATCGGCAGTTGGTGAAGGAGACGGCGGGCTTCCTGTGATGCTTCCAACGCGACAATGACGTCATAGTTGGTCGCCACAACCTGACTGGTGGAGGTGAAGTCCCGCTTCCCGCGCTGTGCGGCGTAGGTGACGATCCCAAAAAGCATGAAGAAGGCCGCACCCATGAGCACCGAGGTCACAATCGAGAACGGTCCCCCAGCCGGGGTGAAGAACGAAAGCATGACCCCGACGAAGAGGCCGAACCACATGCCGCTCAGGGCACCCGAGAACGCGACACGCGGGTAGCTGAGCCGTCCTGTGACCCGCTCCACCATTTTGAGGTCGTTTCCCACAATGGAGACATGTTGGACCGGGAACTGCTGGTCGGCCAGATAATCCACCGCCTTCTGGGCATCAAGATAGGAGGTGTAGGAGCCAACAGTGTCACCCTTGGGGACGCTGCGGGATTCCTCCGTGGCCTTGGGGGCACCGAAAATGTTCGCCATACCCCCCATTCTGTCCTATACACATGTGAACCGGCTGAAATTCAGCTAAAGGAGAGCAGACTCGGTAGCCTGTAAGGGTGAGCAGAAATCCTTCACGCATCTTTGTTGCGCGCTTGCTCGGCCTCGACGTCTTCGACCCCTTGGGCGATCGCCTGGGCCGGCTGCGTGATGTCGTGGTGCTCTCACGCGGATTGCGCGGAGCCCCGCACGCTGTGGGTATCGTCGTCGAAGTTCCGGGCAAGAAGCGGGTCTTCGTCCCCATGACCCGGCTGACGTCCATGGACCAGAGCCAGATCATCTGCACCGGGCTGGTCAATCTGCGCCGATTCCAACAACGCGGCGCCGAGCAACTCGTGGTGGGCGAACTCTTTGACCGCAAGGTGACACTCAAGGACGGCAGCGGCGACGCCATCATCGAAGACATCGCCATGGACCAGCAGCGCAACGGCGACTGGCTGGTCTCCAAGCTCTTCGTTCGCCGTGGCACATCCACCTCAAGGCTAAGGGGGCTGCGTCGGGGCCACACGCTGCTGGTGGACTGGGCGGACACGCTGCAAGGCTCCGATAACGATCCACAGGGTGCCAGCCATTTCGTGGCCACGCACGAGGACCTCAAGCCTGCAGACTTCGCCGATGCGCTCCAGGAAATGTCGGACAAGCGCAGGATCGAGGTGGCCAGTGAGCTCCAGGATGAACGACTGGCCGACGTGCTCCAGGAATTGCCGGAAGAGGACCAGGTAACGCTGCTGTCCGCGCTGGACAATGAACGTGCCGCAGACGTGCTGGAAGAAATGGACCCGGACGACGCCGCGGACCTGCTGGCTGATTTGCCCTCCGCAAAAGCGGAGGAACTGCTGCTCTTGATGGAGCCCGACGAGGCCGATGACGTCCGTAGGCTCCTGCAATATGACGAAGACACAGCCGGCGGTCTGATGACCCCTGTCCCGGTCATCCTTCCCCCGGAAGCTACGGTCGCTGAAGCGCTGGCTCATGTTCGTAGCGAAGAACTCTCCCCTGCCCTGGCTTCGGCCATCTTTATTTGCCGCCCACCCTTGGAGACCCCCACAGGGCGATTCCTCGGCGTCGTGCATATCCAGCAATTGCTCCGGAGCGCACCGCCGGAGCAGCTGGGCAGCATCGTGGACAAGAACCTCGAACCGGTTTCGGATCACGCAAGCGTCAGCGAGGTCAGCCACACCATGGCCTCCTACAACCTCAATTCCCTCCCGGTAGTCAACAGCGCCGGCCGCTTGGTGGGGGCGGTGACTGTTGATGACCTCTTGGACCGTTTGCTCCCGGACGACTGGAGAACCCACGAAGATGGAGCCCCGATCAGGAAACTAGGAGGTCGAATTGGCTGAGAAGCACGCCACCGGCGGGCTGGACACCCCGCTCGAGCTGCGTTCCCGCATGCTGCCGAATTTCAGCAGCGATCCCGATGCGTTCGGCCGCTTCGCCGAGCGCTTTGCCCGCTACATGGGCACGGCCAACTTCCTGTTCTACATGACGATCTTCGTCATTGTCTGGATCGCGTTCAATGTGGTCGGCCTGTTCGGTCTCCAGTGGGATCCCTACCCGTTCATCCTCCTCAATCTCTTCTTCTCCACGCAGGCCTCCTACGCAGCTCCCCTCATCCTGTTGGCCCAGAACCGCCAGGACGACCGGGACCGGGTGACCATCGAGCAAGACCGCGCCCGCGACGAGCGTAACCTTGCGGACACGGAGTACCTGACCCGCGAGGTGGCGGCACTTCGCATCGTCCTGCGCGAGGTGGCCACCAGGGACTACGTGCGGGCCGAACTCCGCTCGCTGCTGACGGATTTGCTCGAAGCGCAGGAGGAAATGGGCACGAACAAGGCCAATGGCTCGAACGATGGCGACAAAGACAAAGCCAAAGACAAAGCCAAGGACAAGCGCGACAAACAGCGCAATCCCCGGACACAGCAAATCCCGAAAGTCCACCCCGCCCATTCAAGTGCCACCCAGCCCGAATCCGGACTCTCCGCGGTCGGCACCTCGCCGAACCCAGGTTCCCCCACCCAGCCTGAAAGCTGAAGATCCTCCCCATGAGCACACCATCCGTCGAGGCCCTCAACGCTGCCTTGGCAACCGTCATCGACCCCGAGCTTCGCCGTCCCATCACTGAGTTGGGGATGCTGGAGGCGGTGGAAGCCAACTCGGACGGAACTGTCCGGGTGGCGGTGCTGCTGACCATCGCCGGCTGCCCCTTGCGGGAGACAATCACGGCCGACGCCACGGCTGCCTTGGAGCGGGTGCCGGGCGTGACGGGCGTCGAGGTCGAGCTCAAAGTCATGACGCAGGTTCAACGCGATGCCCTCAAGGAACGGTTGCGCGGTTCCGGCGGCCAGCGCGGAATCCCTTTCAACGAACCGGGCTCCCTGACGAAGGTGTTCGCGGTGGCCAGCGGCAAGGGTGGTGTGGGAAAGTCCTCGGTGACCGTCAACTTGGCGTGTGCCCTTGCGGCCCAGGGGCTGCGCATAGGAATCGTCGACGCCGATGTCCATGGCTTCTCCGTCCCGGCTCTCATGGGAATCACGCAGCAGCCCACCCGCGTTGACGACATGATCCTCCCGCCGGTGGCCTACGGCGTGAAAGTGATCTCTGTCGGAATGTTTGTTTCGGGGAACAAGGCGGTGGCTTGGCGTGGCCCCATGTTGCACCGGGCACTGGAACAGTTCCTGACCGATGTCTATTTCGGTGACCTCGATGTCCTGTTTTTGGATCTTCCGCCCGGCACCGGCGACATCGCCATCTCGGTGGCGCAGTTGCTTCCCAACGCCGAAATCCTGGTGGTGACCACCCCGCAGGCAGCAGCAGCGGATGTCGCCGAGAGGGCCGGCACCATCGCAACGCAGACGGGCCAGAAACTTGCCGGAGTCGTGGAAAACATGTCCTTCCTGGACATGCCCGACGGCGGCAGGATGGAATTGTTCGGCAGTGGCGGCGGGCTGGTGCTGGCTGAGCGGCTGAGCGCCGCCGTCGGAGCCGAGGTGCCGCTGTTGGGGCAAATCCCCTTGGACATCCGTTTGCGCGAAGGCGGCGACGCGGGGCGCCCGGTGGTGTTGACGGCTCCTGAGACGGCCGCAGCGCAGGCCCTTCAGAGCATCGCGGGCAAGCTCAACGCCAAGCCCCGCGGGCTGGCCCGAATGTCGCTCGGGATCCAGCCGAAGTAATCCCTAGGTGGCCTCGGAATCGAAGGGCGCCTTTTCACCGGCGGAAAGCCGTTCAACAACCCGCTCGGGAGCTTTCGGCGCGATATCCACGGCTACTGCAGCAACGGGCGCACCTTCGCTGACAGGCTTTGTGTCATCGTCGAGCAGCGCTTCCTTGATGATGCGGCGGGGATCGTATTGACGGGGGTCATATTTCTTCCAGTCGACTTCATCGATGTCGATGCCGACTTCTTCCTTGATCTGTTCACGGGCTCCGGACGCCATGCGCCGCAGTTCCTTGACCAGATTCGCCAGCTTCCGGGTGTATTCAGGCAAGCGGCTGGGACCGATCACGATTACGCCGATGATCAGCAGGATCAAAAACTCCGGGCCATTGATTCCAAACACGTATCGAAGATTACCTTGTCCGCTAGTCCGCTCAGAACCCTGCCAGGCCAGCCAGCGCCCGTAGGCCCCGTTGCACCCGTTCATTCCACGTGCCTGGGTTGCTGGCGGAGGGCCGGGCCAGGAGCGAATTTCCTGCCTTCACAAGCTCGGGAACCGCCCCCGCAGTTTGCTCGGCCGGCAGCTCGGAGGAATAGCGCAGGACAGCCGCCGGAGAGCCGTAGACGGCCTGCCACATGGCTCCCTGCGTGATGGACAGCCTGGTCCCGGGGGTGCCGCTGCCTTCCAGGTGCTCTTCCACCAGGGTCGCGTGGTGGTCTCCGCTGCTCAAGTGCAGCTCGATGGCGGGGTGCCCGTCCTGCATCATGGCCAGGGCGGAAACCACGTGGTATCCCATGTTTGCCATGTCCGGACAGGCCCAGCCGTCCTTCCGAAGTTCCGCCAGCTGCTGCCCGGTCAGGCTGACAGTTCCCGCCACGGTGACAGGCAGGCCGAGCTGCGAACCGGTCACTGCGAGCTGCTGCTCGGTGTTGCTGGCCAGGGTTGAACCGACCAAGGTCCGGACTTCCTGATCTCCGCGGTTGGAAGCCTGGGGCGTGGCGTCGCCGCCGATCGCATAGGCGGCCACCGCCAGGATTCCGGCACTGACAGCGAGCCCGCCTGCAGTGGCACTGACAAGCCGTACTCCACGCCAGACGCTTCGCTGGACCGGCCTGCGCTCGGGCGACCCGGTTTGCGCCAAGCGTTGGGTGTGTTCGAGCAGCCGGTTGGTCAAATCCTGGCTGGCTTCGGGGACCTCGGCACGCCTAAGGCGCTCCAAGTACTGGCGTTCACGAAGGACGGCAGCCTGGCATTCCGAGCATTCCTGCAGGTGGCCGGGGGTGCGGCTGTGCCGGATAGTTCCCCGGTTCAAGCCACCGCGTCGTCCGTTCAGCAGACCCATCGCTGGCTAAAGGAGACCGGCGATGCGGGGCATCTTCAGCCGTGGCTTGCGGGCTTGGACCGGACGTGGATCCCGGTGCGCCAGCTTTTCGCGGAGCATGGTCCGGCCGCGGTGGATGCGGGACCTGACGGTCCCAAGTTTCACGCCCAAGGCTTCGGCAACTTCGTCATAGGAGAGGCCTTCAAGATCGCAAAGTACGACGGCGGCGCGAAAGTCCGGCGGAAGTTCTTCCAGGGCGCGCTGGACGTCAAGGTCCAGGTTGTTCAACTCGAAGCTCTGCTCGGGCCCGGGCTCACGGCCGGGCAACCGGGATTCGGCGTCTTCGGCCAAGGCATCGAAACGGATGCGGCTCTTCCGCCGTGCCTGGTCGAGGAAGAGGTTGGTGGTGATCCGGTGCAACCAGCCGTCGAGCGTCCCCGGCTTGAAGTTTTCGAGCGAACGGAAGACGCGGACAAAGACTTCCTGGGTGAGATCCTCGGCGTCGAACTTGTTTCCCGTCAGCCGATAGGCAAGACGGAAGACTTTGGCCGAGTGGTTCTCCACCACTTCTTCCCACGTAGGTCTGACCCATTCTTCCGCGGGCGGGGCCTGGTCGGTTGAACCCAGGACTGCTTCCGTCGTCTGGACTGGCGCAGCACTTGATGCCCGCATCGTCCACTCCCCTCAAACTGTTTGTCATCCTGCCGGTCACTCAGGAGTTCGTTGCCGACCGTCACTTGGATGGTCGAACCTATATCATCCCAGTTTTGTCTGGGATTTTGCTGATCACGGGTCCGTTTTTCCCGCAGAGCGAACATCGTCCGAAGGACACCCGCACTCCGCCGGGAAGACACAGAATTAGCGGCCAGAGGTGTCCGGGCTGAGCGGCCGGGAGCCAGTAGTCTGGAAACAACACCCCTCTGCCTGGAAAGCGAACCCCCATGAGTGCCGACAAGTCAACCAGCTGGTCCTATGCAGAAGATCTGCCTGCCGAGGACGACGTGTTGCTTCGCGCCCGTGAACGGTCGTTCGAGCTGGGCGTTACTCCAGTCAGCCCCGGCGTCGGTGCTGTCCTGACGGTACTCGCTGCGGCATCAAAGGCCCAGACCGTCGTGGAGGTCGGTTCAGGGGCAGGAGTGTCCGGCGTGTGCCTTCTGCGTGGCCTCAGCCCACAAGCTGTCCTGACAACGATCGACGTCGACGTCGAGCACCTCAAGGCCGCGCGCGAGGCCTTCCTGGAGTCGGGCAGCCCCGCGAACCGGACCCGGACCATCTCCGGCCGCGCAGCCGATGTCTTGCCGCGCCTCACCGATTCCGCTTACGACCTCGTGTTCATCGACGCTGACAAGCCCAACTTTCCCGGATACGTCGAGCAGGCCATCAGGTTGCTCAAGTCCGGCGGAACGCTGGTCATCAATGACGCTTTGGACAAGGACAAGGTTTCCAACCCGGCCGCCAGGGACAGCACCACAGTGGTGTTGCGCCAGATCGGCAAGGCCATCCGCGATGACGAGCGCCTCTCCTCGGCAATGCTTCCCACCGGTGACGGTTTGCTGGTAGCAGTCAAGAAGTAGTCTGCACCCGCCATACCCCAGGCTTAAACATCAAAGCAGGGCGCCGGCTCTTCTGCCGGGCCCTGCCCAGTGAATCTATTCAGTAACGCCTACGAGGCATTCCTTGAGGTTCGCCGCTTCTGCTGCGTTGAGCTCGACCACCAGCCGTCCTCCGCCTTCGAGCGGCACACGCATGATCAGGCTGCGGCCCTCTTTGGTTACTTCCATAGGGCCGTCGCCAGTACGTGGTTTCATAGCCGCCATTAGGAAAATCCCCTCCAGTTGTCCCAAATCCCGCCAACCCGGCCGGGCTGGCTCCGCGTGGAATTTACGGCGTCGACAGTCTTGGCTGTTCAGTCGTCGCCGCCGAGCACCCGAGGGTGCTTTTTGTCCTTGCTTGTGTCCATTATCTCGTAATTACCCGCCCGTAGCTAATTGATGGACTTTTCCGGGCGGGCCGCGATCGCTCTTGAACAGGCCAAACGCCGCCCAGCGTCACGGAGGATAATCTCCGCCGCCCGGCAGCGGAGCCCACGCCCACAGCCAGACAATCCAGACGATCTGAAGGAGGACGAACATGACCACCACCGTGCCACGGTAGGCCTTCGAGCGAGACAACCATGCCGCACTGAGCGCCAGGGGGAACAAAGGCAGGAGCATCCGGAACGTACTCGTCTGGGGGTGCAGGAAAGCCAGGAGGTACGCCATGTAGCACGTGCACCACAGCCGCAGTTCAGTGCCCAAGGCCCGGACCGGCTTGCTCAGCATCATCAGGGCAAAGACCGCCACGAACAGAAACGGCGCCAGCGTCCCGAGCACGGGCCCGAAGAGCATTTGGCCGGTCTCGAACCACGGCTTGAAGGGAACAAGATCATCCCCACGCCACACGGTTTCGGTCTTCGTGTAGGCCAGCGGATCGCCGGTGACTGCCCAGGCAATGGCCGGCCAAGCGAGTGCGCCCGCCACGCTGACCGCTACCAGCCCGGTCAGCGATGCAAGGTCCCGGAGCGCGGGAGCAGCCAGTTCCCTGGGCACAGTGGTCAGCTCCGGACGGCGTCCGAACCTCCTCCAAAGGCGATTCAGCAAAAGGACCCCGACCATTGCCGCGAAAGGCACACCAGTGGGCCGCGACAGGCACATGAGCAAGACCACGGGCATCGCTGCAAGGTACTTGCGGCGCACCACGAGCAGAAGGGAGCCCGCCAGCAGCAGGATATTGAGGGATTCCGCGTAGGGGACCTGCAGGATGGGCGAGACGGGGAATGTCGAGAAAAAAACGACTGCCCAGAGAGCAGTGCGGCGCCCTGTATATTCCCGGAACAGCTTGTAAACCACCATGGCCGCCCCGAGCCCGGCGACCATGGCAATCGTCGTTAGAGCCGGCAGGGTGGCCAATCCGGTGAGTGCTCCGAGTGCCCTGGCGAGGTAGGGAAACAGGGCGTAGAAGGCCCAGGAATTTTCCGCGACATTGCCGCTCGCATTCAGCGGCAGGACGGACGGATAACCGTTGCTCGCTGCTTCGGCGTACCAGCGTCCATCCCAGATCGTGATGAAGTTCCAGTAGTCGGGTGTTGGCGGAAACCACGGATTGACGCCTTGCTGCAATGCCGCAGCCATGAAGATGCACGCGCTGACAAGCCTCGCGGCGATGTAGATGAGGGCGATCTGGACCCACCACGGCCAGGCCGCGGCATGAGCTCCTACGCGGCGCAGCGTACTCCTCGGGGAGCGCGTTCCGAGGTCCGGGGTCATGCTGTCGGTTCTTCCTGGTTCCTGGCTGTTTCAAGGGAGCGCTTAAGCCGGTCAATTTCCCTCTCCTGCGCGGTGAGTTGATCCCTCAACTCATCGAGCACCTGATCAACCTGGTCCATCCGGTAGCCGCGCAGGCCCAAGGCAAACCGTACGCGGTCGACGTCGGACGCCTTGGCTCCGGCCGGTAGCAGAACCGGCGGCAGGTTCGGGACTGGTTCATCCAACCCGGCGCCGGAGTTGCGGCTGGACCGGGCCATTCCGGCACCGAGGAACAACACGGCGCCGGCAACGGCGATCGCGAGAAAGACCAAGAAGAAGCTCACAACACCATCGTGCCAGACTCAGCTGAGAGCTCAGGCAACGCTACTCCGGGCGCTGGTCGCCATTGGTCGAGGGCGGACGCGGGACACCGTGCAGGACGCGGTGCACGGCATCCGCAGGATCGTCAACGAGCTGGATGAGGTCCAGGTCCTTCGCGGAGACCATGCCTTCGGCTACCAAAGTCCCCTTGATCCATTCGATCATCGGGCTCCAGAAGTCAACACCCAACAGCACGATGGGGAACGACGTCACTTTGCGGGTCTGCACCAGGACCATCGCCTCGAACAGTTCGTCCAAGGTCCCCAGGCCGCCCGGCAGGACAATGAAACCTTGCGCGTACTTCACGAACATAGTCTTTCGGGCGAAAAAGTACCTGAAGTTGATACCCAGGTCCACCCACCGGTTCAGGCCCTGTTCAAACGGCAGTTCGATGCCCAGGCCCACGGACACTCCATTGCCTTCCACAGCACCCCTGTTGGCGGCCTCCATGGATCCGGGGCCGCCTCCTGTGATGACGGCGACTCCGGCTTCGGCGAGATGGCGGCCGACTTGCACCCCCATGTCGTAAAAGCCGGTTCCTGGTTTGGTGCGGGCGGAACCGAAGACGCTGACCGCTGGGCCAAGCTCTGCCAGCGCACCGAACCCTTCGACGAATTCGCTCTGGATTCGAAGTACCCGCCACGGGTCGGTGTGAATGAAGTGGTCCGCTCCCCGCGTGTCCAGGAGCCGTTGGTCCGACATCGGCATGGCGGCCTGTTTGCGCCGAAGCTCCAAGGGTCCTTTGTGCTTCGCTGGCGGTTCCGCGGCAACGGCAGGAGCTGACGCTGCCGTTCGGTTGCCCGTGGCTTTGCCGTTAGCGTCTGGACTTGGAACCTGGGGCTGGCTGGTACTCATTGACATAGGCTAGCGCGGATGGCGGGTACTACTGTTCCAGCGCTGCTCTCTTGTTCGTGTTGCCGCACGCGGCTGCACTCTTTCCTATCAACAAGCTGCAAGAGAGGTATCTGTTGAATCACGATCTGCGGAAGTTGTTGTGAGCTGGCTCATCATAGGGCGTTTCTTCGCTAGATTCGTCGTATGACTACTCAAGCCTCCAGCGAAACCCTCGTCTCCCTGAATGGCGTCAACAAGCACTATGGTCAACTGCATGTCCTCAAGGACATCAACCTCCAGGTCAAGAAGGGCGAGGTTGTGGTTGTCATCGGGCCGTCGGGCTCGGGTAAGTCGACGCTGTGCCGGGCCATCAACCGGCTAGAGACCATCGACACGGGCGAGATCTCGATCGACGGCAAGAAACTTCCCGAGGAAGGCAAGGAACTCGCCCTCCTCCGTGCCGACGTCGGGATGGTCTTCCAGTCCTTCAACCTTTTCGCGCACAAGACGATCCTCGAGAACGTCACCTTGGGTCCGATCAAGGTCAAGAAGCTGAGCAAGGCAACCGCGGACAAGGACGCCATGGCGTTGTTGGAGCGGGTCGGCGTCGGGCAACAGGCACCCAAGTTGCCGGCACAATTGTCCGGCGGCCAGCAGCAGCGTGTGGCAATCGCGCGGGCCCTCGCCATGAAACCGAAGGTCATGCTGTTTGATGAGCCGACCTCCGCCCTTGACCCGGAAATGATCAACGAGGTCCTGGACGTCATGGTCCAGCTGGCCAAGGAAGGCATGACCATGATCGTGGTCACCCACGAGATGGGCTTTGCCAGGAAGGCTGCGGACCGTGTGGTCTTCATGGCGGACGGCCAGATCGTGGAAGACGCCAAACCCGAGGAATTCTTCACCAATCCCCAGAGCAACCGTGCCAAGGATTTCCTCTCGAAACTCCTGACCCACTAGCACCCACCGCACCCGGGCCGCAGTGCGGCCGCACAATGAAAGGAACATCATGAAGGCTTTTATCACCCGGAGGAAATCTCTTCTGGTCGCCGCAAGTGCAGTGCTCGCCCTGTCGCTGAGCGCATGTGGGGGAAGCGGCGGAGGCTCCACGGCGCCGAGCAGTGGGTCCGCACCTTTCACCGTGGCTCAGAATGTTTCCATCACGGGCAGCCCGACATTCGACACCATCAAATCGAATGGGAAAGTCCGGATCGGCGTGAAGCAGGATCAGCCCGGCCTGGGATTCAAAGATGCTGCGACCGGTGAGTACAGCGGCTTTGACATCCAGATTGCCCAGTGGATTGCGGCATCCCTTGGCTTCTCCCAGGACAAGATCGAATACAAGCCAATCCCTTCCGCCAACCGCGAGTCAGCCATTACCAACGGCGACATCGACTATTACGTCGGGACGTACTCCATCACTGACAAGCGCAAGCAGCTGATCGATTTCGCGGGTCCCTACTTCGTGACCGGCCAGGGCCTGCTGGTCAAGAAGGACAACACGTCCATCAACAGTGAGAAGGACCTCTCCGGCAAGAACGTCTGCTCGGCCACCGGTTCCACGCCGATCCAGAACATCAAGGCGAACTTCCCCAGCACCAAGACCACAGAGTTCGACACGTACTCGCAGTGCGTCGAAGCCCTCAAGAGCGGCCAGGTCGACGCCGTCACCACCGACCAGGCCATCCTGCTCGGCTACGCTGCCCAGGAGCCGGACAGCCTGAAGGTCGTCGGACAGCCATTCACCGTTGAGAAGTACGGTGTCGGCCTGAAGAAGGGCGACACTGCGCTGCGCCAGTTCATCAACAAGATGTTCACCGATGGCGGATCCACGTGGCAGAAAATCTACGACTCCACCCTGGGGCAGTCCGGCACCAAGGTCACCCAGCCCGCAGTGGACAACTACTAAGCCAACGTTGAGGGGGCGGCTCAAAGCCGCCCCCTCGGATGTCCCCTCAAATATCGGCTGAAAGCGACCATTCTGTGAATACGCTGCTGAACAACTCGGATCTCTTTATCACGGGGTTCCGGAACACCCTCATACTCTTCTTCTTTGCAGGGGTCTTTGCCTTGATCCTGGGCACCATCGTGGCAACGCTGCGTGTTTCGCCGATCCCTGCGATGCGCGCCGCAGCCACGCTGTATATCAACGTGGTGCGCAACACCCCGTTGACGCTGGTCCTGTTCTTTTTTGCCTTGGGCTATCCGAAGCTTGGCCTCGTCGAAATTGATTTCATGACTGCCGCTACCGTTGGCCTCAGCCTATACACGGCCACTTACGTGGCCGAGGCCGTACGCTCCGGCATCAACACCGTTCCCGTGGGCCAAGCCGAAGCTGCCCGCGCCATCGGACTGACGTTCACGCAAACGCTCACGGTGGTGATCCTCCCCCAGGCTTTCCGCGCGGTCATCCCGCCCATGTTCAGCGTGTTCATTGCATTGCTCAAGAACACCACGGTGGCTGCAGGATTTTCAGTGGCCGAAGCGGGGGCCATTCGGTCAAACCTTTCCGAGCGCGGGGAACCCGCCATGGCCGGACTGCTCTGGGTCGCACTAATATTCGTTCTGATCGTTTTCATCCTTTCCTTCGCACAGCGAAAGCTTGAAAAGAAATGGAAGGTGGCCCGATGAGCTCGGTTCTCTTTGACGCCCCGGGGCCAAAAGCGCGCGCACGCTACAGGATTCTCGGCGTCGTGACCGCCCTGGTCATCATCGCCATCGTCGGGTTCATCGTCCTCCGCTTCGCTCAAAGCGGGCAGTTCGATGCGAAGAAATGGCAGTTGTTCACCTTCCCGCTGGTGCAGCAGACCATCGTCCAGTCGGTAGGTGCAACGCTTTCCGCTTTTGCCACGGCAGCCGTGTTCAGCCTCGTCCTCGGTGTGGTCCTGGCGTTCGGCCGGCTCTCCGACCGCAAGTGGATCAGCATGCCTTGCTACGGATTCACGGAACTCTTCCGTGCCGTTCCCTTGCTGATCCTCATGATGATCTTCTACTACGGACTACCTCAGCTGGGCGTCCAGGGCATCACGCCTTTCACGGCAGTCGTTGCCGGCCTGGTGCTGTACAACGGATCAGTGCTGGCGGAAGTCTTCCGCGCCGGCATTGAATCGCTCCCCCGCGGACAGAGCGAGGCCGGCTATGCCATCGGCTTGCCCAAGAGCGCGGTGATGACGAACATCCTGCTTCCGCAGGCGGTCCGCTCAATGCTCCCGGTGATCATTTCCCAGCTCGTGGTCATTCTCAAGGACACGGCGTTGGGCTTCATCGTGACCTACAACGAAATCCTCTTCCAAGCGAAATACTTCGGAAGCCAAGCCCAGTACGGCTCGCCCATCATCCCCTCCGCCATCATCGCCGGCGTGCTGTACGTGGGCATGTGCCTGATCCTCGCGGGCATCGCCAAGTGGCTTGAAAGCCGGATGCGCCGCAACGTCAAAGTGGTGAAGGTAGCCAGATCGGAAATTGTGGCGGCCGAGGGCTAGCCAAAACGTGGGTGCGGCCCGTGGGGCCACACCCACGTTCGCAGTTAAACGCTAGTCGGCCAGCCACAGCCGAAGGGCGCGGAGGCACTCGCGGATGGCATCGGCGTCGACGTGTTCATTGTCCTTATGGGCCAGCAGCGGATCGCCGGGGCCGAAATTGACTGCGGGAACGCCTAGTTCACTGAAGCGCGCGACGTCGGTCCACCCGTATTTGGGTTTGGGATCGGCGCCGACGGCGGCAACGAAGGACGCGGCAGCCGGGTGGTTAAGGCCGGGCCTGGCGCCAGCGGCGGCATCGGTGCGGACCACGTCGAAGCCCTCCAACAGTTCACGGACATGGGCTTCGGCTTGGTCCGGGGTCTTGTCCGGCGCGAATCGGTAGTTGATTTCCACCACGCAGCGGTCCGGAATCACGTTGCCTGCGGTACCGCCGTTGATCTTCACGGCATTGAGGCTTTCCCGGTAGTCGAGCCCGTCCACGTTGACAGTGCGCGGTTCGTAGGCAGCCAAGCGGCTGAGGATGGGGGCGGCAGCGTGGATGGCATTGCTGCCCATCCACGCCCGGGCCGAGTGGGCCGCCTCCCCCACCGTGGTGGCTTCGAAGCGGCTAGTGCCATTGCAGCCACCTTCCACGGTGCCGTCAGTGGGTTCGAGGAGGATCGCGAAGTCACCTTCCAGGAGATGGCCGTGGTTCCTTACCAAGCGACCAAGGCCGCTCTTGACGGCTTCGACTTCCTCATGGTCGTAGAAGACAAACGTGACATCTTTGCCCGGCTCGGCGCCGCCGTCGAACATGGTGGCTGCGAGGGCAAGCTGTACCGCAACTCCGCCCTTCATGTCGGTTGCCCCGCGTCCGTACAGATTCCCCGTGCCCGCGATGCCGGACTCCCACGTTGACGGCACTGTGCCTAGTGAACCTTCCACGGTGGGCAACGGTACGGTATCGAGGTGGCCGGCAAGGATGACCCGCTCGGGACGTCCAAGCTCGGTTCGGGCAATGATGGCGTCGCCATCCCGCACCAACCGCAGCCCCGGGATCGTGCGAAGGGCAGACTCGACGGCGTTCGCCAACGCGGATTCGTTGCCGGACACGCTGTTGATGTCCATGAGCGCGGCGGTCAGCAACGCGACGTCTTGCCGGAGGTCAAGAAGAATCGGAGTAGTTTCGACGGTCACTTGTCCACTGTATCCCGCGCGAATTGCGACCCCTGGGACCACACTCGGTTTCGAGGCAGCCAGCGGCTCTCGATAGACTTGCAGCATGACTGAAACCGCTGCCTCAGCCGCACCCGATAGCGCATCTGCAAACCACCGTTCCGCCTATGGCTTTGGCCTGGCCACCATCGCCACCTCCGACGCCGGAGAAGCGACAGTACTGGACGCATGGTTTCCGGCGCCGGCCCTGGGCGTAGCGGCCGAGTCCCTGCGAACGGTGGAGCATGCGGATGAATCGTTGACCAGCCTTGCTTCTGATAGCCGCGACGCCGATCGCGGGACGGAGCAGAAGGTTGTCTTCGCCCAGATCAACCTGGATGAAGCCCCCGCGGACACCGTGGACGCCTACTTGCGCCTTCACCTGCTCTCGCACCGCCTGGTCCAGCCCAACAGCATCAACCTGGACGGTATCTTCGGCAAACTCCCCAACGTTGTGTGGACCAACTTCGGTCCCGCCGCGGTGGACGGTTTTGAGGTGACCCGCGCCCGCCTCCGCAAGCGCGGCGCCGTCACCGTGTATGGAGTGGACAAGTTCCCCCGTATGGTGGACTACGTCGTCCCCAGCGGCGTCAGGATAGCCGACGCAGACCGTGTCCGTTTGGGCGCCTACCTCTCCGAAGGCACCACCGTCATGCACGAGGGCTTCGTGAACTTCAATGCCGGCACGCTTGGCACCTCCATGGTGGAAGGCCGCATCTCCGCAGGTGTGGTGACCGGTGACGGCACCGACGTCGGCGGCGGCGCCTCCATCATGGGCACCCTGTCCGGTGGCGGCAAGGAAAAGATCGCCCTGGGTGAGCGTGTACTGCTGGGAGCGAATTCCGGCGTGGGCATCAGCATCGGCGATGATTCCGTGGTTGAAGCCGGCCTCTACGTCACGGCAGGAACCCGCGTACGGATCCTCGGCCCAAAGGACGCCAACGGCGAGGACACCAGCAGCATCATCAAGGCCGTGGAACTCTCGGGCATGCCGAACCTGCTGTTCCGCCGCAACTCCACCACGGGTGAAGTCGAGGTCCTCCCCCGCAAGGGACAGACGGTGGAGCTCAACGAAGCCCTTCACACCAACTAGCTGATATCTGGATGCGCCGTCTCCGACGCACCATCATCTTGTTGCTGGCGCTTGTCTTGGTGGCTGGCGCCTTCTACGCCGTAGTGACTGTACTGCAGCGCTCCGAAACCCTGGTTACGGAGCGCTGCACCGCCGTCGTCGGCTCGGATTCCTACGAGTTGGCGACGGACCAGGCGGCAAATGCCGCCCTGATCGCGGCTATCTCAGTGAAACGGGGGCTGCCACCTCGCGCTGCCACTATTGCCGTCGCCACCGCCATGCAGGAATCCAGGCTGCGCAACATCGGCCACGGCGACGAGGTTGGCCCCGATTCGCGTGGGCTGTTCCAGCAGCGTCCGTCCCAGGGATGGGGGACCGAGGCGCAGGTCATGGATCCCGTTTACGCGACAAACGCTTTCTATGACCACCTGGTGAAGATACCCGGCTACGAGACCATGGCGATCACCGATGCTGCGCAAGCGGTCCAGCACTCCGCATTCCCTCAGGCCTACGCGCAGCATGAAGCCATGGGCCGCGCCTACGCGTCTGCCCTGACCGGACACTCCGAAAGGGCTCTGGACTGCACGCTCCGTGCCGCAGACACTGCCGGTGATCCGAACGCCGTTGTGGATGCGATGACGACGGCGTTCGGGTCTCTGCCGGCCGTGGCCCAAGGCCGAACGGTCCAGCTGAACGTCACTGCTCCCCAGTCGTGGGCTGTGGCCCAGTGGGCGGTGGCGAATGCCAAAGCGCTCTCGGTGACTCAGGTGGACGTGGCAGGCGCGACGTGGAACCGGCAGGATCGCAAAGGCTGGCAGGATTCCACGGCAGGATCGGGAGCGGTGACTATCACGGTTTCGGCTCCGAAGACGTAGTCCCTGCCCGGTAGTCCAGTCCCCACCCCGCGCCTCAGACCAGTAGTTCAACCACTGGCTGGACGTAGCTGCGGAATATCTCCGGCTGGGACAACAGACCCTCGCTCATGATCATCTTGTCAGGCTCGAGGTACCAGGCCCTCGGCTCGTTGAGGGGCAATTCGATGATCTTCAGGTTGAAGTCCCGGGAACTCCGTCCGACCTCCAGCAAGCGGTCCTCCACCATGTCACCAAGAAGCATCGTGGCACCGCTGGCCTCGCGCTCGGCTTCAAGCTTTTCGTACTCTTCGACGCGTTCACGGGCCCACGTGAGGGCAGCACCGAAGTGTGCCTGCAGGACCCTGCGGAGGGCAGGCGAGTTGCCGAAAGCATTGAAACCTGGGGGTGAAAGCTCTGGCGCGGCGTCGGGATACGCTTTCAGAAGTTGCTCCCACCATGCTTCCCACTCGGTCTTGAGGGCCGGCATCCCGCCTACTTCGGCGGTAAGGTGTGTGTGGTCCGCGTGCCTCACTTTGGGTGTGGCATGGGAGAGCGCCGGCCTTCCGGCTCCGTCCAGTCCGGCAACGTCTCTCAGATACAAGGCAATGAGCATCGGTCCTGAGGTGTCCATGGTGATCCGCCACCCCTGACCGCCTGTGTCATGCATCCGAATTGCCTCCCTTGGCAGGTGCCCGCTCAGGGTTCCAGTCTATTCCCGATGAGCCTTGACGTTAACGGTTGGATGGGAGCCCAACAAGAGTGTCCAGATGCGCGGTCAGAACGTCGCGGCAGACCCCGGCCGTCATCCACTCCGGCTGCAGCAGGGCATGCATGCACAATCCGTCGAGGGTCGCCAAGAGGCGCTCGGCCTCGGTTACCAGGCGCTCCTGGCCGGCCCCGCCGTCGGGCATCAGTCGCATTACCAAGCGGCCGACGACGGCGGCCACGGCACGGTGGCTGCGTGCGGCTTCTTGTTCGAGTACGGGCTTGATCCGCGCCGCATGCCGGAATGCAATCCAGACGCAGGCGTCGACGGCCAGTTCCTCGTCGAGCGGCAGGAATTGACCCAGCAGGGTTAACACGGCGGCATCGTGTTCAGCCGAGCCCGGCTCCGAGGATTCGACGACGGCGAACGCTTCCTCGAGCCGCGCGGCGATCCTGTCGATGACCACGGCAAAGGAATGGACCAGCAATTCATCGCTGCTGGCAAAGTAGTGGCGGACCGAGCCAACGGCAAGTCCGGCCTCGTCAGCCACCTCCCGCAATGAGGCACGCTCCAGGCCATCCGAGGCGATGATCCTGAAGACGGCTTCGACTACTTCCTGGCGCCGGGCTTCGGCATCAACAATCTTGGGCACAGATCTTTTTAGCACAAATGTGCTTGTACCGCGGGTTCGCCACCCGGGCGTGGCAAGACTGTGGCGCACGCAACAGTCAGCGGACACGGCCCAAGTTCGGTTAGCGTTGGTTGCATGAGAATTCTTGTCACGGGCGGCACCGGCTACATCGGATCGCACACCGTCCTGTCCCTTCTGGAAGCCGGACACGAAGTCCTCGTGGTAGACAACCTCGTGAATTCAAGCGAAGAGTCCCTGCGCCGCGTTGTTGAACTCGCAGGAAAGGCGGCAGCGTTCCACCACGTAGATCTCGTGGATGCGGGCGCGCTTGAGTCTGTGTTCGATCAGCACAGTATCGACGCCGTGATTCATTTCGCCGGGCTGAAGGCAGTTGGCGAATCCGTGGAGGAGCCGCTGAACTACTACTACAACAACGTTGGGGGAACGCTGAACCTGCTCCGAGCCATGGACAAATACGGCGTCCGCTCCATCGTCTTCAGTTCCTCGGCAACCGTGTACGGCGAGCACAACCCCATCCCCTATGTTGAGAAGATGGAGATCGGGGCGAACAACCCTTATGGCCGTACCAAGGAGCAGATCGAGGACGTCCTGACGGACCTCGGCGCAGCGGACGAACGTTGGCACATCGCCCTGCTGCGCTACTTCAACCCGGTGGGCGCGCACCCCTCCGGCAGGATCGGCGAGGACCCGCAGGGCATCCCGAACAACCTGGTTCCGTACATCGCCCAAGTTGCCGTCGGCCGCCGTGAAAAGCTCATGGTGTTCGGTGGAGACTATGACACCCCGGACGGCACCTGCCTACGGGATTACATCCACGTGGTCGACCTCGCTGAAGGCCATGTCGCCGCGTTGGACTACGTCGCGGTCCGCCCAGGAGTACACCGCTGGAACCTTGGCTCCGGAAAGGGTACCTCCGTGTTGGAGATGCTCCACGCCTTCGAACAGGCCGTGGGCCACGCGCTGCCGTACGAGATCACGGGACGCCGAGCCGGAGACCTGCCCGCGTTCTGGGCCGACGCCTCATCCGCCCTGGCGGACCTCAGCTGGTCCACCACGAAGACCGTGGATCAAATGTGCGAGGACCATTGGCGCTGGCAGAAGAACAACCCGCTCGGCTACAGCTCATAATGCAACGCGGGGTCACTTACGGCCCATGATGTCCTCCGGGACAGGCCGTAAGTGACCCCGCGTTAGAGTCTAGATCGCCGGGTAGTCGCGTTCCGGTTCCCCGGTGTAGAGCTGCCGCGGGCGGCCGATCTTCGTCTGAGGATCGTTGATCATTTCGCGCCACTGGGCGATCCAGCCGGGAAGGCGCCCGATCGCGAACAGGACGGTGAACATCTTCTCCGGGAAACCCATGGCCTTGTAGATCAGGCCCGTGTAGAAGTCGACATTCGGGTAGAGCTTGCGCTGGATGAAGTAGTCGTCAGCCAAGGCCTTCTCTTCAAGACGCATAGCGATATCCAGGAGTTCGTCGTTGCCGCCGAGCTTGCCCAGGATTTCGTGTGCCGTCGCCTTGATGATCTTCGCGCGCGGGTCGTAGTTCTTGTAGACCCGGTGTCCGAAGCCCATGAGGCGAACACCGTCCTCCTTGTTCTTGACCTTCTCCATGTAGTCCTCGGGCTTAACGCCGTCGGCTTGGATCTGGCGCAGCATCTTCAGCACGGCCTCGTTGGCGCCGCCGTGCGCGGGGCCGAAGAGGGCGTTGATGCCTGCGGAAACGGAAGCGAACAAGTTCGCGTTCGACGAGCCCACCAGGCGCACGGTCGACGTGGAGCAGTTCTGCTCGTGGTCCGCGTGCAGGATGAGCAGGAGGTCCAGCGCCTTGACGACGACCGGATCCAATTCGTACTGTTCCGCCGGCAGGCCGAAGCTCAACCGCAGGAAGTTCTCCACGAGGTTCATGGAGTTATCCGGGTACAGCATGGGCTGGCCAATGGACTTCTTATGGGCGTAGGCCGCGATGACCGGGAGCTTCGCCATCAGGCGGATGGTGGACACTTCCACATGCTCCGGGTTGAACGGGTCCAAGGAGTCCTGGTAAAACGTCGACAACGCGGAGACAGCCGAAGACAGGACCGGCATCGGATGCGCATCACGCGGGAAGCCGCCGAAGAAACCCTTGAGTTCTTCGTGGAGCAGTGTGTGGTGGCGGATGCGCTGGTCGAACGCGTCCAGCTCGGTAGGCGTGGGCAGGTTGCCGTAGATCAGCAGGTAGGAAACCTCCAGGAAGCTGGAGTGCTGTGCAAGCTGCTCGATCGGGTATCCCCGGTAGCGCAGGATGCCGGCATCGCCATCGATGTAGGTGATTGCCGACGTGGTGGCGGCGGTGTTCATGAAGCCGGGGTCATAGGCGACGGCGCCCGTCTGCTTCAGCAGCTTGGAAACGTCGTATCCTTCGTTCCCTTCGACAACCTTGATCCGCGGGAGCTCGAGCTCTCCGCCGGCATGGCGCAGGGTAGCACTGGTGGTCTCAGTCATGGAGTCCCCTTCATGAGGCTCTGGGCCTCGGTCGAAAGCTTGATCCAACCAACATCTGGTGACACCCGCCCCGGCCCTGCAAGTGCAGACGCCATCGGCCGGACTGCCTTCGTAGAGAAAGCCACCATTGATAGTCACTTAAAAGCTACCGCCAGTCAGCGGGACAAACTAATCCACAAGCGACGGTTACTGGCGGAATGACGCGCCCTGTGCCGCAAGTCACAGGATTGTTATGGTGCGGCGTTCAAGCGTTCGATTGCGGCGTCGATGCGTTCGTCGGTCCCCGTGAGCGCCACGCGGATGAAGCCGTTCCCGGCGTCGCCATAGAATACTCCGGGCCCAACGACGATGCCCAAGTCAGCGAAGCGCTGGACAGCGTCCCACGTCGCCTCCCCTGCGGTAGCCCACAAGTACAGTCCGGCTTTTGACTCGTGGATCTTCAGGCCAAAGTTCTGCAGTGCCGGCAGGAGGCGTTCGCGGCGCCCGCGGTAGAGGTCCTTTTGCGCCAGTACGTGTCCGGCATCGCCGAGCGCCACGCGCATGGCTTCCTGGACCGGGTAGGGCACGATCATGCCTGCGTGCTTGCGGCTGTTGACCAGATTCGCCACGATCGTCGAGTCGCCGGCAACGAAGGCGGCCCGGTAGCCCGCCAGGTTCGACTGCTTGCTGAGCGAGTAGACACACAACAGACCGTCCGTGGACCCGCCGGTGACACGCGGGTCGAGGATGCTGGGTACCGCTTCGCCGCCGCGCTGGGCATCCCATTGACCCCAGCCGAGTTCGGCATAGCATTCGTCCGACGCAACAACGGCGCCGATCTCACGGGCCTGGGCCACGATCTGCCGAAGTGATTCGACGTCGCGCACACTTCCGGTCGGATTGCCCGGGGAATTGATCCAGATAAGGCGGACCCTGGCACGGGTGGCGGAGTCCAGTTCGTCCAGGCTGTCAGCAGCGACCGCAGTGGCGCCGGCAAGCATAGCGCCGATGTCATACGTCGGGTAGGCCACAGTGGGACGGACCACGACATCGCCTGCCCTCAGGCCCAGCAGGAACGGCAGCCATGCCACCAGTTCCTTGGAGCCGACCGTGGGCATAATGTCCTTGGGGTCTATCCCGGAGACTCCGCGACGGCTGGCGAACCAGCCCGACACGGCCTCGCGAAGAGCTTCCGTGCCGTGGACGGTGGGGTAACCGTGCGCGTCCGCTGCGCCGGCAAGTGCCTCCCGAATGAGTTCCGGCGTAGGATCCACGGGAGTTCCAATGGAGAGGTTGACCACCCCGCCCGGATGTTGTGCAGCCTTGGCCGCATACGGAGCCATGGCCTCCCAAGGGTAGTCAGGCAGATTGAGTCCAAAGGCAGGCGCCGCAGAAATCAAAGGAAGCAACCGTTCTTAATGGTCTTGGTTCTGCGGGGGCAACGCAGCGATGAACGGGTGGTCCTTACCGGTGTTGCCGATCTTGGCAGCTCCACCCGGGGACCCGAGGTCATCGAAGAACTCGACGTTGGCCTTGTAGTAGTCCGCCCATTCCTCCGGGGTGTCGTCCTCGTAGTAGATCGCTTCCACCGGGCACACGGGTTCGCAGGCGCCGCAGTCCACGCACTCATCCGGGTGGATATAGAGGGAACGTTCGCCTTCGTAGATGCAGTCGACAGGGCATTCTTCAATACACGCCTTGTCCTTGACGTCCACACACGGCTGCGCGATTACGTAGGTCACGTCCCTTGCCTCTCCACAGTTATCCCGGTCAATTTTCCGGGTAGTACCACCGGCCCTGTAGCCGGTACATCGAATTCTGAGCCTATTATCCACCAGCCGGAACACCCCAACCTAGCCGGGCGTCCTACTATGAACTGGTGAGTTTGCCCCGCCCCCAGGATTTCCTGCTCAATACCGTATCCGGAACACGGATAGTTGTCCGTTACCGGGTGAATACTGGCTTTACCGACGCCCTCGGCTACCTGCTCTCCGTCACCGATGGTGCGTGTACCATCCGCACCCGCCGGTCCGACGTCGAGATCCCGCTGGCGCTTGTGGTGGCGGCAAAGGAGGTCCCCCCTCCCCCGGCACGCCGAGGCCCCCGCACCACCCCACGGTAGCCCCACCCCCACCCACGAGCATGCCCCTTTCTGCGCCCACCCGCCGGACATGCCCCCTGTTTGTTCCAACCAATGGGCATAATGCCAATATGCCCATTCATAGCTCCGAGCAACGAGTATGTCCCTTGGTCGATGGAATCTGGGCGAGGAACATGTCCATGCTTGACCGCGAGCTCGGCGCATGTCCCTTCGGGCGGTAGTGAGCATGAGCACGCTCCCGGGGGCTGACTATCACGCCGCGCAGTCGAGAGTCCTCAAAGTTTCCCGGACCATGGCAACAAATTCTCGAGGCCGATGCTTCAACATGGAATAGCTCACCACCAAGGTCGGAACGCCGAGCCTGGTGGTGACATTCCAGCGACGACGATCCTCCTCGAAGCTCGGCTTGTCCATGTGGAAACCTGCCCCGTCGGTCTCAATCCCCAGTCTTCCGTCCACCATCAAATCCAGATGCCCCATGCCCGGAATGTTCACCTGCGACTCAACGTGAAAGCCTGCATTCCGCAGGTGATAGCGCGCGATACACTCGATAATCGACTGCGATTGTGGCACGATCCTCGACACGAGTCTCCGCTGGTGCGCATCATTACGCCCGTCAAGCCTCCTCCTCAGGCCCGAGAGTGGCAGCCGGCCGAGGACCACCGCAGATTCGGCAATGACGAGCCCATCCAGGTCCGGCAAGCAGCGCAAGGCCTGGACCACCGAATCCATCAGGGTGGGCGGCGCCGCGGACCGATGACACAGGAAACCCTCATACTTTCGGCTATGCGGGACCGCGACGTGGGGACATCGGGGGCTATTCAGAACCCACAGCCCGGCTAGTTCAGCGGCGGAGACACAAGCCGGTTCGGCGGGAAGGGAGCGAATGGCGCGCAAAACGGGATTGGCGTCCGGCACGGCGTAGACCCCACGGGCTACGCGCAGAATCCGGCCGCTTGCCAACGCTGATTTCAGCTGGAAGTGCGAGACCCCGGCCGCTGCGAGGTGCTTGGCCCGCGCCACGCCGTCGTACTCTGAAATGACTCCACTGATCTTCACCATGGACCCATCGTTCCGGCCCAGATCCGAGGAGCGGAAGAGTCAAAATTGGCTATGTGGACAAACTCCTAGTCCAACCTTAGGGTCACCTATTGGACATGCGCCTACATATCCATCGAGCATGCGCCAAGGAATGCACCAAGGAATGCGCATAACAGCATTATGCTCACTGCTGCGAGCCAAGGCTGGGCATGTCCCAAAGGGTCAGGCGCCAAGCACCCCGTCCGGTAGCCGGCGCATTCCCCAGAGCGGCGAGAACAACACCGGCGCAACGAAGACAACGCTTCCACCCAAGCCGATCCAAATTGTCGGGACGAGGCCGAGGTTTTCGGCGAGGATTCCGGAGGCAAGTGCCGCGATCGGCATGACTCCCCACACCACAAAACGAATGGAGGCATTCATGCGTCCTTGCAGCCTCGGAGGACACACGCGCTGCCGCATGCTGAGCTGCATGATGTTGTATACGAGGACGCCGAAGCCGAACCCAAACTCGGAGACAATGAGCATCAGGAGGGACATCCATCGTTCGGGAGCCACCGCGCTCAAGGGAACAAGCAAGAGGAATAGCGAGCTGATCATCGACGCCACGGGAATAACGGTCCCCTCGCCAATCAAGGCCGCGAACCTGGGTGCGGCAACTGCCCCGATCAGTCCGCCAACTGCCCCCAGCGCCATGATGAGGCCCATGCCCTCGGGACCGAGTTCCAATTCACGAAGCACCAGTACAGGCATCAAAGTAAAGGCGATCGTGGTGAAGAAGTTGACCCCGCCCGTGCAGGCCACGATCCTGCTGATCAACGGATGCCCGACCACGAAGACCAGACCTTCCTTGATTTCGCTTGCTAGCGGCTGTCGATCCTTGGCAGGCACGGGCCGTTCCGCATCGCGCGTTCTGAGCAGGAAGATGGCCGACACCAGATACCCCATCGCCTCACCAACGAAGAGCACCGGGGCGGACACGACAGCGAGCAACGCACCACCCGCGGCGGGCCCCCCGATCCGCGCGATCTGGGAGGTGGCTTCCAGCTTGGAGTTGGCCTGCGG
The DNA here is from genome assembly GCF_039539965.1 of Arthrobacter methylotrophus. NCBI lineage: Bacteria > Bacillati > Actinomycetota > Actinomycetes > Micrococcales > Micrococcaceae > Arthrobacter > Arthrobacter methylotrophus. The sequence goes on along the minus strand of NZ_BAABED010000001.1, from coordinate 861,377 downwards.
CACTTTCGCGGCATGCACGAGTACAGGCACATAGCTTTGGTAGGCGACGTCGAAGAAGACCGTTGCGGTTCCGACGACGGCGGCTACCGCGTACAAGTGCCAGATCTGCAGCATGCCCGTCCACCAAAGGAGTGGTACCGCCGCCATCGCCGCCGTCCGGACCAGGTCTGCCACGATCATGGTGCGACGCTTCAGCCAACGGTCCACCCAGGCTCCCGCAGGTAGGCCGATCAGGAGGAAAGCCGCCAGGCCGGCGGCGTTGAGCGCGCCAACCTCGAACTCGCTGGCGCCGAGCAGGGACACCGCAAGGACGGGAAAGGCCAGTTGCCCTAGTTGCGCACCCAGCTGACTGATGGCTTGGCCCGACCAGAAGGTGGTGAAATTCCGGTCCCGCCAGAGCGAGGCCCCTTGCCGAGAAGTACCGGAACGCCGGACGGTGTCAGTTTGCTGGGCAGTGTCAATTTGCTCACCATTGTCACTGGTCCCGGCATTCACCCGCCTAGTTTCCTGCAGTGATTGGTGTATGTCAATCACTCATGGATGGCTACACTGACCACCATGACCGAACATGAGCGCGAGGACAATGACCTGATGGCCAAGGGCCGCGCATTGAGCTCTCCGCTTCGCCTGAGGATCCTGCGGCTGTGCCTCCACCACGGGCGCACCAACAAGGAGATCGCCGGACTACTGGGCATCAATCCGGCGTCGAGCCTGCACCATGTGCGGACCTTGGTCCGCACGGGATTTCTCATGCCACAGGAGGGCCGGAAGGGAAAGCGGGGTGCCAAGGAAGTCCCCTATATCGCCACGCGCACGTCGTGGAGCACTCCTGTGGACGATATTTCGCCCGTCCTGATCGAAACGTTCATCCAGGAAACCAGCGGACTCGCACCCGAGGAGATCGATGTCTGGCGACTTGGCGTGAAATTCAACGCTGCACGCCAGCAGGAAATGATGGGCAAGCTGCGGGCGGTCGTCGAGGAGTACATGCGCCTCCCCGCGGACGACGACGGCGAGGCCACCTCGCTCTTGATCGCCCACCACCGGGATCCAAGCGCCGATTAGCTATCAGCGCCGCCGGCGGCTGTACCGTCGGCACCACAAAAGCATCACGAGGGTCACGGCCGCGATCCCATATACCCACACATTTCCCGCAACATCGGCGACGATCAATTGCTTGCCGGTTCCGGTCACCGAGAGTGCGCCAACGGCCGCATAGCAGGCAATGCCAGCCACTGCCGTCGGGAGCAAAGACCGGGACCACGCGGCGAGCAGGAGTTCCAGCGAGGCGAGCAACAGCAGTGCCGCTGCGGCACCCCAATAAACGTCGACGCCGGCAAGGAGTAGCGCCTGCCGGTGCAGCGCAGTGCCCGCCAAGGCAGCGAAAAGAGCCACCGGAACAGCAACGGCAATGCCGCGTGCTGTTCCGGTGGCTCTTCTATTCAACGTGTAGTCCGTTCATTGCGTCAGTCTGCAATTAGCGCAGGGTCAGACTTTGGCGCGGGCACGGGTAGCCTTGGCGCGCTCGTTGGAGTCCAGGATCAGCTTGCGGATCCGGATGGACTCCGGGGTCACCTCAACGCACTCGTCCTCGCGGGCGAATTCGAGGGACTCTTCGAGGGTCAGGTCGCGCGGGGGCGTCAAGTTCTCGAAGGTGTCGGAGGAAGCGGCACGCATGTTGGTGAGCTTCTTTTCCTTGGTGATGTTGACGTCCATGTCGTCCGCGCGGGAGTTCTCGCCGACGATCATGCCTTCGTAGACCTCGGACGTGGGCTTCACGAAGAAGGAGCCGCGTTCCTGCAGGTTGATCATTGCGAAGGGCGTAACCACACCGGCGCGGTCGGCGACCATCGAACCGTTGGTGCGGTATTCGATCGGGCCGGCCCACGGCTCGTAACCCTCGGAGATCGAGGAAGCGATGCCGGCGCCACGGGTGTCCGTGAGGAACTTGGTGCGGAAGCCGATGAGGCCACGGGCGGGAACGATGAATTCCATCCGGCACCAGCCGGTACCGTGGTTGGCCATGTTGGTCATGCGGCCCTTGCGGGCGGCCATGAGCTGCGTGACGGCGCCGAGGTACTCTTCGGGGACGTCGATGGTCATGTGCTCCATCGGCTCGTGGATCTTGCCGTCGATGGTCCGAGTGACAACCTGCGGCTTGCCGACAGTCAGTTCGAAGCCTTCGCGACGCATCTGCTCCACGAGGATGGCCAGCGCAAGTTCACCACGGCCCTGGACTTCCCAAGCGTCCGGACGCTCGGTGGGCAGAACCTTGATGGAGACGTTACCGATCAGTTCCTTGTCGAGGCGGTCCTTCACTTGGCGGGCCGTGACCTTGGCACCCTTGACTTTGCCGGCCAGCGGAGAGGTGTTGATACCGATGGTCATGGAGATTGCGGGGTCATCCACCGTGATGAGCGGCAGCGGCTGCGGGTTCTCGGCGTCGGTCAGGGTTTCACCGATGGTGATTTCCTCGATACCGGCGACAGCCACGATCTCGCCGGGCCCGGCAGACTCGGTCGGAACGCGGTCCAGGGCCTTGGTGGCCAGGAGCTCGGTGATCTTGACGTTCTTGAGTTCGCCGTTTGCGCGTGCCCAAGCAACGGTCTGCCCCTTGCGGAGGGTTCCGTTGTAGATGCGCAGCAGGGCCAGGCGGCCAAGGAACGGGGAGGCGTCCAGGTTGGTGACGTGCGCCTGGAGGACGCCCTCGGGGTTATATGTCGGGGCAGGAATGTGCTCGATGATCGTCTTGAAGAGAGGTTCGAGGTCTTCGTTCTCCGGTGCCGAGCCATCGGCCGGTTGCTCCAAGGATGCGCGGCCGACTTTGGCTGCGGCGTAGACCACGGGAACTTCCAGGATCTTGTCCAGGTCCAGGTCCGGAACTTCGTCCGCGAGGTCCGAGGCCAGACCGAGGAGCAGGTCCATCGATTCGTGGACAACTTCATCGATGCGTGCGTCAGGGCGGTCGGTCTTGTTGACCAGCAGGATGACGGGCAGGTGGGCGGCGAGAGCCTTGCGGAGCACAAAGCGGGTCTGCGGCAGCGGGCCTTCGGAAGCGTCAACCAGGAGGACAACGCCGTCGACCATGGACAGGCCGCGCTCTACCTCGCCACCGAAGTCGGCGTGGCCGGGGGTGTCGATCACGTTGATGGTGATGGTCTCGCCGTTGGACGACGGGCCGTTGTAGGCAACCGTAGTGTTCTTGGCGAGGATCGTGATGCCCTTTTCGCGCTCCAGGTCACCGGAGTCCATGACACGGTCTTCAAGGTGGTTGTGCTCGGCGAAGGAGTTGGTCTGCTTGAGCATGGCGTCGACCAGTGTGGTCTTGCCGTGGTCAACGTGGGCCACAATCGCGACGTTGCGCAGATCACTGCGCGATGCAGTGGCCGCGGCGGTGTTGGTGGTGGTTTCAGACATGCGTAATGGCTCGATTCAGTGGTGAAGTCAGCTGTTGTATCGCGACATTTCCAACCGGAACGCACGACGGATTAGCCCCTTTGACACAGGGCACCTTCCTAGAGTCTAAACGCTGTGGTATTTATTGGCCTAAAAATGACCCCCAAGCAGCCGAATTGTGCCCTTCATCACAACCACGAGGTGTCTTCGAAGAACAGCAAAGAGCCGGTGCCACTTCCCAGAGAGAAGTTGCACCGGCTCTTCAGCTTGCCCAATCAGTGCTGGAGAAGGGTTGCTCCAACAGCTCAGACCACCACCGGCGGCAGCATCAGGCTCGCTCCTGGAATAGCGTGAAGCAGGGCCTTGGTGTAGTCCCGCTTCGGCGAATCGAAGACCTCGTCAGTGCTGCCCGTTTCCACGAGCTTGCCCTTCTGCATCACGCAGACATGGTCGGCGATCTGCCGCACAACGGCGAGGTCGTGCGTGATGAACAGGTACGTCAGTCCAAGATTGGACTGCAGCTCGGCCAGCAAGTTCAACACCTGGGCCTGCACCAAAACGTCCAGGGCGGAGACCGCCTCGTCGCAGATGATCACTTCAGGGTCCAGTGCCAAGGCCCGGGCAATCGCGACGCGTTGCCGCTGTCCGCCCGAGAGCTCGTTCGGGTATCGCTGCATGGTGGACTGCGGCAAAGCTACCTGGTCCAGAAGTTCCCGGACCTTCTTCTCGCGGCTGGCCTTGTCACCGATCTTGTGGGTCCGGAGCGGTTCCTCGATGGTCCTGAAGATGTTGTACATCGGGTCGAGGGAGCCGTACGGGTCCTGGAAGATCGGCTGGACACGGCGCCGGAACTTGAAGATCTCCCGGCTGTTCAAGGTGGAGGTGTCCACGCCGTCGAACACGATCCGCCCCGACGTCGGTGCGAGCAGGTTGAGGACCATCTGGGCCACTGTGGACTTGCCGGAGCCCGACTCCCCCACGATCGCCGTCGTCGTTCCCCGCGTGACGTTGAACGAGACGTTGTCCACCGCGGTGAAGTCCGTTGCCTTGCCCATGCCGGAGCGCAGCTTGAAGACCTTGCTGAGGTTCTCGACCTTCAGGACGTCTTCCGGCAACGCCTTTTCGACTACAGCCCCGGTGGGCGCCAGGAGTTCTTCCGTCTGGATGCCTTCGGCCTTGGCGGCCTGGATCCTCCGGGAAGCGAGGGACGGCGCCGATGCCACCAGCCGCTGGGTGTATGGGTGTTGCGGGTTGCGGAGCAATTCGAGCGAAGGACCGGCCTCCACTACGTTGCCCCGGTACATGACCACCACTTTGTCCGCGCGCTCGGCAGCCAGGCCGAGATCGTGCGTGATGAGGAGGACCGCGGTGCCGAGCTCCGCCGTCATGGTTTCGAGGTGGTCCAGGATCTGCCGCTGCACCGTCACGTCGAGGGCCGACGTCGGCTCATCGGCAATCAGGAGGCGCGGCTGGCAGGACAGGCCGATCGCGATCAGGGCGCGCTGGCGCATGCCGCCGGAGAATTCGTGCGGGTACTGCTTGGCGCGCCGCGCAGAGTCCGGCAAGCCGGCTTCCCCCAGGACGCGGGCGACGTCGGCGGGACCACTCGGCTTGCCGTTGGCGCGCAGGGTCTCGCGGACCTGGTAGCCGATCTTCCAGACCGGGTTGAGGTTGGACATCGGGTCCTGCGGGACCATGCCGATCGTGTTGCCGCGCAGCTCGATCATGCGCCGTTCCGTCGCGTGGGAGATATCCTCGCCGTCGAGGAGGATCTGGCCGCCGGAAACCCTGCCGTTCTCCGGCAGGAGCCCGATGGCGGCGAGCGCCGTCGTGGACTTTCCCGAACCGGACTCCCCCACAATGGCGACTGTCTCGCCGGGCATGATGGTCAGGTGGGCGTTCTTGACGGCTTGGAATTCGCCGCTCGCCGTCTGGAAGGAAATGGCGAGATCCCTGATTTCCAGGAGTGGGCGCTCTTCCGTCTCAGCCTCGCTGATAGTGACGTTGGACGTTGTCATGATTGCCTCCTTCATCGCTTGCGGCTCTTGGGGTCAAGGGCGTCACGCAGCGCGTCACCAAGCATGATGAAGCTCAGGACCGTGATGGACAGTGCGGTTGCGGGGAACATCAGCACTTCGGGGTTGGTGCGCAGTGTGTCCTTTGCCGCGGAAATGTCGTTACCCCAGGACATGATGCTTCCGGGCAGGCCGATGCCAAGGAAGGACAGCGTTGCCTCGGTCACAATGAAGACGCCAAGCTCCATGGTGGCAAGGACGATGATCGGCGCGAGCGCGTTGGGAACCACGTGCCGGACCAGGGTGCCGATCTTGGAGACACCCAGCGAGCGGGCGGCGGTCACGAAATCGGCGTTGCGGACCTCGATCACGGCGCCGCGGGTGATACGGGCCATTTGCGGCCAGCCGAGCATCACAATGACCATGACCACCGTGAAGACGCTCTTGTTCTCGCGGAAGAAGGGCAACTGGGTAACCACCAGCGCACCGAGGACCAAGGGCAAGGCGAAGAAGATGTCACCAATGCGGGCAATGACGGTGTCGACCCAGCCGCCGAAGAATCCTGCCAACGCGCCCAGGGTTACCCCGATGATCAGGACGAAGATGACGGAGACGACGCCGACGGTCAAGGATGCCTGTGTGCCGTGGATGACACGGGAGTAGATGTCGCAGCCCTGGAAGGTGAATCCCAGGGGATGGCCGGCCGAGGGTCCTGCCAGGGAGTCGCTCAGCTGGCAGTTATCGTTCGGAGCTGTCTGGGTGAACAAGCCCGGGAAGAACGCGACGACGAGGAGCAGCAGGATCATGAGCGCCGAGATGATGAAGAGCGGCCGACGGCGGAGCTTCCGCCAGGCGTCCGCCCACAGGCTCAGGGGTGCTGCGTCGACCTTGAGGGAATCGGTCGCCAGCAGCGGTGTCTCGTCGACAGGGGCAACATAGTGCTCGATCTGACGGTTACTTTTCATAACGGATCCTCGGGTCAAGCCAGGCGTACAGGAGGTCGACCAACAGGTTGGCGGCAACGAAGACCAGCACCAGCACGCTCACAATGGCGACGACCGTGGGGCCTTCGCTGCGGATTACTGCTTGGTAGAGCTTTTGGCCGACGCCGGGCACGTTGAAAATGCCTTCGGTGACGATCGCGCCGCCCATCAAGCCACCCAGGTTCGCGCCCAGGTAGGTGACTACGGGAATCATGGAGTTGCGCAGGATGTGGGCCAGGACCACGCGGGGACGGGAGAGGCCTTTTGCGGTTGCGGTGCGGACGTAGTCGGCGTTCATGTTTTCAATGACCGAGGCGCGGGTCAAACGCAGCACGTAGGCAAAGGAGACGAGGCCAAGGACTGTGGCCGGAAGGATCAGGGTGCCCCAGTCCGCGTTGGCTCCAACGGTCGGCTTGGCCCAGCCGAGCTGCACACCGACGACGAGCTGAAGCACGAAGCCGAGGACGAACGTCGGGACGGCAATGACCACGAGGGAGGCAATCAGGACGGTGGAGTCGAAGATCTTTCCCTTGCGAAGGCCGGCGATCAGGCCGAAGGCCACGCCGAAAACGGCCTGGATGGCAAGGGCCTCGACGGCGAGCATGGCGGTAACCGGGAAAACGCGGCCAAGGGTGGCGGCGATGGGCTGGCCGGTGAAGTCCACGCCGAGGTTGAACGTGAAGAGGTTCTTGAGGAACAGTCCGTACTGGACCCAGAACGGCTGGTCGAGGTTGTATTGCTGGCGCAGCGCGGCAATGACGGACTCGCTGGGCGGTCGGTCGCCGAACAGGGCGCGGATGGGGTCGCCCGGGAGGGCAAAGACCATGAAGTACACGAGCAGGGTGGTTCCCAGGAACACGGGAATGACCTGCAGCAAACGCCGGAGAATGTACTGGGTCACAGCAACGGTTCCTTGACGCTCTTGAAAATATGGGGATTCATAAGGGACAGCTTTCGTGCTGAATCAAGGCATGGGGGCCCGGTTTGTGGCCGGACCCCCATGCGCTAACGAGCTTGGAACAAGTCCAGTAGGACTACTTTGCGGTGATGTTGTAGTACAGCAGGACGCCGTTCCAGCCGGAGTCAACGTTGCTGACGTTCTGGCTCCATACAGCCTGGCGCGCCTGGTACCACAGGGGCAGGTTCGGCAGATCCTTGAAGAGGATCTCCTGTGCCTGGGTGAACTTCTTGTTGGCGTCGTCCGTGGACTTGGAGGCCAGGCCCTCGGTCAGCAGCTTGTCGAACTCAGGGTTGCTGTAACCCTCGTAGTTGGCGCTGGCACCGGTCTTCAGCAGCGGGCCGAGGAAGTTGTACAGCGACGGGTAGTCTGCCTGCCAACCGGCGCGGGTGAAGCCCGGGAGGGTCTTGGCCGTGCGGAGGTTCAGGATCTCGGCAAATTTGGCAAACGGCTGGCCTTCTGCCTGGATGCCGAGGTTGTTCTTCAGGTTGTTGGCAACGGCGTCAATCCATTCCTTGTTGCCACCATCGGTGTTGTACGCGAGCTGAAGAACCTTGCCGGCGGGCCACGGGCTCATGGCGTTTGCCTGGGCCCACAGGTCCTTGGCCTTTGCGGCGTCGAACTTCAGAACGTCGGAGCCGGTCACGTTCGCGTTGTAGCCGTCAATGGAGGGAGACGTGAAGTCCTTCGCCGGGATACGGGTGCCGTTGAAGACGACCTTGGTGATCTCATCGCGGTTGATCGCCATGGAGATGGCCTGGCGACGCAGCTGGCCGGCTGCTCCCTGGAACTCAGGCAGGTAGTTCGGGATGTTGAGGGTTGCGTTGCCTGCGTAAGCCTTGTTCAGGTTGTGGTCCGGGAAGTCCGTGGTGTAGGTCTTCAGGGCGTTCGTCGGCAGGACGTCGGTCACGTCAAGGTTGTTGGCCTGGACGTCCGTGTAAGCCGGAGCCGGGTCGGTGTAGAACTTGAAAGTCACGCCGCCGTTCTTGGCCGTACGGTTGCCCTGGTAGTCAGGGTTCTTGACGAGGGCGATCTGGCTGTCGTGCTGCCAAGCACCCTTGGCGGCCATCTTGTACGGGCCGTTGCCAATGGGGTTTTCACCGAATGCCTTCGGGTCCTTCAGGGCGTCGGACGGAAGCGGCATGAATGCTGAGTAACCGAGGCGCTGCGGCCAGTCGGCTTCCGGCTGGGCCAGCTTGACCGTGATGGTCGAATCGTCCTTCAGTACCAGCCCTGACATCGTCTGGGCGGTCGGTGCGGGGGTTGAAGTGGACTTACCGTCCGCGCCGGTCACCTTCTTGGTCGCGCTGACGGCGTCGTAGCCATCGATCGACTCGAAGAAGCTGCTGCTGGCCTGGGCGTTGGTGCTCAGGGCAGCGAAGTTCCAGGCATCAACGAAGCTCTTGGCCGTCACGGCCTCGCCATTGGTGAATTTGGCGCCGCTCTTTACCTTGATGGTGTAGTTCTGGCCATCGCTCGTGTCAATGGATTGCGCGAGGGCATTCACGGACTTGCCATTTGCGTCGTAGGTGGTCAGGCCTTCGAAGAGGAGGTCGACGACGCGGCCACCGTACACCTCGTTGGTGTTGGAAGGCATGAGGGGGTGCTGGGGTTCATTGCTGTATGCGGTGATGATTTTGTTCGGATCGCCGGCAGTGGCCTGGCCGCTGCTTCCGGAGCCGGCGCTGCCGCATCCGGTAAGGGCAAGTGCGGCTACAGCCAGCAAGCCAAGAGCTTTGGAAGTGCGCGAAAAACGCATTCCGCCTCCTATGGATTCAGGGGGATGGGTTCGGGGCAACTCATGGCTGCCCCCGGGGCCAGGCACAGAACTATCCTGTGACGCGGCCTACATGGATGTGTAATCCTAACCACACCTTGTCCGAAATATGGAATCCCATTGGCATGATCAACGAAGTGTGCACTTGACAGTTTTAGTAATGAAGCAGTCATTTCAGGTAAATGAAGCAGTCATTTCACGTAATTGGTAAATCCTTGCTAAACTCGCCATGCCTAATCCTGCCCCTACCCCGGAATACCGGGCTTTTTCGGGCACCCAAGCCATACAAAGACACCCCCAGTGCCTCAGACCACCACGAAAAGAGCCCCCGCCGGCCAATGGCCACGGGGACTCCTTTGCGGTTCGCGACGGTCAGTCTGTGCCGCGGGCAATACTGAGGATAGCTACTCGATGCCGGCCGCCATGAGTTGGGCGCGCAGTTCCCGGCGCTCGCGCTGCTTCTCGGGGTCCGGGAGGGGCACTGCGGCCAACAGCCTCTGCGTGTAGGGTTCCTGTGGATTGCGAAGGATCTGCTCCCGCGTACCCTGCTCCACGATCCGGCCCCGCTGCATCACGCAGATCCGGTCTGCGAGCACGTCAACGACGGCGAGGTCGTGCGTGACGAAAAGGCACGCGAACCCCAGTTCCTTCTGCAGGTTCTGGAAGAGTTCCAAAACCTTTGCCTGCACCGAGACGTCCAGAGCCGACGTGGGCTCATCGGCCACCATGAGTTTGGGCTGGAGGGATAGTGCACGGGCGATTCCCACACGCTGCTTCTGTCCGCCTGACAATTCATGCGGATACCGGTTCCGGTAGCCTCGCGGCAGCTCCACCTGGTCCAGGAGGGTTTCAATCCGCTTCTGCAAATCAAGGCCCTTGGCGACCCCGGCAAGGAACATGGGTTCGCCGATGCTTTCGCCGATAGGCAGGCGCGGGTTCAGCGACGACGATGGATCCTGGAAGACCATGCCGATATCGCGCCGGACCTCGTGCAGTTGCTTCCCGTTCCGCTTGGCGGCCGAAATGTCCTGCCCTACCACCCGCATGCTGCCCGCGGCCACAGGCAAGAGCCCGACGGCGGCGCGTCCAATGGTCGTTTTGCCGGATCCTGACTCGCCCACAAGGCCCACCACTTGGCCGGGGTAGATCACCAAGTTGGCCCCCTCAACGGCGCGGAATGCGGGAACCCGGCCTTGTTTGGGGTACTCGATCGCTACATCGATCAACTCGAGCACGGGCTCGCCCTTGGGCCTGGCAGCCTCTTCCGCCGCCGCCTTCAGAGCCGCCTGGTTCTGCCGTTCCCTACGAAGCAGCTCGTCGTGTTCAACCGATTCCAGTTCCGTGTTGGTTGCCGCAGCCAAAGCTGCGGTCACGTCGACGTCGGCATTTTCTGCCCCCTGTCCCAAGTGCGGAACGGCCGCCAGAAGCGCCTGGGTGTACTCATGCTGCGGGTTGCTGAAAATCTGTTGCGCGGTACCCGTCTCCACAATGACGCCCTTGCGCATGACTGCTATGCGGTCAGCGAGGTCTGCCACGACGCCCATATCGTGCGTGATGAGGACGATGGCACTGTCCAGTTTGTTGCGCAGATGGCGCATCAGGTCCAGGATCTCGGCTTGGACTGTCACGTCCAGTGCAGTGGTGGGTTCATCCGCGATGAGGAGTTTCGGATCGCAGGACAACGATTGGGCGATCATGGCGCGCTGACGCTGGCCGCCGGAAAGCTGGTGGGGATACGACTTGAAGGCCTTTTCCGGGTCCGGGAGTTCCACCAGCTCCAACATGCGCAATGCCCGTTCCTTGGCTTCGGCCGGGGAGACGACGTTGTGCAGCCGGATGGTCTCCACGATCTGTGCTCCCACCGTATAGACGGGGTTGAGGGCAGTCATGGGCTCCTGGAAGATCACCGCCACGTCCTTGCCGCGGACTTCCCGAATGGCGCTCGACTTGGCGCCAAGCAACTCCTTGCCCGAGAGCTTCACGCTCCCGCTGACTCTGCTGTTGCTTGGCAGCAAATCGAGCAAAGCCATGGAACTGGCGCTCTTTCCAGAGCCGGATTCCCCGACGATCGCAAGGACCTCGCCTGCCCTGACTTCATAATTCAGTCCAATGGCGGCCGGGACCCATTTTTTCTCCACGCCGAAGTCCACACTGAGATTGCGGACTTCCAGCACCACGCTCCCCGGCACAGTCTTATCGGAGGCAGTCTCGAGTTGGGTTGCCTCTGGTTCGGGGCTGGCGTTGTCAGTCATGTTGGGTGTTCCCTTCCACCCGGGCCACCCTCCAAGGGGTGATTAGTGAAGTAGCCCGGAATCCTGAATTATTAGGGGCATGAGCCAAGAGCCACATGCTGGAAATGCCGAAATCTTCAAGGCCCGCACCAGCAAGCTGTTTGCCTGGATTTGCTGGGGAGTTGCGACCTTCGGCGTGCTGGTGACGCTCGTGGTGGCCGGGCCAAGTGCGCTTCCGGGCACTATCCCGCTGCTCTTCGTCGCTTTCCTTGGCTGGTTGCTTTTCTGGCGTCCGGCCGTGGTGGTCCGGGACACCCACGTCACACTGGAGAATCCCTACCGGACCATCGACGTTCCGTGGGACGCCCTGGTCCACGTGGACACCCGCTACGCCCTCACCCTGATAACTCCGCGGAAGAAATATCCGGCGTGGGCTGCGCCGGCCCCCGGCATCTGGGGCGGGCGCCATGCCCGCCCTGAGCACCTGAAAGGGCTCCCGGGCTCCACGTATGGTCCTGGCAGCTCCGTTCGTCCCGGAGACCTCAAGAACACGGACTCCGGAATCGCAGCGGTCCTGGTCCGCACCCGTTGGCAGAACCTCGTGGAGTCGGGCCGCATTGAGCCCGGCCGCGCGGAAGACGCCGTGGTGGCCGTGGCTGTTGGATGGTTCCGGGTAGCGGCCACGGTGATTCTTGCCGCGGCCAGCTACTGGGCGGTCTTCCTGCAATAGGGTTCCCTCGGCGGGTCCCACTCAGGCGCCCTTCGGAGTATCGGTGAGCGGCGCCGTCGTGCTTGAATGACGGCTGGTTTCGACGGCGCTCTTGGCTTTGAACTTCTTCTGCCGCGGATCGAAGGCATCCCGCAGGCCGTCGCCGATGAAGTTGATGCTGAGGCAGATAAGAATGATGAACAGACCCGGGTACCAGAACAGCCACGGACGGGTAGCGAAGGCCTCCTGGTTCTGGGAGATCAACAAGCCCAGGGAGGTATCGGGTGAGTGCACGCCGAGGCCAAGGTAACTGAGGGCCGTCTCAAGCAGGATCGCAGCCGACATCGTCAGGGTGACATTGACGATCAGCACGCCGACCGCATTCGGGAGGATGTGCTTGAAGATGATCCTGGCATTGGACGCACCTGAAATCCGGGCGGCATCCACGAACTCCCGCTCACGAAGGGTCAAGAACTCGCCACGGACAAGACGGGCCAGGCCAACCCAGCTCACAAGTCCCAGGAAAATACCCAGGATGACCACGCCGTTGCTGGAAGCAAAGCCGGCAATCCAACTTCCTTCGTCCCTTCGGCTGGCGATCTGGCCGACCACTGCGGCCAGAAGCAGCACGGGAATGATGATGATGACGTCGGTGAGGCGCATGAGGATGGCCTCGACCCAGCCTCGGAAGTAGCCTGCCAGTCCCCCGATGATCGCGCCGATCGCACCCGCAATGCCACCGATCAGGAGCATTACCGTGATGGACTGCTGTGCGCCACGCATCGCCATGGCAAACAGGTCGCGCCCGATCCGGTCTTGGCCGAACGGATGCTCGCCCCAGGCGGGGGGCCACAAGGACGACGTCGGGGCGCCGTCATTGACGAGCGGCGAGACGTCCAGGTAGTTGTACTTCCACCATCCAGGCAGGCCGAAAGCACCCACGGACGTGAACGCGAGCAGGAAAATCGCCACGAAGACTGCCAAACCTATGAGGGCGCCCGTGTGGCCGAAAAATCTCTTGCGGACAATCTGGCCCTGGCTGAGGCCGCTGGTAAGTTCGCTGCCTGTTTGGGTGGCTGCAGCTTCGGCGAGCGCCTGGTGCGCGAGGAGTTCTTCCTCTTGTGTTGGCTGGCTCATGCTTTGATCCTTACACGTGGGTCGAGTGCGGAGTAAGCGAGGTCCGCTATCAGGTTGAAGACCATGGCCGTAACGGCCACACACAGGAATACACCCATCACCGGGTTGGGGTCGGTGTGCAGAAGTCCGTCGATGAACAGGAAGCCCATGCCTCGAACAGAGAAAACCGTCTCCGTAATGACGGCGCCGCCGATCAGGGCTCCAATGTCGAAGGCCACAATCGTCGCGATCGGAATCAGGGCATTGCGGAAGGCGTGACCCATGATCACTGAACGTTCGCTCAGTCCCTTTGCCCGTGCGGTCCTGATGAAGTCCATGTTCATGATTTCCAGCATCGAGGAGCGCGTAAACCGCGTGTAGCTCGCCAAGGACACCAGGATCAAGGCAACCGTCGGCAGGACAAGGTGCGTAAGCGTGTCGGTTGACAAAATCCAGAAATCGCCTTGGATGTTCGGGGTTCCGGCCCCGATGGTGGCAATGGGACGACCACGCACCCTGCTGTTGCTGAAATAGGCGGGCCAGGCTTGCATGAAACGGTCCACGATGACGAGGGCCCCGACCAGGAAGGCGGTGATCGCGGCGGCCCGCATCGATTGGCCGCGATCATAGCCACCCATGAAATAGCCCACCGCTACGCCCACCAGAATGGTGGCAATCGCGAGGAGGAAAATCATGAGTCCGGTTGCTTCATTGAGCAACGGTTGCACCGCAAAGTAGGCGACGACGCCGATACCGACCACGATCAGGCTCGATTGCAGCGCCTTCCGGTTCTTAAGACCGGAAACCAGGATGGTGATTCCGACGGCGATTCCCGCACCGAGGATGGCGATGATGACCGGCCCCAAACCGGGATTGCGGAACCACTGCGTCAAGGAGAAGTAGAAGAGGACAAGCGAGACAGCTACGAAAACCGAACCACCGACGATCAACCGGCGCTTGGCTGCCCCGCCGACGACCACTGCGCCGATGACGCCGAGAACGGCACCAATCCCGAGGGCCACAGCCGGTGGTATTTCCGGATTTCGCAGGAAGTCGTTGAAGCCGATGGCGCCGAATTCCTTGAGGAGTACAGCCACCCAGAAGATCGGCAAGGAGAAGAACAGGAAGGCCATGAACGTCACGCCATAGTCCAAAGCGCTGTACTGACGGAGCGCAGTGACAACACCGAGCGAGATGCCGATGAGGATGGCCAGAATGGTTGCGCCCGTGACGAGTGTCAGGGTCTGAACCAACGCGAAGCCGAGCGCCTCCGTAATTGGCTGCCCCGCGATGTTCTTGCCCAGGTTGCAGGCGTTTCCAAAAGGCACCAGGCATTGGGCGGCGCCACCCAGCCACTTGAAGTAGCGCAAGGGTGCGGGAGTGTCGAGATCGAGCAAATTGGTTCGCGAGTCCATTAGCGCTTGCCTGTTTGGTGCGCTGCTGGCCCGGAACTCTGCCAGGGGGTCTCCAGACAACGCTGTCAGGAGATACACCAGGAATGATGCTCCAAGAAGAATGAGTGCGGCGGTGACGAGCCGACGGACGATATAGGTCAACATGGTGTGAAACCTCGAAATCCAGGCCCGGGATCGCCAGTGCCTATCGCAGGATCGTGTCCCTTCCCTGCTTGAGGTCGGTGGGAAGCAGACTGTTCAGTACCAACCCGAAGGCGCCGGGACCATGATTCTTCGGTCCCGGCGCCCCGGCTAGCGGTGTTGCTCGCTGGGTTGAGACCCTACTTCTGAGCCCACTCCCAGAAGTTCCACCAGACACCGGTCTGGTTCGGCATGAGCTTTACGCCCGTGATGCGGTCGCTGTAGGCGTCCACGTTCACCGATTGGAAGAGCGGAACACCGTATGCGCTGTCCCAGATCTTCTTGTCGATCTGCTTCTCAAGGTCATCCTGCTTGCTGCGGTCCGTGGTGACCACGAGCTGCTCCATCAACTGGTCGGCATCGGTGTTGCTGAACTGGTTGAAGTTGTTGCCGCCGGCGGTCTTGAAGATCTGCGGAACGCCGGAGACTCCGACGCCCGGGTTGATCCAACCGAAGATCGTGGCATCGTAGCCGCCCTTGCCGAGCGCCTTGCCCCAGTCGGAGGCACCGAGGCCGCCGTCGACGATCTTGAAGCCCGCCTTGGTGGCGGATTCGCGGATCAGAGAGAAAGCGTCAACACGGTTCGGGTTGTCCTTGTTGTACATGATGCGGATTTCCGGCGTAGCACCGTTCAGGAGCTTCTTGGCACCATCAATGTCCACGTCCTGGTAGGCCGAGGAGCCATTGTTCTTGGCGGAATCAGCGTATGCAGCCTGCTGGGGAACGAAGATCTGCGAATCCAGCGGCTTCGCGTTCGGGTCAAGCTTGCCGACAATCTTGCTGACGATGTCCTTGCGGGGCACTGTCTTCATGAAAGCCGTGCGCACGTTTTGGTCGGCCAGCGGGCCCGAGAAATTCAGGTCCAAGTGATCGAAGGCCAGCTGGTTGCCCTGGTCAACGGTGACGCCTTGGCTCGTGAGCGCCTTGAGCTGGTCAAGCGTGTCAGCGGAAGCCTGCGGGGCAATGATGTCCGCCTCGCCGTTCTTGAGGGCTTGAACCTGTGCCGGTGCCGAACCGATGTATCGGACGGTGATTTCGTCCAGGTTAGGAGTCGGTCCCCAGTTGTAGTCCTTGTTCCGGACCATCGTGAGGGACTGGTCCTGGTTCATGCTCTTGACGATGTAAGGACCGTTTGAGAGGAACAGGGTGGGGTCCGCGGGAAGCGTCTTCGTGTCGAAGCCGGTGTTCCACATGTCCGACATTGCCTTCAGCTTCGGGTCCGCAGGCAGCGGTGCCTTGGAGTCTCCGCGGGGCTTGCTCTTGAAGAAGTCAATCAAGGCCTGGGTGTCCTTCAGGCCGGCCTTCTGGGCAAGGACGTGGGCAGGAACGTCAATGCCGGGACCGCCGAGCGCGATCTCCCAGTCAGCGAACGGCTTGGAGTACTTAAGCGTGAGGGTCTTGTTGTTGTTGCTGATCTCCGGGAAGTCCGTGAGACTCAGGCCTGTGTTGTCACCGGCGTAGGAGAAATACGAGGTACCGGTCTTGGCTTTGGGGTCGGCGTCATCGTAGTAACCGGAGAACGCTGCCCACTGCAGGAGGAGATCGGCTGCGGAAACCGGGGTACCGTCGGACCACTTCACGCCATCATTGATGGTGTACTTCACGGTCAGTGGGTTGTCCGAGACCTTTTCCATCGAGCCGAACTTGTCGTTGTGAACAACGTTCAACTTGTTGTCGATGTAGTAGAAGCCCGAGTGCGTTGCGTAGCTGATCTTGGAGTTGATGTCCGTGTTGCCGTCGGCTGTGTTGGGGTTGAAGGTGTTGAAAGCGTTGACCTCGACCACGGTGGCCGTGCCGCCCGACTTGGCTGCTCCAGTGGATGGGGTATTGCCACCGGAGTTGCCGGCGCAGGCGCTCAGTGCCATCACGGCGATTGCCGCAATACCCACTGCTTTGGAAGTACGTCCGAAACGCATTCCGCCTCCTATGTATTTGAGTGGAAAAAGCCGGTGCTGTTGACTCCGGCAGACTGCCACAACCCCCTCAGCAGGCTTGTGGCTAGTCTCACATGAGCAGTAGCCTAGCGCCCGGAACGGATGTTTGTGGCCAAAGTTTCCCGTCGGTAAAGTTTGTTATCGATATGCAATCATTGAAGGACGTCCAAGTGGTTCAATGATCCAGCTGACATCGCACAAGCCCCGGATCAAGGCGAACCGGGGCTTGTGTCAGTTAATTCCCCATCACTGAAGATGGCGGCCCCTACACGTTGAAGCGGAACTCCACCACATCGCCGTCGGCCATGACATATTCCTTGCCTTCAATACGGACCTTGCCGCGGGACTTGGCCTCGGCCATGGAACCGGCATCGATAAGGTCGTCGAAGGAGACAACTTCAGCTTTGATGAATCCCCGCTGGAAATCCGTGTGGATGACTCCTGCGGCCTGGGGCGCGGTATCGCCCCGGTGGATGGTCCAGGCGCGGGCTTCCTTGGGACCGGCCGTCAGGTAAGTCTGCAGCCCTAGCGTGTGGAAACCGACCCGTGCCAGCTGGTCAAGGCCGGATTCGTCCTGGCCGTTCATCTCGAGCATCTCGCGGGCTTCTTCTTCGTCGAGTTCGACGAGATCGGATTCCAGCTTGGCATCAAGGAAAATGCAGTCTGCCGGCGCCACCAAGGCACGCAATTCCTCCTGCTTTTCCGGGCTGCCCAAGATTCCCTCATCCGAGTTGAAGACGTAGATGAAAGGTTTGGCCGTGAGGAGGCTGAGCTCCTTGAGGTGCTCCATCTCCAGCTTGTCGCTCTTGACCGAGGAGAAGATGGTGTCGCCACGTTCCAACACGGCCTGGGCGGCCAGGATTGCCGCCAGTTCCGCGGCTTCCCGCTTCTTGATCTTGACTTCTTTTTCGATCCGCGGAATGGCCTTTTCGATCGTCTGGAGGTCTGCCAGGATCAACTCGGTGTTGATCGTCTCAATATCGGAGCGCGGATCGACCTTGCCGTCGACGTGGACCACGTCCGGGTCATCGAAGACACGAATGACTTGGGCGATGGCTTCTGCCTCGCGGATGTTCGCGAGGAACTTGTTGCCCAGGCCTTCACCTTCGGAGGCGCCCTTCACGATCCCGGCGATGTCCACGAACGAGACAACGGCCGGCAGGAGGCGCTGGGACCCGAAGACCTCCGCCAACTTCTGCAGGCGCGGGTCCGGCAGGTTGACGACACCAACGTTGGGCTCGATGGTGGCGAACGGATAGTTCGCTGCCAGCACCTGGTTGCGGGTCAGTGCGTTGAAAAGAGTTGATTTGCCGACGTTGGGCAGTCCGACGATGCCAATAGTAAGAGCCACGAGCATTGATTCTACCCGTTGAGTGCCCTTGTCCGCTTTGCGGAAGAACCCAGGACGGTGGTGCCGCCGGTTCACCTTCCGTATATTGTCCGGCCCCTGTGCCAAGGTTGGGGACATGGATGGTTTTGCAGTGATTCTCGCGTTGTTCATGCTTCTTCTCGGAGCGGCCGGCGGCCTGGTGGCCGGGTTCCTCTTCTTCAGGCGTCGCAGCCTCGCGCTGGAAGAAGATTTCGACGGCGTCTCGGCCCGCCTTTCCGCGGTAAACGCCCAGTTTGCCGCCGCCGACGCCGAACGGCGGCTTTTGTTGTCACAGAACCGTGAACTGAACGAGTCCAGAAACCAGGATGGAAGCGTGCTGCGTGCCCTTGGCCCGGTTGCCGAGAAACTGACGGCTGTCCAGCAACAGGTATCGCTTCTGGAACGGGACCGATTGGAACAGTACGGGCAGCTTGCCCAACAGCTCCAGGAAGCCCGGCTGTCGGACGAACAACTGCTGCGCTCCACCCATGCCCTCGCATCTGCCCTGCGATCCAACAGCGCACGGGGCCAGTGGGGAGAAGTCCAGCTGCGCCGGGTGGTGGAAGCGGCCGGCATGCTGCGGCACGTCGATTTTCATGAGCAAGTGCATTCCGCGTCTGTGGACAATGCTGTCCGTCCGGATCTGGTGGTCCAGTTGCCGGGTGGGAAGCAGTTGGTGGTGGATGCGAAGGTTCCGTTGGCGTCCTACCTCGCTGCCCAGGAACAGGGCAACGCGCTGCACTGGGCAGGAAACGTGACGGGAAGCTCCGGCACCGATGCTTTGCTGCTGGCTCATGCAAAAGCCCTCAAGTCCCATGTGGATGCCTTGGGATCCAAGAAATACTGGGACATCCCCGGAAACTCGCCCGAGCTGGTCATCTGCTTCCTGCCTGCGGAATCAATCTTGGCGGCGGCGCTCGAAGCGGACCCGGCACTCTTGGACCACGCCCTCTCCCGGAACGTCGTACTGGCTTCGCCCGGCACTCTGTTGGCCGTTCTTAAGTCCGTTGCCTTCACCTGGCGCCAGGACGTTTTGACTGACAACGCCCGGGAACTCTTCGAGCTCGCCCGGCAGCTGTACGAACGCATGGGCACCCTTGGTGAGAACGTGGGAAAGCTGGGTTCGTCGTTGAAGACCTCGGTGGATCGCTATAACGCCCTTGTCGGAACGCTGGAGGCCCGTGTCTTGCCCACGGCGCGCAAACTCAACGCCATGGACACAGAAGGCCTGCAGTCACCGCCCGCAGTGGAAGCAGTGCCGCGGACCTTGGCCGCACCCGAACTCATCGAAGGAGAATCGGCGGCCTAGAAGTGGCCGGCCGGCAAGGAGTCGGCCACGAGCCCCCTAGGACGTCGGACGGTTTCCGCGTCCGCCCAGAGCACGGGTGACGTCGCCGGCTTCTTTGAGGGTGGCGCGCAGTTCCTTAGGCAAGGAGAACAAGAGGTCTTCCTCCGCTGTCACGATTTCCTCAACCGCACCGTAGCCGTAGTCGGCCAGCAAGCGGAGGACGTCCTGGACCAGGACCTCGGGAACGGATGCGCCGGAGGTCACGCCAACGGTAGCGACGCCCTCGAACCAGCTTTCGTCGACCTCGTTCGCGAAGTCGACCCGGTGGGAGGCCTTCGCACCATACTCGAGCGCCACCTCGACGAGCCGCACGGAGTTGGAGGAATTCGCCGACCCGACCACGATCACCAGGTCGGCCTGCGGGGCGATCTTCTTGATGGCGACTTGGCGGTTGGTGGTGGCATAGCAGATGTCGTCGCTGGGCGGATCCTGCAACGTGGGGAATCGCTCCTTGAGCATTCGGACCGTTTCCATGGTCTCGTCCACGCTCAGGGTGGTTTGCGAAAGCCAGATGGTCTTCTCCGGATCCCGCACGGTGACTTTGTCCACCTCGTGCGGACCGTTGATGATCTGGATGT
Source organism: Arthrobacter methylotrophus (assembly GCF_039539965.1). Lineage (NCBI taxonomy): Bacteria > Bacillati > Actinomycetota > Actinomycetes > Micrococcales > Micrococcaceae > Arthrobacter > Arthrobacter methylotrophus. Next base: position 841,368 of record NZ_BAABED010000001.1, on the reverse strand, counting down.
GGTCCGGGGCTTCGCCGGCCGTGCCTTCCACTTCCTCGTGCCCGTCATGGCCGATCAGGAGAATATCGTAATCGTCTTTCGCGAAGCGGACGGCTTCGCGATGGACTTTCGTGACGAGGGGGCACGTCGCATCGATGGTGCGCAGGCCGCGGTCTTCGGCCGACTGCACGACGGCCGGGGACACGCCGTGAGCAGAGAAGATCACCAACGCGCCTTCGGGCACTTCATCCGTCTCGTCGACGAAGATGGCTCCCTTTTCCTCCAGGGAGGTGACCACATGCACGTTATGCACGATCTGCTTGCGCACGTACACGGGCGGCCCATAGTGTTCCAACGCCTTCTCCACCGCAATGACAGCGCGGTCGACTCCTGCGCAATATCCGCGCGGTGCCGCGAGCAGGACCCGTTTGGCACCGGTTACTGGCGCGGCAGCCAGCACCTCTTCCGGCGTCCGGCGCCTACGCGGGACAGAGGGCATCGGAATGGAGACTGCTGAGCTGCTCATCCCTCCATGCTACCGGCAGCGCTCCCCCGCATACCCGGCCTGGCTTTGGGTGCCAGGATCAGAATGATCAGGCCGACCAGCGCTAGGACTCCCCCGGCGACCGCGGCGATAGTGATCCAGCCAGTGAAATTGTCCGCGGATGCTGCGACCAACTCCCGGGCGAACAGCGCGCCGGTAGCAGTTCCGCCCAGGCCTGCGTCTCCTGCGCCCTTCAGCACCGTAGCGGCTGCTTGCCACAGACCGGCAAGTGCGGCCACTCCCAGTCCTGTGAACAAGAAAACCGCGCCCCTGCGCCTCGCGGACATCAGCGCAAGTCCAAGCAAAAGGATGGCGCCGAGGGCCGGGATCCACCACATCGGCGCATACGCCGCGACACTGTCTACCTGCTGCCGCTGGGCAGGGCCTCCGATGTTGATCAGGGTGGATTGGGGCGGCTCAATGGAGAGTTTTGTTGTCACGGCCAGCCGGTCCGCGAGAAGCTTCGTCAAAGGTCCGACGTCGAGCACCAGGGAGGTTCCCGCGTTTGAGTTTTCAGAACCGGCACTTCCGGCGAAATTCAGCTGATGGCTCCGGCGCACGGTTTCATTCCATGCCTGGGGGTATTCGGGCCATTTTGACATTGCGGTGGCCGCATCCTTGAGGAACGAGGCGCCAAGTTGTTCCACAGGAGCAGGCAGCTCGACTTTGGATTCAAGACTTCCGACGGCGGTAGCGGCGAGTCGGGCCTGGAATGCCTCGTTCTTTCCAAGCGAGGACGTGAGCGCCACGAACCCGTCTTCCCGGACGATGTTGGCGTCCGTCCATGCCATGGGGACGGCGATTCCTGTGAGCAGAAGGGCAAAGATCACTGCGATTGCAGAGACGAACGAGCGCAAGGGGTTCCTCAAGTTTGGCGTGCAACGGTTCCAAGCGGGCGACGATGAGTGGACGATGATTAATTGTCGGCCATGCATGCTAAAGGTTTGGATAGAGTTGGAAGCCTGCCGCCGGCGTTTCGGTAGCAAGCTTTCAATAGCAAGGCATTCAACAGCACCGCTAGCTGTGGTGCTTCCACCAGCCCTTAGCAAAGTACCAGCGAGGACGGAACCATGCATCAGCCACCATCAGGAGGCTACCCGCGTGTCCTATGATGCCGTACCCGGCGGCACGTCATCGGCGTTGCCCAGGGGAAGCTCCCCCGAGGAAGAGTCCACCCTGCCTGCCACGGCATCGGAGACCAGCCCGGAGAACCCCTGGCCGCTGCAATTGTTGTCCCGCAAGCTGAAGACCCATATTGAGCGGGCTCCCGCCGCGTGGATCGAAGGTCAAGTCATCGAGCTCAACCGTCGTGGCAGCAGTGCTTTCGTCACGCTGCGGGACACCGACGCTGAAATCTCCTTGCCGGCATCACTGTGGTCCAACGTCCTGGACCGCCAGAAGGTGCCGCTGGAGCGTGGCTCACGCGTTGTCGCCTTGGTAAAACCCGAATTCTGGCTTAAGACCGGACGGCTCAACATGTCGATCAAGGACATCCGTCCGGTAGGTCTTGGCGATCTCCTCGCCAGAATCGAACGCCTGCGCCAGGCCCTTGCCGCCGAAGGATTGTTCTCCGAGTCGCGGAAGAAACGGCTGCCCCTGCTCCCCCACCGGATCGGACTCATCACCGGCCGCGACTCGGACGCCAAGAAAGACGTCCTCCGCAATGCTGCCCTCCGCTGGCCCGCCGTCGAATTCGCCGTCCGCGAGGTCGCAGTCCAGGGTGTCACCGCAGTCAGCCAGATCCTGGCGGCGCTCAAGGAGTTCGACGCCGATCCCCACGTGGACGTGATCGTGATCGCCCGTGGCGGCGGAGCCCTGGAGGACCTGCTTCCGTTCAGCAACGAAGAGCTGGTCCGGGCAGTATCTGCAACGACTACGCCCGTGGTCAGCGCAATTGGGCATGAGGCCGACCACCCGATCCTGGACGATGTCGCCGATCTGCGGGCGTCAACGCCCACCGACGCCGCGAAACGGATCGTGCCGGACGTCGCCGAGGAGCTGGCGAGGGTCCGGCAAGCCCGTGAGCAACTTCACCGCAGCGTGGGCCGTCTGGTGGACCGAGAGACGGACCGACTTCACGCGTTGAGGTCACGCCCCGTGTTGGCATCTCCGGAAGGAATGGTCACAGCCCGGGAAGAGGACGTCGAGCGGCTCCGGAGGCATGCCCACACTGCGGTGAGCTCCGCCGTCGTGCGCGCACTCGACCAGGTGCACCACCTGCGCGCCCAGGTGCGGGCGTTGTCCCCGCAAAAAACGCTGGACCGAGGCTACGCCGTGGTGCAGCTTGCGGGAGCGGACGGCCTCGGCCACGACGTGGTCCGGAGCCCCGAGCAAGCGCCAGGCGGTACTGAACTGACCCTGCGTTTGGCGGAAGGCCGCCTCGCCGCTGTATCTTCCGGAGCCGCCGGACACCCAAGCAACCACCAGCAGAATGAGGATTGAGAAATGACGGCAGAGAACGCCTCCCCCGAGGCCAAAGCAACAACAGAGAACCTGGACGCCCTCAGCTACGAGGAAGCCCGCGAACAGCTCATGGGCGTGGTCGGCCGCCTCGAAGCCGGCGGAGCAAGCCTCGAGGAATCACTCGCGCTATGGGAACGCGGAGAAGCCCTCGCAAAGCGCTGCGAAGAATGGCTGGAAGGTGCCCGCAGGAGGCTCGCCGCGGCCCTGCACAGTGGCGAAGACGACGCGGCCACGCGTTGAACGTCATGCGCGCCAAGAACGTGCCCCGGCCTCCTAGGATTGGACGGCCATCGCCCGTTCGGCCGACACGTTGAAATTGGCTTTCGGCCAGCTGAGATCCAGCTTTCCAAGCGCCTCCAGAAGAAGCTCCTGGACTGCGATCCTCGCAAACCACTTCTTGTTCGCCGGAACCACGTACCACGGCGCCACCTCGGTTGAGGTCTTCTCGAAAACGAGTTGATAGGCCTTCATATAGGAGTCCCAGAGCGCCCGTTCCCTGAGATCGCTCGTGTTGTACTTCCAATGTTTGGACGGGTCGTCCAAACGTGCCAGAAGTCGCGTTTTCTGTTCATCGCGGCTGATGTTCAGCATGACCTTGACGATCGCGGTGCCCTGTTCGGCCAGACGCGCCTCGAACTCGTTGATGGCTCCATAGCGCCGTTCCAGTTCGGCCTCGTCGGCCCAACCGTGCACGCGATGGATCAGCACGTCCTCGTAGTGCGAGCGATCAAAAACTCCAACAAAACCGGCGTCGGGCAAGGCTTTCTCGACCCGCCAAAGAAAGTCGTGGGCTTTCTCTTCCTCAGTCGGCGTCTTGAACGGAGCAACCCTCACTCCCTGTGGATCCATCGATCCCACGACGTGTTCGACAATCCCTCCCTTGCCGGCGGTGTCCATGGCTTGGAGGATCAGGAGCACTCGCTTCTGGCTGCCAAACTTTCCCTGGGCAAAGAGCATCTCCTGCAAGACGTCCAAACGATCGTCCTGTGCTGCCAGCAAAGCAACCCCGTTAGGCTTCTTCCCTTTGTAGCCGGGCGTCGATTCGGGGTCAACCGCGTCGAGCGAGAATCCGGCCCCGACCTTCAAGACCGTTGATACTTGCTTGGTAAACTCCGTTGCCCCAGCCATTTCGGCTTCTCCTCTAGTGTGGCCGCGCTGATGGCGGCGATCCACTTAGGCTAGTTGCCTTGGTACCGCTCAAGGAAGTCCGCCATGCGGCCGATCGCTTCTTCAATATCTTTGACGTTCGGCAGCGTCACCATGCGGAAGTGGTCCGGACGCACCCAGTTGAAGGCGCGCCCGTGCGAAACCAGGATCTTTTGCTCCTTGAGCAGGTCGAGGACGAATTTCTCATCGTCACGGATGTGATAGACCTCAGGGTCCAACTTCGGGAACAAGTACAGCGCACCCTTGGCCTGCTGGGTGCTAACGCCTGGAATGGCGTTCAGCAGATCGTAGGCCTTGTTCCGCTGTTCGAGGAGCCTGCCGCCGGGCAGAATCAGATCCTTGATGCTTTGGTGGCCGCCCAGTGCGGTCTGGATAGCATGCTGTGCCGGCACGTTGGCGCACAATCGCATGTTGGCCAGCAGGTTGATGCCTTCAAGGTAGTCGGCGGCGTCCTTCTTGGGACCGGAGATGGCCATCCAGCCGGCGCGGTAGCCACACACCCGGTAGGCCTTGGACAGTCCGCTGAACGTCAGGCATAGGACGTCATCGCCGGTGAGTCCGGCAAGATTCACGTGGACGGCGTCTTCGTAGAGGATCTTCTCGTAGATCTCGTCGGCAAACACCACGAGGCCATGCTTTTCGGCCAGGGCCACGATCTTCTTCAGGGTCTCCTCCGGGTACACCGCGCCCGTGGGGTTGTTCGGGTTGATGACCACGATGCCCTTGGTGCGGGAGGTAATCTTGGATTCCAAGTCCTCAAGGTCCGGCTGCCAGCCTGATTCCTCGTCGCACAAGTAGTGGACCGGACGGCCGCCGGCCAGCGCCACCGAAGCTGTCCAGAGAGGGTAGTCGGGAGTGGGGATGAGGATTTCGTCCCCCACTTCCAGCAAGGCCATGAGCGACATGGTGATGAGCTCGCTGACACCGTTGCCGAGGTAGATGTCGTCAACGTGAATGTTCTGGATGCCGCGGGTCTGGTAGTACTGCGAGACGGCAGTGCGTGCCGAGAAGATACCGCGCGAGTCACTGTATCCCTGGGCATGGGGCAGGTGGCGGATCATGTCCACCAAAATCGCGTCCGGCGCTTCAAATCCGAACGGTGCCGGGTTTCCGATATTCAGTTTGAGGATGCGGTGACCCTCTGCCTCCATCTGCTGGGCGGCCTGAAGAATCGGTCCACGGATGTCGTAAAGGACATTATGAAGCTTGGTGGACTGCTTGAATTCTGCCATTCATCAAATATGCCACACCGGGGATGTACTTCCGTTGAGACATCACTCACACAAGCGACGACGGCGGCGAGGCCCCGCAAAGGGTTCCTCACCGCCGTCGTCCTTGGCAGGGGCCTCCGCCGCCTGGGCCCCCGCTACCGAGGGGCCCCAATAGAGCTTGCGAGATTGGGGAGGTAGCGGGGAGGGTTCCCTGGACGAGCGGAGCGAGGCGAGGGAGGCGAGGGAGGCGGTGGGGACTTACTTCACGATGCCCTTGTCCTTGAGCCAGGCGGCAGCAGCATCCTTGGGATTCTGCTTCTGGTTGCCGCTGACCGCGCGGTTGAGGTTAATGAGATCGTCCGTGGTCAGAATCTTCGACACGCCGTTGAGGGCTTCCTTCGCCTTGTCCGTCATTTTGGCGGTGTTGTACAGGGGAAGGACCTGCTGGGCCTTGAAGTTGTTCTTGGGGTCGTCGAGGACCACCAGGGCATTGTCCTGAATGGACGGCGTAGTGGTGTAGATGTCAGCGACCTGGACGTCGTTGGACAGCAGGGCCTGCAACGTCAAGTTGCCGCCGCCGTCGCTGAATGGCTTCAAGCCCTTCATGACGCAGTTGTAGTTGGCCTTGAGGCCGGGGAAACCGTAGGCACGGGTCTCAAAGGTTGCCGGTGCCCCCATGGTGAGGTCCTGGCAGACCTTGGCGAGGTCGTCGATGGACTTGAGCTGGTATTTCTCCGCCGTGGCCTTCGTGACGACCATGGCGTCCTTGTCTTCGGCCTTGGCGGGGTCGAGCACTCCCAGGCCCTGTGGAAGTTTGCCGGGAAGCGCCTTGTAGACGTCATCGGCCGAGACCTGGGTGGCGTTCGCATCAAGATAGGAGAGCAGGTTGCCCGAATAGTCCGGCGCGAGGTCGATCGAACCGTCCTGGACAGCCTTGAAGTAGATCTCGCGCGAACCGATGTTGGGCTTGGTGGTCGCCGCGACCCCGGCGGCGTTGAGCGCTCCCGCGTAGATTTCGGCGATGACCTGGCTCTCCGGAAAATCCGCCGAGCCCACGGTGAGCGAGCCGCCAGCCCCGGAGGCAGCGTTGGTGGATGGGCTCGACAGCGGGCTGCCTCCACATGCGCTCAGGGCGAGCGCAACGCCCACCCCGGCCGCTAGGCCGCCGAACCCTCGGCGGGTCAGGGTGACGGGGTGCTTCATGCGGTACCTCCTTGAACGGCAGCCCCTGCTGGTGCAGCGGCTGCGAGATCTTCGGCGGCCTTGTGGCCGCCGCTGGAATCGATGGAAAGTCCGGGCGGGAGGAGGATCCTCTGCGCCAAGGCCAGAATGAGGTCGACGGCAATTGCCAATGCCGCGATGAGCAATGACCCGCCCAACATTCGGGGGAAGTCCTGGAGGACCAATCCGTCAAAAAGATAACGCCCCAAGCCTCCCAAGGGAAGGTATGCCACCACGGAAACCGTCGCGATGACTTGGAGGACTGCAGTGCGGATGCCGCCGAACATGACCTGAAGGCCGTTGGGAAGTTCCACCTTGAACAAGATCTGGAGTTCTGTCATACCCATGGCACGGGCTCCGTCGACAACGGTCGGGTCCACGCTGGAAATCCCTGCATAGGTCCCCGCAAGCAGAGGCGGCACCGTCAAGATGACCAAAGCCCAGACAGGAGGCATGAGTCCGCTACCGGCCAACAAGGCGAACAGGACCAACAAGCCGAGGGTGGGGAGCGCCCTCAAGGCGCCGGCGATTGCGACGGCGACGACGCGCCCCCGTCCGGTGTGGCCAATGAAAAGTCCCACCGGCACGGCGATGGCCGCGGCAATGACCAGGACCAGCCCGGAATACTGCAGGTGTTCCAGGATCCGGGTTGCGATTCCTCCGCTTCCGGTCCAGTGCACGGGATCCGTGAGCCACGCCAGGGTGTCAACGAAGATGTTGCTCACCGGCCCACCTCCGCGTGGATCCGGGCGTCGGCGATGAACTGCTCCGCTTTGGCATCTTGCTTGGCAGTGGTGGCACCCGCCCGCGTCCAGGGTGTCAGCAGCTTCTCCAGCAGGACCAAGAACGTGTCCATGACCAGGGCCAGCAGAAGAATGGCGATGATACCGACCACCACCTCAGTGACAAACGTCCTCTGAAGCCCGTCGGTGAACAGCATTCCAAGGTTCCCGACTCCCAAGAGCGCGGCGACGCTGACGAGGGAAATATTGCTGACGGACACGACGCGCAGGCCCGCGAAAAGCACAGGCAAGGAAAGTGGCAGGTCGATCTGCAAGAACCTCGCGGTCGGTTTGAATCCCATGGACACGGCGGCCATCCGGAGGTCGTCGTCCACTGAATCGAACGCGTCCATGGCAGCCCGCACCAACAAGGCGACGGCGTAGATCGTGAGTGCAACCACCACGTTGAGCGGATCCAGGATCCGGGTTCCCAGGATCGGCGGCAAAATGATGAAGAGCGCCAGGGAAGGAATGGTGTACAGCAGGGAGCTTACCGTGGTGATCACAGCCCGGAGGGTCCGGTTCCTGCGAGCCAGTTGCCCCAGGGGCACCGCGATGAGCAGGCCCAGGACCATGGGAATCAAAGCGAGGACAAGGTGCTCGCCTGCCCGCTGGAAGACCATGTCGCTGTTCGCCAGGAACCATTCCATCAGGGGGCGTCCTCCCGGTTGTGCCGGGTTTCTTCGATCAGGGCCAGTACTTCCTCGGATTTGAGGACCCCGGCGAACCGACCGTCGTCGTCGACCACTACGCCCAGTCCCGATGGAGATGACAAGGCCGCATCCAGCGCTCGTCGCAGCGTATCCCCGCGACGGAAAAGGGAACCGCCGGGAATCAGTCCGGCTCCGTCACGCGGCGAGGCCCATCCCAACGGCCGGGAGTCGCCGTCGAGCACCACGGCCCATTCGCTGTCCGCGCCGAGTTGCGGCGCTGCTACGGTCTTGACCGGATGCACCGGAACGGCATCGGCGTCGTTGAAGGCCAGGTGCCGGAATCCTCTGTCCCGCCCGACGAACGAGGCCACGAAGTCATTGGCGGGCGCGCGGAGGATTTCCTCCGGTGCCGCGTATTGCGCCAGTTTGCCACCGACGGCGAAGACGGCCACCTTATCGCCCAACACGGTGGCTTCATCGATGTCGTGGGTGACGAAGACGATGGTCTTGGCCAGTTCGCGCTGGAGCCGGAGAAGTTCCTGCTGGAGTTCGTCGCGAACCACGGGGTCAACCGCGCTGAAGGGTTCATCCATCAGCAAGACGGGCGGGTCTGCTGCGAGCGCACGGGCTACCCCGACACGCTGCTGCTGGCCGCCGGACAACTGGGACGGGTACCGTTTGCCAAGCACGGAGGCCAACCCGACGACGTCGAGCAATTCTTGCGCGCGCTTGCGGGCTGCCGCTTTGGAAACACCGTTGAGCCTCGGAACCGTGGCAATGTTGTCCAGCACCGAACGGTGAGGCATGAGCCCCGAAGACTGCATGACATAGCCCATGGAGCGGCGTAACCGGGCAGCCGGTTCATTCGAAACATCCCGTCCGCCCACAGTGATGGTGCCCGAGGTGGGCTCCACCATGCGGTTGATCATCCGCAGGGAAGTGGTCTTTCCGCAGCCCGAGGGTCCCACGAATACGGTGATGGCACCTTTGTCGATGGACATGCTCAATCCATCAACCGCGGGTTGCCCGCCCTGATACTGCTTGGTGACGCTCTGGAACTCAATCATGGCTTCAGCCATTCCCGGGCTTACCTAACTGTTGGGCTGCACTATCAACTGCAATATCAACTGCACTATCAACGGTGGAAACGATTCAACAGTGAACTTTGTTTCTACAGCCTAGTCAGCACCACCGACGATGTCAGCGCAAGCGCGAAGACCGTAATGAATCGGCAATGCTCAGGGCGTCGGGAGTTTTCCGTTGAGGGGCCTTTCACTGTGCAGACGGAGGCCGATGTCCACGAGGGACACCCTGTTCAGTCCTGGTACCTTCTCCAACGGCACTCAGGCCGCGTGCGTAGTGCTTCCGTCTATTTCGTGGGTCAGTTCGCCGCCGGTGATGCTGGCCTCGTAGACCAGGCGGATTGCCTGGAAATCACGGTCCGCCCCGTCCAGCCGATCTTGGTCCGGCCAGTGCCCGACGTCGATGCCGAGCATCGGGCCGATGACGGCGTCGTACCCGGTTTCCTCCATGATTTCGCGGCGGCAGCCGTCCACGGGATGCTCCCCCAGGTCCAAGCCTCCGCCGGGAAGGGTCCACCCTTCTTTGCCGTCTTGCTTCCAATAGGCGAGAAGGATTGCATGGTTGCGGATGACAACTCCGTAAGCGGCAGGTCGGGTGTCGAAATCGATGCTCATGGAGCCAGCCTATGCGGGGAGCAACTCCACGGGACTAGGCTGGTGGAAGTTCCGGGTTCAATATTTTTGATTTTGCAAATTTCGGCACATGGAGTTGTATCGTGACCAACTTGGAAACGGCCCCGTCCCAGGAGATCTGCCCTGCAGGTCACCCCGGCCAGGGTCCTTGCGTGCAGCTTTGGCCGGCCCGCAACGTTCCTTTGGGCGGGGTCCGCAATATGACGGTCTCCCGCACGCTTCCCCAGCGTGGCCTCCCCACCGTGGGCGCCTGGTGCTTCCTCGATAGCTTCGGCCCGGATCGTGTGGCGATGAGCGTCCTCCCCCACCCCCACACGGGCCTGCAAACAGTCACGTGGCCGCTGCAAGGCGAGGTCCGGCACCGCGACAGCCTAGGCAGCGACGTCGTGGTCCGCCCAGGGCAGTTGAATATCATGACCGCCGGCCGCGGCATTTCACATTCCGAGTTCGCTGTCCTTCCGGCAGGACTTCACCCGGACACGCTCGACGGCGCCGCTCCCCTGCCGATTTCCCGGGGGCTGCAGTTATGGGTCGCTTTGCCGGACGCCGTCAGGCACCGGGCGCCGTCGTTCCAGCAAATCGTCGATCTGCCAGTGGTCATCGCGGACAATTTCAGGGCCACTGTGCTCGTTGGCGAATTCGCCGGACACAGTTCCCCCGCCACGATGTACAGTCCCATTGTGGGCGCCGAAGTCACAGCCTCGGGCGACGTCGGACTGCCCCTGAACCCCGATTTTGAACACGCGGTCCTGGTCCTGGACGGCTCCGCGGTCATCGATGGCCAAACTATCGAGCCCGGGCCCCTCGCTTTCCTTGGCACTGGCCGTGAATCGCTCCGCGTCGAGGTCGCTCCTGGCACGCGGTTCATGCTCCTCGGCGGCGAACCCTTCGAAGAAGACATCCTGATGTGGTGGAACTTTGTGGGCCGGACGCACAAGGAAGTGGAGCAGGCGCGCGAAGAATGGGAAGCCCAGGCACTCCTGAGGGATGACGAAGCCCGCTCCGCGAGATTCGGGTGGATCAACGGGCATGGGCCCGACGCCGGTGCGGAAGCCGGGCGGATCCCCGCACCGCCCATGCCGGGCGTTCAGCTCAAACCAAGGACCCGGAACAGGGCTACCGAGTAGGAGTTGGGAGCGACACCCAAATGGCTTGGCGCCACGGAGCAGGACTTAGGACACCGGTATCCGCGTGTCGCCAGTCTTCTCCTGTGTCAGCCATCCATTTGCGCGTCGCTCAGCAGGTACCGCCTCTGCGCTTTAGGGCAGTTCCCCGACAATCCGCATGACCCCGAAAACCGGTTCCTGCTCCAAAACCCGTACATCGGTGATCCCGTGGGTGGCGAGTCCCGCCCGGAAAGCGGTCTGTAAGGTCTCCACGTTCATGCCGAGCCCGCCACCCAATATCACCGGCCCGCGGAGGCCAAGTTGCCGAACGGGCTGCGCAGCCAGCTCCGCGAGGTCCCGGCCCGCTTGGTCCAGCAACTGGCGGCTGGTCTCGAGTCCTTCGCGCGCGGTTTCCACCACTGCGCTTGCCCGCTGAGCCCAGTACCGCCGGTCGGTGTCCTCCGAATGGAAGAGCGCAATGAGTTTGTTGGGATCGTCCACCCCGCAGGATTCCAGGAGAGCCGTGGTGAGACCATCCGGTTCCAGCCCTTTGTTCATCCGGCGAAGGCTATGGCGGACCGCCTCCCTGCCGAGCCAATAACCACTGCCCTCGTCGCCCAGGAGGAACCCCCAACCCCCTGCGCGGGCTTCCTCTCCCGCCGCGTTCTTTCCCCACGCCGCGGATCCGGTTCCCGCGATGACGGCCACTCCCGTGCTTGCGCCGCCGGCCGCCAGCAGGAGGCGGGAATCGTGCACCACCGTGACCTGGGCGCCGGGGACATGGGGTTCGATCAGTTCGGCGAGGGCGCGGGCATCGGCGTCGGTATCGATTCCGCCGGCGCCGGCAAGGACGCGGTCCACGGTGCCTCCACCGATCAAGGCGAAGAGCTGCGCGAGATTCTTGGCCGCCGTCTCTCTGCTGACGTTTTGGACGTTGGAGCTGCCGGTGCTTTCGTCGCGGACCGGTAAGCCGTCCTCGAACCGCACGCCTCGGGTTTTGCTACCACCGATGTCCAGTCCGATGACCGTTGCCGGTACCGATCCGTCGGGCCGGGGGGGCGGGTTTTCTGCTGTCTCCACGTCCAAAAGCGTAGCGCGGGCCCGCGCTGTGATCCTAAGGGGTGGAGGTCCTATTGGCTTCCGGATCTCGCCTTCACCAGTCCCGCGAGCAGTCCCGGCCCTTCGGAAAGTACCAATTCGCGGAAAAGCCGTACCGGGTCGGGCTCCTTGCGCCGCTCTCGCCATGCAATCCCTATCTCCCGGTACGCGAGTTCTGACTCGAGCGATACCTCCGCCCAGCCGAGGTCCGTGGAATCCAGGACGCCTTGGGGTCCCGTCCCCAGTCCGCCCGGCGGCAGGATGCTGTAGCCCAATCCGGCGGACACCAGCCCGCGGATGGTGTGCGAATCCTGGCTTTCGAAAGCGACTCTGGGGCGAAAGCCCGCATCCCGGAAGATCGCGTCGGCCAGCGAGCGCAGGCCGAAACCCGGTCCCATGGAAACGAACGGCTCATGCTTGAGCTCTGCGAGCCGCACGCTGGACCTTCGGGCCACCGGATGGCGGTGATGGACCACCAATCGCAACGGTTCCCGATACAAGGCCGCAGAACCGAGGTTCCTGCCAGGGCCCGCAACGGGTGCTGTCAAGGCGAAGTCGGCATCTCCCGCGATGAGCGAATCAAGGCACGCGGCGCGGGCTCCTTGACTGAGCTCGAACGCAGTGGAGGGGTGCCGGTTCCGGAAGGCACTCATGAGCAGCGGCAACGTTGCTTCGCCGAAAGTGTGCTGGAAAGTCACTCTGATTCTGCCGCGGACCACGTCGGATTCGTGGCGGACCGCGTCCAGCCCCGCCTGGAATTCCGCCAGAGCTGACTCGATATAGGGTAGCAACGCCTTCGCGGCGGGGGTCAGGCGGACGCCGCGGCCTTCACGGATCAGGAGTTCGGTCCCGACGACGGCGCTAGCCCGGGCCAGCGCCCGGCTGACGGTCGATTGGGGTACTCCCAGCAGCTCTGCAGTCTCGGTGACGTGTTCTGTCCGGCCAAGCTCAGCCAGCAGAGGCAGCAGCGGCAGCAGCTGGACCAGTTGCTTGTGTTCGCTGTCCATTCCGGTCCGCCTTTTCAATCATCAATATCTGCTATCAATCATAGGCAAATCATGCATTGGAATCATCACTTCGGGCGGCCGTACTGTTGAAACGTGAGTACAAGCGCAGCATCCACGAGCCGGAGCACAGGCGAGTTCGGCTGGGAAGGCCACTTGAAAGGCTCTGCGGCGTATCGGAGGATCCTTGCCGGACTCGCCCTTGCCGGTGTGGCCACGTTCGCGCAGCTTTACTCCACCCAAGCTGTCTTGCCACTCATGGCGAACGAGCTGCACATCACGGCAGCCGAGGCGGCGCTCACCATTTCCTTTGCCACGGTAGGACTTGCGGCGACGGTGTTGCCCTGGTCCTTCGTTGCCGACAGGATTGGCCGCGTGCGTGCCATGACTATCGGAATCGCGGCCGCCACTGTCCTGGGCCTGCTCGTCCCCATGGCCCCCGCTTTCCCCCTTGTCCTCGCGCTGCGGGCACTCGAGGGCATGGCCCTGGGCGGTATTCCAGCCATCGCGATCGCGTACCTGAATGAGGAAGTCAACAAAGGGCACGCCGCGCTGGCTGCCGGCAGCTACGTGGCCGGCACCACCCTCGGTGGACTTGCGGGTCGTTTGCTGGCAGGCCCGGTCGGCGAGTTATGGGGTTGGCGCGCGGCCACTCTTGCGGTTTCCCTCCTTGCCACCCTGTCGGCCGCCCTGTTCTTACTGCTGGTTCCGCAGCCGCGGCGCTTCACTCCAAGCTCGGCAGGAGGATTGCGAGGGGCGATGAGGACCTTGGTGGGCCATTCCTCCAATCCACGACTCGTCGCCCTCTACGTTCAGGCGTTCTTGTTGATGGGTGGTTTCGTTGCCGTCTACAACTACCTCGGGTTCCGACTGCACGCCGAGCCTTTTGGACTGCCCGCCACCGTGGTGAGCCTCATCTTCCTGGCCTATTTGTCCGGAACTTTGAGCTCCCGCTGGGGAGCAGGACTGTCCATGCGCTTCGGCCGCCGCACGGTCCTCCTCGTGGGGATCGCGACCATGACGGCTGGACTTGGGCTGACCCTGTGGGACAACCTCGCCGCGATACTGGTGGGCTTGGTGATCTTCACCGGAGGCTTCTTCGCAGCCCACAGCATCGGAGCGGGCTGGACCGGGACCATTGCGACGAGCGGACGTGCGCAGGCGGCCTCGTTGTACAACCTCTCCTACTACTTGGGTTCCAGCATCATCGGCTGGGCCGGAGGACTCGCCTTCCAGGCTTTCGGCTGGAACGCACTTGCCTGGACCGTCATCGCGCTGTGTTGCACGACGGCGGTGATCACCGCCGTCGTGCACCGCCCCCCGGAGCGCCGGGTCGCCGTCGTCGGCTCCTCCCTGTGACTGCTATGTCTCGGACGTTGGGGCGGTCTCCATTCCCGTCCTGCCCGAAGGCGTGGGTTCCGCCAACCGCGCCCGTGCGTGCAACACATCGCCGATGAACCAGTCGTAGATCAGCACACCGATGACCCCGCCGATCAACGGCCCCACGATCGGCACCCAGAAGTACCAGCTGAACGCTCCATCCACGGTGCCCGGCAGCGCCGTCTGCCCCCATCCGGCCAGCCAGGCAAACAGCCGCGGTCCGAAGTCACGGGCCGGGTTGATGGCGTATCCAGCGTTCGCACCCACGGACATGCCGATCGCCGCCACGGCCAGGCCGATCATGAACGGGCCCAGATTCGCCTGGACAGCCGTGTTGCGCATGTCGATGATGGCCACAACGAACAGGACCAGGAAAGCCGTGCCAACAACCTGGTCGATCAGCGGACCAACGGGATTTCCATTGAAGTACGGTGCTGGGAAGGTCGCGAAAATGGAGTAGGTGGCAAGCCCCTTCGAATCCGCACGCCCAGCGCCGACTGCCTTGTTATAGGCGTCTATTGCGTCGTGATAGAGCAGGTACACCATCGCTGCGCCAGCGAAGGCGCCGACAATCTGGGCAAGGATGTACGGACCCACTTTCTTCCATGGGAATTTCCGCCGAACTGCGAAAGCCACGGTCACGGCTGGGTTGATGTGCGCCCCGCTGACCCCGCCGGCGACGTAGATTGCCATGGTCACCGCGATGGCCCATCCCCACGTGATCAACAGCCAGTCGCCGGCGGCCATGAAGATCGTGGTGGACGTTGCGGCGCGTCCCGAGCCGGGCAGCGCAGCCACGGCCATGGCCACAACACCGTCGCCGAAGGAGATCAGGACGAACGTACCGAGGAACTCGGCGAGGAGCTCACCCCACGTGCCGCCCAACTGCTTGAGGCCGCTTCCGTTGCGCACCGCATTCCTTAGGGGACTGACATTACTCATCCCGAGTGCCTCCTTGAGTCATCTGATTCACCAATGTAAATTGACAACCCCAGCACATTCATGGTATGCCGATTGGCCTTGTGTGACCATGGCCAACGTCAGCCGAGCGTGCGGCTTGGTCTCCAGGGCCTTCCGGCTAGGCCGCCAACAGCACGGCGCTAAAGGCGGCCATTCCTGAAACAAGACCCACCGATTGCTCCTCGTTCGAGCGCCGTAACGCCGTCTTCGAACCTGACTACCGTAAGATTCCATAGACGCTGCTACACGGTGCTTTGACCTCCGTAGGGAATCCCACCCGTGGCCATCTGCTCGTACGCGAGTCAGCCGTCGTGAACAGAGGGCAAAGGCGCTGAGGTCGATAGATCGATAGGAAGGGCGTAAACGCCCTGTTCCGTGAGTCCAGTCCGGCCGACTGGGACCACGAGCGTGCCGAAGGCTATCACTGCTCTGCTTGAATTATTCATCGTTGATTTCGCCAAGTATCTGGCAATAATTCGGAGACTTACGGTGTCAATGAATGGATTGTGCGGAAAATGGCACCTATGATGAATAGACAGCACTTTCAGGAGGATCCGTGAGCACCGCCCCGAAGAACGTTCGGCCCGTCAGCACCAGTGAGCCCCTGGATGCGATCGACGAGCGCATCCTCGCAGCTTTGGTGGGGGATGCCCGGATCTCCAACAAGCAGTTGGCCGAACTCGTCGGCATTGCACCGTCAACCGCACTCATGCGCACGCGGTCACTTTCCGAACGCGGCATCATCGAGGGATTCGAGGCAGTCCTCAGCCTGCCCGCGATCGGCCGATCGGTCCAGGCCCTGATCGCCGTGCGCCTGCGCGCCCACGACCGGGACCAGATTGACCGCTTCACTGCCCGCGTGCCCGCGCTTCCTGCGGTGATCTCGACGTTCCACACTTCGGGCTCGGTGGACTATCTCCTGCATATCGCCGTAGCCAACACCGACGACCTCCGTGACTGGGTCCTGGACAATCTCGCGACGGACCCCGTGGTGGGCCATACCGAGACCACCTTGGTCTTTGCCCACATTCAAGGCAACCACGGGCCCCTGCCGGAATAGCGGCCTTGGTTCAGTGGCGCGGTTCGAGCCCGGAGTGCGCGGCTCCGATAGCGTCCTGGCGTAAATCACCGAGTTCCCGGCGGCGCCTGAAGGCCGCGCGCCGTAGGGCCACGTCGACCGGCGGAATATAGCGCCTGCGCTCGGCCCACGAAATCAGATTGGCTCCGATTCCTGCAGCGGCCGACTCCAGCATGGAGGGTCGCCGGTACGATCCGCATGATGCGGTGGCAGTGCTCATGACTCTTTCCCTTCAGTGGTTGCTGCAGTGCTTGCTGCAGTGCTTGCTGCGTGCGACTTCGCGTCGCGGGATTTCTTGCCTCCGGCCCATGCGGGGACGCCCAGGATGGGGAATGCGTTGATGTGGATCTGGACTGGACGGGCATCGTCCGCTTCGGGTTCGCTCCGGATTTCCTCCAGAAGCTTGCGGCCCACGGCTTCCATGGCACGGGCGTAGCGGCCAAGTTGCTCGGCCGACATCCGGGCATTGGCCGTATTGACAATGGCAGCCTCGAGCCACTCTTCATCCAAAGATTCCATGCCGTGGGCCATGAAGTCGGCGAGGACAGCTTGCCTGCTGCGTTCGAATTCGCGGGTGACCAGCCGCGACGCCTCCTGGGTCGCCGGTGAGTGTGCCAGCTCGGGCGACGTGATCTGGATGGCCCCCTTAGGCCGCTCCCACCACCGTTCCCTGGCCGTCCCCTTGCCTTGGACCTCGCGGACGAAGTCGAACTTGGCGAGCTGGCGCAGGTGGTAGCTTGTGGCGCCGCTGGATTCGTTCAGGAGTTCGGCCAGGCTGCACGCCGTCTGCGCTCCGTAACGGGATAGCATCTCAAGAATTTGGACCCGCAGGGGATGTGCGAGCGCTTTGAGGGATGCCGTATCGACCTTACGGACGGGCAATTCCGGTTCCTGAACCTTGTCCATGTCGGAAACGCTACGCTTGCAAAGAAACCTTTGCAAGCATTTCTTTGCAAATCAGTCTTTGCAAGTTGCCTTGCCTTGCTAGGGGCCGGCCGTCAGCCCTTCCGGAGGACTCCACGGACCGACACGGCCGTAAGCACCATCGCTGCCAGTCCGCACGCCACCGTGAAGTAGCTGGCAGCGGCGCTCAGTCCGATCGCCGAAGCGGCCAGCCCCAGTCCGATGACGGGCACCGCGCTTCCGAGGTAGGTGATGACGTAGAGGGTACTGATGATCTGGGCGTGCCGCGACGCCTCCACTTTTCCGGCAACGTCGTTGAACACCAAACGGAATGCGATCCCCTGCCCAACACCAGCGGCGAGGCTGGCCGCCACCAGCAACACCGGGCTGGACAGCGACGCTGCGGCGCCCACCAGAACGATGGAACCCCCCAACACTGCCAGTCCCGCCGGCACTGCGAACCTGCCGCGGACGGTCAGGAGCTGGCTCAGCGCGGACGCGCCCAACGTCAGCCCGGCGAGCAGCCCGGTCATGGGGCGGGAATCGGCATGCACGACGACGGCGAAGTAGCCGGGCGCCAGGGAGAGGCAGAATCCAAACACGGCAAAGCTCAAGAATCCAACGCTGGAGGCCAACCAGAACGCGCCCCTCGCGTCCCGCGATACAGAGGGCCGCCGGGGGGCAAGCACTGTGTAGGGGCGCGGGCCTTCGGCCGGCCGAATCGCGGGCCGGGCCTTGAGGAGCCACAGCGGCACCAGCAAAAGCAGCAGGACGGCCGCATGAATGACAAAGGGCGTGGACGTGGCGCCCGGGAGCAGCGAAAGCAGTCCGCCGATCGCAGGACCGGCAGCCACCCCGCCGGACGAAGAAAGCAACGTGAATCGCGAAGCCCATTCCGGCCGGTACGGAAGCAGCTCCCGGAGCGCCGCGGAACTCGCCCCGGTGGCAAGTCCAACCGCAACGCCCTGGAGCATCCGGCCAGCAGAGAGCATCAACAGGTTGTCAGCGTTGGCAAAAACAAGGCCACCCGCCAGGCCCACGAGGACGGCGAGGACCAGCGCGGCACGCCTGCCGATGTGGTCCGACCAATGACCGGCGAGCATCAGCACGCCCACGAGCGCCAGGACGTAGCTTGCGAAGGCGATCGTCACGCCCAGGGAGGTTATCCCCAGCTCCGACTGAAGCAACGGATACAGCGGGCTCGCTAGGTTGGCGCCTACCAGCAGCGTGAACATCACGACGCCGGCCAGGACCATCCGTGCCCTCGTGGAAGCATCCCAGCCCCAGCGTTCGGCGGTGGCCGGACGCATGCGGAGTTCGCTAAAGACAGTCATTCCCATGCCTTCGCCTCAGCGGCCATCACGCTGCCGGGCTTTGTGGGCCGGGACGCAATGACCCAATTATTGTTGGCAATAGGATGTCGCAGGACTGCCAGATAGATCAGATATTCATGAAAGAATTGATCAAAACTGTCAATATTGACTCTCGTTGATAGCCACAAATGATCCGGAGTGATGATGTGAACACCCTCGACCCGACAGATCTGAAGATCCTGCTGGAATTGATCCGCGATCCCCGGGTCCAGATCGGCGAACTCAGCGAGTCCCTCGGGATTGCGCGCAATACCGCCCAGTCGCGGATGCGCCGGCTGGTCCGTTCGGGCGTACTGAACGACGGCGGCCGCGAGGTCGACCTCGAAAAGGTGGGGTACGACGTCGTCGGCTTCGTGACGTTGGAGGTGACCCACCGGGAGCTCGACGGCGTCATCGGCGCCCTGCGCCGCATCCCCCAGGTCCTGGAGGTGCATGAAATTTCCGGGAGGGGCGATCTCCTGTGCCGGGTGGTAGCCACCGACACGCACAACCTGCAAACCGCGCTCCGCTCCATCCTCAGAATCAAGGGCGTCATCCGTACGGAAACCGTCCTCGCCCTTCACACCCACATCCCGTACCGGACCGAGCCGCTCATCGGCAGGCTCACGGACGCCGAGACCGCAGGAACCGCGAAACGGGTCAAACCGCAGGATTCCTCCCCTTCGCCGGTCAGCGAAGCCGACTAGGATTCCAGAATGGATTGGCTCTTATTTGGGTCCCCATGATCGTGGCGGCGTCGGTGACGAGCATCCTGCTGGCTGTCCTTATCGTCAAGGTGGGTGTGCACGGAGGCATGGCCGGCGCCTTCTTTGCGCTGGTGATGTCCGTCGTCTTCCGCGCCGGCGGCCACGTCATCAACAATGAATTCGCGGGTAGGCCGTCCGCGGTCACCGTGATCGATTCCGGCCACGACATCGTGGCCATGACTATCGCCGGTGCAATCATCGGGGCGTGGCAGTAGCGGGAGGAGAATGGCCTCGTGACCATCATTGATAACGCCGTCTACGTGAACGGCATCCGGACCGCTACTCCGGACAGTCTCGAGCAAAGCGTCGAAACGCTGGCTGCCCACGGCGGAATGGTGTGGATAGGCCTGTACCGGCCGGACGAAACCGAAATGGCGGCAGTGGCGGCCGAGTTCGGCCTGCACTTGCTCGCCGTCGAGGACGCCGTCAATGCCCACCAACGGCCCAAGCTTGAACGCTACGACAACAACCTCTTCACGGTCCTCCGGCCCGCGCGATACCTGGATCAAACGGAGACCGTGGAATTCGGCGAGCTTCACATCTTCACTGGAAGCAACTTCGTGGTGACGGTCCGCCACGCGGAAACCCCCGGAGTGGCCCAGGTCCGGCGCAATCTGGAACAACAACCGGAGCTGTTGCGCCATGGGCCCGAAGCCGTCCTTTATGCACTGCTTGACCAAGTGGTGGACGATTACGGTCCGGTGATTTCCGGGCTGGAAAACGACATTGACGAGATCGAGGACCAACTCTTCGGCGGTGACCCCACCGTTTCCCGGCGCATCTATGAGCTCGCCCGCGAGGTCATCCAGTTCCAGCGCGCCATCACCCCGCTCCCGGAGATGATGGCCGCCCTCAAACGCGGGTTTGTGAAATACGGTGTCGACATAGAGCTGCAGCGCAAACTCCGCGATGTGGAGGACCACGTCGAACAAGTCATTTCCCGAGCCAACGGGTTCCGCGACCTGCTGCAGAACGCCTTGACCCTCGATGGCACCCTGACCGCGAACCGGCAGAACGAGGCGAGCGCAGCACAAAACGAACAAACCAAGAAGATCTCATCGTGGGCAGCGATTTTCTTCGCACCGGCCTTCGTTACCGGGCTCTACGGCATGAACTTTGACATCATGCCCGAGCTCCATTGGACCTACGGTTATCCCATGGCGATCGGCCTGATGGTCGTCGCATCGTTGCTCATGTACACCATTTTCAAGCGGAAGAGCTGGCTCTGATGACTCCCGGCCAGGAGGGCTTCAGCAAAGGCTGGATCATCACACCCGGGACGCCGGCGCAGCTGGGGGCCTTCGGCTTGTTTCGCCCGTCGGCGTCACAAGAGAGGGTGCTCACTCCCACAACCCACGGGATCACGGTCAAAGCGGCCGACGACCTCCTCTGGATCGGCTTTGCCGAATTGTGCGGCGGCCCGACGTCGACGGCGGACTATGAGTCCTTAGCCGGGGACTTCAAGGCCTGGGTGGTCGACGGCGTTCCCTCACCAAATCGGGAGTCATCTATCGGATCCGCGGCGGCCTGGCAGCGATTCACCAACGTGGTCGATGTTCTATGCGAGCAAGACATCACCCTGTTCCTGATCGGACATGGCCCGCTGGATTGGGAGCCAGCCCAGGATCCGGTCCACCGAAGCGATATCCAGCCAGTTGACTTGGCCAGGATCGCGAGCCGCCTCTCACCCCTGGGCAGGGTGGAGGCTTCAGCGCCTTTCGAAGACGCAGAGACTTGGGGCAGCTGAACGATTTCCCTTGCGGGACAGGCGGTTTCAGAGCAAAGAAACCAGCCCGACGCCGGCCGCTGCGGCTCCCACGCAAGCGGCCATGGTGCCCACTCCGTTGAGGAGGGCCAGGCCCGTCCGGCCGCTCTGGATGAGCCTGACGGTTTCAAGGCTTGCCGTGCTGAAAGTCGTGTATCCGCCAAGGAATCCAGTGCCGAGAATCAACTGCAGGGACTCAGGTGCCTGCCTTGTCATCACCAGCCCCGCCAAGATCCCCATGAGCAGCGAGCCGGAAACGTTGATGAAGATGGTGCCCAGAGGCAGCGCAGTCCTGGCCCAAGAACGGACAAGTCCATCCATCACGAACCGGGCGGCCGCACCCGCTCCGCCCGCGAGTGCGATCAGAAGGATGGTCATGGCGGGCTATTCCGTTTCTTTTCGGCGGATTTGTGCCGCAAGGCTCCAAGCCAAATACCGAGGGTAGTGGCCGCTGCACCACCAAAGAGGCTAGCCGCGAGGTACCAGACAGCGCCCATTCCGCGTCCTGCGCCGAAGAGATGCACGGAGTCCAGGGCCAGGGTGCTGTAGGTGGTGTAGGCACCGAGGAAGCCACTTCCGATGCCCAACCGGGCAACCCGCCGGAGACCGGCGTCGGGACCGCTCCGGGCGAGTTCTTCGAGGAGCCAGCCAAGCGCCAGCGCGCCCGTCAGATTGATGAGCAAGGTGGGCAGCGGCCACGCATCTGGCGCCGGAAGGGCCATGCCAAATCCGTAGCGGCTCGAAGCCCCCAGGATTCCTCCGGCCGCGACGACCAGAACGAACCGTCCGTGCAGATGGAGCGGGCGGTGCGAAGGCCTGTCAGTCGGGGGCGCCTCCGGAGTTTTGGCGCCGGTCGGTGCGGTGCTGCTGTCCTTCATTGATCACTGCTTGCGTCATGACGGCCCAAGGGAACCATGAGCACGGGGCAGTTTTGGCGATGGGCCAAGTGCAAGGCTACCGATCCAGTGACCAGTCCCTCAAACCGCGGGCCGAGGCCGTGTTCCTTGGTTCCCACCACGATCATGGAAGCGTTGATGCTCGCGGCATACCGGCCCAATGATCTCGCAGGCTCGCCGGCGAGCCTGACAAAGGACCACTGCACCGCCGTACCGCGCAATTGGTCCGCGATACGGGACTGGAGTGACTCCGAAATGGCCGCGGCGTCGTCGTCGATTCCGTCGGGGTCGATCGGCTGGGCCGCGAGATGC
The DNA here is from genome assembly GCF_039539965.1 of Arthrobacter methylotrophus. NCBI lineage: Bacteria > Bacillati > Actinomycetota > Actinomycetes > Micrococcales > Micrococcaceae > Arthrobacter > Arthrobacter methylotrophus. The sequence goes on along the minus strand of NZ_BAABED010000001.1, from coordinate 819,012 downwards.
CCGTCCCGGTCCCCCGCCGCAGGAAAGTTCGTGACATCAGCAAAGGCAAGGACCAGTTCCAACCCGGCACTGAGCGCCACTTCCGCAGCTTTCTCCACCACGGTTGCAGGCTGGTTCGGGAGCACCCCTGCCAGTACCGGCCCGGCCAACCTCGACGGCCGCCCTTTGGCCAACGGCGTGTCGTCGCCACGCGGATTGCTCATGGGGCCCTCCAAATTTCCGGGTTGTCAGGATACGGGTTCTTCTATCTTGCTCCAGAAAGCTGCACGAAGCCCGTCGTCGAGGACTGGCGTCGTCCCAAGCGCTAGGTAAGAATGTCGATATGTGCGGTCGGTTCAGTGTCGGTTTCGAAGCAGATTACCTCTCGAGGAAGCTCGGCGCTGTACTGCGCGGCGATATCGACTACCCCTCGCCGACCCTCCAGATCAATCCGACTGATCCCGTGGTCTTTTTGCGGGGGCGGGCCGAAGACGGCGCGGTGGGCCGGGAGCTCGCCGCGGGCCGGTGGGGCTTGGTTCCGTCCTTCTCCAAGTTCTTCGATTCGAAGGTACCCACCTGGAACGCACGTTCTGAAACCGCAGGCCAGATCCCGGCGTTCAGGGCTTCCCTGCCCAAGTGGCGGGCAGTCGTTCCGGCCTCCGCCTACTACGAATGGAAGAAATCGGGACCTGGACGCAAGGATCCCAAGCAGCGCTACATTGTTGAACCACGCGATGAACTGATTACCTTCGCGGGATTGTTTGCTCCGTGGCGCGACGAGAGCATCGAGGACAGGTCCGCGCCCGGCGCATGGCGTTTGTCCTGCTCAATCCTGACCATGGATTCCCCTCCGGAGGGCGTCCACGAGAGACTGCACCATTTGCATGACAGGATCCCGGTGCCGATTTCTCCGGACATGATCGACGATTGGATCGACCCCAAGGAAACCCGGGGCCAGGCCCTCTTGGATGCCTTGCTGGGGGATGCGTATGCTTTGGCGTCGTCATGGACACTGAGGCCAGTGGAACTCCTCGACGACAACACCCGCTTGGTGGACGTCGCGAACCCGGCCGCCTGAGTCCCCGCTCGTAGCACTCACCGTTCGTAGCGCAGCTCCGCCCGGACGTCCGTGTCTTTCAGCCAGGTGAGCCGCGTCCCCGATCCGAACGGGTTCGGCCACCACTGCACCAGGACCTTGCCCTCCGCCGTCCGGGTGACCATGGCCGGAACGTATTGAAGGTATTTCGGCCATACGAGCTTGGCGATGACAGGCACCCTTGAAACAGTGGATAGCGGCTCCGTCTGACGCGGAGGCGGGGCGCCCACTGAATTCAACGGCGCGGGATATTCGGGCTGCTCAGGCATGCCGGAATACTACTGCCGGGCAACGACAATGTACCGAGTCAATCGATATCGCTGGCTGCCACGCTCGCCCCGCGCCAACATGCAACGGCCATTCCCTTGTCGCCGGGAATGGCCGTCACAAGCTAGAGCCGGGTATCGAACGAATCGCAGAACACGTTCTCGTTGAACGTACGGGATATGTCAACGCATGGTTGGCGGATGCTGAGTTCCGCGGGTTCTAGGGGTTTTTAGAGTTGGTGGCGGTTGGCCGATTTCGACGCTTTGCGGACCTCTTACGGACTTTCTGCGGACTAGGCGTCCATCTATCCGCCGTTCCGGACCTCACGACCCGGGCGGAACTAACAGCGACAACACGCTCGCCGCAGTGCTGCAGAGAAGTCCGAAACCTGCCCAAAGTGCCGGCCACTTGAGCGCAGCCTTCCGGGACCGGAATAACTCCGGAATATCGTGCTTCATCCACCGTTCCACGTCGTCATAAGTCGTCGTAACGTTCGGGGCGGGATCCGGCATTTGAGGATAGAACCTCGTATAAGCCACTACGGCCGCGGCGACCGGAATAACAAACCCAACGATGGTGAGAACCAAGCAACCAACGATCATGAAGCAAGAATGTCATGCCTCACTGACAGGTCATCAAAAGGGGCCTAATCGAAGGGGCCTGGTTCCCCTTCCCTTTCGTTCCGCCGTTCCGAGGAACTCCGGCGGTCACGGTTCGATTCGGGAAGAGCATCAATCGGGAATGGTTACGCTAGCGAAGCTACGGCGTGGATCGCAGCCTCGGCCTCGCCGTGACCACCGGAGGTAGGGAGACGATTTGCCGTACGCGTGGAAAAGAACCACGGTTTTTGCGGTCGCCAATTTCCGCACTGGTCTTTTGACCTCCTAGGGAGCATATCTTCATCCTTAGAAATCAACAGGACCATCGAAAGTGCCCCTAATGACTACCCCTGCCGAAGAGACCGCGCCACGGGTCTATGCCGTTACCCAGCTGGCTGAAATCCTCCAACTTCGACCCGACACCATCCGCACCAACGCCCGCACCGGCAAATGGCCCTACCTGCAGTTCGGGCCGCGCACGATGCGATTCACTGAGCAGCACCTAGCCGCGATCCTTGCCGCATCCGAAGCCCCACCCCGGCTACCGCAGTCCATGCGCCGCAGGACACGGCGGCCACTTTTGTAAATCCTGCGCCACAAATGCGCCTATTTCCCAGCGGCGGGATTAATATTGCCGAAGGTCCGGCCTGGACCGATTCGCAGAATTGGGGGAAGACACGAATGATCAATCCGGCCGGCTGGTATCCGGACCCGTCCAATGCGCCCCAGACACGCTACTGGGACGGCAATGCATCGAGCAGCGATGTTAGGCCTTTCGCCCCGCCAGAAGCCCTGCAGGCGGGGCCAGAGGCACCACGGCAACGGCGGGGCAACGGCTGGATCATCGCTGGATGCCTGATTGCCGTCCTCGGCATCTTCCTCGGCTTCCTGGCCGCAAGTACGACTTTCACCGACGGTTACGGTCACGCAACACAGGGTGGCCCAACTATTGGCACGTTCCTTGTCATTGGCCTGGGGCTGGCCTTGGCCGCTGTTGGATTCTGCATATGGCTCCATGCCGCGGTCGAAAAGCGCTAACACACGAAGTCCCCGGCAGCCGTGCAGACTGACGAAAGCTCACACGGCCACCCCCGCACACTTCCGTCTGAACCACTAGGCCAGCGGGGAACCCATCACTACGCATCCCATGTGCCCGAAGCCGGACACCCCTTGAAAGGAATCCAATGAGTCAAAACATCCCTCCTGCAGGCCCTCCATCGGCGTACCCAGAAGGCGCCAACCCTCCGGCAGCCCCCTACCAGCCACAACAGGGCCCATACGCCCCGCAACAGGGTGCATACCTTGGCGCTCCCGGACCTTATCAGGGCGCTCCTTACCAGGGCGCTCCGGGGATGTACCCTGGCGCACCCCTCGGCCCCGTCGTCGGCAACAAGTCGTTCCTCACGACGTGGTTGCTCTCGCTCCTCCTGGGCGGTCTCGGTATTGACCGTTTCTGCCTGGGCAAGGTCGGCACCGGCATTCTGAAGCTGCTCACCTTTGGTGGCGTCGGCATCTGGGCTCTGATTGACCTGATTCTTGTGCTGACGAACAAGCAGACCGACAAGCGGGGAAACAAGCTTGCGGGTTATGACCAGCACAAAAAAGTCGCCCTCATCGTAACCCTCGCCGTTGTGGTCTTAAGCATCATCATCAAGTCGACTACTGGCGGCTCCTCGGCGCCCGCCTCCTCGGTTGCTCCTGCAGCGGCCCCGGCAGCTACCTCTGCAGCTCCCGCGGCCCCGCCAGCTCCCGCAGCCCCGGCCACATGGACGAAGGTTGCCGAACTCGCCGGTTCAACTGATGCGGCGAGTCAGTCGTTCCAGCTTTCGGGCACAGAAACCCGTCTTGTGTACACGTTCACCGGCGGGAAGGTCCTCAACGGGCAGCCCGCGGCCATCGGGGCGATCTACCTGATGGACGATGGTAAGGACAAGACGAAGGACGGCGGCATCCCAGTCAAGATGCTCACCAAGGACGAGTCTGGCGAAACCGCTGTCCACAAGAGCGCGGGTAAGTACTACCTCGACGTTACTGCGGCGAACTTCGACAGCTGGACCATCTCCGTTGAAGAAAAGCAGTAATATCCGGAACCTCCCCCGACCGCGTCGTCGCTAAAGGGAGAGCCGCGGTCTCGAGTGATTGGGAGCCAGCAGCATGGCGAGCTATCTAGGAAGTGGTAGTGGCTCCACCGGACGGCGTGCCTTATGCCGGCTGGCTCAGGAGCCCTGTCGAGTCGTTTGAGAACTTACGATCAACCCGAGCCACCGAAGGGCTCGCACACAGAAAAACGGGGAATCTCATGAGCAGAGGACACATGAAGAAACTAGTTGCGCTCGCGATCGGGGCAGGGTTAGCGCTCTCCGCTTGCGGAAGCGCATCAGCACAGCCGCCCGCTGCGACCCCAAGTTCTCCAACTCCATCGCCGGTACAGACTGCCACGCCCGCCCAATTCGCGAGCATCCTCTCTGAAAACCAGAAAGTCTGGCGGGATTACAACACCAACATAGTGGAGTGTGGCATAGCGCGAGTCCTTGGTAAGAGCACCGCCGATCAGATCAAGGTTATGACGTGCGGCATGACGGTTGTCACCGTAACTCTCACGGCGAAAAATGCCATCCGAGACATCGTGGCCCTTCCAAAACCAAGCCCCGAAGTAAAGAAGCTCGTAGATCGTGCGATCACAGACCTAACCCCACTTTCAACCATTGACGCAGCTGTAGCCTGCAAAGACGCGAGCAGCGAGGCCTGCGACGAAAAAGAGACCCTGGCCAACGGACAAATCCGGGACGTCGTCTCCATGCTGGACGCATGGGCTCCATACATGCGGTGACATGGGGATTCAGGCTCAGGCGTTGATGTATACGCCGCGGGCCGTTTCTGACTTGAGCAGTGTCTGTATGGTTCCGGTGGACCACACCTTGCCGCCGCCTGTTGTTCCGTGAAGATCGATGCCAAAACTCCCCGTGAAGCTGACTGACCTGCACCGTTTCTGGGGCCTAGCTGACTTGTGTTGACTAACCATCCTGCCGGGCGTAGAACGAGCCTGTCAGTTCATTCGCGGGCCGTTGCCCGACGGCCTGCATGTTGTGAGGAGCAGGACATGGCAGTCGCAGTCAGCATGGAGTTCAACGGTGCCACTCTGGCGCAATACGACGAGGTCATCAAAAAGATGGGCCTTACCCCGGGCGGCCCTGGGCCAGCCGGCTCCATCTCCCACTGGGTGAGCGCCACGGAAAACGGAATGCTCGTCACGGATATCTGGAAGTCCCGCGAGCTCTACGAAGCCTTCGCGAAGGACCAGATCGGTCCATTCACCGTGGAGGCGGGGTTTCCTGACGCTCCGAAGGTCACGTATTACGACGTCCACAGCTACTTCACTCAAGGTGCCGACGCCTGATCGGCCATGGCACCCTTCGACGACTCCTGGCCACCAGGTTGCGCAAGGGCCGGCCGCCAAAATGCCCCCACTCTCCATCGCGGAGCGTCGGGGGCATCTTGGGCCACCTATTGGGGAGTGATTGTCCAGTCGCCGCTTGACGTGACCTGAACAAATCCAGGGGCGGTCAAGTGAACAGTCCCCCTTTAGGATCCGATGGTGTTGGCCTCGAGTTCGGGGAATGATCCGCCATACCCGTTGACGGCGAAGTTGCTTTCGCCTTGGTTGGTGATCGCGGCCTTAGTCGACGTGCCTGACCGGAAGACCACTTGGTCCCGTTGGCCGCTGGCCGCGCCGCTAGTTGGCTTGATCGTGGTTACGTCGGCGATTGTCAACGTCCAGCTTCCCGTGGCCTGGACGTTGAATTCAGAGGTCACCGAGCCGTTCGGAGTGTCCACCATGCGGCTTCCGGTGTAAGCGCCGATGGTGTTGACAAGCAGGCTGTCGCCTCCGTTGGTCTTCAGGGCGGTGCTGCCGTCACAAGCCGGGCAGGCGAAGGTCACGATGGCCGGTTCCCCCCGCGTGATTGTGCTGGGTCGGATGTGGGCGAAGGACGGGGCGGAGCACCTTCCAGCGCTGCGGGATCTGACAGCACGCGTTTGCGCGGATCTTGGCATCGTGTTTATTGACTCGCTCGGCTGGCTATCCCCGCGCCTGATTGGACCTGACGGCGGGCACCCGATCTGGCTGGGGCACACCGTCATTGCCGTCCGCATTGCACGGGCTATTAGGGGACTCCAACTAGGCCAAACCAGCGCCCGCCGCCGCCAGAACCGCTACCGTTGAACGGGGTCGCGGTGGCCGGGCAAGGGAAGGCTGCGTCCTGCCATGCCGGCATCACTCTGCCCCGCGTCAGGAAAGCCGAGGCGGCCATGACAATTCCGGCGCCGGCTGATGTCGCGCAGATATTGGACGCTGCCCCAGAGTGGTTCCGGCCGTTCATTGCGCTGTGCGCATTTGCCGGGCTGCGGCTGGGCTAAGCTGCCGGCGTCCAGCTGGATGACGTGGACTTCCTCCGACGCACGATCGCTATCCCCGCCAGATCCAGCGGTCACTCCCCGGAACTGTGGCCATCACTCCGCCGAAGTACGGGTCTGAGCGGCAGGTGTTCATACCGGAGGGACTGACCCAAATTCTCGCTTCCCACGTTCCGAACGTCGGAGTCCGCGGCACTGAAAAGTGGCTATTCGTTGGTCCGGTGAACGGGCTTCCCCCGGCACAAAACACGGTAGGCGGCTGGTGGCGCAAGACGGCCAAGTCTGCCGGCGTAGAGGGTGTGAAGTTGCACGACTTGAGACACTTCTATGCGTCCGGTTTGATCGCCGCCGGCTGCGACGTCGTCACCGTCCAGCGGGCCCTGGGCCATGCAAAGGCAACCACGACACTGGATACCTATTCACATTTGTGGCCGACTGCGGAGGACCGCACCAGGGCCGCTGCCGGGGACCTGCTCGAAGAAGCTCTTCGGATTCCTGCGGACTCCCTGCGGACTGACGCTGTTCAGTCGGCAGGGAGCCCGCCCTAAAAACCCCTGGAATTCGAGGAAAGCAGCCTAGAGCCGGGTATCGAACGAATCGCAGAACACGTTCTCGTTGAACGTTCCCTGGAACTCGGACTTGCCCTGGATCTTCTGGATGGTGGCCCGGATGGCCTCGCGAGTGCCTGCGTGGGCGTTGATGGCAGTCTTGACCATCGGCACATCGATCAGGTGGTTCGGCTGGTTCAGGGAGACGAACACCGTGGGCACTTCCGTGACGTACCAAGGGATTTCCGCGGCCATGGGGCTCGACCATTTGATGCGGATGGCGGCCTCTTGGGCGAAGCCCTTGACGTTGGCAAAGACGAATGCTGCGTCGTACTTGTCCGCATAGTCGCCGGTGGCCTCGTCGGAGATGACGCTCATGAAGTTCACGCCGGTCTCCCCCGCGGCTTCACGCTGCTCCGCCGTCTTGAAGACATGGACTTCGAAACCGGCGCTTTCCAGTTCCTCCTTCACGGTGTCCAGATAGGCCAGCGGATCCGCCCGCGTGAAATCGGAACCGCCGGAAATGCCGTACAGGCGAATACGCTTGTGCGTTTCCGAGGTGATGGGCAGGTTCCGGGCCGTGTCCTTAATGAGCGTGACGGTCTTGTCCGCAATTTCAGCGGCGACGGCGAGGTGGGCTTCGCTGCCAATCAGCTGCAGGGCCTCGGGCGACGGAGTCAATTCTTCCGGCAGCTTCTTATGCAGCCCCAGGCTCGCCTTCAGTGCGAGGATGCGGCGCAGGGCGTCATGCAAACGCTGCTCGGTGATCACGCCGGATTTGTAGCCGTCCATCATGTACTGGAAGTCCTCCGCGGAGTTGCGGAAGAACAGGAACATGTCGCAGCCGGCCGCGATGGTGGCCGGAACCAGGTCCTTGCGCTTCATGGCTTGGGTGAGGCCCACCATCTGCGAAGCATCCGTCAGGATCAGTCCATTGAAGCCTAGCTCGCCACGGAGCAGGTCCTGGAGGAGCTCTGGAGCCAAGGTGGCAGGCCGAATGTCCGCGTCCGCCATGCCTGGCCGGAAATGCCGGGACAATTCCGGCGCCCCGATGTGCCCGACCATGATCGACTGGACCCCATGGCCGATCATTTCCCGGTACACGTGCCCATAGCTGGAATTCCAGTCCGCGTACCCAAGCGTGTTGTAGGAAGTGACCACGTGCTGGTCGCGTTCGTCGATTCCGTCGCCCGGGAAGTGTTTGATGGCGCATACGGTGGGCGATTCGCTGATGCCGTCGAAGTACTCCTTGGCACGCTCCACCACGATTTCCGGCTTATTGCCGAAGGCGCGGGTGGAGATGACGGTGTTGCGCCAGTTGTAGTGGATGTCGACAATGGGCGCGAAGGCCCAGTTACAGCCCAAAGCCGCAGTCTCCACTCCGGCCACTTGGCCCATCTTCCGGGCGATGGACTTGTCCGGGTGCGAGCCGGCCTGCAGGTGGGTCGACACGAACGTTCCGTCGTCGCAGCTTCCGGCTCCCCCCATTTCCGGGTTGGAGGCGACCAGGAGCGGGATGCGCGTTTTGGACTGGGCATAGCGGATGTGCTGCTGCACCGCAGCGGACGGGCCCGGCCTGTACCGCATGCCGCCCACGTGAAAGTTCTCCAGCACGCCGTCGAGATACTCGGGGGAGTAGTCGTTGTTGTGGTTGATGAAGAGCTGTCCGATCTTCTCCTCAAGGCCCATGCCCTCGATCGTCGAGTGCACCCATGCGACGGCCTCGTCGTCGAGGTTGAACGGCGCCGCCCGGAGGTCGACGTCGAACTGGCGCGCTTGGGTGCCTGGAGCGCCTGCTCGGTTGCCCGCCCGGGCCATGGAACCGGCGACGGCGGCAATGCCGGCTAGCGCCTCGGCCACCACCTGGTTGACCGGGGCGGCGATGTCCACGACGATACCGGTCTCGTCGACGTCGAGCGGTTCCAGCGTGGCGAGCTGTGATTCAAGGAGGGCAGGCGGCATGAAGTGGCCGGAACGGCCTTCTGTCCGTTCCTTAAGCACCTCTTTACTTCCATGCAGGTGCAGGAAGACGGTGTCCGGCGCCTGTGCCCTGATGGCGTCCCGGTAGCTACGACGCAGGGCCGAGCAGGCAAGTACCAACCCGCCATCCCCCGCATTCGCGAGTTCGGTCCCCACGGTGGCCAGCCACGGCCAGCGGTCCTCGTCGGTCAGCGGGATACCGGCAGCCATTTTGGCGACGTTCTCCACGGGGTGGAGCGAATCGCCGTCGAGGAACGGCACCCCGAGTTCCCGGGCAACAAGGTCCCCGATGGTGGTCTTGCCGCAGCCGGACACGCCCATGACCACAATGCGGCGCGGCGTTCCCGCGGCAATGTCCCGGTCCCCCATCATGGCTTCATTCCTACCAGTCATGAACGGTGCCGTCCACGAGGCGGTTGTACGGCAGGTAGGCCTGCTGGTACGGGAAGGAATTGGCGGCTTCTTCGTTGAATTCGACGCCGATACCGGGCTTGTCGCCCGGGTGCAGGTAGCCGTCCTTGAACGTCATGGACTGTTCGAAGACCGTATTGGTCTTGTCCGAGTGCTGCATGTATTCCTGGATGCCGTAGTTGTGAATGGCCAGGCCAACGTGCAGCTGCGCGGCGAAGCCGACCGGGGAAATGTCGGTGGGGCCGTGGAAGCCGGACTTGATCTGGTACTGCGCGGCGAAGTCCATGACCTTCTTCAACGGCGAGATTCCGCCGAAGTGCGTGGATGCGGCACGGACGTAGTCGATCAGCTGCTCCTTGATGAGCGTCTGGAAGTCGTACACGGTGTTGAAGATCTCGCCGATGGCGAGCGGCGTGGTGGTGTGCTGGCGGACCAGGCGCAGCCCTTCCTGGTTCTCGGCCGGGGTGCAGTCCTCGAGCCAGAAGAGATCGTAGGGCTCCAGGGCCTTGCCGAGCTTGGCTGCCTGGATGGGAGTCATACGGTGGTGGCCATCGTGCAACAGCGGGATTTCCGGGCCGAACTCGTTGCGCACGGCTTCGAAGACGGTAGGCAGGTGCCGGAGGTAGGCGCGCGTGTCCCAGTCCTCTTCCTGCGGGAAGGCACCGCGGCCGGCGGGTTCGTAGTCGTAGCGCTCGCCCGAGGCCTGCGCCTGGGCGGCCACGCCGTACACGGCCTTGATGCCCGGGATGGCGGTTTGAATACGGATGGACTTGTAACCGAGCTCCAGGTGCTCCCGGACCGAGTCGAACAGGGAAGGGATGTCCGCGCCCGAGGCGTGCCCATAAGCGCGCAGGCCGTTGCGGGACGCGCCGCCCAGGAGCTGGTAGACCGGCAGGCCGGCGATTTTGCCCTTGATGTCCCATAACGCCATGTCGACGGCGGCGATCGCGGCCATCGTGACCGGGCCGCGGCGCCAGTACGAGGAGCGGTACAGGAACTGCCAGGTGTCCTCGATCCGGTGCGGGTCCTTGCCGATCAGCAGCTGCGCGACGTGTTCCTTCAAGTACGCCGCGACCGCAAGCTCACGGCCGTTGAGCGTCGCGTCGCCGATGCCGGTGACTCCCTCATCCGTAGTGATGCGGAGAGTGACAAAGTTGCGGGTGGGGCTGGTCACGAAGACTTCCGCGGCAACGATTTTCACAGCTGGTCCTTTCAAGGTTGCTGATCGAGGGCTGGCCTGACCCGGATGCGAGGTGCACCACGGGGCGGGTAAAGATGATCTTAGGGCGGATGACAATTATTGGCAACCGGTTGCAATGGTTATTTTCCAGAACTGCAGTTATTTGGCAGAAACTCTTTCTGACGGGTCCACTTCCCCCGCAGCTACGCCGGTAGGGGCCGCACCGGCGCCCTCCACACCGGACGCTACCCCGTGGGACACTTCCAGGAAACGGCGGGCCGTGATTTCACCGAGAATCTGGGCATGGAACGCATCGGTCAGCTTGTACTTGGCCATGACGACGATGGCGAGGACCGTCAGGATGGCGGGCAGGGCGCCCGCCGCGAACTGGATGGCCTGCAGTGATTCGGCACTGTGGGTGCTGCCGGACTTATACCCGCCGACTGCGAGGGCGTAAGCGGCGAGGGCGCCGCCGACAGCCTGGCCGGTCTTGCGGGTGAAGGAGAACAGCGCGTAGGTGATGCCTTCGGTCCGGACACCGGTCTTCCACTCGCCGTATTCCACAGTGTCCGATTCGAGTGCCCACACCACGATATTGACGGCCATGACGCCGACCATACTCAAGAGGAGGCCCGAGAAACCGACCCAGACCATGGCCGCCGGGGCGAAGAACACGATCCCGCCGCCCATCACGGAGAGGGCCCCGGCCACCACGTAGATGGTCTTCTTGCCGAAGTTCCGAACGAGCCTCGGCAAGAGAGGCGCAAGGATAAAAGTCACCAGCAACTGGACGATGGAAAGCACCGCGTAGAGGTCCAGCCGGCCCAGGACGTCGCGCAAGTAGTAGAGCTGCACAGACGACAGTGCCATGTAGCCGGTCAGGAAGAGGAAGGAGCTCAGGCACAGCATGAGCAATGGACGGTTGGTCTTGAGCGTCTCCATGCTCTGCTTGAAGGAAACCTTGGGTACTGAGCGGTGGACGCGTTCCTTCGCCGTCAGGAAGGTGAAGAAGTACAGGGCGGCGCCGATCACGACGAAGACCAGGGTGATCGTGGTGAACAGGGACTGCAGATTGGCACCAGGCTTGATCAGGGGCGCAACAAAGATGCCGAGGGCCGAACTGACCAGGAGGGCGCCAACCATGCGGGCGGACCCCAGCTTGGCACGCTCGCCGGGGTCCTGGGTCATAGCGCCCGCCAAGGAACCGTAGGGGATGTTCACCAGCGAGTAGGCCAGGCCCAAGGCCGCGTATGTCACGTAGGCGTAGAGCAGCATTCCCGTGTGGCTGATCTGCGGCACGGAAAAGGCCGCAACGCTCAGGAGCAGCAAGGGAAATGACCCAAACATGATGAACGGGCGGAACTTTCCGAAACGCTTGCTGAAGGCGCGGTCAACCAGCCGTCCCGCAAAGACGTCCGCAAAGGCGTCGAAGATCCGCACAGTGAGCAACAGGGTGCCGGCTGCCGCCGCAGAGATCCCAGCGACGTCGGTGTAGTAAACGAGCAGGAACATGGTGGCCGTGGTGAAGGCAAGGTTGTTGGCGGCGTCGCCAGCTCCATAGCCGAAGATGCTGAGTTTGCTGAGCTTGTTCATTGCGGGCTCCTTTACCCTGGCCGGCACCAAGGTCCCGGCGTTGCGAATGACGGAAGGCCAGGCCTTCGGCTGCGATTGTTGAAGATTGATGTAATTCTAATCACTTCGGCAACTATTCGGCAATCGGTTGCCAAAAGTTTCCATATATTTTCACACCCCCCTTGTAGCGCACAAGAGGTCGAGGGCACACGAGGGGCCGTTCGGCGTCACATGCTCTGAGACGCTCAATCACAAGACGTGAAGGAGCGTCGAGCCAAAACCCTTCGAAAGTGCGCGAGCGTTTGCAAAAAGGCGGCCAAAAGTGCGCGAGCGTGTGTCCTGCCACACGCTCGCTCACGTATAGCGCCTGCCTGCCACACGCTCGCTCACGTATAGCGCCTGCCTGCCAGACGCACGCTCACGTATTCCGGCCTACACAACGGCGCCCGCTACCTTCGCGTGGAAGGCAACGGGCGCCGTCGAAACTGCTTGGTGGATTAGCTGAGGTGGCCGGCGTCCGCGAAGGTCTCGGACAAACCCTCTACGAGCTCCACGATTCCGGAGTCGGCGCCCAGCTCCGGATCCAGGAGGTCTAGCAGGGCTTCGAGCCGGGCACGGCCGGAGAGCAGATTGGCGGCGGCAATGTCAGCCGCTTGCGGGTCCTGCAAGCCGGTAGCCGTTGCGGTATAGGCGGACCAGGCCGCGATCATCCGCGCAGCCGCTTGTCCGCTGCGGCCGGCAGCGCGCTCGGCGCGAAGCACGGGCAACGCCCGCATGCGCAGCTTGGCACTGCCGTCCATGGCAATCTGGGCCAGGTGGTGCGCAATCCGGGAGTTGCCGAAGCGCTCCAGGAGGGCGGCCCGGTACTCGGGGATGCGCAAGTCCGCACCGTCAAGGTTGGCGGCGGCCTCGTCCCAGAAGTCCTCCACTGCCCGGCGGCATGAGTCGTCGGCGAGGGCTTCGGCCACGGTCTTGTATCCGAGCAGCTGGCCGGCATAGGCCAGGAGCGAGTGGGCGCCGTTGAGTAGCCACAGCTTGCGGTTCTCGTAAGGCTCGATCTCATCGACGAAAACGGCGCCAGCGTCTTCCCAGCGGGGGCGTCCCGCGGGGAAGTCCCCACTGAGGACCCAGTTATGGAAGGGCTCGGTGACCACGGGAGATTCGTCCCGGTATCCGCAGGCGGCAGCGACGGCGTCGATATCGGCGTCTGTGGTTCGTGGCGTGATGCGATCAACGGAGGTGCTGACGAAACTGACATTGGCGTCGACCCAGGCGGCGAGCCCGCCATCGACTGCCTTGGCCATCCCCATCACGGCGCTTCTTGCAACTGTCCCGTTGTTGGAGAGGTTGTCGCAGCAGACCACGGCAAGGGGGCCGGCGTCGGAGTCGCGGCGGGCGGCGAGGCCCAGCACCAGGCGCCCCAACGGCGTCGTCGGCTTGCTGGAGGCACGGCCGACACCGCCAGAGAGCAAAGCGAGGTCTGCGGCGACGTCCGGCGCCCGGCTGTCCAGCTTGCCGTCGACGTCGAGCCGGTAAGCCGCCTCGGTGATGGTCAGGGTGATGAGCGTAGTCAGCGGCGCGGCTAGAAGCTGGACAAAACGGTCGACGTCGGCACCATCGACGGCCTCCACAATGCTGCCAATGACCTCGAAGGAATCACCGGCGTCCGCGCGCTCCACCACGGTGTACAGACCATCCTGTGCGGCCAGGACCTTCGCGGCGTCCGGCCGGCGGCCGGTGAAGGCGGCAATGCCCCACTCCCCGGCGTCGCCGGCGTGCTGCGTGTACCAGGCCTGGTGCGAACGGTGGAAGGCACCGAGTCCCATGTGCACAATGCGCACGGGGGCCTTTTCAAGGGGCCTGACGGCACGATTCAAGCGGGGAAGGCCGGCGGGCTGCTTCGGCTCGGTGGTCACAGCTTGAAAACCCTTCGGGGTGAGGAGTCGACGACGTCGACGATGAGTTCATGGGCGCGGTCTTCGCTGACGCGGTGCTCGGCGACGAGGCGGGCCAGGAACGAAGCTTCGATCCGGCGGGAGGCGTCGTGCCGGGCGGGGATGGAGCAGAAAGCGCGCGTGTCGTCGATGAAGCCGGACGAGCGGGAGAATCCAGTGGTTTCGGTGACGGCGGAGCGGAAGCGCAGCATCGCATCCGGGGCGTCCAGGAACCACCACGGGGCGCCGAGGTACACGGAGGGATAGAACCCTGCCAGCGGGGCCAGTTCGCGGGAGAATACGGTCTCGTCCAGGGTGAACAGGACCAGGTGGAAGTCCTTGGCCGTGCCGAAGTCCTGCAGTAGCGGCCGGATCGCCTCGGTGTAGTTGGTCGCGAACGGGATGTCGTGCCCGGTGTCCGCGCCGTACGCGTCGAAGGTGGGCTGGTGGTGGTTGCGGAAGGAACCGGGATGGATGGTCATGACCAAGCCATCTTCAACGGACATCCGGGCCATCTGGTACATCATGTGCGCTTCGAAGGTGTTGCGGTCCTGCGCGGTGGCCTTTCCGGCGCGGGCGAGTTCGAAGATCCGTCCGGCTTCCGCGGCGTCGAGTTTGAGCGTGGCCGGGGTCAGCACGCCGTGGTCCGCGGAGACCGCCCCGTGGTCCACAAAATAGCGACGGCGGTTTTCCAGGGCCTTGAGGTAGCCGGAGTAACCGGTGGCTCCGTCGCCGGCGGCCTCGATCAGCCGCTCAACGTTGGCACTCCAGCTGGGGTGCGCGATGTTCAGGTAGGCATCGGGCCGGAAGGTCGGCAGCACCCGGCCATTGAAGGAGGGGTCATCGGCGAGGGCCCGGTGGCTGGCGAGGTTGTCGAGCGGATCGTCCGTGGTGGCCAGGACCTCGATGTTGAAATCCTTGAAGAGCTGGCGGGGACGGAAGTCCGGTTCACGCAGCTTCGCGGCGATGGCGTCGTAACTGGCATCGGCGGACATTTCGCCAAGGTCGGCGCCGAGGGTGAACACGCTCTCGAACTGGGTCCGCAGCCAATAGCCGGACGCCGTGCCTTCAAAAAGGGGCCAGGCCTGAACGAACGTCCGCCAAATCTCCCGGGAGTCCGCGGCGCCGCCTGCTCGCAGCCTGTCCATGGAAACGCCGCTGGCATGGATCAACCGGGTCACGTAATGGTCCGGGCTGACCAGCAGCGCGGCCGGATCAGGGAACGGGGTGTTGTGCTCGATCACGGCGGCGTCAACGTGGCCGTGTGGGGAGATGATAGGCAGGTCCTGAACGCGTTCCAGCAAGGAACGCGCAATGCTGCGCGTCCCGGGATCAGCGGGCAGGAGCCGGTCAGGATTGGCTGCGATCGACTGTGACATAGCTCAATTTTCGGCCCGAAGAGGCAATCTGTCAACCGGTTGCCATCAATTGCCACACGGTTGCAACTCTTCAGTTACTTCGGTTCACGCTAGGCGATGAGCCGTCCACTGGAGCCACGCACCACGAGCTCCGTGTCGACGCGAACCGGCCCCGCCGGCCCGTCATGCCCGAGCAGCATGTCCAACAGCAGGGCAGCGGCTCGGGACCCGCACTCCCCCAGGGGCGAGCGGATAGTGGTGAGCGCCGGTGTCGTGAAGTCTGCACCGAAGATGTCGTCGAAGCCCACAATGCTGATCTGGTCCGGGACCTGCATGCCGGCGGCCTGAAGTTCCTGCATGAGGCCGATGGCGAGGAGATCGTTGTAGGTGATCACCGCCGTCGCGCCGCTCGCCAGGACGTCACGCGCTACTTGGCGGCCGCCGTCGACGGTTGGCTTGGACGATTCCAAACGGACCGCCCCCACCTTGTACCAATCACAGGCTGTTTGGACCCCTTCCCAGCGGCGGCTGGACATCCAGGACTGTGGCGGGCCCGCAACGTAAGCAAGCTGCTGGTGCCCGTTGGCCGCGAGGCTCCGCACCGCCTGGCTAATGCCTTTGTTGACGTCGGGGACTACGCACGGCACTCCCTCGATTTCGCGATTGATCACGGCAACCGGTTTGTCCGAAGCCAAGGCCCGGATCTTTTCGTCGTCCATGCGCGGGCTCGCCAAAATGAGACCGTCCACGGTACCCAGCATCCGGCGGGCCGCTATGAGTTCGGTTTCCGGAGACTCTGCGGACTCTGCCAGCACCAAGGTGTAGTCCCTGGCCGAGCCCGTGGTCTCGGCACCGCGGATGATGTCGAAGAACGTGGGGTTGGTGATGTCCGCGACGATCAGTCCGATCGTCTGGGTCCGGCCGGTGGGAAGCGCCCTGGCGAAGGGGTTCACTTGATAGTTCAGCTGCTCGGCGGCGTCCTCAATGATCTTTTGGGTCTTGGCACTGACTCTGCCCGGTTTGCTCAGTGCGCGCGAGACGGTGGAGGGGTTGACTCCTGCCAGCTTTGCGATGTCGTAGATGGTGGGTGAGGATTTCTCCCCGCGTCCACGCTTGGTGGGGAAGGCTACTGCTCCGGCGTTCATCGCGTCAGTCACGGCTCCATCGTAATCCGGCCTGGCAACAAAAGCAGGACGGTTGCCGGACTGATCGCTGGCAACCGCCCTGCTTGAGTGCACTGCCTGCTAGCGGCGTCCGGCGAACTTGCCTTCTTCGCTGATGCGTTTGTTGAGTTCGCGCATGTACTCGTCCTCGTCGAAGTCGAGGGAGACTTCCTTGCCGGTCCAGCTGGACAGGTGAATGGCATTGGCCAGGCGGACGCCCTTGATACCGTCCGATCCGGGAGCCAACAACGGAGTGCCGTCCAGGATGTTGGCCGCGAAGTTCTCCAGGACGCCCGCATGCTGTCCGCCCCAGACCGACTCGAACTCGATGATTTCGGTGGTGTAGTAGTCCTCGGATTTCAGCTCGCCCATGAAGAGCTTGCGGACATCATCCATGTCCATGCCGTCGCTGAGTTCGCGCTCGGGCTTGACCAGCCGGGTGACCGTGGCGGTCTTGCTGTTTTCCACCACAATCTTGCCCTGGTCGCCCAGGATCTCGAAGCGGTCGGTTCCCACGAGGTCGTGCGTCGCAGTCACGAAGACGCCGGTGGCTCCGTTGCCGTAATCCACGACGGCGGTCACTTCGTCTTCCACTGCGATGTCGCGGCGGAATCCGTAGGCCACCTTGGAGTAGACGGACTTCGGCACGCCGCAGATCCACTGCCACAGGTCCAGCTGGTGGGGTGCCTGGTTGACCAGGACGCCGCCGCCTTCGCCGCCCCACGTGGCGCGCCATTCGCTGGAGTTGTAGTAGCCCTGGGGCCGCCACCAATTGGTGATGATCCAGTTGGTGCGGCGGATGCCGCCGATCTCGCCGCCGTCGACGATTTCTTTAAGCCTCTTGTACAGCGGGTTGTTGCGCTGGTTGAACATGATTCCGAAGGACAGCTCAGGCTTGGAAGCGGCGAACTCGTTCAACTCCTTGACCTGCTTGGTATAGACACCGGCAGGCTTCTCTACGAGGGCGTGGATGTTCCGCTTGAGCGATTCGATGCCCATTTCCGGGTGCAGGTAGTGCGGTACGCACGTGACGATTGCATCGACGTCGCCGCTTTCAAGCATGGCGATGTAGTCGTCGCAGAAGGGCGCGTCGGGGTACTGGGAGGCCGCCAGTTCCTTCTTGGCGGGATCGGTGTCGCAGATCGCCCCAATCACCATGTTCGGGACCATGCCGTCCGTGATGAACTTTGCGTAGGCGCCGCCCTGCTGGCCCAGGCCGATAATGCCCAGGCGTACTTTCGTGCTCATTGGTGAATTCTCCATTGTTCAGGGGGGCGAATTAGAAGAGGTCTGCGTGGCCCATGGCCACCAGGTTGTCGTGGGAAGTCTGCAGTGCTTCCCAGACCGTGCGGCCGTAGAGCTCGTCCTGTTCCACCAGCAAATACTCGGCACCGGCGGCCTGGGCGGCCGGAATGATGGACGGGAAGTCCAGGTTGCCTTCGCCCACTTCGGCAAACTGGACCACGTTCTTGAACTCGGCCATGAACCCTGCGAAGTCTCCGGTTTCCAGGAGGCCGAAGGCGGATTCTGGAAGTTCCCCGATCCGGTAGTCCTTGAGGTGCACCATGGCCGTGCGGCCTGCGTATTTGGCGAGGGTCCGGACGGGATCCAGGCCACCGCGCTGGACCCAGTGCACGTCGATCTCCATGCCCATGGCCGGAGAGTTCTCGGCAATGATGTCCAGCATGTACTTGCCGTCGAATTTCGCGAACTCGATGTGGTGGTTGTGGTAATACAGGCCGATGCCCTGTTCGCGCAGTCGTTCGGCGTATTCGTTGGCCTGTTTCGCGAAGTCCACCACCGCGTCGATCGATTTCATGGCGGGGAACGGCATCATGCCGATCCGCAGGAGATTCGCGTCCAGGCGCTTTGCGTCGTCAACGATCTTGTCGAAGTGGTCCTTCAGGGAGTCGCCCGGCATGCCTTTGGGCGTCTCCATTGCGACCGAGAGCGCCGCGATGTCCATACCCAGCTCGCTGCGGGAGCGATCCAGTTCGGCGACGTTTTCCGGTGTCATGGGGATCTGCGAAATCTCGACGGCGTTGTACCCGATCGCGCTGACCTTGCGGAGCGTTTCAAACGCGCCGGCTTCGGCGAAACAGCCCTTCAGCATCATTGCCTGTACGCCAATTGTGGCCACATTGTCCTCCGTGGTGTGCCGGGCCCTCATGGGCGCAGATGTGTCGCGCGCCACTTGTTTCCCGGGTATGAGATTCACAGTACTGTCTTTGCGCCTGATTGGCAACCGATTGTCAAGAATTGCCCTAGACGACCCTCGCGGACATCTCCGGGTAACTCTGGGCGTAGATTTCCTTCACGATCCGGAGTGATTTCTCGGCCTCGGCAGGGCTGATCCAGAACGGCATGGAATCCCCGAGCGAGGCGTAGAAATCCTTGATCAGGAGTTCATGGGATACGCCCCAATACTCGCGCCCACCCGATTCCAAGGCACGTTCCGGGACGGTCTCCACGGTGCCGTCGGCGTAGTTGACGGTGAGGTCGCCCCGGAGGCTGAGGGTGGCCTTTTCGGTCACGATATCCAATGTCACCGGTGCGTTGACGGCGTTGGCCAGAGTGGCATAGAAGACGCTCGTGGCGCCGTTGGCATGGCCGGCGATGAATTCCGCCGTGTCCTCCACCTCGATCACGCCCGTCAGCGAGCGTGTGGAGGCATGGCCCTCCACTTTGGTCACGTCACCCACCAACCATTGGAGCAGGTCCACGGTGTGGATGGCTTGGTTCATCATGAGGCCGCCACCGCCTTCGGACCATGTGCCGCGCCACGGCCGGTCCCGGTAATATCCGGCCGTCCGATGCCACATCACGGTTGCCGAGGCGCCCAGAACCTGACCCAAGCCGCCGTCGTCGAGCAGCTTTCGCATGGCCTGTGACGTGGCGTTGTAGCGGTTCTGGAAGCAGACGGCGATCTTCGCCGTGCTCCGTTCGGCCGCTTCGACCAGCCGGCGTCCTTCTTCCAGGGTGTGGGCGAGCGGCTTCTCGACAATGACGCTGACGCCGCGCTCAAGGCAGTCCGCAGCCAGCGAGGCATGCAGATGGTGCGGGGTGCAGATATGCACGACGTCGGGCCTCACTGCCTCGAGCATCTCCAGGTGGTCCGCGTACCCGGCAACGCCGTAGGCGGCTTGTGCCGCCTGCAGGCGCGCGGGATCGGTGTCACAGACTGCCACGAGTTCAACATCGTCCAGCTTGGCGATCGCCCCGAAGTGCACACTCGATACATCACCGCAACCGATGACCGCTGCTGTAGGCATTCCTGCTCCCTCGAAAGTTGGTGTTCATCTGAACGTACAGGCCCTCAGGCCAGTGCGACACCGTGCTTGGCAGCGAGCGCGGCAAAAGCGCGGGCCGCAGTCCCGAAGGCGACGGGTCCGGAAAACCCGCCCAGCTCGTGGGCGCTTGCCAAGTGCGGTTCCAGCGAGGCGAAGCCGGCAAAACCGTCGGCCTTGAGCGCGGCGATGGTGGCGTCCAGTTCGCCGTCGCCTTCGCCCGAAGGCACCACTTCGCCCGTGCCGGCCATTGCGTCCTTGACCTGGAAGTACTCGAGGTAGGGGCGCAGCATGGCATAGCCTTCCATGTACGGCTTGACCCCCACTTGGACGAAGTTGGCGTTGTCCCAAGCGATGCGAAGGGCCGGTGAATCGACGGTCTGCATGATGTCGAGGACGCGCTCGGGGGTGTCGCCGTAGATGCCCTTTTCGTTTTCGTGCAGAAGGACGACGCCGGACGCGGCCGCTTCGTTGGCGAGTGCGGTCATGCGTTCCATGACCGCATCGCGGATGTCTTCCTGTCCCTGCCCTTCAGCCGGGTAGAAGGAGAAGATGCGGACGTACTTGCTCTCCAGGGCCTTGGCTACCGAGATGATTTGCCGCAGCCGGGCGAGCTCATGTTCCACCGGCAGGCTGGCATCGACCTTGCCGATCGGACTGGCTACTGCGGAAACCTTGAGGCCCTTCTCATCCAAGATGGCTTTGAGGCGCCCGACCTCTTCCGGCTCAAGTTCGGAGACGTTGATGCCCCACGCGCTACGCACCTCGATATGGCTGGCGCCAAGGGCCAACAGGACGGCGGCCTGGATCAAGGGCTCGGGATCCACTTCGTCGCCGAAACCGGACAGGCTCCACACGGCATTGGTTTTAGTCACGGAAAATCTCCTTTGGATCCGTTCGCCCGCATGACAGCAATCGGCGTTTGCTTGGGGTCGCGGTCAGGTATTCCTACGAGTCTAGCTACTTCAGCAACCGTTTGCCATCAATTGGCAACGCAGGACAAAGCAGGACGGACGGTTTGTTTTTGGGAGGTGAGGTCGGTAACCTCTCGAAAACGGAGAGAGGGTTCTCTCCGCCAGCACCGGAGACCCCAATGACTGATCAAATAACGCATAGCTCCACGAAGCTCTGGAATCGCGACTTCAGCACGCTGTGGTGGAGCGAAGCGTTATCGTTCTTCGGAAGCCAGCTCACCCTGTTCGCGATTCCCATCGTGGCACTCCAGATCCTCGATTCTTCCGCCTCTGACGTCGCACGGATCAATACGGCAGCAGGATTGGGAACCGTGGTCTTTCTCGGGCTTCTGGGGCCCTGGACTGACAAAGTGCGCAGGACGCGGTTCATGTCTCTGATGTCGGCGCTTCGAGCACTGGTTCTCGGTGCAGTGGCAGTCCTGTTCCTGACGGGAAACTTGTCACTGTTGGCGCTCGTGATTGCTGCCTTCCTCGTGTCGGGGCTGACGGGGCTCTACGACAGCGCGTTCGCAGCCCTCCTCCCCAGCATCGCCCATCGCTCCAAGCTGACGACGGCCAACACCTGGGTCGCCGGAATCCGATCTGCCGGCGACATTGGAGCCGGAGCGACTGCCGGAATACTCCTGCAGCTGCTCTCACCCGTGGCCCTCTTCATTTCAGATGCTGTCACATACCTCGTGTCAGCCCTGGCGATCGGCCGGATCCGGGAAGAGCGGCCGGCACCGCCTGAGACATTCACTTTCAGGGACTACTTCACATCGCTGGGTTCAGGATTCAAACTCCTCCTGAGCGATCGCGTCATGTGGCCTGTCACCCTGTCGATTGCCCATTTCAACCTTTTCACCACGGCGATCCAATCGGTCTATGTCACGCATGCCCTGCGGACTGGATACATGACGCCCGCCGAGATTGGAATCGCCGGAGCCGTCGGCGGAATCATCGGCCTGCTCTCCATGATGATCGCACCCTGGGTGTGGGACAGGTTTCGGCCCGTCGGGACACTCATGGCAACCTTCATGCTCCCCGCTCTCGCAGGCCTCGGCATGCTCCTACTCACCCCCGGACAAATCATCGCGAACGTCCTCCTTCTCGGACTTTCGCTGGGTTTCTGGGCGTCTTGCGTGATGGTCAACATCACCGGAACGGAAACACTCAAACAGCTTCTTGTCCCCCACCACGCCATCGGGCGATTCTCTTCCGCCAGTAGGGTCCTGACATGGGGCATCGACCCCGTAGGCGCGGCCCTGGCCGGAGTTCTGGCCCTGTTCCTTCCGACCGGCGGGGTACTCGCGATCGCAACCCTCGGCGTCGTGGTTTCCGGGTGCTGGATTGTCGCCTCGACTGCTGTTCGCGAATTGCCGCTGCTGTCCAAGATCGAACACCGCGCCGAATGATCCGTTTTCAGGCCGGAACTTCCTCCGTCTGAGCAGTGATCGGGGCAGCGATATCTTCTAACGACCGTCCTGCGGCCTCAACTCCGAACACGATCTCGACGATCCCGGCGGCGACCATCAGCACCGCGCCGATAACATAGCCGAAGGCCACAGCTTGGATCCCTTGTTCCACGAACCGGCCGAACAGGATAGGGCCGGTAATGCCACCGAGACCCGTGCCCACCGCGTAGAAGAACGCGATGGCCATGGCCCTGGTTTCCATCGGGAAAATTTCGCTCACTGTCAGGTAGGCGGAACTGGCGCCGGCAGAAGCGAAGAAGAAGATCACCATCCAGCACGCGGTGAGCCAAAAAGCGTCCAGCGCCCCGCCGGCGAAAATGAAGGCCGTGCCGGCAAGCAGGACGCCTGACGCGATGTAGGTACCGGAGATCATGGTGCGGCGCCCGACGCTATCGAAGAACCGGCCCAGGATGAGCGGGCCAAGGAAATTCCCGACGGCGATCGGAACCAGCGTCCACGGAGCGACGTCGCTGGGGACGTTCAACAGTTTTGTCAGCACAAGCGCGTAAGTGAAGAACACCGCGTTATAGAGGAACGCCTGGCCAATGAAGAGCGAGAGCCCCAGCACGACCCGCTTCGGGTAGCGCTGAACCGCCGTCTTGATGATGACGCCGAAGCCGATCGACTTGCGCTGGCGGACCTTGAGCGTCTCGTGGACCGCGGACAGCTTCTCCCCCGAGGCCTCCTCCACCTCGTCCTCGATCTTGCGGACCAGCTCATCGGCCTCTTTGTCCCGGCCATGGATGAACATCCAGCGTGGAGACTCCGGCACGTTTCGCCGTACGAGCAAGATCAACAGGCCAAGAAACGCGCCCAGGCCGAACGCGAGACGCCAGCCGATTCCGGGCGCGAAGAAGCTCGGGTTGAGCAGTACCACCGAGAGCGAGGCACCGAAGGCCGTCCCGAGCCAGAAGGATCCGTTGATGGCCAGGTCCACCACGCCGCGGCGTGCGGCCGGAATGAGCTCGTCGATTGCGGAATTGATCGCCGCGTACTCCCCGCCAATGCCCGCACCAGTGAAGAATCGGCACATGAAGAACCACATCGGGTTCAGGGAGAACGCCGTGGCCACGGTGGCCACCAGATACAGCCCAAGGGTGAGCAGGAAGAGCTTCTTACGCCCGAACCTGTCGGTGAGATGGCCAAAGGCGAGCGAGCCGACACAGGCGCCTGATACATAGATTGCAGCCGCCAGGCCAATGTCCGAGGCGGACATGCCGAGGCCGCCATTCGGCTGGGTGAGGCTGTCGCCGATCGATCCAACGATCGTGACCTCCAAGCCATCCAAGATCCACACCGTACCCAGGCCGATAACGATCATCCAATGCCATCTGGACCAAGGAAGGCGATCCATACGGCCGGGGATATTTGTTTCGATGATGTCGCCTGGTGCATCCTTCACTGCTGACATGACCCCTCCTCATTGAGCCGTAGATCATCAGTATGCTTCCTATCTACGGTTGAAGGAAGTAATCCCCCGCGGTTCGCTCTGGCACTGAGGCCCAGGTGCTGCCAAGATGGGCACCATGGACCCTGTGGACATGGTGACGCCCGCCCTAACCGAACCTCTTGTGCTGGTTGTTATGGGCGTTTCCGGCTCCGGCAAGTCCACCGTCGCCGCTCTCCTTGCGGGGCGGCTTGGCTGGGCTTTCGAAGAAGGCGATGCTTTGCATCCCCAAACAAACATCGACAAGATGGCCGCGGGACACCCCCTCACGGATGAGGACAGATATCCCTGGCTGGAGAAGGTCGCCGACTGGGTCGATCAGAGGTTTGATCATGGGGAGAACGGCGTCGTTACGTGTTCGGCGCTCAAACAGTCTTACCGAAACATCATTAATCGTCGGGATTCGGGTGTCTTCTTCGTTTTTCTGTCCGGGACGCCCGAGACCATCAGCGCACGGCTGGCCGAACGCCACGGCCATTTCATGCCCGCGAGCATGCTGGGGAGCCAGTTCGCAGACCTTGAGGAGCTGTCCCCCGGCGAGCCTGGAATCCGGATCGACGTTGGTCCGGCTCCAGGGGTGATTGCCCAGGAAATCATGGACAAGTTCGGCCTGCGGCCGAGCGGAACAGGACGACAACCATGAACGGAATCTCCATCCTCAACAGGCCCTTCGCCGGGGTGGCCACCGACGCCACCACAGATGCCATGAATCAACCATGGAACGGCCATGACACCCAAGTACTGATCGTGGCGGCCATTGGTATCGCGATTGTCGTCCTCCTGATCGTCTGGGCGAAGATGCACGCTTTCCTGTCCCTCAGTATCGGCGCCCTCTTCGTCGGCATTGCCTCCGGTATCGCCTTGGACAAGGTGACCACGTCCTACGAAAATGGCGTCGGTGGCGTGCTGGGCTACGTCGGCGTGCTCATCGCGCTGGGAGCCATGTTGGGCAAGCTGCTGGCCGATTCCGGCGGCGCGGACAAGATCGTGGACACCCTTCTCCATGGCCGGCCCGCAACGCTGCCCTGGAAGATGGCGCTGATCGCCGGGATTATCGGCATCCCCATGTTTTTCGAGATCGGGCTCGTGCTGCTCATCCCTGTCGTGATGCTCGCCGTGCACCGTTCCAAGGGCCCGGCGATGCGTCTTGGCATCCCGGCCTTGGCCGGCCTGTCCGTACTCCACGGATTCATCCCGCCGCACCCGGGCCCGCTGGCGGCGATCGGCATCCTGCACGCTAATGTCGGAGTGACCCTTGCCTTTGGCCTGCTGATTGCCGTTCCAACCGTCATCATCGCCGGTCCGTTGTTTGGCCGTCTCGCCGCCCGGATGGTACCCATCGGCGCTGCTGGGGCCGGCCTGGCCGTCACCGTCGGATCCGCCGGGAGCGCCCAGACGTCCGGGCCGGGAGGCCCCGGTGCAAAAGCCGCCAGTTCGCGCGGCGACGCGCCAGTAGGCAAAGCACAGGACCCGCAAGCCACACGCAGCCCGTCCTTCGCCTGGACCCTGGTGACCCTGCTGTCCCCCTTGGTGCTCATGCTGATCAAAGCCGGGGCAGACATTTGGATGGATAAGACCGCTGTGCTGCGTCCCTTGCTGGACTTCATCGGCGATCCGGTCTTTGCGCTGCTCGTGGCGGTGCTGCTGGCGATGGTCACTTTCGGCACGCGAGTGGGCTTCTCCGCGTCGACCCTGACGAAGAAGATTGGCGAGAGCCTGCTTCCGATTGTCGGCGTCATGCTCATCGTCGGCGCAGGCGGCGGCTTCAAGCAGGTATTGGTCGACGGTGGTACCGGAACCGCGATCGCCAAGATCGCGGTGGCTGCCAGCCTGTCGGCCCTGGTGCTGGGGTGGATTATCGCGGTGCTTATTCGTCTCGCTACCGGCTCGGCGACCGTCGCAACGGTGACTGCGGCGGGCATCATCGCACCCCTGGCAACCGGTCTGGCACCCGCTCAGCTGGCCCTCGTCGTGCTTGCCATCGGCGCCGGATCGCTCTTCTTCTCCCACGTCAACGACGCAGGCTTTTGGCTGGTCAAGGAGTACTTCGGGCTGACGGTAGGCCAAACGATCAAGACCTGGTCCGTCATGGAGACGATCATCTCGGTGGTGGGATTCGGATTCACCCTGCTGCTGTCCATTTTCGTCTGATCGAAGTTTCCGCAACGATCCTGTTGCACCCACGGAAGACTGTGCGCTTTGCGGTGACGAGCTCCTTACTGAGTGCCAGATTGCGTTTCTGAATAAAGAGTCCCCATCCACTGATAGTCCCCATGACTCAAATGATGACGCCGATTTGGAAACTTTTTCTCCGGAACCAGGTCTGGAGCGTCCATCACTTGCTGGAAACCATCTCAGAGCACCGCGAGCCGAATGCCGGGTGCGGTGAGAAGATGCGGTGAGCCAAACACATCGGCCAGCTCAGTGTCGCTCATGAGACCCGATTCGCGGACAACGTCCACCACACTTGCGCCCGTGGCCATGGCTTGTTGTGCCACTTCAGTTGAGGTCTTATAACCCAGATACGGCACCAACGCGGTGACCAGGCCAATAGACCGCTCCACCGTGGCCAGCAGTGCAACGGGGTCTGCCGTGATGCCGTCCACGCAGCGCTCACCCAGCACAGTGCAGGCGGACCGTAGCTCGCCCAGGGAGGAGAAGAGTGCACGGGCCATGATGGGTTCGAAGGCGTTGAGCTGCAGCTGACCGGACTCGGCCGCCATCGTGATGGTGACATCATTGCCGACCACGGAGTAGGCCACCTGATTCACCACCTCGGGGATCACCGGGTTGACCTTGCCCGGCATGATCGAAGATCCGGCCTGCACGGCCGGCAGCTGGATCTCGCCCAGCCCGGCGCGCGGGCCGGAAGAGAGCAGCCGCAGATCATTGGCCACCTTGGACAGCTTCACGGCGATGCGTTTGAGCACGCTGTGCAGCTGGACTAGTCCGCCCACGTCCTGCGTCGCCTCAATCAGGTCGCCGGCAGGGACAACCCGAACACCGCTAATCTCCGCCAGCCGCCGGCAGGCCAACCGGGAGTAGTCGATGTGGGAGTTCAGTCCCGTACCGATGGCCGTGCCGCCGAGGTTGACTTCGCGGGTCAGGTCCATCGCCTCGCGCAGGCGCTGTTCGTCCTCGGCCATCATGACCGCGAATGTTCGAAATTCCTGACCTAGGGTCATCGGCACAGCGTCCTGGAGCTGGGTGCGCCCCATTTTCAAGTGGTCTTCGAATTCCTCGGCTTTCGCCGCGAAGGATCGGCGCAGACCGGCCATTGCAGTCAGCAGGTCCTCGGCCGCATGGTGCAGTCCCACGCGCAGCGCGGTCGGGTAGACGTCGTTGGTACTTTGGCCCAGGTTCACATGGTCTAGCGGATGCAGCACGCTGTACTGGCCGCGCTCCGCGCCCATCAGTTCCAGGGCCCGGTTGGCGATCACCTCGTTGGCGTTCATGTTGGTGGAAGTGCCGGCGCCGCCTTGAACGACGTCGACAATGAAATGCTCGTGCAGCCCTCCGGCACGGATCTCGCGGCACGCGGCCACAATAGCGCGGGAGCGCGGACCGTCCAGCAGCCCTAGCTCATGGTTGGTGATCGCAGCTGCTTCCTTAACCGCAGCCAGGGCCACCACAAAGTGCGTGTACAGGCCAATGGAGACACCGGAAATGGGAAAGTTGAGGCTAGCCCGAACGGTGTGGACGCCATAGTAAGCATCAGCCGGCACATCCAGCCAACCGATCAAATCTTGTTCTCGCCGAACCTCAGCTGACATTTGCGCTCTCCATTTCAGCCGGGGATGCCGGACAATCAGCAGGGAACTGATCGGCCCCGCGACTGATCAGCCGTTCGCGCAGTCCGGCGTTTTGTGCGAGATCAATGCACGTGTGGGCCATAGCCTTGGCGGCATCGATGATGGCGCGGTCGGCGGCGGGCGTGATGGCGGCGGCGGCAAATTCCTTCTGGTGGTTGACGGCAGGCAGGGATCCAATGCCGATGTAGGGGTGGATGGCCGGCAGCACCTGCGATACGTTGCCCATGTCCGTGGACGCGCGGTTCATCCGCATGTCCGGACCCGAGCTGGTGAATTCGCGGCCCAGGGCTATGGCGTTGGCAACGTAAAGGTCCAGCATGGCCTCGTCCGTGGCGAACTCGGCGTAGGGTTTGCTTTCCGCCTCAATCTCCAGCTCGCAGCCGGTGGACAAGGCCCCCGCCTCGAAGCAGCGACGCACCTTGTTCTCCAGGACGGCTAGTTCGGCCAGCGAGCCGGCCCGGACGTACCAGCGGCCCTCGGTCACTTCCGGGATGGCATTGGGCGCCTCACCTCCGCGAGTGACGACGCCGTGGACGCGGAACCCGGAGTCGAGCTGCTGCCGCAGAAGTCCGATGGCCACTTGGGCGACGGTGAAGGCATCTGCCGCGTTGACCCCGCGTTCGGGATAGGCGGCGGCATGGCTCGCCCGGCCCCGATAAAGGATTTTGCTGTGCGAAACTGCATACGGCTCAGCCCGGGCCACGTCGAGCGGACCCGGGTGAACCATCATGGCCGCATGCACGCCGTCGAACGCGCCGCCGTCCAGAAGTTCGATCTTCCCGCCGCCGCCCTCTTCCGCCGGTGTGCCGAAGACGGTGAGCGTGATGCCCAGTGCGTCCACCACGGGCGCCAGCGCCGCGGCTGCGCCGACGGCCGCCGCGGCAATGATGTTGTGCCCGCAGGCATGTCCCAGCCCAGGCAGCGCATCGTATTCAGCGCAAATCCCCAAGTGCAGCGTGCCGCTGCCCATGGTGGCGGCAAACGCCGTCGGGAATCCGCACAGGTTCTTCCGGACGCTGAAACCCACCCCGGCGAGTTCTGCGGCCACCCAGGCGGAGGCGTTGAACTCGGCCCAAGCGACTTCCGGATTGGCGTGGATGCGGTGCGAGAGGGCCAGTAACCGGCCCTCCAAAGCATCGATCCGGGCGCCGACTACGTCCTTCAACTTGTTCACAGGTCCCCCGGGACACCGTAGCGAGGTGCGCTGCCTGGACGGACCGCCCGGGTCACGTAGTCCACCTTTTGCGGTTCCCACAGGTGCCAGATCTCGGCAAGACGGGCAATCGGATCTTCCTCGTCCCAATCCACCCGCAGATCCGTGGCGGCCCAGGCCACCTGGTCAACCACGACAAGGCCCGCCGAATGCTGCGGCCCCTCTTCTCCGCCCGCGTCGCGTCCGGCGGCCAGACCGGCAAGGAGCCGGTCTTCAAAGAGGCCCTTGGCTGCGGAGTAACCGGCCATGATGGCGTCAACCACCTCCGGGGAGGACAGCAGGTTTCCGGCCGCAACGGCCCCTTCGCCTTGCACTGTGCGGTGTGTGCCCAAGGTGCCGGATCCGCTGAAGGCGGCAGTGCCGCCCTGGGCATCGACCACACTGAGCTGGCGGTAGTTGATATCCGGCGTTTCGGCCACCAGCTTGGCCATCGCCTCGTCCGCCGTCGTACCGGTTTCGAGCAGATCAAGCAGCCGGGCACCGAGCCTCGGATCGGTGATGTTCTGCGAGGCGGCGCCGCCCACACCGTGACGCAGATGCACGCAGCGCGCTGCCACAGCGGGCGAGGATGAGGTGACCACCATGCCGAAGGCACCAGTCTGCGGATCGCGGGCTACAAGGGAAAACGTCATGGGAAGTCCTTCTATTTGGCGGGAGCGGCAGAATTGCCGGGGGCGGGGGTGGCGTCCTTCACAATGTTCCGGTCAGGATCTTGTCGGAGAGTCCCGCGGAGGCCTTGACCAGGCCAAGCGGCCCGTCGAAATCGAAGTTTCGATACACGGCGCCCAATTGGGCGAAGGGCGGGGACTGCGCAAACAGCTGGAAGGTCAGGCGGTGCCCGGCATAGTCGCTATTGAGTAGGTCGCGGGCAAACGCCAGCAGCTTGCGGCGGTCCTCCGAGACCCAGTTGTCGTTGACGGAGTAGAACTTCTCCAGCCACGGGGACACGTCGGGGTCGCTGAACGTGGCCGCGTCAGGGGTGATGCAGATCTGGCCGCCGCACAGTTCGCGGGCAATGTGCATCATGGCCGGAAGCTGGGACAGTGCGGTCACCCGTCCTGCGTAGAGCAGCGACTGGTTGGGCATCAGCAGGCCGCCAGGGCTGGTTTCGGCATTGGCAATGGCGGCTGTGAGGTGGGCGTTGATGCCTTCGCGGTAGCACGCTAGTTGGGCCAGCTTCTCCTGGACGGCCTGCTGCTTTTCCAGCCCCGTCTGCTTCACGTTCCACAGCGCCGCGCCGATCATGAGGTCGGCGAGGTGCAGGGTGCGCTGGACAAAAGGGAACGCGCTGTAACGGTGGAGCGTGGAGCGGATGAATGCAGCGGCCTTGGTGTGCTGGTAGAAGAGCACATCCTCCCAGGGGATCTCGACGTCGTCGAACACCACCAGCGATTCCACCTCGTCCACTCGGTTCGAGAGGGGGTAGTCGTCCGACGGTCCCTTGCCGGCAAAGCCGTTCCGGGAAATGAACTTCAGCCCGGGCGTGCCCATGTCCATGACAAATCCGACGGCGTAGTCGGAGAGTTCGCTATTTCCCCAGTTGGCGATCGTCGGCTTGGTGAAGGCCTGGTTGGAGTATGCGGCAGCCGTCTCATACTTGGCACCGCGGACCACTATGCCGTTGTCGGTCTCGCGGACCACGTGCAGCAGCATGTCCGGGTCCTGGTCCTGCGGGGCCTTGGAGCGGTCGCCCTTTGGGTCCGTGTTGGCGGAAACGTGGAAGGGGTCGGCCGTGATGGATTTCGCAATGTGCCGGCGTATGTTCTCGGAGAACCGCGGGTCGACCTCATTGAGGACGTCCTGGCCGTCGAAGAGTGACCACATTTCGCCGATTGTCTCGTCGCCGACACGGGTGACGACGCCGCCGGCCTCGCGCTGGACCAGATCCACGGCGCCCCGTTTGTCGGCCCAATCCTGTTGGGTCTTCGGCAGCCGGTTGGCGATTGCGTTCAGTTCGCCGGTGGTCTCATCGGCGTACGTCATCACCTTTTGCGTGGCTTCTTCGTGGGCCAGGTCGTAGATCCGGGCGCGGACATCGACGATCGGTTTGAACATGGGGTGTGTGGTGACGTCGTCGACCTTTTCCCCGTTGATCCAGACCTGGCGGCCGTCGCGGATGGACTCGCGGTATTCATTTCCGGTGCGGATCATTTGGCGTTCTCCTTGGGGTTCTTGCGGTACGTCGGGCCCGATCCGGGGTACTCGTCGAAGACCGACGGCGGGACGGGAATGGGTTTGGCATAGGTCTGTGCGCTGTAGATCAGAGGATCCCCGCCGTGTGATTCGACGCTGGTGACGAGGCCGATATAGATCCGGTGGGTGCCGGCCTCCACTACCTCGTGGATACGGCAATCAAAACTGGCGACGGCGTCGCGGATTCGCGGGGAGCCGGAGGGCGCCTGCTCCCACTCGCCGCAGCTGAAGTCCCACGGCTCCTTCCCGGGCCACGGGCGGCCTGCGAACGTGTCGGCCACGTGATCGTGCTGGCTCCCCAGCACGTTGACGGTGAAGCTCCCGTTGGTGTTGATGGCGTCGTTGATGGGGCTCCGGCTGTTGATGCAGACCAGCACCAGGCGGGGGTCCGCCGAGACAGAACACATGGCGCTCACCGTTTGGGCAAAACGGCCCGTTTCTCCGTCGGTGGCCACCACCGTGACCCCGGTGGCCACGACTGCCATCGCGGCTATGAAGGGGTCCCGTGGGCGGCCTTCCGCCGGTGCGGCCGGGGAGGTGCGTTCGGCTGAAACAGTCATCGTTGGCTCCTTTGTCCGATTACGGATGTTGTCTGCAATCAGTATTCGGAGGAGGTTAGATATGTGTCCAACATAACTTTCAGACCGCAGGCTTCGATTTTTTAGATACCTGGCGACGAGGAAGGAAGCTGCGGAGCGGGTGACGTTCCCAGCGCAGGCCGGTTACGTCCGGATGCCCACAGAGGTCCTGCATTGGTCGATGAAGGCAACGGCCCGCCGGGTGAGTCGGACGCCATGGAGGTGCATCGCACCCACATTGAGTCCGGGAAGTGCGCCGGTCAGTGGCCTCGTAACGAAGCCGAGTCCCTCGTAGCTCATGTTGATGTTGGTTCGCTGGCTCAGGATGGAGTAGCCCAGGCCGCGGGCCACCAGGGCCCTGACCATTTCGAAGCTAGTGGTGCGGTAGCGGATGTTGGGGGTGAGGTTCTCGTCCGTGAAGAAGGACAGGAAGTAGTCGCCGCCGGGCGGCAGATCGAACAGAATCAACGGCAGCGGCGCCAATTCCTTGAGCGAAAGCGCTTCGCGGCTGGCCAGTTCATGGCGTTCGGGCAGGATGACGTAGGGCGGCGTCGAGACCACCACATTGATCGCCAGGTCCTTGGAAAGGCCGCCCTTGCCGAAGTCGTAGTCGTACAGGATCGCCAGATCCAGCGAACCATTGCGGAGCAGCTCCTCCATCTGGGTGTGTGATCCCTCGATGAAGCTCAGGTCCACGCCCGGATGGTTCTTGGTGAAGTCGGCGATGATGCGCGGCAGCAGGATGGGCGCCAGCGTGCTGTAGCAGCCCACCACCAACTTTCCGGAGAGCGATTCGCTGGATTCCCGCGCGGAGTTGCGCAGGTCCTCCATCCCGGATACCAGCCTGCGGGCATCCGTCAGGACCTGTTGGCCCACGTTGGTCAGGGACAGTCCGCGCGGATGGCGGATGAAGATCTGCACGCCGAGGGCCTCTTCCAGATCCGTCAGCGCCGTCGAAACCGCCGACTGGGAAAGATAGACCCGTGCCGCGGCAGCCGTGACGCTCCCCGTGTCCGCGGCGGCGATGAGGTACTCCAGTTGACGCAAGCTGACATTTGACATCGATTTAACCGAAACCCTTCTTCGAATACATCTGTTTTACACGGTGTGTGATCCACTGCATAGTCGTTCTCAGCGCCATCGCAGTCGCATAACCCAAGGAGGAGTCCATGATCGATCCCGATCTTCAGCTTTTGTTCGACACCCTCGCTATCGATTCCACGTGGGGACGGGAACGGGAGCTAGCCGAGTTCATGGCCGGGCAGATGCGCTCCTGGGGGGTGGACGACGTCGAACTCGTCGAGTCCATGCCCGGCAGGCCCAGTGTTGGCGGGCGGATTCGCGGTTCAGGCGGCGGGAAGTCGCTGATCCTCAACGGGCACCTGGACATCTACGAAACTTCGCCTGACTGGACAAGAGATCCGTTCGGCCCCGAGGTCGAAAACGGTCGGGTGTATGGAGCCGGAATTGCGGACATGAAGGCGGCGACGACGGCGGCCCTGGCCGTCATTCGGCGAATCGCGACGTCCGGCGAGCGCCCGCGTGGCGACGTCATATTCCAGGGTGTCTCGTGTCATTTTGAGGGCGGCGTGGGCACCCGATCGCTGCTGGAGGCCGGTTTCACTGCCGATGCTGCCATCTGCGGCGAACCCACCGACAACACCATTGGCACGGTGCACCGCGGCGCCGCCTACCTGAAAATCACCACCTTTGGTAAGCAGGCGCACACTTCCGCCAAGGCGATGGGCCTGAACGCCATCGAAACCATGGAACCCATCCTGGCGGCGATGCGGGAGTTGGAGGGTCTCATGCCCTACACCCCGCACCCGGATCTCCCGGGAGGCCCCAACCTGAACATCGGCACTATCCGTGGTGGCACCAAGCACAACCAGGTGCCCGACCGCTGCGAAATGACCTGCGACATCCGGCTGCTTCCGTCACAGGACCCCTACGACGTCAAACTGCAGGTCGAGCAAATGATCAGCGGCCTGAAGGCTGCCGATCCGCGCATCGAGGCCACTGTCGATTTCAGCGATCACTGGCTCAGCGGCCCGCGCCTGCCTTATGAAATCGACCGTTCCTCAGATATCTCTACCACCGTGGCGGACGCAGTCGCCGCCACGGTGGCAGAACCCGTGTACCAAGGCATTCAGTTCTGGACGGACATGGTGCCCCTCAAGCAGTTCGGCATCCCCGCCGTCAACATCGGCCCCGGTACCCCGCCGTACAGCTGGGCCGACGAATGGGTCGAACTGGCCAAGTACCGGCAAGTCATCGACATTTATGCCAACGCCGTCAACCTCTGGTGCAAGTAAGCGCTCCAACAGCGAAAGGAACTTTGCTCCCATGAAAACCCCCAATCGATTCGCAACCCTCACCGGCGCGGCCGTTGCCGCCACCCTCGCTCTCTCCGGTTGCGGCGGCGCCGCCCCGGCAGCCGACGGAACCAAGGCCCCCTCGGTGGCCACCAAGACCTCCGGCATCTTGAATGTCGGCATCGACCTCACCTACCCGCCCTACGACATGCTCACCGATGGCAAACCTGCCGGTTTCGATGTGGAGGTGATGAACGCCATCTCGGCCGACTTGGGGCTCAAACCCCAGTACTCCGACACGCGGTTTGCCCAGATCGTCGCCGGCATCAAGGCCGATCGCTATGACGTTATTGCCTCCACCCTGTACGTCTCCTCGGCCCGAAGCAAAGAAGTGGACTTCGTGCCGTACTTCCAGACCGGCAACTCGATAGTGGTCCCGAAGGACGCCGCCGCCCTGACCGACGCCCAGTCGCTCTGCGGCAAGAAAGTATCCGTCGTCACCGCCACCGTGATCGCGAAAATCATGCCGACAACGGAAAGCGACAAATGCAAGGCTGCTGGCAAGGAAGCCATCACTGTCCAGGAATTCCCCACCGATCCGGAAGCCACCCAGGCCCTGCTGTCCGGGCAGGTGGACGCCCAGATGACGGACGCTGCAGTTGCCAAGACCGTCATCGAAAAGTCCAACTCCCGCCTGAAGATCAGCTCCGGTGCCCTCATCTATCCGGTCGCCGTCGGCCTGGCCGTGCGCAAGGGCAACACTGCGCTGCAGGAAGCCCTGACCAAGAGCGTGGAGAACCTGAAGACTTCCGGCTCCTTTGCCAAGATCTTGAAAGAATACAACTTGGAGCCTGTTGACCCGGCGGTACTGGCCGAATCCCTGAAGCAGGGTTAGCCATGACCTTCGACTGGGCTTACACCTTCTCCCTTTTTGGCGATCCAGAACTTTGGACGGCTGCCGGCGTCGTCGTCGTACTGAGCGTTCTCGCCTGGTTCATTGCGAACGTCGCGGGCATCCTCCTGGCGTTGATGAAGGAATCG
Organism: Arthrobacter methylotrophus; assembly: GCF_039539965.1. Classification (NCBI taxonomy): domain Bacteria; kingdom Bacillati; phylum Actinomycetota; class Actinomycetes; order Micrococcales; family Micrococcaceae; genus Arthrobacter; species Arthrobacter methylotrophus. The sequence continues at coordinate 784,198 of NZ_BAABED010000001.1, read as the reverse complement.
CGGTCGAAACTGCTCTCCAGGGTCGCTGGTGTCTACGTCTGGCTGTTCCGCTCGCTCCCCCTGCTGGTCCTCCTGGTTTTCGCCTACAACGTCCCGCAGGTCTTCCCGGCCACCCAGGTGGTGCTGGGCTCCTCCTTCAACGCGGCCCTCATTGCGCTCGTCCTGAGTGAGGCGGCCTACATGGCAGAGATCCACCGCGGTGGGCTGCTTGCCGTCTCCATCGACCAGCGCGAAGCGGCCCGCGCGCTGGGCCTGCCGTACGGACATGTCCAGCGCCACGTGGTGATCCCGCAGGCCTTCCGGATTGCCCTCCCCGCGCTCGGCAACGAGTTTGTCTCCATCCTGAAGCTGACCTCGCTGGCCAGCGTGATCTCCCTGCAGGAGATCCTGCTGGTGGGCCAGCGCCTGTACACGCAGAACTTCCTGGTGTTGGAAACCCTGCTCGCCGTCGCCGTCTTCTACATCCTTCTGGTGACGGTCTTCGATCAGCTCCGGGCCCTTTTGGAGCGCAAGCTGGACGTCAACCGGCGCCGGCCGGCGCTCCAGACAGAGCCAGACTGCATCGAGGACCGGCGGGTGGCTCGGGGCCGCGAGCGCCGGCTGCACAACGGGGAGAGGCTGGTCCACGCCCAAGGCGTGACAAAGTCCTTCCACGGCAACCAAGTGCTCAAAGGCGTCGACGTCGATGTCCACGCCGGCGAGGTAGTGGTGGTCATTGGCCCGTCCGGTTCCGGCAAGACCACACTGGTGCGCACGCTGAACCACTTGGAACCGGCCGACGGCGGACTGATCGAGGTCAACGGCCAGCTGCTAGGCAGCAAACCCGGCCCGCAGGGGCGGACTGTGGCCCTGTCCGATAAGGACATCTCGCTCCAGCGGCGCAACGTGGGTATGGTGTTCCAGCGGTTCAATCTCTTCCCCCACAAGACGGTCTTGGAAAACGTGACCCTCGCCCCCGTCCAGTTGCGGCAGATGTCCGGCGCCGAGGCCGAGGCCTTCGGCATGGAACTGCTGGGAAAGGTGGGCATGTCCGCCCATGCCAAGAAGTACCCGCACCAGCTTTCCGGCGGCCAGCAACAGCGCGTGGCCATCGCCCGCGCTTTGGCCATGAAGCCGTCCGTGATGCTCTTCGACGAGCCCACCTCGGCATTGGACCCGGAGCTGGTCCAAGAGGTGCTCTCCGTCATCGCCGATCTGGCGCATGAGGGCATCACCATGGTAATCGTCACCCACGAAATGAAGCTGGCCCGCGACGTTGCGGACTGGGTTGTATTCATGGAAGACGGTGTCGTGGGCCAGCAGGGGCCACCGGAATCTGTGTTTGGAGCCAACGCCGACCCGCGTATTAAGCGCTTCGTGCAGACCGTCTCCGATTCCCCGCTGACCGCTGAAACGCCTGCGGTGGCCGCGCTTCAACCATAGTTCGCCAACCACCGGCGCCCCGCGGCGGGCGCCGGTGCGGGAGACGCCGGCGAACGCCCGCCAGACAGCCCGGTGGATTCGAATCCCTGACCTCTTCTCAAAGGGATGCAGGCCCTGGCCTTCACGGTAGTGCCGACGGCGGGTTCCGCGGCTGAGCCCGGTCAGACGCCCAAGTGACCGGTAAGGCGACGGTGGAAGCCGGTGCTGCGCTCATCGAGACCTTCAATCGTCACCGTGGCGCCGTGGGCGCCATATTTCGTTTCGATGGAGTCGAGGGCTGCAACTGTCGAGGCATCCCAGATTTGAGCCTGCTTGAGATCGATGGTCACGGAGGCCGGGTCGTTGGCGTAAGAGAACTGCTCGACGAGATCATTGCTGCTCCCGAAGAACAGCGGCCCCACCACCTCATAGCGGACACTCTCACCATCGCATGCCAGGGTCCGGTCGACGGTGATGACGTGGGCCACTCGGCGTGCGAAGAGCACCATCGCGAGGATGACACCGACGAGGACGCCGTAGGCGAGGTTCCCGGTGATGACGACGACGGCGACGGTGGCTGCCATGACGATCGTCTCCGGAACCGGCATCCTTTTCAGGGTGGACGGTTTTACGCTGTGCCAGTCGACGGTGGTGACAGCGACGATCATCATGACCGCGGCGAGCGCGACCATCGGGATCTGTCCCATAATCGAGCTGAGCCCGGTCACCAGGGCCAGAAGGAACAACCCGGCGACGAAGGTTGAAATGCGGGTGCGGGCACGGCCGGTCTTCACGTTAAGGACGGTTTGGCCGATCATTGCGCAGCCGGCGATGCCGCCGTAGAACCCGGCAAGGATGTTCGAGACGCCTAGAGCCCACGATTCACGGCCCTTGTGTGAGGGGGTTTCGGTGATGTCGTCGACGAGTTTCGCGGTGAGGAGGGTTTCCATGAGACCGACGAACGCCACGCTCAGCGCAGTCGGCAAAATCAGCTGCAAGGTCACTAAATCCAGCGGAACGAGGAACGGGGTGATCCCTGGCATCTTCCCGGTGAGGGAGCCCTCGCCGGCGACGTTCGGAACGACGAGCCGGGCGACGATGACGATCGCTGTGACGACGACTATCGCAAGCAGCGGTGCCGGGACGGCCTTGGTGAAACGCGGAAGGATGAAGATGATGGCGAACGTCAGAGCGAACAGGACGTACGCCGGCCAGGGAACGTTCAGGACATGAGGCACCTGCGCCGTGAAAATGAGCACACCCAGGGCGTTGACGAACCCGATCATCACAGAGCGGGGGATGAATCGCATGAGCCGTGCAAGACCGGTAAGACCAAAGACGATTTGGATGACACCGGCAAGGATCACGGTCGGCAGGACATACTGGACACCGTGGTCATGGACGAGCGGGGCAATAACGAGGGCAACGGACCCGGCCGCGGCAGTTATCATCCCTGGCCGTCCGCCGAGAATCGACATCGTCAAGGCCAGGACGATGGATGCGACGAGGCTGACCATTGGATCGACCCCCGCGACGATCGAGAAGGAAATGACTTCCGGGACCAAGGCAAGGGTAGTGACCATGCCGGCGAGGATCTCGCGGGAAAGCTGCCGCCGAGAGCACAGGGCGCTCAGGACGGTGATCGGTTGCCGGATCAGGCGAGGGCGTACGGCGGTGGCCAAGGAGCGACTCCAGGGGCTTGGCTCTCGCGCGAGAGCTGGTGAGCGACTCTTCTGCGCGCCACAATGCGCACAAGTCCAGCCCTGTCATTGAAGACAATCGGGGTGGAGAGAGTATGGGCCGGAGACTTTCGGCCGTGCGTGCAACACTACCGTAACAGGCGGATTCCGCCTTGGTCCCGTCTGTGAATTCAGGCCGCAGAACGTCCTCGCAGTCTCCCCCAGTTCCGTCAGGTGCTAGGGGACAGCGCCTCCCGCAGCTGTTGCAGCGCAACACGAACTACGGTCTCGGATCGGTGGATCTCCCTCACGTTCATCCCGGTGAACTCTTTCACGGCACGGCGCATGCTTTGCACGTTGGTGAATCCGCATGATGCCGCAATTTCTGAATACGTGTTCCTTTGGGCGTCGGCATGAAGAAGGAGTTCCAGCGCTCTGCGAGTTCTCAAGGCGCGTATACGCTCACCTAAGTGGAGCTCTTCATTCTCGAAGAAGTAGAACAGAGAGCGACGGGAGAGATTGAACCTTTCAGCGATCATTGCGACGTCCAGATCGGGGTTGTCATAGCTGGCATCAAGGTATTGCTTCACCGCTCGGCTGAGGGCCGGTTTCTGGGCCTCTATGTCGACCGCCGTTTCAAGCAGGGAGCCCACCAGGGTCGCCATCACGGATCGGAAGATGTCGCCGGTTCCCGACACCTCCCGGTTGATGCCCGGTCTCTTCCAACTCAACAGCGCAGGAATCACGAAAGTGCCGACAATTGGATGCTTTGCAAGGTCAGGAAGGACGAGCAGGGAGCGTAGTGCGGCCTCGTTCAAATCCATGCTGCTGCGGTCGACGTTGATCTGCAAGGCGTGAAAGCCCTCCGGCGCATCGAAACTTCCGCCCAGCGAGGTATCGATGAACCTGACGGAGCCCGGTAATACCGGCTCAGGCAAGCCATTGACAGCGAGGGTCAGGGTCGGCGCTTTCCTGAAGTAGGCCAGACGCAGATCCCTGGTATCGGGATTAGGCGCCCACGAGCCCACTGCGGGGGCGTTGTACATTTCTATGAGGCTGAAGCCTGGCCCTGCAAGACTGATCGCTGAAGGATTGAAAGGCAGGGGCGCAGCATCTTTGGACTTCTCCAACCGCATCGGAGTTTCGACAGCACTGCTGTACCACGTTCGCCAATGTTCGAACCTTTGTGCTGGACTGAGCCCCTCCGGCACTGCATATCGTCGCAGCTGACCGCTGTTCTCAGTAGCAGATTGAGGCATGCCATCCTCCTTTTTGGCCAGCGTGACCTTCCGGGCCGTCCCTTGGAATGGCCGCGACGTCTTGGGGCAGCGGTCGCGGTGGCACACAAGCTCGGCCAGAAAAGACCTTAGCTGTTAGGCCTATTTTAGCTGCGTGCATCTCTATTTAGCACGTTGATGGTCTCAGTTCCGGCACCCCCACATGACCGGTTTTGCCGCCGCCCTGGCTTGGCCAAGGAAATGCGCGGTGCAATTAACTGGCCACGGAGTCACGGAGTGAAGGCTGGGAGGCTGGGACGACGCGTTCCACCTTCTGCCGATCGGTATTTTGGCGTCCGCCGGGATGCAGCGTGGCTGCGAGACCGCTGACTCGCTGAGGCGCGAGGGCATATTCGATGGCCAAGATGCTGGCCCCAACGACTCCAGCTTCCGGGCCGGTTTCGGATTGCGTGATGTTCAAGTGCTGGGTCGCCAAGGGCGTGGAGCGTGAATAGACCATTTCGCGGATGCCGGCGATCAGATGTTCTCCGGATTGTGCAAGCGATCCACCGACGACAATCAGGGAAGGGTTGACGAGGCTCACACACATGTTGAGCATTTCTCCGATGTCCCGGCCAGCCTGCCGAACGGCTTGAATGGCAGCCAAATCACCGGAACGGACGAGCGAGACGACGTCGTTTGCGGTGGTTGCTTCGAGTCCGTTTTCGCGGAGATGGGCGGCGACGGCCGGAGCGCCTGCGATGGCTTCCAGACAGGCAATCTTGCCGCAGCGGCATTGGATGCCTGCCGCGTTGGAAACGGCAATATGGCCGACGTCTCCTGCGACACCCGCCGCGCCTCGCTGCAGTGTCCCTCCACTAATAACCCCGGAGCCGATACCGGTAGCGACTTTAAGAAAGATCATGTTGTCCTCGTTGGGCCAGCGTGCCGCCCGCTCGCCGAGGGCCATGATGTTGACATCGTTGTCGACCAGCACGGGAACGGCGAAGGTCTGCTGAACGTAAGCGGGGACATCGAATCCGTCCCATCCCGGCATGATCGGAGGGCTGGTCGGTTTTCCGGTGGAGTGTTCAACGGGACCGGGAAGTCCGATGCCAACAGCGATGATATCCGTTGCCGGACGCTTCACCGCTTTCAAATGACCCTGCAGCGTCATCGCGAGCCAATCCAGAACAGCCTCAGGTCCGCAGGAAATCTCAAGTCGTTCAGTGGTTTCCAGGAGAATCCTTCCCGACAGGTCCGTGAGCGCCACGGTCGCGTGTGTGGCGCCGACGTCGGCGGCAGCGACCAGCCTTGCACCGGGGTTGAAGGCCAGTCGGGCCGAAGGCCGGCCCCCCGTGGAGGCCGCATCCGACACCGGTACAACCAGCCCGAGTTCCAAGAGCGACTCAAGGCGAGAGCTGATGGCAGCTCGCCCCAAGCCCGTTATCCCAGCCAGGTCAGCCCTGGTTCGCGGGCGTCCGTCCCGCAGGATACGCAAAAGTTCGCCGGCACCGCCGTTATCCATCTCTCTCCGTTTCGTGGGCTCACACAAGAGGTGAGGGGTGAGCTGACGTCTGGACACATCGTGTGACATTTCCCCTGAGCGGGGTCCTCAGCTCCACCCAGTGTCGGGTGCCTGTACCTTCCCGTCCACTCGTCAACGCCAAGAACATCAAAGAGTGCAACTTCTGTGCGCATTCCACCGCCAACAGCGTCAAAAGGTGCAGACTTTTGCTGACTAACGACCAAAGCCGCTTGGTGCGTGTCACTGTTTCGGCATGGAAAACGACAGAACCACGACAGCCCCCTCCCGGTTACGGGCCGGGTTCGTCGGCGCCGGGTTCATGGCTGAGGTGCATAGCAGAGCCGCCCGTGCCGCAGGGGCGGAAATCGCAGGCATCGCGTCCTCGAACCGTGCCAGCGCTGCCCGCGCCAAAGACCGCCTGGGCGTCGAGCAGGCTTACGCCTCCGTCCAGGACCTCGTCCAGGACGACAGGATCGACGTCGTCCACGTCTGCACCCCGAACGCCACCCACGTCGCACTGGCCGAGGCAGCGCTGAAAGCAGGCAAGCACGTTGTCTGCGAGAAGCCTCTAGCGACCACCGCACAGGATGCCACCCATCTTGTGGAGCTGGCCGCTGCGGCCGGGACGGTCGCGACCGTTCCGTTCGTCTACCGGTTCCACCCAATGGTCCGGGAAGCCCGGGACCGTATTGCGTCCGGCCAGACGGGACGGATCTCGACGATCCAGGGCTCCTATCTTCAGGACTGGCTGCTGTCCCGGGATGACGACAACTGGCGGGTGGATGCCGGGTTGGGGGGTCCGTCGCGTGCTTTTGCCGACATCGGGTCCCATCTGTGCGACCTGATCGAATTCGTGACCAATGACCGGATCACCAGGGTCGGCGCAGTGAGCCGCACGCTGTTTTCCGGCCGGGCAAACCATAGCGACGTCCAGACCGAGGACCTCGTTGCCGCTGTATTCGCAACTGATACCGGCGCCGTCGGAAACCTCCTGGTGAGCCAAGTCGCGCCCGGTCGCAAGAACCGGCTGATGATCGAAATCTCCGGCTCTGAAAACACGGTCCAGTTCGACCAGGAAGCACCGGAGACTCTGTGGCTGGGCAAACGGGCCGGTTCCGAGCTGCTTGTCCGCGACCGCGACGCGCTGTCGGCTGACGCGGCGAGGCTATCAGTTCTCCCCGCGGGGCACCCGCAGGGCTATCAGGACGCATTCAACGCCTTCGTGGCCGACACCTACACCGCCATCGGTGGGCAAGCCCCTGAGGGCCTGCCCACATTCCGCGACGGACTCAGGGCAGCCGTCCTTACCGAAAGCATCATCGAATCCAGCAACAGCGGCCAGTGGGTCGACGTCCCAGCCGTGAAACAACTGCAAGGAGTCCATCAATGAAAATCATCCAGGTAGGCCTCGGCGCATGGGGTGCCCGAGGCATAAGGAAAGGCAGTGAGATGATTCGATCTCTCGAACGCATCAAGCGGTCCCGCGTCGTAGCAGGCCTGGGGGCCGCGCTCACCGTGACCCTGTTGGCGACCGCATGCACGGGCGGGTCATCAGCACCTAACACCGCAGCGGCCAAACCGACAGAGCTGCGGATGCTCTACACCACTGATGAAGCCAACAGCGCCGCCGTCGCGTCGCTGGTGCCGCAGTTCAAGGAAAAGTTCGGCATCGATCTGAAGATCGACAACCAGCCGTACGACGCGTTGCAGCAGAAGGTCTTCTCGGAGTTCGCTTCCAGCAGCAGCTACTACGACATTGTCGTCGTCGACACTCCGTGGGCGCCGGCCCTGGTGCAGAACCTCGAACCCCTGAGCCAGTACATCCAGAACGACGCCCTGAACCCTGGCACCCTCCAATCCAACGTGGGCGATTTCATCCCCAAGGTGTTCTACGACACAGCCGTCTACAACGCTGATTCACCGATCAAACGCTACCCGGATCCCACTGCGAAGCCGGACGTGTCCGCGATAAAGAACGCAGGATTCGACGTCTACGGGATGCCGATCCAGTCGAACGTGGCCGTCATGGCCTACCGGAGCGACCTGTTCAACGACCCGACCCAAAAGGCGAACTTCAAAGCCAAGTACGGTAAGGACCTCACGGTCCCGAAGACCTGGGATGACTATGCCCAGGTGGCAGGGTTCTTTACCCAGCCGGACAAGAAGCTTTACGGCACGACGGTCATGGCCGGCGTCGGCGACTGGGCCACGGACGACTTCAAGACCCTGCTGGCATCATACGGCGGAGACGGAACACTCGCGGACGAGAGCGGCAAGCCTGCGTTCAACACCCCCGAAGGAGTCGAGGCGCTGGATTACTACGCCAAGCTGGCGCAAAGCGGACATGTCCCCCCGGGCAGCACGTCAGCGGATTGGGGCACGACAGCCGAATCATTCGGCAGCGGGCTGACCGCCATGACGATCAACTACCACGACCTTAAGCTCGCTGACAACGTCAAGGGCGGCACCATCGGCTACGCCCCCGTCCCCACCGGCAAGGCTGCCGGCCCCCACTTCGGTACCTGGATGCTGAGCTTGAACAAGAATTCCAAGAACAAGGAATGGGCCTACCAGGCGATCAGCTGGCTAACTGCCGCCGAGCAGCAAACGACGATGACCGCCAAGTCCCTGCACCCCAGCCGGGCCTCCGTCTTTGCCGGTATCAAGAGCGATAACCCCCTAGCACCCTTCTACGACACCCTCGGAAAATCCCTCGCAGAAGGCGTCGGCCGCGCACGGTTGACCAACTACACCGAAGTCAGCCACGAGGTGGCCGTCGCAGTGAACAACGCAGCAACCGGCGCTTCCTCGCCATCGGACGCCCTCAAGTCCGCGTCAGACAAGGTTTCGGCCCTCCTTAAATCGGCCGGCTACTAACCCATCAGACCGTTCAAGGTCGCCCAAGGAGTATCGATTATGAAAGCAACCGCCGCACCATTGGATGCGACCTTGACGGTTGACGCTTCCCGCCGCGCGGCCGGCCGTACCACGGTCGGTGCGCGCGGCAGGAAGCCGCTGACCTGGAAAAAGCGTTCGACCCCGTGGGTGTACATGGCCCCGGCCATGGTTGTCCTGCTGCTGATGACGGTGGCACCCACTATTTTTATCTTCTACTCAGCCTTCCGCAACGACAAGATCCTCGGGGGTGTGGGCAAATTCGTTGGACTGGATAACTTCATCGAGGCGGTCACCAATGCCTCGGTCCAGCACGCATTCCTGATCACGTTCGGCTTCGTCGCGGTCGCGGTGATCCTGGAGATGATCCTGGGCTTCGCCCTGGCACTCCCGCTGGCCGCCCAGACCCGCGCCAATAAAGTCGGGGCCGCCCTCATGCTGCTTCCGTTCGCCGTCACCCCGGCGGTCGCGGCAATGGTCTTCAAGCAGCTGCTGAACCCCAACTACGGTTGGGTAGGCTACTACCTCGGCGTCTTCGGATTCCCCAAAGGCATCGACCTGCTCGGTGATCCGACATCAGCATGGATCGTCCTGGTCATTCTCGACATGTGGCAATGGACCCCGTTCATCGCCCTGATCCTGATGGCCGGCCTTCAGTCCCTGCCGGGCGAGCCCCGGGAAGCAGCCATGGTAGACGGAGCGACCCCATGGCAGATGTTCCGGCACATCACCTTTCCGGCCATGGTGCCGTTCATCGCGATCGCAGCCGTACTGCGGACCATCCAGGCCTTCAAAACCTTCGATTCGTTCAAGATCCTTACCGGCGGCGGTCCCGGTGAGTCCACCGAGATCATCAACCTCGGCATATTCCGCGTCGGCCTTCAAAGCTTCAACGTCGGTCTCGCCTGCGCCCTGGGCGTGGTCTTCCTGATCATCCTCTCGCTCCTTATCCCCTTCATGCTGCGCATCATCGGCCGCCGAGCAGACCCTGAGGAAATGTAATGACAACGACATCATCAACCAGCCGCGGCGGTGCCATGGCACGCGTCATCATCGGACGTACCTTCCTATGGGCATGGCTCCTGATCGGCCTCGTGCCGCTGCTGTTCATGCTCATCACCTCCATCAAGCCGGCCGGGATCGCCAACCAAATCCCCCCGGCCTGGATCTTCCAGCCCACTCTGGACAACTACGCCTCCGTGCTGTCAGCCGGCGGCGGGAAATCCGAAAGCTTCGGTCAGCTGCTCACCAACAGTGCGATCGTCAGTCTCGGCGCCACCGCCCTGGCCATTCTCGTGGGGGTGCCTGCCGCCTACGCCCTGACCATGAGGGATTTCCGGGCCCGCAAGGGACTCTCATCCTGGATCCTGTCGACCTACATGTTCCCTCCCATCGTCGCCGTCATCCCTATCTTTGTCTTCGCCGGCAAGCTCGGGCTCATGGACACCTACCCGGCCCTGATAATCCCGTACGCTGCCTTCAACCTGCCCATCGTGGTCTGGATCCTGCGCAGCTCGATCCTGCAGTTGCCCTACGAGATCCAGGAAGCAGCCATGGTTGACGGGGCCTCGACCTGGGAGGTCCTCCGCCGGATCATCTGGCCCCTGCTCGTGCCCTCCGTCGCCACGGCCGCCGTACTGACCATCGTCCTGTCCTGGAACGAATTCCTGTTCGCGCTGTCTCTGACCCGCAGCGGAGCCAAGACTGCTCCAGTGGGTCTGCAGCAGTTCACCGGCATGTACGGCACGGACTGGGGTAACATCACCGCCGCCGCGACCCTGATCGTCGCGCCCATCCTGGTGCTCATGGTCGTGTTGCGCCGCCAGATGGTCGCAGGCCTGACCTTCGGTGCGGTCAAGTAAATGAGTATTGGAGAAGAAAAAATGAAAGCAGTCATTCTCCCCGGTGACAAAAGAGTCACAGTCGTGGAACGCGAGCTCCCGAAGCCGGGACCGCATGAGGTGCTGGTGCGGACCCGTGCCTCCGCGATCTGCCGCAGCGACATGAGCATCTACTACGGCACCCCGATTGTCGGCGGAGAAGGCGCAGGCCAGGGTTCGGTGATCCCCGGGCACGAGGCAGCAGGCGAAGTCGTCAAGGTCGGAAACGCCGTGACCCATGTCAAGGAAGGCGACCGCGTTGCCGGCTACCTCGCTCTGGGTTGCGGATTCTGCGAGTACTGCCTCAGCGGTTACATGATGCTGTGCAACCAGTGGAAATGCTTTGGTTTCGACGTCCACGGCGGTGACGCCGACTACTTCGTCCTTCCCGAACGCAACTGTCTCCAGCTCCCCGACGAACTCAGCTTCCGCGCCGGGGCGGTGATGACCGACATGGTCGGCAGCCAGTACCACGTGCAGAAGCAGCTCGGCGTGGCCGGCGGCAAAACCGTAGCTGTCTTCGGCATGGGACCGATGGGATCCGCCGCGGTACTCATCGGCAAGGCCTTTGGCGCCCGTGTCATCGCCGTCGACGTCATCGACCACCGTCTCGAACAGGCCAGCTCCCTTGGCGCGGACGCCGTCATCAACAGCACGACAGCCGACGCCGTCCGGCAGATCCGGGCCCTAACCCAGAGCCGCGGAGCCGACGTCTGCATCGATTGTTCCGGCAACCCCGCCGGGCAGAACTCGGCCCTTGACGCCGCCGCCAAGCTCGGCGCCGTCGCTTTCGTCGGTGAGTCGCGGGCCACGCAGATCAACCCCAGCGACCAGATGCTCAGAAAGCTGCTCACCGTCGTCGGTGGCTGGTACTTCCCCATCAGCGAATGGGAAGAAATCGTCCGCCTGGTCATCGACCAGAAAATCCCGGTCGAAAAACTCATCAGCCACGACTTTTCCATCGACCAGGCCGAGGAAGCCTTCCGCGCCTTCGATCAACGCGAAACCGAAAAAGCCGTCTTCGTCTGGTAACCCCCGGTCAGACCCCCCCCAAGGAGAGAACCCATGTTCAGATATGCCGCCGAGCTCGTCCCCTACCACGACCACGGATTCGAAGACTCGATCCGCGACCTTGCCGACATTGGCTTCAAGGAAGTCAACCTCTGGTCCTCCGCCGCTCCGCTGGCACACCACGTCAATCCGGGAGATGACCCCGGAAAAATCCTCGGGGTGCTGGACAAATACGGGGTCAAACCCTGCGGCCTCACCGTGTATGGAAAGACCCAGGACGAGATCCTTGAACGGGTCGATTTCGCCGCGGACCTCGGAATCGACACCCTCGTCTTCGACTGCGAAGCCAACTACCCCGACTTCGTCTCCACCTTCCTGCCACCCATCGTCGAAGCAGGAGCGCGCCGCGGAGTCCGGATCGCGGTCGAAAACCATCTCACCGTCCCTTTCGCCGCCGACTTCGAATCCGGCGCCAACGAAGACCAGCGATGGGACGAAGGCGTTGACACGCTCGCGCAGATGAAACGGCTCATCCGCGACATTGACGACCCCTACCTCGGCGTCTGCATCGCTCCCCCGCACCTGTGGGTGATGCAGGACACCATCAGCGAAGCGATCACGTTCCTCGCCGAGCGCAAGAGGCTCTTCTACTACTACATCTGGGACATCGACCGCGCCTACCGCCACGGCACCGACGGGCTGAACTTCGGTCACGCCGACCAGCAACTTCCCCGCCCCGACGGGACACTTGACCACTCCGTGATGCTGGGAACACTGCGCCGCGTCGGGTACGAAGGCGTGGCCAGCCTCAAATGCCACGGAACGCAGGGATGGAGCTTCGAAAAAATCGGTGAACACCTTCGCGCGTCCGACGCCTATGTCAGGGACTGCATGAAAAAATCCCAAGCCCTCTGAGCACCCCCGGACCCAGCCCACGGTCCGGGGTCTGCAGCGGCGCCGGTATTTTCCTGGCCGTACCCGATCTGCAGTCCCCGGACATCAAGAACGGAATCCGACATGGCAGCAAACGCTGCCACAGCCGACGAGACAACCTTTTGATCCCGACGCGCCGACCCTCCGCAAGCCGGACAATCCAGTAGAGCCAAGGAGAACCAATGTCCCGCCCCTACACCCTGTTCACCGGCCAGTGGGCCGATCTGCCCTTCGAGGAAGTCGCCCGCCTCGCCTCCGGATGGGGCTACGACGGCCTGGAAATCGCCGTCTCCGGAGACCACCTGGACGCCTGGCGCTGGGACGAACCCGGCTACGTCGAGTCCAAACTCGCGGTGTTGGAGAAGTACAACCTCAAGGTCTGGGCCATCTCCAACCACCTCAAGGGCCAGGCCGTGTGCGATGACCCCATCGACTTCCGGCACGAGGCCATCGTCGGTTCCAAGGTCTGGGGTGATGGCGAACCCGAAGGCGTGCGGCAGCGCGCCGCCGAGGAAATGAAACACACCGCCCGCCTCGCCCGCGCTTTAGGTGTGGGTACCGTCGTCGGGTTCACCGGGTCCTCCATCTGGCAATACCTCGCCATGTTCCCGCCCGTCCCCGAGAAAGTCATCGACGCCGGCTACCAGGACTTCGCGGACCGCTGGAACCCCATCCTTGACGTCTTCGACGAATGCGGCGTCCGTTTCGCCCACGAAGTCCACCCCTCCGAGATCGCCTACGACTACTGGACCACCGTCCGGACCCTGGAAGCGATCGGGCACCGGGAAGCGTTCGGGCTGAACTGGGACCCCTCGCACTTCATGTGGCAAGGCATCGACCCCGTCTCCTTCATCTGGGACTTCAAGGACCGGATCTACCACGTGGACTGCAAAGACACCAAGCTCCGCCCCACCGGCCGCAACACGGTCCTCGGCTCCCACCTGCCATGGGGCGACCCGCGCCGCGGCTGGGACTTCGTCTCCGCCGGACGCGGCGACGTGCCCTGGGAATCCTCCTTCCGGGCCCTCACCGCGATCGGCTACACCGGGCCGATCTCCGTGGAATGGGAAGACGCCGGCATGGACCGCCTCCACGGCGCCCCCGAAGCCCTCGCCGCCCTCAAAAAATACGACTTCCCCGCCTCGAACACCTCCTTCGACGCCGCCTTCAGCCAGTAGCCAGCCGCGGGGCATGACGCGCTGTGACCAATTCGGCGGGGGCGAAGGCGACATCAGAAACCAGAAAGGACTCCACAAATGGATCCAGAAGAAGCACCGCGGCGCATCGGCATCCTGGGAGCGTCCCGCGTCAGCCCGACATCCATCGTTGAACCTGCCGGGCTGACAGGTGCTCGGCTCGTGGCCGTCGCAGCCCGCGACCGGGACCGTGCAAAGGACTTTGCCGACCGGTACGGCGTGGAACGGGCACTCGGTTCCTACGAAGAGCTAGTCAATGATCCAGAGGTCGAAGCGGTCTATAACCCGCTCGCCAACTCGCTGCACGCACGATGGAACCTGGAGGCCATCGCCGCGGGAAAACACGTCCTGTCAGAGAAACCGTTCGCCGCAAACGCGGCAGAAGCCAGGGATGTGCGCGACGCAGGCAAACGCGCGGGCGTCAAGGTCGTCGACGGCTTCCACTATCTCTACCACCCCGTCACGAAGAGACTCCACGAACTGGTCGCCTCCGGGGAACTCGGCGAGCTCCAGCGCGTGGAAACCATGGTGATGATTCCGCCCCCACCACCCGAAGACCCCCGGTGGTCGCTGCCTCTGGCGGGCGGAGCCCTCATGGACCTTGGCTGCTACAGCCTCCATGCCATCCGGGCCATGGCCCATCTGGCAGGAGGGAATCCCACCCTCATCGATGCCCGGGGCGCCGAACGGCACGGATTGCCTGGGGTGGACGAATGGGTTGACGCGGACTTGGTCTATCCCTCCGGCGTTACCGCAACGGCCCGATGCAACATGAACGGGACCAAAGCTGAAATGACCTACCGCGCCATCGGAAGTAAAGGAGAAGCCACCGTGGCAAATTTCATCCTCCCTCATACCGATGACAGCCTCGAGGTGAAAACGAATGACGGCCGACGGATCGAGCGCACGGACACCAGATCCTCCTACACCTACCAGCTGGACGCTTTCACCGCCCTGATCCGGCACGGAATCCCCATGCCCACAGACAGCGACGACGCCGTCCAAACCGCGGAACTAATCGACCAATGCTACAAAACCATCGGACTGGAACCCCGCGGAATGTCTCACTTCGACTGAGACTGTCTCGGAATGACCGAGACTAGCGTCCTCGTCGAGGTGAAAACAACTGACGGCCAGGCCGAGCATCCGGACGCAAGATCCTCATCCCGCTGCAACAACTGACGGTTTGCCTTGCCCTGCGTCGGGGAATCGACCGCGACCGCCCAGCCGGGCTAAAGAAGGTCACAAAAACGTATGAAGGGTTGCACGAGGGTAAAGATGAGAAGACGAATGCTTGGCCGTGCGGGCCTGTCGGCGTCATCAGTGGGCATCGACATTAGCACGATGGATGTGTGCACTAGCCAGCTGCTCGGGGGACGGCATTGTGCGCGCCGTGGAAGGGAGCCTTCAGCGCCTTGGCCTCGACCTTCTCCCGCTCGTCTTGCTGCGTAAACCCGAAGAGTTCAGCTTTGAACCAGCAACGGCGCATAGCGGTCCTCTTGCAACGCTCGTTGGGTTGCGGGATCACGGCATGATCAATCATCTCGGCATTGCAAGCGGTCCGATAGATCTCCAACTGAAGTGCCTGCAAACTGATGCGTTCGACGCCCTGATTAGCCACGTTCCGTCTAACCTGCTGGATCGGGCGGCCGAGCCGCTGATCGAGAATGCCGTCTCCCGGGAGGTGGCATTCGTCAATGGCGCGCCATTCACCGGCAGATTACTTTTGGATGGGGAGGGAAGGTCTACCCAGGGCATGAACTGGGAGAGGGGTCCGGCACGTCTGGAACGCAGCGATAAGATGCGGTTGATCTGTGTCCCCCTAGCGGCAGCTGCCCTGCAGTTCTCGAAGCTTGATCCACGAGTTGCCTCAACGATCGTTGGCGCCAGCACCTCGTCGAAAGCCGATTTTGTCACGGACCTTTGAGATGTGGGCAGTGTCGGGTGCGAGGAGGACAACGTCGTGCCCGGCCTTGAATACGTCTGGTGCAGCTCATCGGATTCGACGGCGAATCCGGGCGGGTGGCGTTCAGCGACGGCGAATCCGGGCGGGTGGCGTTCAGCGACGGCGTTATCGGCGTCTGAACCCGGGCCCGGTCACGAGACCCATCCCAGCCGATTCCGACACCGGATCCACTGTGATCCGAACTGTTCCCTTGCGGTCCCGGACGAGGTCGGTGAATGCATGGTCGGTTTCGACGCCGCCCAAAGTCCATGCATGGCGTAAGTCAAAGGACTTGTCGGCAGTCGGGTGCGGCACATTAGGGGGTGACCTATGCGACAACATCGCCTTTCTGGAAACCATCACCGGCGGCCGCTCCCTCCGGTTCCCATCCATTCGTGCTCGGCAAGGCATGCCCATGCGCTGGCCTTATGGTTTCCGGAAATCCATCCGATCAACTCGCATTCTTCTACCGCGACAAACTCGCAGTCACTGACTCTTTCGTGCCGTATCTGGTAACTCCGGCCAGCATCTGCAGCGGTGATCTCGACTCGATTCATGATCTATATAGATAGGTGCAATGACAAGCATGTGTTGGACTCATAGGTGAGTGAGAGCGGAGTATGGCAGTACACCAAAAAGACCGCAAGTACAGGAGCGTTCAGCAATCTGAAAACTACGGTGCGGCGGTCTTGACGTATCGACAGGAGCCCAGTTTTGATCAGGCATGTATTCATTTGGCAGGCAGCAGAAACGACTGACAAGTCGACCATCCTCGACCTTCTAACCCAGCTTTCGGACAAGTTGACGATGATCCGCAGCTGGGAATTGGGAAGCCACGTGGGAGAGCCCAACGAGAACGGCGACCCGTGGGATGGCGTCCTCATCACGGACTTCGACTCCTGGGCCGACCTTGAAGCATATTCGTCGGACCCGTTCCACGAAGAGATCGTGCAGCAATTGCTTCCCATGGTCCGCAGTCGCGCGGTTGTCGACTTCGTTCGAGAGGCTGAGTAACTGTGACGACCAACATCGCAGACGTGAAGTCCGCCATCAAGGTCGCGACGAGCCCTTACGGTGCGGACGACGAGCTTGGAGCCCTGAACGCTCTTGCGCTCACTGCACAGGCAAAGGCCCTCGGCCGAGTGGATACGTCGAAGGTCTATGACCTCAGCGTTGACTACTTCGTCGGTATGCCCAGCTTCCAGGCGGCCGGAGACCCCTCATATCAGATTTTCATGAGCCACACGCCTGAAGGCACTATTGTGGACAATCTGAACGGCGCCGGCGACCAGATTAACCGCCACGTATGTTACTCGGGTGACGTGGTTTTCCTCTACACCCACACGGGCACGCATATCGATGCTCTGAACCATTTCGGTGTCGACGGCGCCATCTACAACGGCTTCACCGCGAAGGAACACTTGGGAAGTCGCAACTGGACCAAGGGTGGCGTGGACACCATCCCTCCGATCATTGCCCGAACAGTGCTGCTGGACATCGCCAAGTTAAAGGGCGTGCAATGCCTCGACGACTCCTACGCCATCACGGTCGCGGATGTTGAAGAGGAGCTTGAGCGAACGGGCCTCACCATTGGAGAGGGCGACGTTGTCTTCGTCCGAACGGGGCGGATGGCCTACTGGCCCGACGGTAGCAAGGCCCTCGGGAACCCTCCCGGCCTCAGCTTGGATGCTGCTCGCTGGCTGACCGCTCAAGGAATCAGTGTTATTGGCGCCGATCAGGAGTGCGTGGAAGTTGGCCCCAGCCAGCACATTGACAACTGGCTTCCAGGGCATTGCCACTTCCTCGCAGAGGCGGGTGTACCCATGATCGAGCTCTTGAACCTTGAAGAGCTTTCAGCTGACGACGTCAACGAGTTCTGCGTGATCGCAGCACCGATTCGACTCAAAGGCGCGACGGGCGCCCCCATTCGCCCGGTGGCTCTGAAACTCAACTGATTCTGTCCAAGCTGGAAGAAGTTCACTCGTCCGGGTCCCTGATGACCTGAACGACAATCCAAATAACCACGGGAGAGTCCACGGGCGAGAGCCACGGGCTATTGTTCCAAGTTTCAAAGGAGGAACTGATGGATCTCAAGGGCACAAACAACACGGTCGAGGTCACTGACGCTTTGTACCGGGCTGGTTCCGACGGGGACCAGATGGGCAAATGGTCGCTGTTCATGGCGTTCTACGGCATCGCCAGTGCCATGTTCATGCTCTATATCGGTGCGGCGATGGCGGTCGCGTACGGGACGGTGAACGCGATCATCGGACTCGTGCTAACCATTATCACTTACAGCCTGATCAATCGTGTGTTGGCGAAGCATTCGATCAACAACCGCACCACTGTCGCGCGGTTCTCCCGGACCATCTTGGGGAAGGCCGGCACGATTATCGCCAGTGTGATCCTGGCGTTGACGGCCATCTACTACGCCGTGTTCGAGGGCTCAATCGTGGTGTATGCCTTCCAAGCGGCCTTCGGTGGCGAACATTGGATCTGGAGCCTCGTGGTCGTAGTCTACTCCACCCCCCTCATTCTCGGCGGAGTCCGACGTTTCCTGGACAAGCTCAACGGCTGGCTGCTGCCGCTGTACCTGCTGGGGTTGGTCGTAATGGTGGTATGGGCCGGGGTGAGGTTCGGGTTCACCGATGCCTGGCTGACCCACACTCCGGGAGCTGAGCTTCCCCTCGCGGCCGGAGGCCCTGGATGGCTTGCCACCTTCGCAGCCTACCTGGGCGTTTGGGTGCTGATGATGTACACCATGGATTACGCGGCGCTGGGCAAGCGCCAGGACACGGGGTTCCACACCAAATACACCTTCACTTGGCCGTTCTGGACACTCACCTACGGCGTGAACGCCTTGGTGGGCATCTTCCTGACGTTCACGATTCCCGGCCTGCAAGTTTCGGAATCAGGCCTCTCCGGCGGGCTGGTGGCTTTGATGGGACCGATCGGCCTTGTCCTCGTCCTCGTCTTCCAAACCCGAATCAATACCGCCAACTATTTCATCGGCGCAGCCAACCTGCAGGAATTCGGGGAACGGCTGTTCCGAGTAAAGCTTCCAGCAGCATTCTGGGTGATTGTCTCCTCGGCGATCATCTACCTGCTGATGCTGCTGCCGATCATCCAGTACCTGCTCCTCGCCTTGGCATGGCAGGGAGTCCTGGTCAGCGGATGGGTCGCAATCGCTCTCACGCACATTCTTCTCAACCGGACACGGAAAGATGAACACGGTCTGCTCGGGGACGAGCACTACCGGCAGGTCCACTACCCGGGTCTGATCGCATGGACGGTGGCTACCGTCGTGGGTATTTTCCTCACCAGCGCCTTCCCTTGGGGCGCGACTTGGGGCCCGATCGCAACAGTGATTGTCGCCAGCGGCTTGTACGCCGGGCTTCGGGGTGCATTCAGGCAGCACAGCGCGTTGCATGCCCCCACCGAAACCGGACCCAAGCCGGCCTAGCCACAGACGCAAGCGGTGATAACTGATCAAAGACAAACGATTGCTAGTCCCGGCCCGCCCCGTGCGACCCCCATGCAAGACCAAACCCATGTCGGTTCGTCAAATGAAAACCAAACACGCACATGCAATCCATAAAGAAAGAAATTGGAGAAGTAGCAATGAAACTTGGAGTGTTCCTTCCGAACGGTCAAAACGGATATATCATCTCGGACTCGAGTCCCCAGTACATCCCCAGCTACGACCACTGCCTGGAGATCACCCAGGAGGCAGAACGTATCGGGCTCGACTTCATTCTTTCGATGATCAAGTACCGCGGATTCGGGGGTACGACCGGCTATTGGGATAGCTGCCTCGACTCCATCGCCTTGGCGTGCGGGTTGGCGGCACAGACGAGCAAGATCGACGTTTATGCCACCGTCCCGATTTTGGGAATTCACCCTGCTATCGCGGCTCGTCAGCTGGCAACTTTCAATGACATCGCCAAGGGCCGGGCGGGCGTGAACCTCGTCACCGGCTGGAACCGGCCGGAGTACGAGCCCATGGGGTTGTGGCCCGGCGATGACTACTACGACCGCCGCTATGATTACGCCGCTGAATACGTCGAGATCATGAGGACGCTGTGGCGTGATGGGCGGGCTACATTCGACGGCGAATTCTTCAAGCTCGACGACGCGACATGCTATCCCGCTCCAGAGCGTGAGCTTCCGATCGTCACCGCGGGACAGTCGCCGCGTGGTCAGATGTACACCGCGCATCATTCCGACTACAACTTTGTGTTCGGCGACCGCGAACTACTGCCCAAGATTGCACAGCCCGTTCTCGACGAGGCGGCCAAGGTCGGACGCGATGTGGGCACGCTGGCTCTCTTTACGATCATCGCTGACGAGACAGACGAAAAGGCACGAGCCAAGGCCCAGGCCATCGTCGATGGCCAGGACAAGGAAGCGCTTGCAAACGTCGTCGGCAGCGCGTCTAAGGACCCGCAAAAGGGCGGCACGAGCGAGCACTTCGTTAACGGCCTCACCGCCCCCATCGAAGAAGGCAACCTCACTTTCATGAGCTTCCCCGTGCTGCACGGATCGTACGAAAGCGTGGCCGAGCAGATTGCCACACTGGAGCGTGACACCAACGTCAGCGGTCTGCTCATGACGTTCGTCGACTACGTCCCCGACCTCAAGATCTTCGGAGAAAAGGTCCTGCCCCTCGTTCGCGAGAAGTACGCCGCTCTCCAGCTGGCATAAGTCGGTCGCATTCCCCGCCAGGCGGTCTGGAGCTCATGCTCCAGCCGCCTGGAAAGGGTCGAACCGGCCGCCAGTTCCTCAATGAGACAGACCTCCGCCCGCATCTTCATCAGGATGGGCATTTCTTTTCCACCAGCAGCTCATCGACGCCGCCACGCTGCGCGTGGGCCGAACACCAGGAAATCATGGATGCTTTGGTTGCAGGCGATGCTATTCAGACGCAGAAGGCTATTGATGAACACCTTGCTGTGACTCCCGCTCCGGACCTGACTGTCGGAACTTCTGTCCACGAAAAGCCCCCCGAACATACACAACAAATGGGAGTTCTTCCATGCGTCTTGCAGTCGCTCAAATCATCAGCGGTGCTGACCCAACGGCCAACCTCGACTTGGTGAGGGAATACGCCGCTCAGGCCAAAACGGCGGGCGCCGCACTTGTCGTCTTCCCTGAGGCAGTTATGCGCGCCTTCGGGCACTCGCTTGCCGACGTCGCCGAGCCCCTCGATGGCCCGTGGGCTGAGGAAGTACGCCGCATAGCCAAGGAACTAAACATTGCGATCGTCTTAGGAATGTTCACTCCCGGACAGGGCAGCCGGGTACGGAACACTCTGCTGGTCACAGGACCGGGCATTGACGCCTCCTATGACAAGGTCCACCTCTTCGACGCCTTCGGCTTCACCGAATCGGAAACCGTTGACGCGGGCGAAAGACCCGTAACTTTTGAGCTCCATGGCACCGTCTTCGGATTAGCAACCTGCTACGACGTCCGTTTCCCCGCCCTCTTCTCGGCCAACGCCAGAGCGGGCGCCCAAGTCAACATTGTTTGCGCATCTTGGGGTGCCGGCGAGGGAAAGGCAGAGCAGTGGGACCTGCTAGTCCGTGCCCGGGCCCTAGACAGCACCACCTTTGTGGTGGCCTGCGGTCAAGGGGATCCCGAAACCATGGGGGCGGAACCCGCGGGCGCTGCTCCGACCGGGATCGGCCGCAGCGCAGTGATCTCTCCACTGGGCTCCACTTTGGCGAAGCTTGAGGGAGAACCTGAGCTGGTCGTAGTAGATATCGATCCTTCGCTGGTGAACGATGTGCGCACCAAAATTCCGGTGCTGGCCAACGCCCGCCAGTTCCAGGTGTCCGCCGAGCCTTCCCTATCAACTGATACGAAGTGAGAAACGAACGATGAGACTGAAAGCAACGATCGTTGTGGGAAATCCCAAACCGATGTCACGCACGCTTACGGTCGCGAAGACCTTGGTTGAGAAGCTCCTCGATCCCGGTCATTACGTGCTGGAGATCATTGATTTGGCCGACCACACAGATGAGATTTTCGCATGGCCCTCTGACGAAATGGCGGCGCTGAATGCCCGGGTCGCAGAGAGTGACCTAGTGGTGTTTGCTTCCCCCACATATAAGGCCAGTTACACAGGACTTCTCAAGGCCTTCCTTGACAGGTATCCGACAAATGGTCTTTCTGGGGTAACAGCAATTCCGGTTCATATGGGAGGGGATCTCACCCACGCCATGAGTCCTACGGTCAACCTCGCACCTCTTTTGGTCGAATTGGGGGCGGTCGTTCCGGGCCGGGGCTTCTACTTCGTGTCCAAGCAAATGGACCGTCTGGAAGAAATCGCCGGACAAGCTGCCGCGGAGTATGCAGCCAACCTCGCCTGCCTCGCTAAAGTCGCGTCAACAACGGTCCATTTTCCCGAACCGGTTGCGTAACGGCACCATCAGAGGAGCCAGGGAAATGGCAATTGTTGCCCACAAAATTCTTCATGGGCCCGCATTAGATCCCCAGGTTTTTCCGTGACACTCTGGGGCAAGGCTGGGTTAGAAAGTCGAGGAACGCCGACTTGCCAGCCGTTTCTGCTGCCTGCCCAATGAATTCGTGCCTGATCAAAACTGGGCTCCTGTCCGTCAGACCAACACGGCGTCGGTTGGAAACCGGCATTAAGCGAGATGCGCTTGTCATCGTTTTGCGCTTCCATATACATGATGTGAGCGAGCGAGCCATCTGTCCAACACATACTTGTTATTGCACCTATCAACAAGCATCATAGATGAATGGAGCTCCAACAATTTCGCTATGTGGTCGCCTTGGCGGAGGAGGGGACTTTTACCCGTGCCGCAGCCAAGTGTTTCGTGGTGCAGTCGGCCCTGAGCCACCAGATTAAGAACCTGGAGAACGAACTGGAAGTGGAGCTTTTTCGCCGCACCAGCAGACGCGTCGAGATCACCGCTGCAGGCGAGGCGTTCCTGAAGGCAGCACGTGCCAGCCTGAAATCTGCCGAACAAGCCGCCGTCGATGCCGCAGCGGTAACAGGCCAGATCCGGGGACGTCTAAGAATAGGACTCATTCCCACTGTGACCGCCATCGATGTGGCGGCAGCATTGAAGGTCTTTCTCCACAAGCACCCAAAGGTTCATATCACCCTCCAGGTCGCAGGCAGCGATGAGCTGGAATCAGCGATCACCCGAGGCGACATCGACGTCGGCCTGCTCGGACTTCCCCGGAACCGGGCACCGCAGGGCGTAGCCTGGCGGCACTTGAGCACTGATCGACTGGTCGCCGTCGTCAGCTACGAACATTCGCTTGCCGGTCAACATGAGATACAGCTAAGCGACCTGGCCCAGGAGACCTTCGCCGACTTCCCCACCGGGACACAGGCGCGTGCCGAAAGCGACCTCGCCTTCGCCGCTGCGGGAATCCACCGAGAGGTGATATGCGAGACGATGGCCACCGACTTCACGATCAACCTGATTCGACAGAACCTCGCCGTTACGCTCCTGCCGTCTCGGTACGCGCTCCGCTACCCCGATCTGGTCAGCCTTCCGATCACTGACGGGCCCTCCCGAATTGAATACCTCGCTTGGGATGATTTCAACCCCAGCCCGGCCATCCGCGCTTTCCTCGACATCGTCGAGTAAGCAGAGCCGGCGCCTTCGGAGCGCCGGTTCTTCAGGAAGATCAGGCTGTTGAACTCCAAATTGCACTTGTCGGCGATTGGGCTAGCCGGAAGATCGGGAATAGGAGGACGCGACTGGCGGGTCACCAGGTTTCAAAGCCCTCGGAGGCTTGTCATGAAGCGGATAGCTTTAGAAAACAGCAGGTGGAACCGTCAGCCGCCCACCGAGAGTCCGCGGGCAGTTCGAAAGGAAAGGGACGTGATTCACGAGGGCTGCCCGGTCTGCCGTTCCGCTCCCGATTTCCTCGATTGTCCCTGCTGCTCGTGATTCGATCGGCCAGCACGGCCCCGTCGACCGGCTAGGGGATCATAAGCCGGAGGTTGATGTCACTAAACATCCGGACTACGCGCGTCGGTGAGTCCCGTATAACAGAAAGCACAGGTGCCACTTTGTCGGGTATAAATTGGAAGGGATCCGGGATTCTTTGCGAACGGTATGAGTTGGCTGCGCCTGTAGATCTGCGGTGCCGTTGTGGAAGACTGTTGCCGTGAGTTGGGCAGAAGCCGTCATGCGACTGAAACAAGGCGCTTTCGACGCGGCGCCGCTGGCAACGGCCATCTTTCGCAGGGAGACCCCCGAACGTCTGGTGTTCCTTGCCGGAAACAGCGAATTTGTTGCGCTCGTCAATGGCAACGCTGTTCCGGGGCGAGGCACTGAAAACGATCTCCCCGCGGCCCTGACCCGGCTTGTGACCGCATCCCTTTCCGCTACGTCCGACGCCCCCACCGTAGCAGTCCACCTTGGCGAACGTCTGGAAGCTTTCCGTCCGCGAATCAAGCCGTTCAACGTGCCTGAGGACCCGAATGATTACTTGCTGGTCCAACTGACCGCGCTCACCGAGCAGGATTCTGCGGAACACGACCTGTACTCCACCATCCGGCATCTCAAGGACCTCTTGGATAACTCAACGGCGCTGATGTACGTCAAGGACCTTGAAGGGCGCTACCTCATCGCCAATAGCTACTACGCCAGCCTCCTCGGGCTCAGCGCGGAATCAATCATCGGTCACACCGACTACGACCTGTTCGCGAAACCGATTGCTGATGCCTACACCAAGAACGACGACATGGTAATCAGGACTGCCCAGTCCATCGAGGTAGAAGAACCCCTAGCCATCGGTGACAAGGCTGACCCGGACGAGGACAGTCGCTGGCTCTCCATCAAATTCCCACTCAAGGACGATACTGGCAATCCTTACGCTCTTGGCGCGATCTCCACCGACATCACCGACCGCAAGCGCGCTGAGAGAGCAGCCCGCGACGCGATGCATGAGGCAGAACGTGCCAACCGGTCAAAGGACGAATTTCTGTCCAGGATGAGCCATGAGCTGCGGACGCCACTGAACGCCATTCTTGGCTTCGCGCAGCTGCTTCGAGACCTTCCGCTCAATCCTGGGGGCGCAGAAAGTGTCGGTCATATTCTTGACGCCGGCAAGCATCTGTTATCTCTCGTAAACGATGTCCTTGACATCACCTGGATAGAAGCTGGAGCTCCTGGCATCGCCACCGTACCTGTCCCAGCTATCGAACCTTTACACCAGGCTCTCCAGCTCATTCGCCCGCTCGCGGCTGCGAGTGACATCGAGATCGCCAGTGACCTCCATGGCGCCCTCCACCGCCACATCCTGGCCGACACGCAACGCCTTCGACAGGTCTTCCTTAACCTGCTCGGAAACGCCGTTAAGTTCAACACCCCACAGGGCGCGATACGCGTTTGGTGCGAACCCGGAGATGGTTCCCTGCGTTTCCTCATCATGGACACGGGCCCCGGAATGGCTGAAGCCGACATCCAACGATTGTTTACGCCTTTCGTGCGGCTATCCCACGCTGCTGACGTCGAAGGGTCTGGCCTGGGGCTGGCCCTATCCAGGAAGCTTGTCCAAGAGATGGGCGGTGTTCTGGGCATAGAACACACCGCCCCAGGCGAGGGCTCAACGTTCTTTGTCGACATGCCGCTCGCGGCGACGCCAGACGAAGATGCCAAAGCAACCGTTCCAGACCAGGAAGCGCTAACAACTCCAGATGAAGCCGACGCGACAATACTCTATATTGAAGACACGCACGCAAATATCCGCTTGGTAGAGAACATCATCGCCGGGATGGACAGGCTGAATCTGATCTCCGCAACCACTGGTAAATCAGGAATCGCGCTGGCAAAAACGACGCCACCCCGACTCATCCTGCTTGACTTGAACCTCTCCGACATGTCGGGGGCCGAGGTAATAAAACAGTTGCAGCAAGATGAGCGCACAATACACGTTCCGGTCATTATTCTCTCCGCAGATGCCACTCCTACCCGCATCGCAGAGCTGCGCGAGACCGGGATTCTGGATTACGTCACCAAGCCTTTCGAAATCGACCAATTCACGCGCACGATCCGCCGTGCTTTGGCGCAGCCGTGAAGACCATCACCGTATTCATCGCCGACGACCATCCCGTCT
Organism: Arthrobacter methylotrophus; assembly: GCF_039539965.1. Classification (NCBI taxonomy): domain Bacteria; kingdom Bacillati; phylum Actinomycetota; class Actinomycetes; order Micrococcales; family Micrococcaceae; genus Arthrobacter; species Arthrobacter methylotrophus. Next base: position 758,406 of record NZ_BAABED010000001.1, on the reverse strand, counting down.
ACAGGGAAGGCCTCGCCAGAAATTGGGAGGGTGTGCCGCAGATCAACGTCATAGGATCAGCAGGGGACGGCAAGAATGCACTCGCGGCTATTAGGCAGCTGAAACCGGACGTGGCCGTGATGGACATAAACCTGCCCGAGCTCGATGGAATGCAGGTCTTGGAATCGCTTTTCGCGGAGGAATCCCCCACCCGCGTTCTCGTACTCACTGCCTACATGGACAGCACAAGCGTCTACCGGGCCTTCGCTCACGGCGCCAGGGGATTTCTTGAGAAGGCAGCATCGTTTAGTGAAATTACGGACGCCGTCCTTCAGATTGGCGCCGGTGCCACCATCATCGCCCCCTTTGCCCAGGACGTTCTTGCCCGGGAACTCCGTACTCGCCGGGAGACAACGGAAAAACCAACCCTGACCCCCCGTGAACTCGAAATTCTTCGATTGGCAGCCGATGGGTACTCCGGCCAAAAGATCGCAAGCGAACTCCATGTCTCCCTCGCGACCGTCAAAACGCATCTACAGCACATCTACGACAAATTAGATGTCTCCGACCGCGCTTCCGCGGTAGCTCAGGCGATTCGCCGTGGCTTCCTTCGTTGAGATACCAGCACGAACAAGTCCTCCGTTTCTCAAGACCAGCGTCAACGCCTGGTGCCGAAGCTACCGCCCCTAGAACACCGTGCTTCGGCCTATTGCAACCGTGAATGCGGGCAGGAGGCTCGTTATCCCGCGTGAAGAGATGGGATTTTAGTATGCATGACGCTGGGCAGACATCATTCTTTTGGCTAAGAAAAGTACATTCCTTTGGCACACCGACCGGGTGATGTGTGCCACTTCGCTTCGACCAAGAATAGGAATGTCACCGAAACGAGGTGAGAAGCAAGCGATGCCGATGGCGACGATCGTGCTTCTCTCTCCACCGGTAGCCACACCTTAGTAGGAGCTGAAGACCATGACCATTGCACTTCACAAGCCGCTCGTCCATGAGCGGGTGTTCGATCCCCGGGTTTTTCGTGACACTCTGGGGCACTATGCCTCGGGTATCACCATCATCAGTGGGATCGATGAGGAGGGCCCGATCGGGTTCACCTGCCAGTCTTTCTATTCGGTCTCTACCGAGCCGCCGCTGGTCTCGTTCAGCGTGATGACGAACTCGACCACCTACCCGCGGCTGCGTGAGACTGGAAAGTTCGTGGTGAACGTGCTCGCCCAGGACCAGCACACAATATCGAACCAGTTCGCCCGCAAAGGGACCGACAAATGGGCCGGCATCGAATGGTCGCAGACTGTCGCGGGCAACCCCGTCATCGCCGACACCCTGATGTGGCTTGATTGCGATATTTGGGCTGAGCACGGGGCAGGCGACCACTACATCGTCATCGGGCGTGTCAACGAAATGAGTCCCGCCTCCTGGCACACGGCAGCGCCCCTCCTCTACTTCAAGGGCGAGTACCGCCACCTGCGTGAACTCGACGAACCATCCGAGTGAAAAAGAACACTAAGAGTCCTGTATCTGCGGCAGATTCTCCCCGAGCGAAGGCAGCGCCACGCCGAGGACGGTGGGGCCCCACAATGCGGAAGTTACCCGACCGCTCCTCCCTACAGAAGGATCCGGCTGAACGCTGGAGGGTCCGACAGGGTCGCAGTCGCCCGCGCTGCGGCAGAGATTACCCGTAAGAGCGCAGAACTGACCTACGAGGCAATTGAGGAAACCACCGGCCTGCCCGTGGGGTACCTGAGATGGGCCTTCCCCACGAAGGAATCACTGAAATTATCGTCGACCGCTTCGTGAGCATGTCTCCATACGCCATCTATTAGTTGATCGCGTGAGAGAGGAAGCTGTCATGTCAAGTGCATTCCATTCCTTGCGGGCCGCCAATTGCGCTGACGGGGAGACGCAACCCGCCCCGCTGCGCTTCGGATCGTAGCTCTATTAGGAGACGGCGGAACCGCGGTGGCTTCGGAGTACAGCCTGACGGAATCGCTGTTACTCCGCTAAATATTCATCCGCGAAGCGGTCGTCAACAATGGCGGAGAAGTCCGCCAAGAGTAAGGACTTATGACTATCCAGACAGCATCTGATCACCTCGCCATAGCTGTTCAAACGCGAACGGAACTGGACGGTGCCTTGGACAGGGCGCTGGAAATTTTGAAGCCCGTGGCCGTGCTCGAAGGAGTCGGCATCCTGGTCACACGGCTCTCCCCGGGCCGCTACGAGGCCCGGCTCAACGCTGAGCTGCCGCCGGGCATGACGAGGGAAAGCTGGGGCACGTCCTCCGATGAACCAAGGTAACTGCGGTACCTCCGGCGAGATGACGGACAACTTGATGCCGCCACATGCCCCACAGCCGGCCAAACTCCCTGCTCGTTGCGGAACGCGGCTGAGAACCTCGCTGCGTGCCGAAAAGGGCGGAGGACTCCCTGACACGATATGAAGTCGATGCCTTCCTGTTGCTTGCGTCGGGGCACCGAGTCGTTATCCTGGATCACGAAACCGGTGGAGGACAAACGCGCCAGCTCGCGGACGCACTCGGCATGGTAGAGGACCCTGACGGCAGCGCCATTATCCACGAGGTGGATTTCAGCGAGCCCTTCGAAGAAGTAAAGGCACCAGTCGCCGCGATCGCCGTGGACCTCATGGACTCCCTCACCACCCGCGAACGCAGCGCCGGCCGGCGCATCATCGATGGACTTCTCCATGCCTGAGTCCGCAGAGACGGCCTGCCCCACCGACCATCGCGAAGTATGGGATGTCCCCGTCCCGCCGGGTGGATGGGGTACTCCCTGGCCGCAGTGCGTCGAGCTCGCAAGGTTATTGCCGTCCACCCAGTGGATGCTCGTCTGCGGGTTGATGGTGCAGCTGCACGCGCCGCCGCGGTGCTCGCCGTCACGCGCCCGACGGCGGACGTCGACATTGTTCTCCACATCGAAACAGGTGCGACGACGTCGTCAGTCAGTGCCGTCCTTGACCGGCTTGGCTACACCGTCCACAAGTCCATTGACGATGATGCCCCGGCGCACCGTTTCGTTCACGGGAAGCAGCAGATCGACGTAATGGTGGCAGACCACCTTGCACCGAAACAGATCCCCAGACTCGGGGGACGTCAACCCTTCCAGGTCACCGGCGGCACCCAGGCCCTGCAGCGGACAGTCAATTGCCGCATGATCGTCGACGACGCCGGGCCGGTGTTCATCAGCATCCCCAACACCCTAGGCGCGCTCGTGCTCAAGGGGCCGCCTACCGGGAAGATTCCCGAGACAAGGAGCGGCATCTGGACGACGCCGTCGTCTTGTGTGCAACCATCAGGAATCCCCTGATCACAGCAGGCCACATGAATGGCAGCGACAAGTCCCGCATCCTGAGCCTGCATAAGAAACTCGCCGACCCGGGCCACCGGTCCTGGCAAATGCTAGACCCGGCGGACCGGACCACCGCGATGGATCCGCTGCGGATCCTGGCCATCAACCATAGTCTCCCGCTGCGGAACCGGCTCAAGAGCGGCTGACGACGGCCGTCGCCCGCGCGGCTGCCCCGCGGCGGCGATGGACATGATGCGCTGGACCCGCAACGGCCCGGACAACAAATAGACGATGGCCTTGATCTGGAATGCATTTCCATCCCAAAACGTGGGGTGGGTTCGGAACTGGCCACAAGAAAAGCCCTCCGCCCCAGCGTTTCCGGGCGGGTTCTAGCGGTCGTTGCAACACCCAGAATTTTTGGGAGTTGCAACGACCGTGTCGTCTTTAACGGAGAAAACAGGCGGGCGCAGGAAGTACACGCCGGGGCAGAAGGATCAGTTCTTTTCGGTGCTGGACCGCCTTGGGAGTGTGAGCGCGACCGCCAAGGAGCTCGGATTCAACCTGATGACGTGCTACCAGTGGGTCCACAAATCCCGGCTCCCTGGGCAGGTCCCCCGGAATCGGGTGCCCGGGCAGAGGAAATACACGCCCGCGCAGAAGGAAGAGTTCTTCCTTGTGTTCGACCGCCTCAAGAGCACGACGCAGGCAGCACGGGAACTCGGACTGAGCCCCGACACGTGCGCCGGCTGGGTGCGCAACGCCGGGCTGAAAAGCCACGGCAAAACGGGGACGGGTCCTCACCCGGGCCGGGATGAGTACTTCCGGCTGCGCAAGACCGGCATGAGCCGGCGGAAAGCTGCCGCAGCAGTCGGGATCCATCTCCGGACCGCCCAAGAGTGGGACCACGGAATCCGCAAGTCCGGCGGCCGACGCATTTACCCGGATGGCCGAATCGTCGACTACAAACGTGGTGTGACCACCCTGACCCCTCCCGCCGGCACGACCGGAACGACCCAGGTCCTCCTACCGGTATCGGCACTGGAGAAGGCCATCGATCCGCGATACCTGACCGTGCAGGAGCGGGAGATGATCCGGGACCTGCACGCCGCGGGCACTTCGATCAGGGCCATCGCCCATGCGCTTGGCCGCTCGCCTTCAACGATCAGCCGCGAGCTGGGCCGAAATACCGATCCCCGGCTGGGATACCTGCCCCACGGGGCGCACCGGAAGGCCGCTGCCCGGCGGGCGCGGCCCAAGACGGCCAAGCTCGCTGTAGAGGGTCCGCTGCGGCGCTATGTGAAGGACAAACTGCTCCTACGCTGGTCTCCGGAGCAGATCAGCCACACGCTGGTCGAAGAGTTCCCCGACAACCCGGAGATGCGCGTGAGCCCAGAGACGATCTACCAAGCCCTCTATGTCCAGGCCAGAGGCGGACTCAAACGCGAGATACAGGTAGCGCTGCGCACCGGCCGGACCCGCCGCAAGCCGCACCGCACCGGCGAGCAGCGCACCCCCCGGTTCGTGGACCCGATGATCATGATCTCCGAGCGCCCGCCCGAGATCGAGGACCGCGCCGTGCCAGGCCACTGGGAAGGGGACCTCATCACCGGCGCCTACAACCAGTCAGCGATCGCGACCCTGGTCGAACGCACCACCCGCTACGTCATGCTCGTCCACCTCCCGGGCGACCACACCGCCGAAACCGTCCGCGACGGCCTCATCGCCACCATGAACACCCTGCCGGCGCACCTGCGGGGCTCCCTGACCTGGGACCAAGGCGCCGAAATGGCCGGACACAAATCCTTCAGCCTCGCCACGGACATGAATGTCTACTTCTGCGACCCCGCCAGCCCCTGGCAACGGGGCACGAACGAAAACACCAACGGTCTGCTGCGCCAATACTTCCCCAAAGGCACCGACCTGTCCGTCTACGGCCCCGAAGACCTCGAACACGTCGCGCAGGAACTCAACGGACGCCCACGCAAAACGCTCGGCTGGAATACTCCAGCCGAGCGTTTGCGTGATTTACTACTAACCACCTAACCAACAGGTGTTGCAACTGTGAGAGTTGTTTGTAGCTGGTCTGGGACTGGCTGGCAGGATAGGTACCGGCCGTTCCGCCCCGTGGAGGTGACTCATGTTGCGACTGACCCTCAGGGTGTCATTGGGTCGACTTGTCCGTCCACAGGTGGGTGGCCGGTACCCGTCCGGCCCACCTCGGTAGCTTAATCAGAAGATTGTCCACCCCTCGGGGCGTGACCCATCACAGTGCTGTTCCGACGTGATTCCTACCCGGACTGGTGCCGGCCTATAACGGCCACCACCCGAGTCCATCACAAAGGAAAAGTACGGTGACCGCCTTGTCTATCGTCGCGCATTCTCACCCATTTGTCGTGGGTGTCGACACTCACGCCCGCAACCACGTCTACGCCATCCTCGACGCCACCAACGGCGCGCTGCTGGATACGCAGTCATTCCCGACTACCGCAGCTGGCATCAACCGGGCTATCAAATGGGTGGCACGCCGCACCAACGCCGACGCCGATACCCTGTGGGTGATCGAAGGCGCTGCGTCCTACGGGGCGATCCTCGCGGGCACCGTGGCAACCCATGGATTCCCAGTCGCCGAGGCGCCGCGCATGGATGCCAAGAAGCGCCGTGGTGTGGGCAAGTCCGATGCTCTGGACGCCCACCAGATGGCCATGGCCGTTCTGCCTCTGCCGGCGGACAAGCTGCGCCGACCACGCCTTCACGACGGGGTCCGCCAGGGCGTGCGGATCCTGGTCACGGCCAGGGGATCCATGAGCAAGGACCGGACCCGGTCGGTCAACGCCCTCAACGCCCTGATGCGCGGCAACGACCTGGGCATCGATGCCCGCCAAAAGCTCACAGGCGCCCAGATCACGGAGGTCTCAAAGTGGCGTTCCCGCGAGGAAGAGCTCTCCCTGTCCATCGCCCGTGCCGAGGCCGTGCGGTTGGCCAGACATGTCCTGGCGCTGGATGAGCAACTCACGGCCAACGAGAACCAGCTGGACGACCTCGTGAAGGTCAGCGAGGCCGCACCGTTGCTGGAAGAGACGGGGTTCAGGGCGATCAGCGCCGCGAAGTGCCTCGCCGCGTGGTCACACAAGGGCCGGGTCCGCAACGAGGCAGCATTTGCCTCCTTGGCCGGGGTAAACCCGATCCCCGCGTCCTCCGGGAACACTGTCCGGCACAGGTTGAACCGGGGCGGTGACCGGTCCCTGAACAGTGCCTTGCACATGGTCGCGATCGTCAGGATGACCCATGACGGCGAAACCCGCGAGTACGTGGAGAAGCGACGCGCCGAGGGTCGTACGGACAAGGAAATTCGTCGTTGCATCAAACGCTACCTGGCGCGCCGCATCTACCGCGCGCTCAGCGCCGCGGCAATAGCGATGAACGCGGCTTGACAGACATAGAAGAGTCGACCCCTAGAATCCAAGCCGCAGGTGGGAGGGCCTTCACGGTGGAGCTAAGGAGATTCGAACTCCTGACCTCTTCGATGCGAACGAAGCGCTCTACCAACTGAGCTATAGCCCCTGGTCAATCGTTTGTTACCAGTGCCCCTAGGCTACAAACTATCTTCGTGCTTTGCCAAACCAAGACTCGAACGTGTCGGTCCCTGTCCGTTGGCTCGAGGCCAAATTGAGCCCGTTCCGAAGATATTTGCCCATTGACCCGGGCAACGGAAGCTCCACGATCCATCCGGGATGCCCCGTCAGCTTCCGCCAGGTTTCGGCGAGTTCGCGCATGCTCCGGATGTCCGGTCCGCCGATGGTTCGCGTCCGGTGCCGCTCTGCGGAGGTCTCCCCCAGTGCCTCCGCCAGCAACTCGGCGGCCACATCACTCGGCGAAATTGTTTGGAAGCGCGCGCCCCTGAAGACAGGAATCAGGCGAATTTTCGCTCCCGCCTGGAAGACGGCCGTCACGAGGCTGTGGAACTGGGTGGCCCGCACAACCACGGTCTCGAGCGCCGACCGTTCGTATACCCGCTCCTTGTCGGCTTTGGAGACATAGAAGGCTGCGTTGCTCTTGTCGCAGTTGATGATCGAGAGGAGGACCGCCTTGCGGACCCCGGCGCGCGTGGCCGCGGCGAGCAGCTGCGCGCCGCCGTCGGCGAAATTCTTGCGCGCCTTGCCGGTCTGCCCCTCGAGGCAATCAATCACGACGTCGGCCCCCTGGAGAGCTTCCGCCAACCCGGTGCTTGTGGTGACGTCCGCCTGAAAGTAGCGGGCGCCGTCGTGATGGGCTGGCGACGTGCCCGACGGCGGGCGGCGACTCAGCACCGTCACGTCAAGTCCGGCGTCGAGCGCCAACCGGACGACTTCACGGCCCACTTGTCCCGTGCCACCGGCTACGCAGACGGTGGTCACAGGAAGCTATGCCCGGCGGCGTTGCAGGACGTCGTCAAGATTGCTGAGGGCGCTCTGGGGCTTGCTGTGCTGCGCCTGGACCGGCCCCTGGATCGAGGGGTTCGCGGACGGCGCGCCGGACTGCTTCAACGTCGGCTTGCCCAACGGCTTGGGAGCCTCAGGCAAATCGAGCGGTTCCGGTGCTGGCCGCGTCGCCTTAGCGGCGTCAACGTAAGTTGGCTTGGGAACATCGACCGGCTGCCATTCGGATTCCTTGGACTCTTCGGTAAACCGGACCGTATGGTCGCCAGCGGCAACAGCAACGTTGAGCGCTGCCTGACGAAGCTCGACGGCGGTCAATCGCTTCGCGTCGCGCGCTTCGGCTTCCGCGTCGAAAATCTTGGTCTGCGGGAGGTCCGCCGCCTTTGTGCTGACGCGGGGAGCCTCAACCACTGGACCCATTGCGTTGCGGAAGGCTGTGTTCATCTTCGCCCTGCGGTCCCTGATGGCCAGACGGCGAAGCAGGAAGACGGCGCCAACGGTGCCGACGAGGGAGACCAACGGCAGCCAACCCGAAACCAGGCCCAGAAGGCGCAGGACGCCCGAAACGGCCGCCGTGAGCAGCAAGAGAAGACCTGCGAGGGCAAGGGCGCAGCGCCCGTATCTTATTTTGAAAACCACGGCGTCCGTTGCAGCATCACGCCGTTCACCGGAGCCGGCCGACTTCCTGGGCAATGCGGTTGCGGTGCTCTGCATGGTTTCCATTGCTTTCTCCTGCCGAGGGGCGATTGACAGAACCACCCCGGCTTGCGGTTCGTGAGCGACTTTTTCACTGTCATCTACTGGAACGTCGGCCGCTAGTTGGATGTGCTGGCGGCGATTTCGCAGTATGTATGGCGCAACCCAAACGATCCACAGCGCAACAGCAACCACCAGTATCACCGAGCTGCTGAGAGGGAAGTCCACATTCAAAACCGTAGAAGCAAATACGCGGGCGCCACCGCATTGCGCGCGGTGTGTCGTCGGAGAGTCGGCAAATCAATAGACTTATGACCCCCATTCAGTCAGATGGACTAGTTGCTTGCTCGTCCAAGCCACACAGCGAGCAAGCCACCGGGGATTTCCTCGGAGGTCAGCGCAAAACTTCGATGGTCCGCCCATGCCCCATTGATGTGGAGGAAACGCTCACGACGGCCCTCGTCACGGAATCCAAGCTTTTCGACAACGCGGAGGCTCGGCCCGTTTTCCGGCCTGATGTTGATCTCCATCCGATGCAAGCCAAGAGCTTCGAAGCAATGGTCAGTCGCCATGGCAACTGCGGTGGGAGCGATCCCATGGCCGGCGCGGGCTTGGTCTACCCAATACCCAAGGGTGGCCGTCATGGCCGATCCCCACATGATCGAGGAGACCGTCAACTGCCCTACGATCCTGGGCTCACGGAATCCTGGGGTACGCTCCGCGATCACGAACGGAAGGGCACTCGCCTGCCGCGCTTGGGCGTTAAGGGACGCCACCATCTGCCGATAATTCGGCAGATTGCCGCCGGGGGCCGGGTTTGACGCTTCCCAAGGGGCAAGCCAGTCACTGTTGCGCGAGCGGACCTCGGTCCATTCCTTCTTGTCCCGGTAATGAATGGGACGCAGGATGAGGTCGCCACATTCAAGCGTCACCGGCCAGATGGCCGCCCCCCACACAGTGAGCTACTTGCTGAGGCCGGCGGCAAAGCCCGGCAGCCACTCACGCAGGCCGGGTCCGAGGTCTTCGCTGTCGCACGCAAGCTGGACGCAGGCTTTGAGGTAGCTGAGTTTGTCTCCGGTATCGTACCGGCGGCCACGGAAGACGACTCCATAGACGCCGCTACCTTCGCCGTCTCCGGCGGCCAGGACCTGGAGGGCATCGGTCAGTTGAATCTCTCCCCCACGGCCCGGCTCGGTCTTCTCGAGAACGTCGAATACCGAGGGATGGAGCACGTAGCGACCAATCACGGCCAGGTTCGACGGAGCTTCATCTGCGGCCGGCTTTTCGACAAGTTGCTTGATGCGGACGTAGCCATCCTCGCCGATATCCTCGACGTCCGCGCAGCCATAGGCGCTGATCTGGGAGGGCTCGACTTCAATGAGGGCGACGACTGATCCCCCGGTCTTGTGCTGGACTTCGATCATGTCGCTGAGGAGCGTGTCCCGGGCGTCGATGAGGTCGTCACCGAGAAGAACCGCAAATGGTTCGTATCCAACGTGCTGCTTTGCACGCAACACCGCGTGCCCCAGCCCCTTGGGATCGCCCTGGCGGAGATAGTGAATGTCCCCGAGGTTGCTGGTAGCCTGCACCGAGTCCAGCTTGGTGGTGTCGCCCTTGGCCTCCAAGGTCGCCTCCAACGCCGGCACACGGTCGAAGTGATCCTCCAACGCACGCTTGTTGCGGCCCGTGATCATGAGGATGTCATTGAGGCCTACGCTCACGGCTTCTTCGACAACATATTGGATGGCCGGCTTGTCGACTACCGGGAGCATCTCCTTGGGCATGGCTTTTGTGGCAGGCAGAAACCTGGTGCCGAGCCCGGCAACGGGAATAACAGCCTTGCGGACGGCGCAGTTTTTGGAAGTCACCGGACTAATCTAACGGAAGGAACTGGACATTGGGCAGAAGGATGCACTGTTGGACGAAAGAGCACCGGACGTACCTTCAGCATCCTAGGAGCCGGACAGCAGGAAGAACTGGAGCAAAAAGGTGACTTTGAAAGACGACATCCGCCGGGAAAACCGCAACCGGCGGCTAACCCTGACGGGCCAACAACGAGCTGACGCAGGAGCCGGGATCGCCCGCTATGGCCTCTCTTGGGCGGATGCCGTCGCCCAAGGCGAACGCGCGACTTTTGCGGCCTATGTCGGGGTCGCCGCAGAACCCCCGACAATGCCTTTGCTTGCGGCACTCCATGCCGCTGGCCACCGGGTCCTTCTTCCTGTCTGTGAACCGGAACGGCGCCTGAGCTGGGTGTATTGGACACCGGAGACGGTTTTTGTTCGTTCAAGGTATGCCCCCATTGATGAGCCGGTGGGCGAACGGTTCGATAGTGACGTCGTCAAGGATGTGAAAGGAATCTTCCTCCCGGCTACTGCGATTGACGAGGGTGGCAACCGCATCGGCCAAGGCGGCGGATACTACGACCGGCTCCTGGACAAGCTCGACGCCGACAGGCAGCGTCCGCCGGCTGTCGCCGTCGTCTATGACCACGAAGTCCTACCCGCGGGCGCCATCCCGGCAGAACCGTTCGATAAGCCCGTGACAGCGGCGCTCACCCCCCGGGGAATCGTCCAGCTATCTCCAGCCGGCTGACCGTGCTTCGGCGATTTGGCTGCTCCCCCACAGTCTCTGGTTCTGGTAGAGACCCCTCCGACGGATGATAGAATTAGCACTCAGGCCCTGGGACTGCTAATGGACGGAGCAATCCACCTTGGCGGCGCAGGACCTGTAGTTCGTCCCGGAGGAGGATCACCAGTGCCCACATATGCTTATGCCTGCAAAGACTGCGGCCATGCCTTTGACATCGTTCAGGCTTTCACGGACAGTTCCCTGTCTGACTGCCCCGAATGCCAAGGACCGCTGCGCAAGAAATTCAACAGCGTGGGCGTCGTCTTCAAGGGATCGGGCTTCTACCGCACGGACTCCCGGGACTCCAAGGGAAGCACCGTTTCTGCTGCGCCGGCCGCACCCGCGGCATCCCCGGCTCCGGCATCGGCTTCTGCTGCCGCCGCGAGCTGACCCCGGGCCGCCGGTTTTCCACATAGCTCAACTAGGCTCTGCCACGGGAGCATGGCTGCGGTTAGCGTGGCGGCATGCCAGCAAAGCCGTTCGTCACCCAAGACCCCCGTTCTACGGGATCTACTTCGGTTCCAAGCAATAGACCTTTCGCCCGCACTGCGAAACGCCGCCCTCGTCGTGGTGTTCCGGCTGTTCCCTTCGGGCCGGTCTGGCATCGCGGCGCTCCCCCGGGATATTCCATCTCCCGCCGGCTTGGCAGCTGGCTGAACCGCAACCGACGTCTCATGGTGGCCCTCCTGCTGTGCATCGCCGCCGGAATGGCAGTCCATCAACTCACTCCTGCCACGGAAGAGCGGGTCACGGTCCTAGCCGCCGCCCGGGATCTTCCGGCCGGATCCGGTTTGGTCGATTCCGACCTCGTCCCCCTCGAAGTTCTTCCCGGTGGAGCTCCGTCCGGTGCGCTCACTTCCAGTACTGGATATACGGGAAAACAGCTGGCCTCACCCCTCCAGAAAGGGCAGATCCCCACTGACGCCCAAATCCTAGGTCCGGGCCTGCTGACCGGCACCGATCCGGCGGCCGCGGCCGTTCCACTGCGCATGGCCGATCCCGCTTCAATTCAGCTGGTCTCGCCCGGACAATTGGTCAACGTTGTACTCACCGCCGCGGACGGACTCGGAGGCCCCGGCAAGAAATCCGAACTCCTGGCCGCGGCAGTCCCGGTCTTGTGGACCTCCGCACAGGGAGGCAAGGCCAGTCAGTGGCTAGGCACCAAGGAGTCGGACGGCCTCGTGGTTGTCGCAGCGAACCCGCAGCAGGCGGAAATCCTCGCCGGAGCCTCCACCCGCGGGAAACTCTTCTTCGTGTTGGTCAATCGTGATGGCCACCACTAGGGCGACCACCGTAGGATTGCCAAGATCATCGCGGGACCGTCAGCCCCAGTGTGGAGGCCTTTGCTCCTTCAGCCAGGCGTCATGATCATATCCAGGATCATCACCCCAGCGGCGTGGATCATCCTCGGCGGCCTTCTTCGGCAAAATGCCTTCTGCCGCCGGTTTCCGCTCCGTTGTGGCTTCCAATTCTGTTTTCTCCCGCTTGTCCAACTCCGTGTCGGATTCCGCCACATCCGCACCGGTCTCCGGCGTTTGCCTAGCTGGAGTGTCTTTGCTTTCCGGCATTGCGATTTCCTAAGGGGCAGCCAGTCCCGAATCGGGGCCGTGCGTTTCGCCAAGCCTGGCCCGGGCCGGCTCCGCCTGATGATCCAGTTCCAATTGTTCAACATCCATGTCCAGGAAGCCATCCTGGACATCAGGGTACGGGGGCGCCACCGGCTTCTCCAGCCCAAGGTATGCCCCGATGCGGTCCGCGCAGGACGAGGGGTCCGTGAAGACCTCGATGGTCCACAGAGACATATACCGCCAACCGAGGCGTTCCAGGAGCTGGGGCCGGAGCCTGCTGCGTTCCCTGACACTCATGCGGCGGTATCGCTCCGTGCCGTCCGATTCGATGGCCACCGGGGTGGGCATTTCGCTGTCGTCACGCCCAATAGCGTGCACGGGATCGGCCGCGGCAGCGATGTCCAGGACCCCGTCATAGTGGTGCCACACACGAGCCCCACGGGCACGGAGCCGCTCGCCCAGATCTGCCACCAACGGATCCTCACCGAGGGCTTGCTCGCTGGCAGCAGCCCTGGTGGCAGGTGTCCCCAGATCCGAGTTCCCCGACAATTCACGGTCAAGGAGTTCATGGAATTCGACGGCTCCATGAGCCAATCTGTCCAGGTCCAGATCCTCCGGACGGAAGCAGCTCAGAACGTGCAGCGATCTCCGCGAGCGGGTCATTGCCAAGGCAAACTTGTTGCGGCCGCCTTCAACGGACAGGGGGCCGAAACTGTGCAGCGCCCGGCCATGCGGAGTCCGGCCAAAGCCCAGGGAGAAGATGACGTGGTCGCGGACCAGCCCTTGGGCACGCTCCAAATCAACCACCCGGAAGGATTCCGAACCGGCGTTGAAGAAACCCGACAACAGCGGATAGTTGGGCAACTGCAGCCTAATGGCCTCGCCGATCCTTGCGGCATGCCTCAGGCTCGCCGTGACCACTGCCAGCGAGGTCCGGGGCCGGAGCCTGGCGTGTTCAAAAACCAGATCAACCACGCGGTTCACCTCGGCAGCAACGGATTCAACGCCTTCGTGGTCCGAACCTGGCAAGCCGGTGCCGTCCGGAATGTACTCAACTACCACCGAGCGGTCCAGCCCTGTGACCGATTGGCCATCCGGAAGCCGACGCAAGCCACCATCGTAGTAGTTCTTGCTCAGTTGCAGCACGAGATCTTCATCCACTGCGCGATACACCCAGTTCAACTGCCGCGTGGGCAGGACCCGGGCCAGGGCACTGAAAGCGCTGTCGACTATGTCCTGGCTCATGCCACCCGCCGTGGGAGGCTCCACCGCCACACTGAACGTCCGGGCATTGGCGACGTTCGCGTCGCCGAAGGCAACCACTTGCTGGGCTCGGGCTATGGCAGGCAGCACAGCGTGCAGGGACGTGCCCTCGGCATCAAGAATCACCACCGCGTCGAATTTCTGCTCGGCCGGCAAAAGGCTCGTCAGCAGGTACGGGCTGATTGACCACACGGGAACCAGCCGCGTGACAAGGTCTGGCGCTTGGGCGCTGAGCGCCGACAGGGTAACGCGACCATCCTTGATCAGGTTCCGCAACAATTCTGCCTGCCGGGGATGTTCCGCGATTCCAGCCCTCCACATTTCGGAGAGCTTCCACCGCAAACGGGCGGCACCGCTGGCGATGTGCGCATGGTCCGCGAGACGGTACTCGGCTTCGAGGCGGCGGAGGGAATCGCCGTCGGACATGGCAAGGTAGTCATCGCCGCTGATCATCGCTTCGAGGGCGGATTGCCACCAAGCGAGATCCAGTTCGGCAGCAACGGATTCGGCAGGCACTTCGCGCTCCGCCAAATCCGCAAGAAGCTCGCCGAGTCCATGCTCGCGCATGTTCTCGACCAAAAGCGTGCGTTCCGGGAGGGTCTCCAAGGTTCCCGTATCCGCGACCAGGCGTTCAAGCCGCTCCATGAGGTCTTCGTAACGGGTCGCGTGGAGGTCGCCGCCGCCCGCCGTATGTTTGAGGCAGTCGCCCAGACGGCGGAGATCCCGGTCCAGTTCGCGGTAGCTCGCACCCAAGTCCGCGAGTCCGGAGGGGACTGCCGGATGGCGCTGAGTGGTCGCGTATTCCGCCCAGAGTGCCCGCTGTGACTGGACGAGGACCAAGGAACTGTGAAGATCGGCAATGTGGACACCAGGGCGGACGTATTCCTTGGCCACGCGACGCAGACGAGAGCGCTGCATCGAAGGCATCTCGAGGCCCTGCTCACGACGCCAGGCGGAGGTCGCCGTAGCCGAGATCAGATCGTGGACTGGCCGGTCAAAAATATCGGGAGTAAATTTGTCCAGACTTTCCCGCACCGCCATCAACAGCCCTAGTTGCGAGCCCCATTCGGCGAAGTTGGCCCCGAGCCGGATTTCGGAGTGCTCCGCAACCTGGTTCATCCGTTCCCGCATCCGGGGAAGGTGTTCCGCGGCCGCACGGGCCAGTTGCTGGGCTTCCTCGGTCTCCTTGCGCGTGACCAAACGCGCCCCGTACCAGGGGCTCGACGTCGAAGCGCGGCTGAAGCTGCCAAGCTCGGCAGCGCGTCGAAGCCTCTCGGCCAACTCAGCGCGGTCTTTGATATTGTCCAGCACACTTCGCTTCAAGCGCACCGTCGTGGCGGGGGCAGGGTGGATGGAGGTTAGTTCCGCGAGCGACTGCATGGCCTGATAGGGCGAGCACCCCCAACGCTCGCGCACGTTGTGCAAAGACGCGACATGGTCCATCAGCGCATGGCGGTGCTCGGTCAGGGTCTTGTGGAGATTCGCAAGCTGCGGCTCCAACGATTTCTCGTTGCGGATGATCGCACTGACCAACTGTCCCTTGAGCTGCTGTGCCTTAGCGCCGTTCCCTGGCCTGAACAATATCGATTCGAGCCCAAGGGATTCGAAATGCGCGGCGAGGCCATTGAGGCTCGCTCGCCGGTCGCCAACGACAAGCACCGATTTGCCCTCGTTGACGAGCGCACCGATGGCATTGATGGCGGTTTGGGTCTGGCCGCTGCCTGGCGGCGTGCTGACCACCAGCGAATCGCCTGCCCGGACGGCATCCACGACGAATTGCTGGTCCGTGTCCGCGTCCAGGAGCAGCGACTCCTCGACGGGATCGCGCTCGTCAAGGCTTGGGAACCGCCCGGACTGGATGGGTTCGGGTTCGACCTCCCCGCCGTTGGCGGCTTCAAACAGGGAGGAAACGATGCTGTTGTTCTCGTTGATCCAGGGGTCATCCAAGTTACCGGACAGATCCGCCAACGTCGTTACGAGGAGATTGGGAGTTACCTCCGCACCGGGGATCGGCTGCACCAGCGTGGCCAGGCGGTCAAGGACTGGCAGGGGGTCAAGGCGAGCGGTGTTGTACGCCATGCGGCCCACTGCGTTGACGTCGAACACAATTCCGTGGACGGTCTTCAAGTGCCGGACCAACGCGGGGTTGATGCTGGCTTGCTCGGTAAGCTGCAGCTCGTAGTCATCTTCGCCCGGCCGTGCCGTGAGCGAAATGGCCGCCAACATGACGGGAGCAGAAACACGCTGGGGCTTTCCTCCGACCGCCGACGTCCACACGACCGTGCCACACGACAGGTAACCTGCGTCGATCCCCCGGTCATTGCCCAGTTCGAAGATCTTCGAGCGAAGGTTCCTTGCGGCACGCGCGGCAACAAGGTACTGCTGGCGATCCCGGATCAGAGTGGAAAGACGGGTTCGACGGCCGACGAGGAGCTGTGCGAGGCCTGACGGATGGCCGTTACTAAGGTCAATCGATCCTTCCGGCGTCTTGACGAAGCGAAGCATCGTGTCCGCGCCAGTCACGGGCTTGAGCCCGGACAGCCATTTCCGAAGCTCCGCGGAGCTCTCTTCGTGGCTTTGACTTACTGACACTGCTGCCTTCTTTTCTGTTCTGGCTCGAGACGACTTGGACCAAATCGGCATACTTTCGAGGGTAGCGGGAAGAGACCTGCAGTCCGCACCGCAACACTGGTGGAAAGGCAAATTACCCCTGACTTCAGGGGAAATGCAGAGTGACCGGCCTCTGAAACAGAGGCCGGTCACTCAGAAAGCTATTCCCACTCGATGGTTCCCGGCGGCTTACTGGTGACATCCAGTACCACGCGGTTGACCCCGTCCACCTCGTTGGTGATCCTGTTGGAGATCCTGGCGAGGAGATCATAAGGGAGCCTGGACCAGTCGGCAGTCATGGCATCCTCTGAAGAAACGGGACGCAGCACGATCGGGTGTCCGTAGGTACGCCCGTCGCCCTGTACGCCAACGCTCCGGACATCAGCCAACAGCACTACCGGCATCTGCCAGACGTCATTGTCGAGCCCGGCCGCAGTGAGTTCGGCACGCGCGATGGCGTCTGCCTTACGCAGCAGATCGAGTCTTTCCTTGTTCACCTCGCCAACAATGCGGATACCCAGTCCGGGACCAGGGAACGGCTGGCGTCCAACGATTTCCTGCGGCAAGCCGAGCTGTGCGCCCACGGCACGAACTTCGTCCTTGAACAGCGCACGCAGGGGTTCAACAAGTTCGAACTGCAGGTCCTCGGGCAGCCCGCCCACGTTGTGGTGGCTCTTGATGTTAGCAGCACCTTCGCCGCCGCCGGATTCGACGACGTCCGGGTACAGGGTGCCCTGGACGAGGAACTTGATGCTCTCGCCTTCGGACGCAGCCTGGGCAATAATTGCCCTCTCTGCCTGCTCGAACGCACGAATGAACTCGCGGCCGATGATCTTGCGTTTGGTCTCGGGATCACTGACCCCGGCGAGAGCGGACAAGAAGCGCTCCTGCTCGTTTGCCACGTAGAGGTTCACACCGGTTGCGGCTACGAAGTCGCGCTCGACCTGTTCGGCTTCACCTTCGCGCAGCAAGCCATGGTCCACGAATACGCAGGTGAGCTGATCGCCTACGGCGCGCTGCACGAGGGCTGCGGCCACAGCCGAGTCGACGCCGCCGGAGAGTCCGCAGATGACCTTGGCATCGCCGATCTGCTGGCGAATCCGGTCCACCTGTTCTTCGAGGATGTTGCCCGTGGTCCAATTCGGCTTCAGGCCCGCTCCGTTGAACAGGAAGTTCTCCAGGACCTGCTGTCCGTGAGCCGAGTGTTTAACCTCCGGGTGCCACTGGACGCCATAAAGGTGCTTCTCTTCGTTCGCGAAAGCCGCGACGGGTGCACCCGCCGTAGTCGCCAGGACTTCAAAGCCTGCCGGGGCCTCATGAACGGAGTCTCCGTGACTCATCCAGGTGTTCTGGGAGTCCGGGATACCCGCAAGGATCGATCGGGCCGCACCAACAGTGGTGGCCTCGGTAGCGCCGTACTCCCGCAAACCGGTCTGAGCGACCTTGCCGCCGAGCGCGTTGGCCATGGCCTGGAAGCCGTAGCAAATACCGAAGACAGGCACGCCCGCCTCGAAAAGGTCCGGACCAACGCTCGGCGCACCCTCGGCGTAAACGCTGGAAGGTCCGCCCGAAAGGATGATCGCTGCCGGATTCTTGGCCAGAAGCTGCTCGGTGGTGAAAGTGTGCGGAACAATCTCCGAGTACACATTCGCTTCACGGACGCGGCGGGCAATCAGCTGCGCGTACTGGGCACCGTAGTCAACAACCAGCACCGGCCTCTGGGAAGTCTGAGCTTCAGAACTGAAGGGTGCGGTGGGAGTAGTCACCGTAACAGCCTACTTTGCCGGGATGCCCCGGTGCACCTTGGAGCTGCTCGTGAAGCCCCGGAAACACCCGGAAGACAACCCGACGTTAGCGATCTCACAATACCCGCCGGGACCGGACCGTCAACCGGCCACTCAGGAACTAGTAGCGCTTGGACGCCTGGGGATGAGCGGCGAGTTCCATCTCGACTTCCGAGTGGAACTTCTTCTCCACAATGAACGACATCAGCGGGACAACGCCACCCAGGGCAAGCAGGACGAGCTTCAGGAACGGCCAGCGCATGAGCGACCACAAACGGAAGTTCGAGATGAGGTAGATCACGTACATCCAGCCGTGGACGATCAGCACCGCGATCGAGACGTTCACGCCCCCGAGGACCGACTTGGACTCGGCGTCGGTAAATCCAAAGCCGAACGGCTGGCCTGTGATTGCGTTCGTGCCACCGGCAAAGAGATACACACCGAACACGTAGCGTGCCACAAGCTCAGCGCACAGGAGAAGCAGCATGGTGCCGGTGAGGTATGCCATGACTTTGTAGAACTTCAAGGCAGATCGGATCTGGGCCGTGGTTCCGCCGAAGCGGCGCTTCTTCTTGGCCAGGGCTGGCTTCGAGGCAGATTCTCCGGACTGTTCGGGTTGGATGGCCGGCTTGGGCTCAATCATGGCTGTACCTGTTCTGGCTTGGTCATTTCTGGCAAATCGTCGGATGGGAATTCGTCGTCCGGCTCGTCCTCTTCGAGAGTACGCCGGTAGTCGTCGGCCACCATGCGCCACCAGATGTACAGGGCAAATCCTGCAAAGACCACCCATTCCACCGAGTAGAAAAGGTTGAGCCAGTTGATCTGTTGGTTGGGCGGCTGGGCGGGGATATTCAGGGGCTTCAGTTGCGCCGGAAGTGCAAGCACCTTGCCCGCCGACGTTTCCGAAGTCGCGGCGACGAAGCCGGGATAGCTTGAGACATCCCAGGTGTTGATGAGTTCGGCGACCGAAACCGCGGAGGCGCGGCCCGCTCCGGCGTCGACGTTTGGCACTGGCGCTTCGGACGGCAGGAGCCGTCCGGTCAATTCAATGCTGCCCGACGGCGGCGGTCCGGCTTGGGCGGGATCGGCGACCCAGCCGCGTGCCACGGGGATCCAGGTCTTCGGGGAGGCGCCTGCGCCTTGGAGGACGGGGGCGCCGTCGACGGCAAACGCGTTGACCACCCAGTACCCTTTTTGTCCGGCGAGCAGCCTGCCCTCCACAAGGACCTGCTTGGCGGGATCGTAACTGCCTTTGGCGCTGACCATTTGATCCGATGCGGTACTCGGGAAGAACGTTCCCGGCTGCAGAGTTCCGGTGAGCGGCTTGACTTGCTCCACCGCGGGGTCGTCAGCAGGGACGTCGCTTTGCGTGGATCTGCCGAACTGCCACTGGCTGAGCAGCACAAACACCCCGGAGAGCAGGAGAGCAAAGACAAGTCCTGCGATCCAGCGAGGCTTCAGAGCAGTTTTCAACACCCCTTAACCGTACTTCGTCAAGCTGTAGAACAGCTAAACGAGAGTGGGGCTGCCCTAGCGTGGGCAGCCCCGGAGGTCCGAGTCTCAGTGGTCGAAGAACACCAGGCTGGAGTTGATCAGTTCGGCAATGACTTCCGGATCATGGGCCCGCCGGAGGGATTCCCGGAATGACTCCTTGGAGAGCGACCGCGCCAAGGTGGCAAGCACTTCGAGGTGGTCCGAGAAGGAACTGGCCGGTGTCGCGATGAGCAGTACCACCGTGGCCGGTCCGTCGCTCGCGCCGAAGTCCAGGGAGTGCCCGAATTTCGTGATGCCAACAGCGATGGAGACACGCGAGACAAACTCGCTGCGGGCGTGGGGCAATCCAATGCCGCCCGGCAGTCCGGTCGCCAGCTGGTGCTCGCGGGAATTGACGACTTCGAGGAAACCCCCCAGGTCCGTAATGCGTCCGGCGGCGTAGAGCCGTTCCGCGAGCTGGCCCGCGGCATCGATCTTGTCCGTCGCTTCCATCTCCAAGATGACGGTCTCCGGCGTCGTCAGTTCGGCATCATACGGGTCCAGCGGTTCCGCCACGTCGTTTTGCCTCCAGTGTGCCCAGCCAGCCCAGGCCGCTCAGCGCAAGGGAACGATGTCATCGACTCCCATGCGCGCGGCATCGGCCGATTCGTCGTCGGGCTGCTGTTGGCTGAGCCGTTCAGCTTCCACCCGGGCCAGGTAGTGCTTGATTTCGCTTTCCCGCTGGGCGTCGCTCCAGCCAAGAATTTCTCCCATCAGCTTAGCGACAACAGGGACAGCGGAAACACCTCTGTCCCACGACTCGATCGATATCCGGGTGCGGCGGGTCAGGACATCGTGGACGTGGCGGGCACCCTCATGGGTTGCGGCATAAACAACCTCGGCCGAAAGATAGTCGTCGGCGCCCGGCAGTGGCTCGGCCATCGCCGGATTGTCTTTGATGATCGCCAGGACTTCCGGCGTCATGGAGCCGTATCGGTTGAGCAAATGCTCCACCCTGGCCACGTGGACCCCGGCCTCGTCTGCGGTCCTTCCGCGGCGATTCCATGCAGCTTTGAATCCTTCAGCACCCAAAAGCGGGATGGTTTCAGTGCAACTCGCGGGAACGCGCTCATCCATGGCGCGGGTCGCTTCGTCAACGGCGTCCTTCGCCATGACCCGGTACGTAGTGAACTTGCCCCCGGCAACCACCACCAACCCTGGAACGGGGTGCGCCACAACATGTTCGCGCGAAAGCTTGGCAGTGGAGTCGCTCTCCCCTGCCAGCAGCGGCCGGAGGCCTGCATACACACCTTCAACATCCTCACGGGTCAAAGGCCGTTTCAGGACACGGTTGACGTGTTCGAGAACATAGTCGATGTCCTTGGTGGATGCTGCGGGGTGGGCCTTGTCGAGCTTCCAGTCGGTGTCCGTGGTACCGATGATCCAGTGCCTCCCCCACGGGATGACGAACAGCACGGATTTCTCGGTCCTCAGGATTAATCCCACCGTGGACTGGAAGCGGTCGCGCGGGACCACAAGGTGGATCCCTTTGGAAGCGCGGACCTTGAGTTGGCCGCGATCCGTCACCATGGCCTGGGTCTCGTCGGTCCAGACGCCCGTCGCATTGACCACTTGCTTGGCGCGGACTTCGATGATGCTGCCGTCCTCCTGGTTCTCCACCTTCGCGCCCACCACGCGTTCGCCTTCGCGCACGAAAGACACCACGCGCATCCTGTTCACGGCATGCGCTCCATAGTGCGCCGCAGTGCGGACGACATTGACGACGAGCCTGGCGTCGTCAACCTGGGCATCGTAGTACCGGATGGACCCCACGAACGCATCGCTCTTGAGGCTCGGGGCAGCCCTCAGCGTTCCCCGCCGGAAGAGGTGTTTGTGCATGGGGACACCGCGGCTGTGGCCTGAAGTGAGGCCAAGGGTGTCGTAGAGAAGGATGCCCGCACCCACGTAGGGCCGCTCCCAAAAACGCCGGGTGAGCGGATAGAGAAACGGGACCGGCCGGACAAGGTGCGGTGCGATTTGTTGGATCAGCAACCCGCGTTCCTGGAGAGCTTCCTGTACCAGCGCGAAGTCAAGCATTTCGAGGTAACGCAGGCCGCCGTGAATCAGCTTCGAGGACCGCGACGACGTGCCTGAAGCCCAGTCCCGAGCTTCGACAATACCCACGGACAATCCCCGCGTGATTGCGTCCAAGGCAGCCCCGGCGCCAACCACGCCGCCGCCGACAATCAGGATGTCCAGTTCCTTGCCGGGCTCCGCAGTGCCCTTGAGCACTTCAAGGGATCTGGCCCGTGCCTGCGGACTCAACGCTCCGGCATCATTCCTCTGCGAACCATCTGCAACACTGCTCATCGGACGCCTCCCATCGCACAAAGCCCGTAGTTCCCCACACTACTTCTTGTCCGCGGGCTTGGGCAGGGGCTGCGCAGGGCGGCTGCAGCGGCCTCGGCAGGAGCTACTGGCCCTCGTAAGGCGAGACGACGACGTCGACCCGCTGGAATTCCTTCAGGTCCGAATAACCCGTGGTTGCCATGGAACGGCGCAACGCGCCAATCAGGTTGGAGGTGCCGTTGGTGTGATGGCCCGGTCCGAAGAGCACTTCCTCGAGCGGACCGACGGTGCCGACGTTGACCCTGTCGCCGCGGGGCAGCTCGAGGTGGTGGGCTTCCTGGCCCCAGTGCCAGCCCTTGCCCGGAGCTTCTTCGGCACGGGCCAGAGCGCTGCCGAGCATGACGGCGTCGGCGCCCATGGCGATGGCTTTGACGATGTCGCCCGACGAGCCCATTCCGCCGTCGGCGATGACGTGCACATAACGTCCACCGGACTCATCCATGTAGTCGCGGCGGGCGGCGGCGACGTCGGAGATGGCCGAAGCCATGGGCGAGTGGATGCCGAGTGCACGGCGCGTGGTGGTCGTTGCCCCGCCGCCGAAGCCCACGAGGACGCCGGCCGCGCCGGTACGCATCAGGTGCAGGGCCGGGGTGTAGCCGGCGGCTCCGCCAACGATCACCGGGACGTCGAGCTCGTAAATGAACTGCTTGAGGTTCAATGGCTCGTGGTTCTTGGAAACGTGTTCAGCCGAGACCGTGGTGCCCCGAATGACAAAAATGTCGACGCCGGCAGCAACTACGGTCTTGTAGTGCTCCTGGGTGCGCTGCGGCGTCAACGAACCCGCCACGGTCACGCCGGAAGCGCGGATTTCCGCAAGCCTGCTGGTGATCAGTTCGGGCTGGATGGGAGCCTTATAAAGGTCCTGCATGCGACGCGTCACCGCGGGGCTGGCCGTTTCATCCTCAAGGGCAGAGATCTCATCCAGTACGGACTGAGGGTCCTCGTAGCGCGTCCACAAGCCCTCGAGATCCAGAACGCCCAGACCTCCGAGCTTGCCAAGGGCGATGGCCGTTTCCGGCGACATCGCAGAGTCCATGGGTGCCGCGATGACAGGCATCTCAAACTGGTAGGCGTCAATCTGCCATGAGACGGAGACGTCCTTGGGGTCGCGCGTCCGGCGGTTGGGGACGATCGCAATGTCATCCAGGGAGTAGGCACGACGCCCACGCTTGCCACGGCCAATCTCAATCTCATAAGTCACTGCTCTAGGTTATCCCAGTGCGGCGCCATGTACCGGCAGGGAAAACAAGGAGCCCGCCCCTTCATGATGAAGGGGCGGGCTCGCTCGAAAACCGATCCGGGTACTGGTTGCGCCTAGCGCGAACCGTAGTTCGGAGCCTCGACGGTCATTTGGATGTCATGCGGGTGGGATTCCTTCAGCCCGGCCGCGGTGATCCGCACGAACTTCCCACGCGCTTTGAGCTCGGGGATCGTGGGAGCACCCGTGTAGAACATGGTCTGGCGCAGTCCTCCGACCAGCTGGTATGCAACCGAGGAGAGCGGGCCACGGTATGCGACCCGGCCTTCTATGCCCTCGGGGATGAGCTTGTCATCGCCGGAGACGTCCGCCTGGAAGTACCGGTCCTTCGAGTAGGACGTGTTCTTGCCACGGGACTGCATGGCACCCAGGGAACCCATGCCGCGGTAACTCTTGAACTGCTTGCCGTTGACAAAGATCAGCTCTCCCGGCGATTCATCGCAGCCGGCCAGCAAAGAGCCGAGCATGACGGTGTCGGCGCCGGCCACGAGGGCCTTGCCGATATCGCCCGAGTACTGCAGGCCGCCGTCGGCGATCAGCGGCACACCTGCGGGGATGGCGGCCTTGGAGGACTCATAAATGGCCGTGATCTGTGGGACGCCCACACCGGCAACAACGCGCGTGGTGCAAATGGAGCCGGGTCCAACGCCTACCTTAATGCCATCGGCACCGGCGTCGATCAGGGCCTGGGCGCCTTCACGGGTAGCTGCCTGGCCACCGATGATGTCAACATGCGCGGCAACGGGATCGGACTTCAGGCGCGTAATCAAGTCCAAGACACCTTGCGAGTGACCATTGGCGGTATCGACGAACAACGCGTCGACGCCCGCGTCGATCAACGTCATGGCCCGCTCCCAGCCATCGCCGAAGAAGCCGATGGCAGCGCCGACGCGGAGCCGGCCCTCTTCGTCCTTCGTCGCGAGCGGGTACTGCTCGGCCTTGGTGAAGTCCTTGGTCGTGATGAGGCCCTGGAGGCGTCCTTGCTCGTCAACGAGCGGGAGCTTCTCGATCTTGTTAGTGGCCAATTTGTGCGAAGCTTCTTCGCGGCTGATGCCAACGTGGCCCGTGATGAGCGGCATCTTCGTCATGACGTCGCTGACGAGCCTCAACGGGAAGTCCGACTCCGGAATAAAGCGGGTATCCCGATTGGTGACGATGCCCAGCAGGCGGCCATCAGGGTCGACGACGGGGAGGCCGGAAACCCGGTAACGCGAACACAGTTCGTCGAGTTCCTGCAGGGTGGCTTCCGGGTGGATGGTCAGGGGGTTGGTGATCATTCCCGATTCGGAGCGCTTGACGCGATCGACGTGATCGGCCTGGTCCTCAATCGACAAGTTGCGGTGAATGACGCCCAGGCCACCCTGGCGGGCCATGGCAATTGCCATGCGGGACTCCGTGACGGTGTCCATAGCGGCGGACAGTAGCGGGGTTTGAACCGAAATTCGCTTGGAAATCCTGGAAGAGGTATCGGCTTCGGACGGAATGACGTTGGTGTGACCCGGCAGCAGCAGGACGTCGTCGTAGGTCAGGCCGATGAAGCCAAAAGGATCGTGTTCGGGCTGGGTCATGAGTGCGCCTCTTACCTTGGTTCTTGGGGGTTGCTCTGGTAGGGGTTGCAACTGATGACCAGCCCGTCATTACGGGACTGGCCTGTGCACAAAGGTTCTGAATAAATAGTAGAACCTCGCCGCCGATCCCCATATTCCGCGAGGGCAATGTGAGTAACGGCACCCCCGGGGCCACCGGCGTCGCGCGGTCCGGCCGCTAGCTCCACCCGGTGGCCGCCATGAACGCCTTCTCGAAGTATGGCTCCAAAGTCTTCATGTAGGTGGCCGACACATGGTTGTCGTCCTTGTAGACAATCACGTTGCCGATCACAGCAGGGCAATTCGCGTCCGGACAGAAGTACTTCGTGAGATCAAGGAACTTGGTGTCCGGCAGCTGCGCAGCCACCGCTGCCGTCGGCGAATCCTGGGCATAGATCTGGTCCCGCTGCGAACCGCAGGCGACATACGCCGTCCGGTTTTTCTCGAGGCACGCCGGGACCGGCTGGGCCGGACGTGGCGTATCCCTGAGGGCAACAACTTCGATGCCGGCATCGTTGAGGGTCTTGACCTCCGACACAAAGCCGGGATCGACCCGCTCAGTCACGTTGGGATCCACGTTCGTGCGGGTACTGGTGGTCACGACGACGTCGGGCTTCATCTTGAGGACCTCCGCCAGCGTGGCCGTGTTGAAGTCAACACACGACTGCGTGACATCGTCCGAGGTGTTCTCGGTCAGCGGGCAATAGCCCTTGGTGATTGAGGTGAGGCTCCAGTTGTTCTTCTGGGCCATAGTGAGCAACGGCGTGTTCAACACGTGGGCATGGGAATTGCCGATGACCACAACTGACTTGGTTCCATTCTTAATCCCGTTGGTGCATCGGTTCACGAAGTCGTTCGGGTCGCTCCCGCCGGTGCACGCCTTCGGGAATACGGGCCAGTCAGCGTCGATGGCGGTCATGGCCGGAACGAGGGGAATGCCCGGATCCGGAGTGTAGACGAAGGCCCCGCCAACGGCAGCCGCACCAGGGTTGCGGGCATCCATGTTGGCAAGGAGGGCCTGGTTGCTCTGGTCGATTTGGAAGCGCCATCCCGCGAGCGGAACGATCGCCACCGTCGCGGCGGCCACAAGCGCAATCGCGCTTCGTCGCCGGTTCACCTCCGGCCAGCGCCATTCCCGCCATGGCTTCTCGACAAACCTCGTGGTCAGGACTGCCAGGACGAAAGCGGCGATAATGATCACGCTTCCGGACAACCAGCCGGCGTGGGTCTTGTTCGACCAGGCCAAGTAAATGACCAGGATCGGCCAGTGCCATAGATACAGCGCGTAGGAGTTGCTTCCCATGCGGACGAGCGGTTTGGAACTAAGGATGCGGTCCGCACCGAAACGGCTTCCCGTGTTGCCCGCCGCGAGAATGCAAGCTGCGGCCAACGTGGGCCATAACGCCACCCATCCGGGGAACGCCGTCTCGACGTTGAGGATCAGGCCGCAACTGAGCATGGCGATGATGCCGACCCAGCTAAGGACGATCTGCAGCGTCTTCGGGAGTTTCAACGACGGCAAGTACAGAGCCAGGAGCGTGCCGAGGGCGAACTCCCACAGCCTTGCCAGGGTGGAGAAGTACGCCTGTGACTGGTTGACTGCGGTGAACTCCACCGAGTAAATGAGCGAAGCGAGGAAGATTGCGCCGAAAATGTAGCGAAGAAGGGGGACATATGAGAGCTTGAACCGCCTCGCCAAGAGGCCGGCCCCGACAAATATAAGCGGCCAGACAATGAAGACCTGCCCCTGGATGGACAGCGACCAGAAATGCTGCAGCGGGCTGGCCGCACTGTGGTCCGAGGCGTAGTAATTGACGGCCAGGGACTGCAACAGGAAATTCTCTCCGTAAAAGAGCGAAGCCCAGCCCTGCTGGATCGTGTCCACCCAGCGTGTGCCGGGAAGGAAGAGGTAGGTTGCGGCCAAAGTTCCGACGATCACGATCACGGCGGCTGGAACGAGCCGCCGGAAATGGTGGAGGTAGTGCTTGATAAGCGCAGTCGCCTGGCCGTTCGCGTGCCGCCGTGTGAACTGCAAGGTCATCAGGAAGGCGGAGACAAGGAGGAAGACATCCACTCCACCGGACACCCGGCCAAACCAAATGTGGTAGGTGACAACCATGAGGACAGCAACAGATCGAAGCCCTTGGATTTCAGGACGGAACGTCGATTTAGGTGCCGGATTCTGCGGCTCGCCGCGAGTTCGCCTTGGCGCGATTGGGCGCATGGTTGTCAAAGTCTTGCCTCCAGGGTGCTGCTCAAACCGTCAACCCTACTGATTCAAAATGTTCTTCGTCAATTGAGACTGCGTTCAACCAACTTCTTACAATCCATTAAGACACAGGCGGCTGAGAGCTTCCGGAACGTTGTCTGGGTCGATCCTCCGTGCCGTTTTGGCAGTGTTAGGCGGTGGTCCTGCACCACAGCAAACGCAGAAGGCCCGGCCCCCACCTTGGATTCTAGGGGTCGACTCTTCTATGTCTGTCAAGCCGCGTTCATCGCTATTGCCGCGGCGCTGAGCGCGCGGTAGATGCGGCGCGCCAGGTAGCGTTTGATGCAACGACGAATTTCCTTGTCCGTACGACCCTCGGCGCGTCGCTTCTCCACGTACTCGCGGGTTTCGCCGTCATGGGTCATCCTGACGATCGCGACCATGTGCAAGGCACTGTTCAGGGACCGGTCACCGCCCCGGTTCAACCTGTGCCGGACAGTGTTCCCGGAGGACGCGGGGATCGGGTTTACCCCGGCCAAGGAGGCAAATGCTGCCTCGTTGCGGACCCGGCCCTTGTGTGACCACGCGGCGAGGCACTTCGCGGCGCTGATCGCCCTGAACCCCGTCTCTTCCAGCAACGGTGCGGCCTCGCTGACCTTCACGAGGTCGTCCAGCTGGTTCTCGTTGGCCGTGAGTTGCTCATCCAGCGCCAGGACATGTCTGGCCAACCGCACGGCCTCGGCACGGGCGATGGACAGGGAGAGCTCTTCCTCGCGGGAACGCCACTTTGAGACCTCCGTGATCTGGGCGCCTGTGAGCTTTTGGCGGGCATCGATGCCCAGGTCGTTGCCGCGCATCAGGGCGTTGAGGGCGTTGACCGACCGGGTCCGGTCCTTGCTCATGGATCCCCTGGCCGTGACCAGGATCCGCACGCCCTGGCGGACCCCGTCGTGAAGGCGTGGTCGGCGCAGCTTGTCCGCCGGCAGAGGCAGAACGGCCATGGCCATCTGGTGGGCGTCCAGAGCATCGGACTTGCCCACACCACGGCGCTTCTTGGCATCCATGCGCGGCGCCTCGGCGACTGGGAATCCATGGGTTGCCACGGTGCCCGCGAGGATCGCCCCGTAGGACGCAGCGCCTTCGATCACCCACAGGGTATCGGCGTCGGCGTTGGTGCGGCGTGCCACCCATTTGATAGCCCGGTTGATGCCAGCTGCGGTAGTCGGGAATGACTGCGTATCCAGCAGCGCGCCGTTGGTGGCGTCGAGGATGGCGTAGACGTGGTTGCGGGCGTGAGTGTCGACACCCACGACAAATGGGTGAGAATGCGCGACGATAGACAAGGCGGTCACCGTACTTTTCCTTTGTGATGGACTCGGGTGGTGGCCGTTATAGGCCGGCACCAGTCCGGGTAGGAATCACGTCGGAACAGCACTGTGATGGGTCACGCCCCGAGGGGTGGACAATCTTCTGATTAAGCTACCGAGGTGGGCCGGACGGGTACCGGCCACCCACCTGTGGACGGACAAGTCGACCCAATGACACCCTGAGGGTCAGTCGCAACATGAGTCACCTCCACGGGGCGGAACGGCCGGTACCTATCCTGCCAGCCAGTCCCAGACCAGCTACAAACAACTCTCACAGTTGCAACACCTGTTGGTTAGGTGGTTAGTAGTAAATCACGCAAACGCTCGGCTGGAGTATTCCAGCCGAGCGTTTTGCGTGGGCGTCCGTTGAGTTCCTGCGCGACGTGTTCGAGGTCTTCGGGGCCGTAGACGGACAGGTCGGTGCCTTTGGGGAAGTATTGGCGCAGCAGACCGTTGGTGTTTTCGTTCGTGCCCCGTTGCCAGGGGCTGGCGGGGTCGCAGAAGTAGACATTCATGTCCGTGGCGAGGCTGAAGGATTTGTGTCCGGCCATTTCGGCGCCTTGGTCCCAGGTCAGGGAGCCCCGCAGGTGCGCCGGCAGGGTGTTCATGGTGGCGATGAGGCCGTCGCGGACGGTTTCGGCGGTGTGGTCGCCCGGGAGGTGGACGAGCATGACGTAGCGGGTGGTGCGTTCGACCAGGGTCGCGATCGCTGACTGGTTGTAGGCGCCGGTGATGAGGTCCCCTTCCCAGTGGCCTGGCACGGCGCGGTCCTCGATCTCGGGCGGGCGCTCGGAGATCATGATCATCGGGTCCACGAACCGGGGGGTGCGCTGCTCGCCGGTGCGGTGCGGCTTGCGGCGGGTCCGGCCGGTGCGCAGCGCTACCTGTATCTCGCGTTTGAGTCCGCCTCTGGCCTGGACATAGAGGGCTTGGTAGATCGTCTCTGGGCTCACGCGCATCTCCGGGTTGTCGGGGAACTCTTCGACCAGCGTGTGGCTGATCTGCTCCGGAGACCAGCGTAGGAGCAGTTTGTCCTTCACATAGCGCCGCAGCGGACCCTCTACAGCGAGCTTGGCCGTCTTGGGCCGCGCCCGCCGGGCAGCGGCCTTCCGGTGCGCCCCGTGGGGCAGGTATCCCAGCCGGGGATCGGTATTTCGGCCCAGCTCGCGGCTGATCGTTGAAGGCGAGCGGCCAAGCGCATGGGCGATGGCCCTGATCGAAGTGCCCGCGGCGTGCAGGTCCCGGATCATCTCCCGCTCCTGCACGGTCAGGTATCGCGGATCGATGGCCTTCTCCAGTGCCGATACCGGTAGGAGGACCTGGGTCGTTCCGGTCGTGCCGGCGGGAGGGGTCAGGGTGGTCACACCACGTTTGTAGTCGACGATTCGGCCATCCGGGTAAATGCGTCGGCCGCCGGACTTGCGGATTCCGTGGTCCCACTCTTGGGCGGTCCGGAGATGGATCCCGACTGCTGCGGCAGCTTTCCGCCGGCTCATGCCGGTCTTGCGCAGCCGGAAGTACTCATCCCGGCCCGGGTGAGGACCCGTCCCCGTTTTGCCGTGGCTTTTCAGCCCGGCGTTGCGCACCCAGCCGGCGCACGTGTCGGGGCTCAGTCCGAGTTCCCGTGCTGCCTGCGTCGTGCTCTTGAGGCGGTCGAACACAAGGAAGAACTCTTCCTTCTGCGCGGGCGTGTATTTCCTCTGCCCGGGCACCCGATTCCGGGGGACCTGCCCAGGGAGCCGGGATTTGTGGACCCACTGGTAGCACGTCATCAGGTTGAATCCGAGCTCCTTGGCGGTCGCGCTCACACTCCCAAGGCGGTCCAGCACCGAAAAGAACTGATCCTTCTGCCCCGGCGTGTACTTCCTGCGCCCGCCTGTTTTCTCCGTTAAAGACGACACGGTCGTTGCAACTCCCAAAAATTCTGGGTGTTGCAACGACCGCTAGAACCCGCCCACGAAGGGGACCGGGCCTCGCTTTTAGCAGCCAGGACTAGTGGCTGTGGCCAGCGTGCTCGTCTTCCTGGGCCGGCTTCTCGACAACCAGGGTTTCGGTAGTGAGGACCAGGGCTGCGATGGACGCGGCGTTTTGAAGGGCCGAGCGGGTGACCTTGACGGGGTCGATCACGCCAGCGGCGATCAGGTCCTCGTAGACACCGGACTTGGCGTTGAAGCCGTGGTTGGCTTCAAGCTCGGCAACCTTGGCGACCACGACGTAGCCGTCGAAGCCGGCGTTCTGGGCAATCCAGCGAAGCGGCTGGGTCAAGGCGCGGCGGACGATGCCGACGGCAGCAGCCGCGTCACCTTCCAAGGCCTTGACGGCAGAGTCCTCGTCCAGTGCCTTGAGGGCGTGAATGAGGGCAGAGCCACCGCCGGAAACGATGCCTTCTTCAAGGGCAGCGCGCGTGGAGGAGACTGCGTCCTCGATGCGGTGCTTCTTTTCCTTGAGCTCAACCTCGGTTGCTGCACCGACCTTGATGACGCCGATGCCACCGGCCAGCTTGGCGAGCCGCTCCTGGAGCTTCTCGCGGTCCCAGTCGGAGTCCGTGCGGCTCAGCTCGGCGCGGAGCTGGGCAACCCGTGCCGCGACGTCCTCGGCCGTACCGGCACCGTCAACGATGGTGGTGTTGTCCTTGGTGACGGTGATGCGGCGGGCGGTACCGAGCACCTCGAGGCCGACCTGGTCCAGGGACAGGCCGAGCTCCTGGGAGACAACCTGAGCACCGGTCAGCGTGGCGATGTCCTGCAGCATGGCCTTGCGGCGGTCACCGAAGCCCGGAGCCTTGACGGCGACGACATTCAGGGTGCCACGGATGCGGTTCACGATCAGCGTGGACAGTGCCTCGCCGTCGATGTCCTCAGCGATGATGAAGAGCGGCTTGGCTGCCTGGAGGGCCTTTTCAAGGAGCGGCAGGAATTCCTGCAGCGAAGAGATCTTGCCCTGGTTGATCAGGATGAGCGCGTCTTCCAGGACAGCTTCCTGGCGTTCGGCGTCGGTGACGAAGTACGGAGACAGGTAGCCCTTGTCGAACTGCATGCCCTCGGTGAGGACCAATTCGGTCTGGGTGGTGGAGGACTCTTCGATGGTGATGACACCATCTTTGCCGACCTTGTCGAAAGCCTCGGCCAGCAGTTCGCCGATCTCGTCGCTTTGGGCGGAGATCGCGGCCACGCTGGCAACCTGGGTGCCTTCTACTTCGCTGGCGTTCTCCAGGAGGCGGGCAGCCACGGCCTGGACCGAGACCTCAATGCCACGCTTGATCTCACCAGGGGCGGCGCCGGCGGCAACGTTGCGCAGGCCTTCCTTGACGAGTGCCTGTGCCAGCACAGTTGCCGTGGTGGTGCCGTCGCCTGCGACGTCGTTGGTCTTGGTGGCGACTTCCTTGGCCAACTGTGCACCAAGGTTCTCGTACGGGTCGTCAAGCTCAACTTCACGGGCGATGGTCACGCCATCGTTGGTGATGGTGGGCGCTCCCCACTTCTTGTCCAGGACGACGTTGCGGCCACGCGGGCCAAGGGTGACCTTGACCGTGTTGGCGAGCTTGTCAATGCCTGCTTCGAGCGAGCGACGTGCAGCGTCGTTAAACGCAAGCTGCTTTGCCATGGTTGTGTCCTTTCAAGACGGAAAACCCGCACCGCCGATTCAGTCAGAAAGTCCGACTCGATCTGCGGTGCGGGATCCAGGGAATTACTTAACGACGATCGCCAGAACGTCGCGGGCGGACAGAACGAGGTATTCGTTGCCGCCGATCTTGACTTCGGTTCCGCCGTACTTGGAGTAGATGACGACGTCACCAACGGTTACATCGACGGGTACGCGGTTGCCGTTGTCATCGAAGCGGCCGGGGCCGACTGCAACAACTTCGCCTTCCTGCGGCTTTTCCTGTGCAGTGTCCGGGATAACCAGGCCGGAAGCCGTGGTCTGCTCTGCTTCGAGCGGGCGGACAACAATGCGATCCTCGAGAGGCTTAATGGAGACCGACACTCGGATCTCTCCTTTACGTGAGGTAGTACATGGACTATCAAACCAGGGGTGCCGTGGCGTGCTTACCGTCGTCGCGGTGCCGGTAAGTGCCTGGCGGCATGATTAGCACCCGCCTAGGGAGAGTGCTAATCAAGACTCTATGTAAGCATTAGCACTCGGTCAAGGCGAGTGCCAGAATTCCGTCACGGGTGAACGGGAGAAAGGCCTGCTTCCGGCCCAACAGGCTCCCAGTGTCCGGCGAAATGCGCTCATTGTCCGGCGAGGTCGTCGAAGTCCACGTCCTCGCCGTCGTCGTACTCTTCCTCCGGCGCTGTTCCGCGGTTCAGGTAGAGCACTACGCCGCTGGCGAGCGCGATGACGCCGAACACCACCAGACCCACGATCGCTCCTATGCGGGCGCCGGCGTAGGTGTCCCGGATCTCGCGGGCTTCGTCCGTGGCGTCCTGGACGCTCTTTCCGGTCATGGAGTAGGTGGCCGCATTGAAGGAGTCGAGGAAGAAAATAATGATCAAGAGCGCGATGCAGACAACGGCAATCGAAGCACCCACGATGAGCGCCGGACGGGCATACTTGGACAGATTCCCGGCGAAGGGACGTCTATTGGGAATAGAGGGTGAACCATTAGCGGGAACAGGTGGATAACCATTGGCGTCGTCAGGCTGGCGTACTGGGTTGTCTTGCATGCCATCAACACTATCGGCCCAAGTGATGCTGAATCCCGCTCCGGGCTGTGTGACGGGCGGCCAGTAGGCTAGTTCCCATGGCTGACACACCCCAGGACCACATTGCGCCGCTGCTGACGACGGAGGGTTGGGAATTGCTGGCTTCCTTGGGACCGTACCGGGAAGGCGAAGCGTTCGCCCTCAATGCACGCTTGCGCAAAGACGGCCACTCCCCCGCTCTGGTGGCTGCCGTCCTCACCCAATCCAGGCTCCGAACCCGGGCCGAATCCAAGTT
Organism: Arthrobacter methylotrophus; assembly: GCF_039539965.1. Taxonomy (NCBI): domain Bacteria; kingdom Bacillati; phylum Actinomycetota; class Actinomycetes; order Micrococcales; family Micrococcaceae; genus Arthrobacter; species Arthrobacter methylotrophus. Next base: position 724,900 of record NZ_BAABED010000001.1, on the reverse strand, counting down.
CGGTGAATTCGCCCGGCAGATGCTCTTCACCCAGGCCGGACTGGAACAAGCCACCCGGCTCAATGTGGCAGCACGGCACGCCGAGCGCTTCGCCAAGGCAGGCACGCAGCATGTGGCCGACCTTGGCTGCGGGTTGGGGGCCGATTCCATGGCGCTGGCCTCCATGGATATCAACGTCACTGCCGTGGAGCTGGACGAGACCACCGCGGCCTGCGCCACCATCAACCTCATGCCGTTCCCCCACGCCTCCGTGGTGCACTCTGACGCCACGTCCGTGCCACTCGACGGCTTCGACGGCGTCTGGCTCGATCCGGCGCGCCGTACGACGTCGACGTCGGGCACCAAACGGATCTGGGACCCGGAGGCATTCTCGCCGCCGTTGTCCTTCGTGGAATCGCTGGCTGCTTCCGGCAAGTCGGTCGGTGTCAAGATGGGCCCCGGGATGCCGCACGAATCGGTGCCTGCCGGCTGCGAGGCACAGTGGGTTTCAGTCGGCGGGGACGTCACCGAGGTGACGCTGTGGTTCAACGACGTGGCCCGCCCGGGTATCCGCCGCGCCGCGCTGCTCCTCGGCCCCCGGGGCGCAGCCGAGATCACCAGCGGCGAGGGTTTCGACGCCGGCCCGGTGCCCGACGTCGGGCCGGTGGAGGGATACCTCTACGAGCCCGACGGCGCCGTTATTCGCGCGGGACTGGTCGCTGATGTCGCCCTCCGGCTCGGCGGCCATTTGGTGGACAAGCACATTGCCTACATCTGCGCCCCGGGGCTGGTGGAGACCCCGTTCGCCCGCGCCTACAAAGTCCTGGAGGTCATGCCGCTCAACGTCAAAGGGCTTAAGGCATGGGTGAAGGCCAACGGAATCGGCGTCCTGGACATCAAGAAGCGAGGCATCTCCGTCACTCCCGAGGAACTACGGAAGCAATTGCTTCCGGTAGGAAAAGGCTCGGCGAAAGCCCACGGCGACAAGACAGCAACTCTGGTGTTGACCAGGATCGGTGAAGAACGGGTGGCTGTTGTGGTGGAGCCGGTGGCTGCTGCCTGAGGTGGCCCTACTGGGCGCGCGTGAACTCCTCGGCAGCCGCCACTTGTTCCGGCGTCGGAGTTATTCCCGTGTAGAGGACGAATTGTTCGAGGGCCTGGATGGTGGCTACCTCGGCGCCGCTGATCACGGCTTTGCCTGCGGCACGCCCGGCCTTGATGAGCGGCGTCTCTGCCGGAAGGGCGACGACGTCGAACACCACGCGCGCGGCTGCTACCGCCTCCTCGGGGAAGGACAGCGAGCCGGACTCGGGTCCGCCGGCCATGCCGATCGGGGTGACGTTGACGATCACGTCCGCCGTGGAATCTCGTAGCACGGCTTCAGAATCCGGTTGCCAAGCGAAGCCGTAGAGCCCCGCGAGGGATTGCCCGAGCTTTTCGTTCCGGGCAACGACCGTGACGCGCGAGAATCCGGCGTCACGGAACGCAGCCGCGGTGGCCTTGGCCATGCCGCCTGAGCCGCGGAGCAGCACGGACGACGCCGGATCGATGGCGTTGCGCTCGATCAGCTGGGCGATGGCCGTGTAGTCGGTGTTGTAGGCCGTCAGTACGCCGGCATCGTTGACGATCGTATTGACCGAGTCGATGGCGGCCGCCGAAGCGTCCATGCGGTCCACGAGGGGGATGACTTCTTCCTTGTACGGCATGGAGACGGCGCAGCCTCGGATGCCAAGGCCGCGCACGCCGGCGATCGCGTTCGCCAAGTCAGTGGGCGCGAAAGCCTTGTAGATCCAGTTCAGGCCGAGCGCCTCGTAAAGGAAGTTGTGGAAACGCGTTCCGTTGTTGCTGGGCCGGGCAGAGAGAGAAATACAGAGCGTCATGTCTTTGTTGAGGATCGGCATAACGGAGCTTCCTTCGCGTCGCGGGGTTCTCTGCCCAGCCTAGACGGGAAGCTATCCTTGGCGCGCCTTGAAGCGCGGATTCAGTTTGTTGATGACAAACGTGCGTCCGCGGCGACGGACCACCTGCGCGCCCGGGATCTTCTTGAGGGCATGTAGCGAATTCCTGACTTTCATGGGTTTCTCCTTTTGGGGTTTGTGATTGTCGATTCGAGTCCAAACGGGTCGTCAAGTCCAGCGAAGTCGAGCTGCATCTCCGCTTCGCTCAAGGCACATCCGTCCAGCAGCGCCCGGATTTCGGAAGCGTCGACGTCGTCTCCCCGCCCCGTTACGGCCAACACCGTGCCGCGATCGCCGAAGCTGGGGTGCCAGTCGAGGGCGGTCTCGGCGTCGCCGCGGCGAGCACCGGAGTCCGCGAGCCACTCCCCCGTGCTTTCGAGCCAGACGCGCGGCCCGATTCCCTGCACAGCGATCCGCACTTTGGCTGCCGACGCAATCCAGAGGCGGCCCCGCATCCAGTGGCAGCCCTCCGCCAGCTTGGGAAGTGCCTCCTGGAAGCGCCGGGGGTGAAGGGGGCGCTCGACTTTGTGCAGCACCGTCCGGAAGCTGCCTGTTTCCTCCTCGAGGGGGACCCTCACGGAACCGCGGCGGACCCGGGCAAGGGCTTCCGCGCCGTCGTAGCAGCCTGGCCGGAAGTCGTCGTCGTGGGCGGGAACCGCAGCGTGTGGCGCAAGTTGCCCGAGAAGGTCCAACCCTTGGGCCCAGGCTTTGCTCGACTCGGGACGCGATTGGGTGAGCTCCGCGCCGAGACCCGCATGCACCATGACGGTGTCCACCAGGCCCAATTCGCCGATGAGAAACTCCCCACTGGTGCGGTCGTCCTCCGGCATGGCCGTGAAGCCGGATTCGTACAGCGTGTGTTTGTCCCAGATATGGTCTTCCAATCCTGAAGGATCGATCGCCACCACTGCGTTGTCAATGATCGCGTCCCCTTCAAGGCTGCGCTTGAGTTCGGTCACCGCCATCTCCACGGAAACACCCGGCGGAAGGCCCAGCACGGCGTGGTCATGGCCGGACGCTGCCAAACGCTCCGCCGTCGGGACCACGTCCAGGCGGATGGTGCAGCTAAGGCAGCCATGCTCCAAGAGGGTTTGTACCTGCTCCACGATCTCGCCATTGCGGAAGACCCGCCGCAGAACGATGCCGCCATGCAGGAGATCGTGCAGGACCACCGCCGAATCACGGTGCGTCCGGCCAAGTTTCACCGCGGCTGCTTCGCGGCACTGACTGTCGAGGGAACTAACAACGGAAAAATGCATGCCGACAGTCTAGATGCAAATCACTCTCATTCGCAAAAGCCGGCGATTTCGTCCTCTTTCCGGTCAGGCCGTACGGTATCCCCCCTGCATTAGACTTGACCCAACCGCTGACGGCCCCACAGCGGGCGTTACACAGAGCGCTCATGGCATATCACCGAGGGGACCTACGTGCAGATTGATTTCGCTCCATCCAGGCAGTCGACACTGGGGGTGGAATGGGAGCTCGCGCTCGTCAACGCACGAACCGGCGAGTTGGTCTCGGTCGCGAATGAAGTCCTGCGCGGCGTGGCGTCCCGGCATCCGGACCTGAACGAAGACGACGAACATCCGCACATCAAACGCGAACTGCTCTTGAATACCGTGGAACTGGTCACCGGCGTGTGCGAAACCGTCAAGGAGGCCAAGGAAGACCTGGCCCGATCTCTGCAGGCGGTCAGGGAAGTTACCGACCCCATGGGCGTAGAGCTGTTTTGTGCCGGAAGCCACCCTTTCAGCCCGCCGCAGCTTCAGCAGGTGACCGACAAAGAGCGTTATGCCAAATTGATCGACCGCACTCAATGGTGGGGGCGCCAAATGGTCATCTACGGCGTCCACGTCCATGTCGGCCTGGACCGGAGGGACAAGGCACTCCCCATCCTCGATGGGCTGGTCAACTACTTCCCCCACTTCCAGGCGTTGTCCGCTTCGAGCCCCTTCTGGGGCGGCGAAGACACAGGCTATGCATCACAGCGCGCCCTCATGTTCCAGCAGCTGCCTACGGCCGGTTTGCCCTTCCAATTTCGCAGCTGGGCTGAATACGAGTCCTACGTCCAGGACATGTTCACCACCGGGGTGATCGACACGCTGTCCGAAATTCGCTGGGATATCCGTCCCGTGCCGAATCTGGGCACCATCGAGATGCGCATTTGCGACGGTTTGGCCAGCCTCGAAGAAGTCGGTGCCATCGCGGCCCTGACCCAATGCCTCGTGGACGAGTTCTCCACCATCCTGGACAACGGCGGCAGCATTCCCACGATGCCGCCATGGCATGTCCAGGAAAATAAATGGCGCGCCGCCCGCTATGGCATGGAAGCGATCATCATTCTCGATGCCGAAGGCAACGAGCAGCTAGTCACGGACCACCTGAAGGAGACGCTGGTGCGGCTGGCTCCTGTCGCGAAAAAGCTTGGGTGTTCGGCCGAACTGGCCGACGTCGAAAAGATCATTGCGCGGGGAGCCGGCTACCAACGCCAGCGCCGCGTCGCTGCCCAGCACGACGGCGATCTTCAGGCCGTGGTGCTTGATCTGGTGCAGCAAATGCGGGCCCTTCCGAACCCATAGCCTCCGGTCGGGTTCCCGGCTAAACCGAAACTGTGGTCACCGGCAGGGAAGAGTCCGGGGCGAAAGAGATGCCGCTGGGTTCGACTCCCGCCATGATGAGCTGTGATCCCAGGGCCGCGACCATGGCGCCATTGTCGGTGCACAGGGCCAAGGGCGGCACGTGCAGGGTGATTCCCGCCGAGCTGCAGCGCTGTCCTGTCAGCTCACGAAGGCGGGAGTTGGCGGCCACTCCGCCACCCAAGAGAAGATCCGTGATGCCGTTTTCCTTGCAAGCCAACACCGCCTTGGACGTAATGACGTCCACCACCGCCTCCTGGAATGCTGCAGCGATGTCAGCCACGGGGACGTCCTCACCGCGCGCTTCAAACTGCTCCACGCAGCGCGCGACGGCGGTCTTGAGGCCGCTGAACGACCAATCGTAGCGATGGGGCCCCGGCTGTTCGACGCTTCCCATGTACTTGGGTTGCGTCAAGCCGCGAGGGAAGCGAATCGCCTTGACATTGCCTTGCTTGGCAAGTTTGTCGATGGCCGGTCCGCCAGGGTAGCCCAAGCCCAGGAGCCTCGCCACTTTGTCATAGGCTTCCCCCGCGGCGTCGTCAATCGTGGAGCCGAGCATCTCGACGTCGTCGGTGATGCTGCGGATGCGGAGGATTTCCGTGTGTCCGCCTGAGACCAGCAACGCACCGAGATCTTCCGGCAGCCGGCCGCCCGCACCGAGACCGCTCGCGTTGAGATCAGCAGTGCCGGGACCGCTAGTGCCTTCTGCGCGTCCGTCAAGCAGGCCGACGCCGACGTGCGCCACCAAGTGGTTGATCGCATAGAGGGGCTTGTCCGTGGCAACAGAGAGGGCCTTGGCCGCGCAGACTCCCACCATGAGCGCGCCGGCCAGCCCTGGCCCGGAGGTCACGGCAATCGCGTCGATGTCCTCCAGCGTCACCCGTGCCTCGTGCAAGGCCTGCTGCAACGTTGGAACAAAAGCGTCCAGGTGCGCTCGGGAAGCGATCTCCGGAATGACGCCACCGAAACGGACATGCTCATCCATCGAGGACGACACTGTGTTGCTCAGCAAGGTGGTGCCTCGGACAATCCCGACCCCGGTTTCGTCGCAGGAGGACTCGATCCCCAGCACGAGTGGCCCGGTACCGCCGGTCTGGAGAGTGCCGGAGTTGTTCACGTCGCTGGCCTGGTTCACGCAGGGTTTCCTTCAGTCAATGGCAGCCTCATGATGAGGGCGTCGGTGCCGTCTCGGTAGTACCTGGGCCGGACATGGATTTGTTCGAAGCCGAACCGCACGTACAGGGCTTGGGCGCGGGGATTGTCCGCTCGGACTTCCAGGAGCACGTCCGCCGCGCCGCGCCGTCGGGCTTCGGCGATAAGTTCGGTGAGGATGGCGGAGCCAATTCCCTTGCCTTCGAATTCGGGCACGACGGCGATCGTCTGGACATCCGCGATCGGCTCTATGCACATGAGCCCGGCGTAGGCCACAATCTGTCCACCGGCTTCGGCCACCACATAGCGGCGGGTATCGACCTGGGCGAGTTCGTCGAAGAACATTTGCACCGGCCAAGCGTCCACCGGGAAGAGGCGACGTTCGAGGGCCTCGACGGCGGTGACATCCTCGGCGGTCATGTCCCGCAAGGTCACGCCGTCGAGCGTAAAACTATTCGACATGTTCACAGTGCACGCTTCCTGGGGCCGGGTACTTGCGCGTCGGATTCCCGCAGGTACAGCGGAGTGGAGTCCGGCAGTTCAACCCCGGCTATCAGGAGTGCCATCGCGAACTTGCCCAGGGAAGCAGCATCGGGTTGGGTGGTGCTGAATTCCTTGTTCGCGTTGACGACGTCCGCGTAGATGCCGGCGCCGGCCCCGAACACGGGGAGATCGGGCAGCTCCGAGGCGAAGCCCACATGCGGGCCGTCCTCGAGCTGCGGAAGCTTGCCTTCGCTGAGCGTGTAGCGCGCCCAGTAGACCTCCTTGCGACGGGCATCCGTCGCCACGAGGAATTCGGCTTGCGCCTCGGTGGACTCGGCCACTTCCAAGGCAATCGCGTCAAGGCTCATGAGCCCGAAAAGGGGTTTGTTCCAAGCGAACGCCAAAGTGCGGGCGGTGGCAATCCCCGAACGAAGCCCCGTGAACGGCCCGGGGCCGACGCCGGTGACAATAAGGTCGATGTCCGCTCCGCGCACACCGGCATCATCCAGGAGTTTCTCGATGCCGGGCGCCAGGACTTCAGCGTGGCTGCGGGTGTCTTCGGTAGCGAAGGACTCCACCACGCGCTCCATGGCATCGTCCGAGACGAGTGCGGCGCTCGCCACGGCCGAGGTATCAATGGCCAGGATCAGCATCAGGCGTTCTCTTCCAGTATTGCGGGGACGGCGTTCCAGCGCGGGCCAAAGCCGCGGAAAACAATGGTGCGTGGTTCGTCGTCGTCCTCGGGGTCGAAGTCCAGCACGGCGCCCGGGACTGCTTCCGCACTGGCTACCGCCGAATCCGTGCCGCCTACGGTTCGGTGCAGTTCGATGTCCAGGCGGCTGTCCGAAAGGTGTTCCACGCGCTCGCGTCCCCATTCGACCACCGTCACGGAGTTGTCCATGGTGTTCTCGAGGTCGATGTCGTCGATCTCGGCGGCAGAGGCCAGGCGGTAGGCATCGACGTGGACCAGGTCGGGACCGCCAGGACGCAGACCATCCGGGAGGTTGGGATGGATGCGCACCAGGACAAAGGTAGGTGAGATAACTCCGGCACGGACTCCCAAGCCTTCCCCGAGTCCCTGGGTGAACGTGGTCTTTCCGGCGCCGAGTTCGCCCGTCAGAACCAGCAGGTCTCCTGGCTCAAGGACCCCGGCCAAGGCCGAGCCCAAAGCGTGCGTCGCCTCCGCCGTCGTGACACCGACGGTGCGTACCCACAAGGCCTCGCTCATCGGGCATCTGCTTCCGGCGTCTCGTTGACGTAAATGCGCGGCACCCGGGGGCTGATACGGGTGACAATTTCGTAGTTGTTGGTGCCCGCGGCGGCTGCCCAGTCGTCCGCCGTCGGACCGCCGTCGGCGCCATCGCCGAACATGACGGCTTCAGCCCCCAGCAAGCTGGGTTCGTCAGCCCCCACAATCCCGAAGTCAATGACCATCTGGTCCATGGCAATCCGCCCCACCACGGGATAGTTGACCCCGTTGACGCGTACGGGTCCGCCTGTCGCGATGCGCGGGACGCCGTCGGCATAACCGAGCGGGATGAGGCCCAGGGTGCTCTCGCCGGAAGTCCGGTAGTTGAGTCCGTAGGACACGCCCTGTCCCTCGGGTACCCGTTTGCAGTTGGACACAAGGGTGCGTACCGTCATGGCGGGCCGGAGGCCCAGTTCGGCGGAGCTTTGTCCTTCGAAAGGTGACAGCCCGTAGAGTCCGAGCCCCACGCGGACAAGGTCGAAATGTGCATCAGGGCGGGACAGCGTGGCCGGCGTGTTCGCGAGGTGCCGCACTTCGGTGTCCACCCCTGCGTCCTCCGCCACGGCAATCGCTTCCCGGAAGACTGCCAATTGTTCATCGGTTTCGGGCCGGTGGGGTTCATCCGCCACGGCCAAGTGCGAGAAGATGCCCACCACGCGCAGGAGTCCCTCGTCCTGGTATTCCATGGCCTGGCCCACCAATTGGTCCCATTGGGTGATGGTGGAGCCGTTGCGGCCCAGGCCGGTGTCCACTTTCAGGTGGATCCGGGCGGGACGTTCCTGCTCGCGTGCAGCGGCGACCACGGCGTCCAGCTCCCAGCCGGAAATCCCGACGTCGACGCCGGCGGCAACTGCCGCTTGGAAGTTGCTTTCGGTGGTGTGCAACCAAGCAAGCATCGGAGCGTCAATTCCGGCTGCGCGCAATACAAGAGCCTCTGAAATGTGCGCGACGCCGAGCCATCGGGCGCCGGCGCCAAGGGCCGCGCGCGCCACCTGAATCGCGCCGTGTCCGTAGGCATCCGCCTTGACCACCGCCATCACGCTGGCAGGCGAAGCGACAGCCACGAACTGACGCACGTTGTGCCGGACGGCGTCCAAGTCGATGACGGCTGATCGTTCAAGAACCGTTGCCGAAGCAGATTTCGTCGTGGGCTCGAACCTGGCAGCTGCTTCGTAAGTCACCCTCACGATTCTAGTGCCGCGATGACGTGCTGTTTGACTGGGGGGCGGTGCCGTGGCCGGCATTCCACCGCTCAGACGTCGGAGTTGTGGGCAATAGTGGCTGTCGCCCGGCGCTGCGCGGCGGGCGGGACGTCCCGCACAATGTCCTTGAGGAAAGCGAACCTTTTGAGCCACTGGCTGGACTGCCGCTCCGGCCGGGCGTTGGCCCGCTTCCACCAATCCGCGATGTCACCCCAACCGGGCGCAGCCAGGGAGCCCCCCACTTGCTGCACCGCGAGCGAGGCACAAAGGTTGGCAAAACGGAGCCGATCTCCCAAAGGCCACGCGGCGAGGCAGCCCACAACAAACGCCGCGCCGAAACAATCGCCCGCGCCCGTGGGGTCATACGCGGTGACAGGAAGGGACGGTACCCATTCCTCCTCCCCGGTTTCAGAATCGACGGCCATGGCGCCTTGTGCCCCGAGGGTTACGACGGCCACGGGAACACGATCGGCGAGCGCATAAAGCGCGGACCACGGATTGTCCATGCCCGTAAAGGCCATCGCCTCCCGCTGGTTCGGCATGAAAGCGTGAAAATTGCCGAGCTGGTCCAGCCGTCTCGACGACCATTCTCCCGAAGGATCCCATCCGGAGTCGCCAAAGAGCTTGACCCCGGCCTTCTTCGCCGCCAGCATCCACGGCTCTGGCTCCTCGCCAAGATCGGCGACGGCGGCGAGCGCCTTAGGAGGCTCGCCAATCAGTTCCGATGCGCTCATCGGCGCAGGGTGTCCGTGGGTGACCATGGAACGATCGTGATCGACACAGAAGGAAACGGTAACCGGGGAATGCCAGCCCTCGAACCGCCTGGACAGGGAGAGATCCACATGCTCCTGGCTCTCCAGGATCCGCCAGTTGAAGTCTCCATACCCGTCATCACCAAAGGCTGCCGCCAAGCTGGTCCGCAGTCCAAGCCGGGCGGCGGCGATGGCTTGGTTGGCCACGCCGCCAGGGCATGTACCCATGCCTTGGCTCCACACCTCGGTACCCGGTTCCGGACTGCGGTCCAACCCGGTAAAGATGATGTCTTGGAACACGGTGCCAGCCAGCAGGAGATCACAGCCCGAATCGTCTCCTGTGCCCGTCGCATCCCCGCGGAGGGCGGCGAGGGGATCGAATCCGGACCTGGGCGTTGCGTCCATGCACGGCAGACTACGCCGCAGCCACCCGCGTGCATAGCCTTCGGGTTTGCGGTGGTGCCGCAGGGCACTGCATACCTTCCTAGAGCTCCTGGTACATGACGTGCAGCCCCACGTAGCCCAGGGCCGGATGGTGGAAGGCTCCGGGAATGGTTGCCAGAATACGGAAGCCCATGGACTGCCACAGGCCCACCGCACGGACGTTGCTTTCGACAACAGCGTTGAACTGCATTGCCTTGAACCCGGCGTCCCGCGCGGCAGCCAGAGAATATGCGCAGAGCGCCCGCGCAAGTCCCTGCCCGCCATGATCGGCGTGGACCATGTAGCCGGCGTTGGCCACATGGCTTCCCCCGCCGCCCTGGTTGGGGTGCAGTTCCCCGGTACCCAGCACTTCGCCGTCGCGCACTGCAACAAAGGTCTGGCCGGGCGCTTCCTTGAACCATTTGCTGCGTGCGGCTTCCTCGGACGTGCCGCGGTCCCAGGTGAAGGTCTCGCCTGCTCGGATCACAGGTTCAAGGACGGCCCACATCCCCGGCCAGTCGCTTTCCCGTGCTGGCCGGATCTCGTAGGCGGCAGGTGGCGTTGCTGCTTCGATGTTTGATTGGCTCACGCTCGCTACGGTAGCAGCGATTCACATAGCGTTGGCCGGCTGCGCCGCCACTCGTCTCAGGAGTAGTGTTTTCGCTGAGACGCCGGGGAAGTTGCGCCGTGCGGGCTGCTGAATTGATTGTTGAATGCGTTGGATACAGGAGGTAAGCCGTGTCGTTAATCCGTCGCGTGGCGTTCCTGTCCCTCCACACCTCTCCCATGGAACAGCCGGGTTCGGGCGATGCCGGGGGAATGAACGTTTACGTCCGGGAGCTGGCCATGGCACTGGCAGAGCTCGGCGTAGAAGTGGAAATCTTCACGCGGTCAACCTCCGCCGAACAACCCGCCGTCGAACATCCCGGCCCGGGCGTATGCGTCCACAACGTCCTGGCGGGCCCGGCCCGGAAGCTGCCCAAGGAGGAACTTCCCGGACTCCTCCACGCCATGGTTGCCGAAATCGAGAGGATCCGGCAGCGTCAACCGCATGGCCGTTACGACGCCATCCATTCGCACTATTGGGTATCGGGTGTGGCCGGACTGGAGCTTTCCGCACTGTGGGACGTGCCCCTGGTCCACACGATGCACACCATGGCGAAGGTCAAGAACCTGGTGCTCGAATCCGGAGAGCGGCCCGAACCGCGGCTGCGTGAAGACGGCGAACAGCGGATCGTGGATGGAGCCGCCCGGCTCGTGGCCAACACTCCCGCCGAGGCCCAGGAGCTTGTCTCGCATTACGACGCCGATTTTGACCGCATCGACGTCGCTCCCCCCGGCGTCAACCTCGCGGTGTTCACTCCAGCGTTCCGTGCACGGTCGCGCGCCGAACTCGGAGTGCGACCGGACAGCTTCCATCTTCTCTTCGCCGGACGCATCCAACGGCTCAAGGGTCCGCAGGTCTTCATTGAAGCTGCCGGCGTCCTTCGGCGGCGGCGGCCCGACATCGATCTGGAACTGACCATTCTGGGCGCTTTGAGTGGTTCCAAGGACTTCGATCTGCAGTCCTTCATTACGGCCGCCGGGCTCGACGACGTTTTGACACACCGTGCGCCGGTCAAGGCGCCCAAGCTGGCAGGCTGGTTCCGTTCTGCCGACGTCGTAGTGATGCCGTCCTTCAGCGAATCCTTCGGGCTGGTTGCCCTTGAGGCCCAGGCCTGCGGTACTCCGGTGGTCGCTACCAACGTGGGCGGGCTGTCCCGGGCCGTGGCCGACGGGCGGACCGGTATTTTGGTTGACGGTCACAATCCCTCGCGCTGGGCCGACGCCATCGAAGCCCTGTACGACGATTCCCGTACCCGCGAAGACATGGGCCGCGCCGCCGCCGTGCACGCGGAAGCCTTCGGCTGGCAAAGGACGGCAACCATCGCGCTGGAGAGCTACCACGCGGCCATCGGTGCCGTCCTCGTCCGTCCGAGCTAAACCCTCGCTCACCAATACGCCCCCTCCCGACGACCCTCACTCACCAATACGCCCACGGCTGATAGATTGTCGCGCACAGTGTTACGCACGGAGTTGAGGACAAGGATGCCTGAAAACAAGATCTTGAGCGACCTTGAAATTGCCCATAGTGCCGCCATACGTCCTATCGAGGAGATCGCCGAGCGTGCCGGGATCAACGCCGATGCCCTGGAACTATACGGTCGGTACAAGGCGAAAATCGATCCTGCCAAGCTCCGCTTCACGGACGCCGAGCGCGTCGGCAAGATAGTCCTCGTCTCGGCCATGTCCCCGACACCGGCGGGTGAGGGAAAGTCCACCACCACGGTAGGCCTCGCGGATTCTTTGGCCCGGGCAGGTCACCGGGTGATGATCGCGCTGCGCGAACCGTCCCTTGGACCCATCCTGGGCATGAAGGGAGGCGCCACGGGCGGCGGGTATTCCCAGGTTCTCCCCATGGACGAGATCAATCTTCATTTCACAGGCGACTTCCACGCGATCACCTCAGCCAACAATGCCCTGATGGCCCTCGTGGACAATCACATCTTCCAAGGCAACGAACTCAACATTGATCCCCGCCGCATGACGTTCAAACGGGTTCTTGATATGAACGACCGGTCCTTACGGGAGGTCATCATCGGCTTGGGCGGCCCTGCTCAAGGCGTTCCGCGGCAGGACGGTTTCGATATCACCGTGGCATCCGAGATCATGGCTGTCTTCTGCCTTGCCGCGGACTTGGACGACCTCCGCGAGCGCCTTGGCCGCATCACTTTCGGATACAGCTACGAGCGAGTGCCGGTCACTGTGGCCGATCTCGGGGTTCAAGGTGCCCTGACCATGCTGCTGAAGGACGCCATCAAACCGAACCTCGTGCAGACAATCGCAGGAACCCCCGCCTTGGTGCACGGCGGCCCCTTCGCCAACATCGCGCACGGCTGCAACTCGCTTATCGCCACCCGAACGGCCCAGCAGCTTGCAGACATTGTGGTCACGGAAGCCGGGTTCGGCGCTGATCTTGGTGCCGAAAAGTACATGGACATCAAATCGCGCATCGCTGATGTGGCGCCCTCCGCCGTCGTAGTGGTGGCAACTATCAGGGCGCTCAAGATGCAGGGCGGCGTCCCGAAGGAGCTCCTCAAGGACCCAAACGTGGAGGCTCTCGCCGCTGGCGTCGAGAACCTGAGGCGGCATGTGCACAATATTGAGAAATTCGGTGTCACTCCGGTCGTTGCGATCAACAAGTTCGCCACTGACACGCCGGAGGAGCTCGAATGGCTCCTTGCCTGGTGCGCCCAGGAGGGAGTACAGGCCGCGGTCGCCGACGTCTGGGGCCGGGGCGGAGGGGGCGACGGCGGCGACGAGCTCGCGGCGAAGGTCGCAGCCGTGGTGGCGGCAGCGACGCCGTCGGACTTCCGGCACTTGTATCCCCTAAGCCTCTCTGTCGAAGACAAGATCCGCACGATTGTGCAGGAAATTTATGGTGCCGACGGCGTCGAGTTCTCGGTCCCCGCCCTCAGGCGCCTCGCGGACATCCGGAAAAACGGCTGGGGCGGGATGCCTGTTTGCATGGCCAAGACGCAATATTCATTCACCGACGATGCCTCCCAGCTGGGAGCCCCCAAGGGCTTCACGGTGCATGTGCGCGAGCTCATTCCCAAAACCGGTGCGGGATTCATCGTCGCGTTGACAGGTGCCGTCATGACCATGCCAGGGTTGCCCAAGGAGCCGGCCGCGATGCGCATGGATGTCGATGAGCACGGCAATCCGGTGGGCCTCTTCTGACCCTCGCTCACGTATCGCCCCCATCCTAGGAACGCTCGCTCACGTATGGCCCATCAGAGCGCCTTGTCGAGCGAGCAGCACCTGGCCTGTGGATAACTCCTGCAGGCACCAGCCGATTCGGGTAACAATGCGGGTATGCAAAAACAGTTCGACCTTCCTGCTGACTTGCTATCAGGACCGTTCACACTCGAGCAAGCCCAAGCACAAGGGGTCCCGCGTGCACTCTTGCTTCGCGCCGACGTCGAACGCGTCAGCCGTGGGCTCTACCGTCCGGCAGGCTGGGACTTCGATCTCGAGTCAGCGGCGCGTGCCTTGTCTGCGGCGACGCCGGGCGCCTGGATTTCCCATGTGACAGCAGCACGCCTTCGCTGCTCGTGTCTTCCGCCCTGGCTGTCAGACTCGAGCGAGCTGCACCTCAGCAAGCCGCGATCATTGCCCGGAGTCCGCCGTAAAGGCGTGGTCGGGCATACCGTGATCGCGGCCGAGGACGAGGTCGAAACCGTTGATGGAATACGGATCAGCACCCGATCGCGCACGTGGTTGGACATGGCTAAGCTGCTTCCTTTGAACTACCTCGTCTGTATGGGCGACGAGCTGATCCGCGTTCCGCGGCAGGCCTTCGAAGGGCGGGACACTCCGTTCGCGACCCTTGGAGGCCTACGCGCCTTGGTGGGGCGGCATCCGAATTTGCAAGGCGTCGTGCGCGCCCGCGAGGCGCTGGATCTGATGCGGGTTGGGGCGGACTCCGCGCCAGAGTCCCTGCTTCGCCTGGCAATGCTGGACGCGGGAATCCCCGAACCGGAACTTCAACTCAGGTTGCGGGACAGCGACCCGCTCTCGCCGTCGGCGGATCTGGGATTCCGCCAACGGCGCCTCGCCATCCAGTACGACGGCGGCCATCACCTTGCGGATGCCCAGTCACTGAGCGATCGACGCCGGGACAAAGCGTTCGAATCAGCTGGATGGACTGTTCTTGTGTTCCTAAAAGACGATTTAGCAGATGGTTTCGATCTGGCAACCAAGAAGATCAAGAAGGCACTGCGATCAGCGTGGGTGGATCCCGCCGTCGCATCCGGCTTCGCAGACGCGGTGTAGTGAGCGAGCGTCCGTCGAAAACCCACCAAAAATGAGCGAGCGTCGGCTCGACGTGCCGCTGCAACGGGAGCGCTTAAACGACGGACGCTCACTCACATATAAGTGAGTGAGCGTCCGTCAAAAACGCCGCATAAGTGAGCGAGCGTCCGGGAGGATGGTTAGCGCTCGACGTCTCCGCGGATGAAGGCTTCGACCTTTTCGCGGGCGAGATCGTCGTTGAACTGCTCCGGCGGAGACTTCATGAAGTAGCTGGACGCGGACAGCAGCGGGCCGCCGATGCCACGGTCCAGGCCGATCTTGGCGGCGCGGATGGCATCGATGATGACACCTGCGGAGTTCGGGGAGTCCCAGACCTCAAGCTTGTACTCAAGCGAAACCGGGGCATCGCCGAAGTTGCGGCCTTCAAGACGGACGAACGCCCACTTGCGGTCATCGAGCCACGCAACATAATCGGACGGCCCGATGTGGACATCGTCTGCGTGGAGCTTGGCTTCGACGTTGGAGGTCACGGCCCGGGTCTTGGAGATCTTCTTGGACTCCAGGCGGTCGCGCTCCAGCATATTCTTGAAGTCCATGTTGCCGCCGACGTTCAGCTGGTACGTGCGGTCCAATGTGACGCCACGGTCTTCGAAGAGCTTGGCCATGACGCGGTGCGTGATGGTGGCGCCGATCTGGCTCTTGATGTCGTCACCGACGATCGGCACGCCGGCCGCCGTGAACTTGTCGGCCCATTCCTTGGTACCCGCAATGAAGACCGGCAACGCGTTGACGAAAGCCACACCGGCGTCGATGGCGCACTGCGCGTAGAAGTGCGCGGCTTCCTCGGAGCCAACCGGCAAGTAGCAGACCATGACGTCGGCCTTGGCCTCGCGCAGCGCGGCCACGATGTCCACAGTCTCCTCCGGGGCCTCGACAATGGTCTCGCGGTAGTACTTGCCCAGGCCGTCCAAGGTGTGGCCACGCTGGACTTTCACCCCGAGCTCGGGGACATCGGCGATCTTGATGGTGTTGTTTTCACTCGCGCCAATGGCGTCTGCGAGATCCAGGCCGACCTTCTTGCTATCGACATCGAAAGCAGCGACGAACTGGACATCGTTGACGTGGTACTTGCCGAACTCGACGTGCATCAGACCTGGGATCGTGGCCTGGGGGTCGGCATCGCGATAGTAGTGGACACCTTGGACCAGCGAAGCGGCGCAGTTACCTACACCGACAATGGCGACACGAATCGGATGTGAAGACACGGAACTCCTTTGAGAACTAACCTCAGGTGCCTGGCGCGTCAGTACATGAGTGTATGACGGCGACTTAAAGGCACAGCGCCATTCGGCGCTCTTTGCATTGTAACCAACACGCACGGGGCCG
Source organism: Arthrobacter methylotrophus (assembly GCF_039539965.1). Taxonomy (NCBI): domain Bacteria; kingdom Bacillati; phylum Actinomycetota; class Actinomycetes; order Micrococcales; family Micrococcaceae; genus Arthrobacter; species Arthrobacter methylotrophus. The sequence continues at coordinate 708,823 of NZ_BAABED010000001.1, read as the reverse complement.
TCTTTGTTCCCAGCCGACCCCGCACTTGTGTTAAGTTTCCGAATCTACTTCTGCGCCCACAGATTGATGTCGGATTCGACGGCGAACTCGTCAATGGCGGTCAGTTCCTCTGATGAGAAGTCGAGGTTGTTGATGGCGGACAGCGTGTCCTCCAGCTGCGCGACACTTGACGCACCCACCAAGGCCGAGGTCACGGATGAGCCCTTGGGCTGTTCGCGCAGGATCCAGGCGATAGCCATCTGCGCGAGGGTCTGCCCGCGTCCTTCGGCGATCGCGTTCAATCCCCGTACCCGGTCCAGCTTTTCCTCGCTGAGCGCCGATTCGGACAGGAACCGTTCCTTGGCCGCTCGCGAATCTGCCGGGATGCCGTTCAAGTACCGGTCGCTCAGCATCCCCTGCGCCAGCGGGGAGAAAGCGATGGATCCGGCACCCACCTGGTCAAGAGTTTCGTAGAGGTTCGGCGAGCCATTCTCGGTCCAGCGGTTGAGCATGGAATAGCTGGGCTGGTGGATGAGCAGCGGCGTGCCCATCTCCTTGAGGATCCGGGCGGCTTCGAGAGTCTGTTCCGGAGTATAGGAGGAGATACCCGCGTACAGCGCCTTACCGGAACGGACGGCGTAGTCCAGTGCGCCCATGGTTTCTTCAAGGGGTGTTTCAGGATCCGGCCTGTGGCTGTAGAAGATGTCCACGTAGTCCAGGCCCATGCGTTGCAGAGACTGGTCCAGGCTGGAAAGGAGGTACTTACGGGAGCCCCATTCCCCGTAGGGGCCGGGCCACATGTAGTAACCGGCCTTGGTGGAAATGACGAGTTCATCGCGGTATGGCTTGAAGTCGTCCTTCAGGTGGCGTCCGAAGTTCGTTTCGGCAGAACCGTCCGGCGGACCATAGTTGTTGGCGAGGTCGAAGTGATTCACCCCAAGGTCGAAAGCACGGCGCAGGATGGCACGCTGCTCCTCGAATCGCTTGTCGTCACCGAAGTTGTGCCACAGTCCCAACGAAATGGCGGGAAGTTTGAGACCGCTTCGTCCGACGCGACGGTAGGGCATGGTTTCATAGCGGTTTTCCGCAGCCGAATAAGTCATACGCACTATCCTGCCACCAGCTCCCGTGCGGGAAGGCGTACGACGGCGGCGCTCTCCGCCGGGATCGTCAGCGTTCCGTTCCCGACGTCGGCCGAAGGGTCCGTGGCGAGCAAGAGTTCGCCGTCGATCGCCTTCGTCACGGCTCGGTCCCCGAAGTTGCATGCGACCCTCACGGCGCCCCGGCTGAGAACCAGCCAGTGGTCCTCTTCGCTGAAGTCAACGTGGGTGTCGGTGAATCCGCCGCCGGCGAGCTCCGGCGTCGAGCGCCTGAGGTTCGCCAAGGCACGGTAAAGCTCCAACAGCCGGGCGTGATCGCCGTCGTGGACTTCCTCCCACTTGAGCTTCGAACGCGTGAAGGTCTCCGGGTCCTGGGGGTTGGGCACCAAGGCCGGGTCCCAACCCATCCGTTCGAATTCCTTGAGGCGGCCGTTCGCAGTAGCTTCAGCCAGCCATTCTTCGGGATGCGAGGTGAAGAACTGCCAGGGCGTGGAAGCGCCGAACTCTTCGCCCATGAACAACATCGGGGTGAACGGAGAGGTCATGGTCAACACGGCGGCCAGTGCCAGCCTGCCGTAGGACAGGCTTGCGCTGAGGCGGTCACCCGCGGCACGGTTACCGATTTGATCGTGGTTCTGACTGCACACCACGAGCGCCGCAGGATGCGCCAGGCCTGTGCGAATGGGCCGGCCATGATGCCTGCCGCGGAAGCTCGAGTAGCTGCCATCGTGGAAATATCCGTGTTCAAGGACTTTGGCCAAGGCCGCCAAAGAATCAAAATCGGCGTAATAGCCGGCGGTCTCACCGGTGAGGTTCACGTGGACGGCGTGGTGGAAGTCGTCGCTCCACTGCCCCTCCAGGCCGTAACCGTTGGTGTCCCTGCGGTAGATAAGGCGCGGATTATTGAGGTCTGATTCAGCGATCAAGGTCTTGGGGATGCCGGTTTCGGCTTCGATGCCGTCCGCAAGGCCGGCAAGGTCCTCCAGGATATGGACGGCCCTTTCGTCACGGAGGGCGTGCACGGCGTCCAGGCGCAGCCCGTCCACGTGGAGATCGTTCAACCACATGGCGGCATTGTCCAGAATGTATTGGCGGACTTCGTCCGAGCCGGGGCCGTCCAGATTCACCGAATCGCCCCAGCTGTTGCCTTCACCGGATTTTAGGTAGGGGCCGAACTTGGGCAGGTAGTTTCCGCTGGGCCCAAGATGGTTGTAGACCACGTCCTGGATGACGCCGAGTCCGGCACCATGCGCGGCATCAACAAACCGCTGATAAGCCTCCGGTCCCCCGTAGGCTTCGTGGACGGCGAACCACAGGACGCCGTCGTAGCCCCAGTTGTGGTCGCCATTGAAGGCGTTGACGGGCAGGAGTTCCACGAAGTCGATTCCCAGCTCAGCCAGGTAATCGAGCTTTTCGGCTGCCGCGTCCAAGGTGCCCGCCGGTGTGAATGTTCCCAGGTGAAGCTCGTAGATGACGGCGCCGCCAAGCCCGCGCCCGGCCCATTCCGCGTCGTTCCAGGCGTAGGACGAGGCGTCGAACGTACGGGACAAGCCATGGACGCTGTTTGGCTGTCTCTGCGATCTCGGATCGGGAAAGGGCCCCTTTCCGTCAACCAGATAACCGTAGTCAGTCCCGCCCTCCCTGGCTACGTCCGCCGTCCACCAGCCAGTGACGCCGTCGTCAAGCGATCTCATTTCGTGGTGCTGGCCCGCTGCGAGCAGAGTGACGGACTCTGCAAACGGGGCCCACACCTCGAATCCTTTCCGCGTGCTGCTCGTCTCAGGCATGGTTCCCCCTCGTCGTCTTGTTCGGACATCGCTTGTCGGCAGTTGTTAGTGGCCTGGCTAGGTGACCGGTATGAGCAGGGCCACCGGGAACCTCGACAGAAGGCGTGTGAGCTGCGCCTCGCCTGCTGGGTAGCTGTTGCCCGTGAGCGTGTCATGGACCGCGTGTTTCAGTTGGATGGAGGTGTCCTGCCATCCGCCACTCAGCTCAAGCTTCCGCGGGAGCCTGGTGGCTAGAGTGATGGCGCCGGAGCCGGCCGCGCCGCGGTCGAAGGCGATCAGATGTTCGGCCGCGGGCCCGTCGGCATTGACAGGACTGTAACCACCGAAGAGCTCAGGCCGGTCGCGACGCAGGCGCAGCGCCCGGGAAGTCAGCAGCAGCTTAGCCAGTTCGTCCCGCACCTCAGTTGGGGCACCGGCGTCAAGGGCTGCAAGCGCGGCCCTGCGCCGTTCGAAATCGACCGGGCGGCGGTTGTCCGGATCGGTGAGCGAACGGTCCCACAACTCAGTCCCTTGGTAGACGTCCGGTACGCCCGGCATGGTCAGCTGGACAATCTTGGCCGACAACGAGTTGGACGTCCCGTACGGTTCCAAAAGGGCCACGAACCCTTCCAGTGCGGCCGAGGCCTCCGGAATATCGAAGACTGCGTCGACGGCGGAGGTGAGGCTCGCTTCGAATCCTTCGTCCGGCTCCGTCCAGCTGGTGGAGTTACCGGCCTCGCGTGCCGCCTTGACGACGTAGCCGTGAAGGCGTTCGCGACTGGCTGGCCAAGCGCCCGTCATGGATTGCCACACGAGGGCTGCGAGGGGTCCGTCGGGAATCGGAGCAAGTTCTTGCATCCTGTCCACGAATGCTTCCCACTCGGGGATTGCCTCTGAGATAGCGGAGATCCTGGCCCGGGTGTCTTCGCTGCGCTTCGTGTCGTGCGTGGTCAGCGTGGTCATGGACAGCCGGAGCCGTTCCTGGCGGCGCACCATCCGGTCATGGAATCCAGCCGGGGACAGGGCGAATTCCGTGGGGTCCGCTCCAACCTCGGTCAGCGTTCCAAGACGCGTGTAGCGGAAGAACGCGGTGTCTTCCACGCCTTTTGCCATGACCATGCCTGAGGTTTGTTGGAACCGGCAGCCCAGTTCACCGGTAGCGTCGAGCAGCAGCGGAAGCAGCGCATCGAGGACTCTTCCGAGCTCCGGCCTGGTCTGGGCGGAACGCTCAACGGCCTCCACCACGATGTCTTTGCCGAACGGTAGGTAGCTTCGGTAAACGGGGAAGGAGGCAATGACCTCGGCCAGCGCATCGGCCACTTCACGCCGAGGAAGCTCCGGCGACTCCGGGACGAGCCTCGCAAGCCGCAGAATTTCCGAGTGCAGGATGCCGTCGGTGATGCGCCGCTTGGTCCCGTGGATCATGGCCTGGTAATCAGCCGGTGACTGGGTGCCCCGGAGCCTTGCGTCCAGGGCGTCCAGCGGTGCCTCGGCGTCGGGATCAACGAAAAGGCGGTCGACGTCGGCGAGTGCGTCATAGCCGGTGGTTCCTTCGCAATCGAAATTCTCCGGAAGTTCCTCCCCCGGCTCCAGGATCTTCTCTATGAGCACATAGGAGCCGGCTGTGGTCTCCTTCAGGCGGGCCAAGTATCCGGCCGGATCCGCGAGCCCGTCAGGGTGGTCGATCCTCAGCCCGTCCACGAGTCCGTCGCGGAACCAGCGGGAGACCTCGGCGTGGGATTCCTCGAAAACCCAGGGGATTTCCACGCGGATCCCGGCCAAAGTGTTGACCGCGAAGAATCGGCGGTAATTCAGTTCGTCGTCGGCCCGCCGCCAGCCGATCAGTTCGTAATGCTGACGTGCATGGATGTCCCGGGCGGTGTCACCGGGGGCGTAGCTGCCGTCGGCCAGCGGGTACCGATGGTCGAAGTAGCGCATTTCGCCGTCGACCACTTCCAGTTTGTCGAGGTCGTCGTCGCTGCCGAGAACCGGGAGCCGTAGCTTTCCGCCGCCGAAGTCCCAATCGACGTCGAATGCTTCCGCGTAACGGGAAGTCTTGCCTTCTTTGAGGAGCGACCACCACCAGGCGTTTTGCGGAGGCGACGCAACGCCCATGTGGTTGGGAACAATGTCCACCAGGACCCCGAGTCCGGCTTCCCGTGCCGCCTTGGAGACTGCGGCGAGCCCTTCCGCCCCGCCACGGGAAGCATCAACGGCGGAGGGGTCGGTCACGTCGTAACCGTGGTCCGAGCCTTCCTCCGCCGTCAGGATGGGCGACAAGTACACCCAGTCGACCCCGAGCTCGCGTAGATAGTCCGTGAGAGCTGCCGCGTCCTGGAGCGTGAACGAGGAACGGATCTGGAGCCGGTACGTGGAGGCCGGCGTCCTCATGATTTCCCGTTCTTGGGGACGCGTGGCTTTCTGGGCTTCTTCGGCGCGGCAGGGGGCTTGGCATCGGCGGCAGCCTTGCTTCCGGAGGCGACCTTGCTTCCGGAGGCAGGCTCGCTTCCGGAAGCGGGCTCAGTCGGTGCCGGCGTGGCTGGTGCCGTCAAGGAAGCCGTTTCGGGCGTGGTTGTCTGCGACAAGGCGGCCAGGGAAGCGGCGACGGAGTGGTCCGGGTCCGTGTCCGGCACGCTGTGTGCCCGCAAGACCACGAGCGATTTGGCCCCGACACCGAGGACGGTTTCCGCCAGTACGGGTTCGGTGTCGGCTCCGCCGCCAGCGGTATCGATGATGATGTCCCACGCGGGCGCGTATTCGTCCGAGGGAACCCTGAAACCGACTTCATCGTCGTGGGCGTTGAAGTACAGCAGGAAATTAACGTCCTTGATCCGGCGCCCCTGGTTATCCCGGCCACGGATCCCGTCACCGTTGAGGAACACCCCCACGGAGCGACCGAAACCGCTGTCCCAGTCCGAGGGCGTCATCGTGGTCCCGTCCACGTCCAGCCACACGATATCCGGAAGCCTCTCGCCTTCCCCCCGAAGCACCGGACGGCCATCAAAGAACCGGCTCCGCCGGAACGTGGGGTGCTTGGCCCGCAACGCACTGACCGCCGCCGTGAACTCCACCAACGGCTGATCCACACTCTCCCAATTGATCCACGTCAACTCCGAGTCCTGGCAATAACCGTTGTTATTCCCCCGCTGCGACCGGCCCAGCTCATCACCATGCAACAGCATCGGAACACCCTGGGAAAGCAGCATGGACGCAATGAAGTTCCGCTGCTGACGGGCCCGCAGACCCAGGACCTTCGGATCCTCCGTGGGCCCCTCAACCCCGCAATTCCAGGAACGGTTATGAGACTCCCCGTCATTGTTACCCTCACCGTTGGCCTCGTTGTGCTTCTCGTTATACGAAACAAGGTCAGCCAACGTGAACCCGTCATGGGCCGTGACGAAATTGATCGAAGCCACCGGACGCCGCCCCGAATGCTCGTAAAGGTCCGCCGAACCAGTCAACCGCGAAGCGAACTCACCCAGCGTGGAAGGCTCCCCCCGCCAGAAATCACGCACCGTGTCCCGGTACTGGCCATTCCACTCCGTCCACTGCGGCGGGAAATTCCCCACCTGATACCCGCCCGGACCCACATCCCAAGGCTCCGCAATCAACTTCACCTGCGAGACCACCGGATCCTGCTGGATCAATTCAAAGAACGTCGAGAGCTTGTCCACATCATAAAACTCCCGCGCCAACGTGGAGGCAAGATCAAAACGGAAACCATCCACATGCATCTCCGTCACCCAATAACGCAAAGAATCCATCAGCAACTGCAAGGAATGCGGGCTGCGCACGTTCAACGAGTTGCCCGTCCCCGTGTAATCCATGTAATGCTTGAGATCACCCTCCACCAGACGGTAATACGCGGAATTATCGATCCCCTTGAACGACAAGGTGGGCCCCAGATGATTACCCTCGGCCGTGTGGTTATACACCACATCGAGAATGACCTCGATACCCGCCGTATGCAAAGCCCTGACCATCGCCTTGAAGTCCTGCACCTGCTGGCCGGTATCACCCTTGGAGCTATAACCATTATGCGGAGCGAAGAACCCGATGGTGTTATACCCCCAGTAATTATTCAACCCCCTGTCCTGCAGAATACCGTCGTTCGTGAACTGATGGACCGGCATCAGCTCGATAGCCGTGACCCCCAGCTTCTTCAAATGGGCAACCACCGCCGGATGCGCGACACCGGCATACGTACCGCGCTGCTCACCGGGCACCTCCGGGTGAAGCTGCGTCAGGCCCTTCACATGCGCCTCATAAATCACCGAACGGTGATACGGGATCCGAAGCTGCTGATCACCGGCCCAATCGAAAAACGGATTGATCACCACACCCATCATCATGTGCGGCGCGGAATCCTTATCATTCCGGGAATCAGGATCCCCCATGTTGTAAGAGAAAAGAGCCGGATCCCAATCGATCTGCCGATGCACAGCCTTGGCATAAGGATCCAGCAGAAGCTTGTTCGGATTGAAACGCTGACCCGCAGCAGGATCATACAAACCATGCACCCGGTACCCGTACTTCTGCCCCGGCTGAACATGCGGAAGATAACAATGCCACACATAACCATCCACCTCGCTGACGGTATAGCTGACCTCATTACCGTCCTCGTCAAAGAGACACAACTCCACCTTCTCCGCTTTTTCGCTGAACAACGCGAAATTCGTCCCCGTGCCATCGAAAGTAGCACCCAACGGATACGCGGATCCTGGCCAAACGTCCATGTGTCCTCCTTCACGTGCCGGATAACTTCCTGCAAGCCTAGCCAGACTATGCGACATTTAAAGAACATCGGAGATTATCTGGTGCGATGTTCCATGAGAGCTCGGTAGACGCCAGGGACCGCCCGGACGATGTCGGAAGCCGTGAGCGGCCCACCCGCCGAGGCGGCACTGCCGGCCATTCCATGGATGCTCGCACCGACGGCCGCTGCTGCTGCCCAACGTTCCGCAGGCTCGATCCCCTGAGCTGCGAATGGTCCGTCGTCGTCCATGCCGGACTCCGCATATGTTGCCGCCAAGGCGCCAAGTATCCCGCCCAGGACATCTCCACTGCCTGCAGTGGACATCCACGGGCACCCCTCCGACTGGCTGAAGACCGCTCCGGAAGGGGAAGCAATCAACGTTGTTGCACCTTTGAGGAGGACCACGGCACCGGTGTGTTCGGCAGCGAGCCTCACGAAATGCAAGGTCCGCGATTCCACATCCTCACGCGTCACGCACACTTCGCCCCGGCCAAGAAGGGCAGCGAGTTCTCCCGCGTGCGGGGTCAGGATCCAGTGGGGCGGGCAGCGTTCGGGCAGGAGCTCCAGGGCACCGGCGTCGACGACGGCGGGCTGGCCGGCGGCGGACGCTGCGGCAAGTACGTCCCGGGCACGTTGTAGTTGCTCGGTCCCGTTCAGTCCAGGCCCAAGCAGCCACGCCTGGACCCGGCCGGGCTCGCCCGGCTCCCAGATCGCTTCAGGGGTCCGCTCCAGAACTTGGCGTGCAACCGTCTCCGGGCCGAGGTACCGCACCATTCCCGCGCCGGCGACGGAGGCCGCCTCGACCGAGAGAGCCGCTGCCCCTGTGTAGCGCTCGGAACCGGCCACAATGCCCAGGACTCCCCTGGTGTATTTGTGGACCCGGCGTCCGGGGTTCGGCAGCACAGCAGCCACGTCGCGGACAGAGAGGCGGCGAAGGGCAGGTAGTGGAAGCGAATCTTCCATGCCGATGGGCACCGGGAGGACACGGCCGGCACAGCCCTCGCCAGGATCGGCCATGAGGCCCGCTTTGACTGCCCCGAATGCCACGGTGAGCCGCGCCGTCAGCACGGGCCAGTGGACCTCGCCGGTGTCTGCGTCCACTCCGCTAGGGACATCGCAGGCTACAACTACCTTCGGCTTTAACTCCTGCAAGGCCACAATCAATTCCGCAGCCGGACCGCCGAGGCCGCCGCGGGCGCCCGTGCCAAGGATGGCATCGATGACCACATCGTCTCCGGCGATGAGCACGGCGAGCTCTTCGGCATTATTCTCGTCCAAAACGTGGATACGTCCACCGGCCGCGCCAAAGGCCCCCAGGGCGCCAGGATGGGCAGAACCGGCGGTGAGCACCGCCGTCGTGCGCATTCCGCGGCGTGCGAGGATTGCCGCGGCGAAAAGACCGTCCCCGCCGTTGTTCCCTTTGCCCGCCAGCACGGTGACGCTCGATCCGTAAAGGCGGCGGCCCTCCGAGCGGAGCTCATTTACGACGGCGTTCGCCAGTCCGTGGGCCGCTCGCTGCATGAGAACAGCGCCTTCTCCGGCATCGAGAAGCGGTTGTTCCGCTGCCCTGATCTGTGTTCCGGTGAAGGCGCTGATCATGGTTGCTGACGCTGCTAAGCTTCGGCGATGACCATGGCAGTAGCGATTCCGCCGTCGTGGCTCATCGAAACATGCCAGCGTTTCACGCCCTTGGAGTCGGCCACCGCGAGGACGGTGCCCTTGACCTTGATCGTGGGGCCGTACTGGTCCAAGCCGATCCAGCAATCCTGCCAGTTCATGCCCGCGGGAGCTCCCAATACCTTGGCCACAGCTTCCTTGGCGGCAAAGCGCGCAGCCAAGGACCGCGTGTTCAGCTCGCGTTCCGCGGGAACGAACAAGCGGTCACGGAGGCCCGGGGTCCGCTCGAGTTGGCGCCCGAAGCGCTCAATGTCTACGACGTCTACGCCTATGCCAACAATCATGCGGCTATTCTACGGTCACGCTCTTGGCGAGGTTGCGCGGCTGGTCCACGTCGTACCCCTTGGCCTTGGCCAGCTCAGCCGCGAAAATCTGCAGGGGAACCGTAGTGAGCAGCGGCATCAGGAGCGTAGGGGTCTGCGGAACGTAGAAGACGTACTCGGCGTAGGCCCGCACGGCTTCGTCGCCCTCTTCGGCGATCACCAGGGTGCGCGCACCTCGGGCGCGGATTTCCTGGATGTTGCTCACAACCTTCGCGTGGAGGGAGTCGCGGCCACGCGGGGACGGGACCACCACGAAGACGGGCTGTCCTTCCTCGATCAGGGCGATCGGTCCGTGCTTGAGCTCGCCTGCAGCGAACCCTTCGGCGTGGATGTAAGCGATTTCCTTGAGCTTCAACGCGCCTTCAAGGGCCACCGGGAAGCCGACGTGGCGGCCAAGAAACAGTACGGACTTCTCGTCCTTCATGCTGCGGGCGAGCTCGCGGAGAGGTCCGGCATTGTCGAGGATCTTCTGGATGTGGGCAGGGATCTTTCCAAGGTCCGCCAAGACGTCCTTGATCTGACCGGAGAAGATGTTCCCGCGCAACTGGGCCAGATAGAGGCCAAGCAGGTAGGCAGCGGTGATCTGGGCGAGGAATGCCTTGGTCGAAGCGACCGCGATCTCGGGACCGGCATGTGTATAAAGCACGGCGTCGGATTCCCGCGGGATGGTGGAGCCGTTGGTGTTGCAGATGGAGATCGTCTTGGCACCCTGCTCACGGGCGTAGCGTACGGCCATCAAAGTGTCCATGGTTTCGCCGGACTGGCTGATGGACACCACCAAGGTGTTGGCGTCAACGATCGGGTCCCGGTAACGGAACTCGTGCGCGAGTTCCACCTCGGTGGGGATACGGCACCAGTTCTCGATGGCGTACTTGGCCACCATCCCGGCGTAGGCTGCTGTGCCGCAAGCAAGCACGATGATCTTGTTGACCTGCTTCAGCAACTCGGGGTCGATCCGGAGCTCACTGAGGGTCAGTTGGCCGTTGATGTCCGAGCGGCCGAGCAGGGTCTGGGTGACGGCGTCGGGCTGGTCATGGATTTCCTTCTCCATGAAGGAGCTGAAGCCACCCTTTTCCGCAGAGGCCGGATCCCAGTCAACGTGGTATTCCTTGCCTTCGGCGGGAGCGCCGAAGAAGTCCGTGATCTCCACGGAGTCGGCCGTGATGGTAACGATCTGGTCCTGGCCAAGCTCGACGGCGCGGCGCGTGTGGTCGATGAAGCCGGAAACGTCCGAACCAAGGAAGTTTTCCCCCTCGCCGAGTCCGACTACGAGGGGAGAGTTGCGGCGGGCGGCCACGACGACGTCGGGACGCTCAGCGTGCACGGCGAGGAGCGTGAAAGCGCCTTCAAGCCGCTGGCAGGCAAGCTGCATCGCTTTGGTGAGCTTGCCATTGGACGAATCCCCCTTGAGCTGGTTGCGGAAAATATCCCCCAGAAGTGCTGCTGCAACCTCTGTGTCCGTCTCCGACGCGAAAGTGACGCCCTTGGCGACAAGCTCCTGCTTGAGCTCGGCGAAGTTTTCAATGATTCCGTTGTGGATCATCGCCAGGCGTCCGCCGTCTGCCAGATGCGGGTGGGCGTTCTGATCCGTGGGTCCGCCGTGGGTAGCCCAACGGGTGTGGCCGATGCCGGTCAAGGACTCCGGGAGCGGATTGTCCTCGAGTTCGTTCAGCAGATTACTGAGCTTTCCCGACTTCTTCCGGCTGGCGATGGTTCCATCAGCCACCACTGCAACTCCGGCTGAGTCATAGCCCCGGTATTCAAGACGACGAAGCCCTTCAAGCACGACGTCGAGAGCCGAGTGCCCGGCGTCTGCCCGGCGGGATGAATTGCCAACGTAACCCACGATTCCACACATGCCTACAAGAGTAGCGGGTGCCCTGCGAAACGGAGGTAGGATATCCAGCCCCGCTGTCCCGCCGTCGTCCGGAAATCGGCGGATCGTACGGTTTTACGGAGAGCATGCTCACACAAATTCTTCCCGCCGTTCACGCAGTATTTCCGGATCAGCCCGTGGAAGGGCAGAATCGCTAGGGTGACTTTGCAACGCAATGAAGCGAACGGCGACGGCTCTTCTCCGTTCGTGGAGCTGGACAGACAGACGTGGTCCAGGCTGGCTGCTCAAATGGAGCAACCGCTTAACGAAGAGGACATCGTCCGGCTTCGCGGCCTCGGCGATCCCCTGGACATGAAGGAAATCCGCGAGGTCTACCTTCCGCTCTCCCGTTTGCTGCATCTCTACGTCCAAGCGTCACAGCAGCTTCATGCGGCCACCACCACATTCCTGGGCGAGCAAACCCAGCGAACGCCCTTCGTGATAGGCGTCGCAGGCTCGGTGGCCGTGGGCAAGTCCACGATTGCCCGCGTGCTGCGCGAAATGCTCCGCCGCTGGCCGGGCACTCCGAACGTGGAACTCATCACCACCGACGGATTCCTCTATCCCCTCGCTGAGCTCAAGCGTCGGCACCTGCTCGAACGCAAGGGCTTTCCGGAGTCCTATGACCGGCGGGCACTGTTACGTTTCGTGAGTGCGATCAAGGGTGGCGCCGAAGAGGTCCGCGCTCCCTGGTACTCGCACGTCACGTACGACATCGTCCCCGACAAGGAAGTGGTGGTCCGCCGGCCCGACGTCCTTATCGTCGAGGGCCTCAATGTGTTGGCGCCCGCCCGTCCCCGGCAAGACGGCCGGCAAGGCTTGGCGCTGAGCGACTTCTTTGATTTCTCGATCTACGTCGACGCCAAGACTTCGTACATCGAAGACTGGTACGTGGACCGGTTCCGCAAGCTTCGGAGTACGGCTTTCGCCCAGCCCGAATCCTACTTCCACCGATATGCGACCCTCTCCGACGCCGAGGCGGAAGCCACTGCACGCGGCATCTGGAAACGCATCAACGAGCCCAACCTCGAGGAAAACGTGCTCCCTACGCGCGGGCGTGCCCAACTTGTCCTCACGAAGGATGCCGATCATTCCATCCGCCGAATGCTGCTCCGGAAGCTCTAGCACGCATGTGCTACAACTGCCGCACCAGCCGTAGGTCGTTCACTGCGCTGCTGGCGGCAGGCGTGGGACTGACTGCCTTGGCTGCCTGCACCCCGGATACCCGGGCCGCGTCACCTGCTCCGGCTCCGCCCCCCTCAGGTCCCCCCACGGCAACGCCGACACCGACGGCGGCGACCACAACACCGGTTCCAGCACCAACGGCGAACGAGGCACCGCCGTCGAGCGCACCGCCGTCGGGGGCTTTGTCCCAAAAGCATTCCCTGAGCGACCCCACGAGCCAATGGGTCATTGTCAACAAGCACCGGCCGCTGACACCCCTGCAGTTCGTCCCTGCCGACTTGGTTCAACCGAAGGTCCAACTGGCGGTCAGCGGAGAAGCTTCCCTGCTCAACAGCACGACAGCCGGCGCCGCCGAAAAGCTCTTCGCCGCGGCCGCCTCGGCCGGGGTGACCATGACGCTGGCGTCGGGCTACCGTTCATTCCAGACCCAAACCACCACATACAACGGGTACGTGAACACGCGCGGCCAAGCCTCGGCCGACACTGCCTCCGCACGACCCGGCTTCTCGGAACACCAGACCGGCTGGGCGTTCGATATCGGCGACGGTGGCGGGGCGTGCAGCTTCGAGCCCTGCTTCGCCGAGCAGCCGGCCGCTGTTTGGGCCAGGGACAACGCCTACAAGTACGGATTTGTTGTCAGGTACCCGCGGATGCGCCAAGAAGTCACCGGCTATTACTACGAGTCTTGGCACTTGCGCTTTATCGGGGTTGAGGCCGCAACGGACATGGCCAACCGCGGCATCAGCACTCTTGAAGAATATTTCGGCCTTGAAGCAGCGCCGAGCTACCAATAACGGTTGACTAATCCGGAAAGTTCCCGACACTCCCAACAGAGGTCGAACGCAACCCACCCTGAATTGATCAGCATGCGCTAGTTTGGTGCCATGCTGAGTGGATTCAAGAATTTCATTCTGAAGGGCAATGTCGTAGACCTTGCCGTAGCCGTCGTCATGGGTGCCGCCTTCGGTGCGGTTGTTGATGCACTCGTCAAGAACGTCCTCATGCCGCTGATCGCTGCCTTGGTTGGCTCCCCCAACTTTGACAGTTTCGCCAAAGTGACCATCAACGGAAATGATCTGCAATTCGGTGTTTTGCTGACTGCAATCGTCAATTTCGTCTTGGTAGCCGCTGCCATCTATTTCGTAGTGGTAGCTCCCATGAACCATCTCATCGAGCGTCGCAACGCCAAATTGGGCATCGCCGAAGAAGAGCCGGCCGCGGACCCCGCGGTCACGCTCCTCACCGAGATCCGCGACAACCTCGCCCAAAGGTAGCTTCAACAAGTGTGGCCCGTCTCCCTCGGGAGGCGGGCCACACTTGTTTCGCTTCTTTGCCGGGGCTCGGGCTAGAAGGCCAGTTCCCGCGGAATCGTGAGGCGGTCTTCGACGACGCCGGCAAGTTCGGTGCAAATGCGGGTTGCGGTATCCATGTCCGCAGCCTCGACCATCACCCGCACCAGCGCTTCCGTGCCCGAAGGCCGAAGGAGCACTCGGCCGGTCTCGCCAAGTTCCAGTTCGGCCGCGGCCACCGCAGCGGCCACGCCTTCGTCCGATGCTGCCCGTGACTTGTCCACGCCCTTGACGTTAATCATGAGCTGCGGCAGCTTGGTCATGACACGTGCGAGATCCTTGAGGGTCCTTCCGGTGCCAGCCACCTGGGCGGCGATCTGCAAACCAGTCAGGACGCCGTCGCCAGTGGTGGCGTAGTCGGAGAAGATGACGTGGCCCGATTGCTCCCCGCCAAGGCTAAACCCGCCGTCGCGCATTTCCTCCAAGACGTAGCGGTCCCCTACTGCGGTCTCGCGGATGGTGATTCCAGCATTCCGCAAGGCGATCTTGAGCCCGAGGTTGCTCATCACAGTAGCGACCAGGACGTCGTCCTTCAGCTTTCCGGACTCTTTCAGCGCGAGGGCCAGGATCGCCATGATCTGGTCACCGTCAACTTCGTTGCCTTCGTGGTCCACAGCGAGACAGCGGTCGGCGTCACCGTCGTGGGCTATGCCGAAGTCAGCACCGTGCTTGACAACTGCTGCCTTCAGCGGGCCAAGGTGGGTGGAACCTACGCCGTCGTTGATGTTAAGGCCGTCAGGCTCCGCACCAATCACCACGACTTCGGCGCCGGCACTGGCGAAGACCTGCGGGGAACAGCCGCTGGCGGCACCGTGGGCGCAGTCCAGCACAACCTTGAGACCGTCGAGACGGTGCGGGAGGGTACCGAGCAGATGGACGATGTAGCGGTCCTCGGCGTCCGAGAAGCGTTGGATACGGCCGACGTCGCCGGCTACGGGACGGGACGGTTCCTTGCCGAGCTGGGCCTCAATCGCGTCCTCCACCTCGTCCGGGAGCTTCTGGCCGCCGCGGGCAAAAAACTTGATGCCGTTGTCCGGTGCAGGGTTGTGCGACGCCGAGATCATGACCCCGAAATCGGCATCGAGGTCCGCGATGAGGTAGGCCGCCGCGGGCGTGGGCAGCACACCGGCGTCGTACACATCGATGCCGGAGCTCGAGAGCCCGGCTTCCACCGCAGCAGCGATAAACTCGCCGCTGGCGCGCGGATCCCGGGCGACGACGGCGCGCGGCCGCGTTCCGTTGGCCGCGCGCTCGTGGCCGAGGACCACCGCAGCCGCTTGGGCCAACTGGAGAGCAAGCTCCGCAGTGAGCAATCCATTGGCGAGACCACGCACGCCATCTGTTCCAAATAATCTAGCCATCGCGTCCCAGTCTAGACGACGGCAGTAGGGGCCGAGGCAACGAGTGCCGGGCCCCGCTTGTAACCCTTCAGCCGCGCGACCGCAAGAGTGGCACTACTTGACTTGCGTTTTTTGTTCCACTCTAGTAATGCCTCTTAACAAGTATCTACGATTACCGCATGACACCTAGCTCTGGGGGCTTGGCGCTCGAAATAATCGTCCCCGTTTTCAACGAGTCCGCCATACTCGAAAGAAGCATTTGCCGGCTTGCCGAGTATCTTTCCCGGGAATTGTTGTACAGCTGGAAAATCACGATTGCCGATAATGCGAGCACGGACGCGACCGGCGCCATTTCGCGAAAACTTGTTGATGAGATTCCAAATGTCAGTTATCGGCGCCTCGAGACTAAAGGACGAGGCTTCGCGCTCCGCGACGCCTGGACGTCATCAAAAGCCAAAGTTCTGGCATATGTCGACGTAGATCTCTCGACCGATTTGGCGGCGTTGCCGCCGCTCATCGCTCCCCTGCTTTCCGGACACTCGGATGTCAGCATCGGCACGCGGCTTGGCCGGACTTCCAGGGTAGTCAGGGGTCCCAAACGGGAATTCATTTCCCGGAGTTATAACCTGCTTCTCAAACGGACCATGCAGGTACGGTTTTCCGATGCCCAGTGTGGCTTTAAGGCCGTCAGGGCGGAAGTCGCGCATCGACTGCTTCCTTATGTGGAGGACAATTGCTGGTTCTTCGACACCGAGCTGTTGATCTTGGCGGAGCGGGCCGGGCTTCGTATCCACGAGATTCCAGTCGACTGGATCGACGATCCTGACAGCAGTGTGGACATCCGCCAAACGGCCGTCGACGACATCAGGGGCCTCGTGCGCGTCGCCGGTTCCATGATGAAGGGAAATATCCCTTTGCAAGCGATATACGCGGAGCTGGGGCGAGGACCTATCGCCGCGCCAACGCGTCCCAGTTTCTTCGGCCAAGTGGTGCGTTTCGGAATCGTCGGCGCGTTCTCCACTCTCGCGTTTGCTTTGCTATATCTGCTATTCCAGGGCCCTTTCGGCGCTCAGCAGGGGAACTTCCTGGCACTGTTGGTCACGGCCATCGCCAACACCGCGGCCAACCGTCGCTTTACCTTCAGGATCCACGGACCGGAGCGGCTGTTCACACAACAGTTTCAAGGCCTTGTAGTCTTCTTGGTCGCCTGGGGCATCACCTCGTCCTCCCTGCTCCTGCTGCATGCCATCCACCCGGATGCGGCACCCCGTACCGAGCTGATCGTCCTGACTTGCGCAAACGTATTCGCCACTCTTATCCGTTTTGTTCTGCTCCGGATCTGGGTATTCCGGGTTCGTCGCTCGGAGGAACGGCGCGTTGGTCTTACTCTCCACCAGCCAAAAGAGTCGTTACTTTGATCCTGTTGTCCCAGGCGGGGCAACACCCGGGAAGAATTTGAAGGAGGAGTCAATTGACGGTGTCCGAATCCACCGCTTCCGGCACTAGGCGCCGGGCGGCCGGCTTCGCGATGCGGAGCCCAACCCCGATCGCACGCTGGGAGAAGCTCACTTTGGCCGTTCTCTTGCTCTCCACGGCGTTTCTTTACCTGTGGAAGCTGGATCAAAACGGTTGGGCCAACGCTTTTTACTCGGCCGCGGTTCAGTCAGGTGAACACAATTTCACAGCGTTCTTCTTTGGGTCTTCGGACTGGGGCAACTCCATCACCGTCGATAAACCCCCGCTCAGCCTGTGGGTCATGGGGCTTTCGGTCCGCCTACTCGGACTCAACTCTTGGGGTCTCCTAGTTCCCCAAGTCATCATCACGTTGACCAGTACGCTGCTGATCTTCGTCCTGATGCGCAGATACTTCCCGGCCACCGCTGCTCTCATCGCGGCCGCGGTGTTTGCATACACGCCAATCACGGTTCTGCTAGCTCGCTACAACAATCCGGATCCGCTCATGGTCCTGTTGATGATTGCAGCGCTCTACACCGGAGTTCGAGCCGCCGAGACCGGTAGGCTCAAGCCCCTGCTCTTGTCGAGCGGCCTGTTGGCTCTCGGATTCCTGACGAAACAACTCCAAGCCTTTCTGGTCTTGCCTGCGATCGCGATCGCCTTTCTCCTTTTCGCCCAGATATCTTGGCGCAAGAGGTTTCTGAGGCTTGTAATAGCCGGAGGCGCCTTGGCCTTTGGCTCCCTGGCGTGGCCGTTCGCCGTGGACCTAACGCCTGCCCAATCCCGCCCTTTTGTTGGCGGATCTACGCACAACAGCATGATTGAGCTGACACTCGGGTATAACGGGATCGATCGTGTCGTGCAGCGTCAAGATGACCCGTCGATGGCTCTGGTTCAGCCGGAGTTCAGGGGCGTCGGCTCAGATGCAGGCTTTTTCAGGCTATTCAACATCAATTACGGCCAGGAGGCAGGTTGGTTGCTAATGGCGGCGCTACTCAGCAGCGTGGCAATAATCTGGGCCATCGCGAAGCGCCGACTCGACCGGAGCGAAGCAACTCTTGCCTCCGCCGCCGTCCTCTGGTTCTTGACTACGTACCTAACGCTGAGCTTCATGAGCCAAGGCTTTCATTCCTACTACACCGCGTCCTTGGCGCCGCCATTGGCGCTCTGTATCGGTATTGGGACCCGGCTCTTGCTATCAGACGCCAAAACGGCGATCGGGCGTATGTGGATCTCAGTTGCTTTGGCGGCAAGCTTCATTTTCGCCAACGCTATGTGGCGTATTAGCGGGGTATTTCCGGATTGGTTCGGAAATACCCTACTGTTTGGGGGCTTGCTGGCTGCCGCAGCCTATGCGATCCGATCGCCCTGGGCATGGCTCGAACGGGGCATCTCTGCACTGGCCATCGGAGCACTGTTGATCGGCCCGGTGTACTGTTCTTTGCTGACCGTCGGATCGCCCCAAGCAGGGTCCAACCCCCTGTCTGGCGGCATATCGAGGAACCCGAACACTCTCAGTCGCTTCCTTGACGGTGTCAAGCAACAAGATCCCGCGTGGGCCTTTGGGCTTGCACTTGGCAATAGTCCGAGCAAGGCAGTCCTGGACCGCCTGCAATTGGCTCCAACAAGATGTACATGGGCCGCAGCCACCTACCCAGCGCAAACAGCTGCACGCTTCCAGCTCGCGTCCAATCGTGCGATCATGCCGCTCGGTGGATTTGCCGCGATGGATCCCAGTCCCACCCTGAAGCAGTTTCAGGACTGGGTCGTTGCGGGACAAATTTGCTACCTGGTCGAGCAGCCTGAACAACTGATGGTCCCGGGAAACAGTCGGGAACTAACGGCGATTCAGAATTGGGTAGCGGAGACATTCCGCGCAGATGTCACCGATGGCACCACGGTGTACGACCTAGGAAGACCACTGGAAGGTAGCCATTAAACGCGGCAAGGCCCGCCCCGCCAAGCGGCGGAGCGGGCCTTGAAAGCGATTTAGCGCTTGTGGATCCGAGCGCTAAAAAACGCCGAGGGCCCCGCGGTGATGTCGCGCCAGCGGCAACACCACGGGTAGGCGTATTTTTAGCGCTTGGAGTACTGCTGAGCCTTGCGTGCCTTCTTGAGACCAGCCTTCTTACGCTCGATGACGCGGGCGTCACGACGCAGGAAGCCGGCCTTCTTCAGCGTGGCGCGGTTGTTCTCGGTGTCGATCTCGTTCAATGAACGAGCGATGCCCAGACGCAGTGCGCCGGCCTGACCGGAAATGCCACCACCGTGGATGCGGGCGAAGACGTCGTAGGCGCCGTCAAGATCAAGGATCTTGAAGGGCTCGTTGACATCCTGCTGGTGCAGCTTGTTCGGGAAGTAGTTGGCCAGCTCGCGGCCGTTGATGATCCACTTGCCGGTGCCGGGCACGATGCGAACACGTGCAACAGCTTCTTTGCGACGACCAACTGCGGCACCCGAAACGGTCAGTGCCGGGCGCTCCTTCTTCGGCGCTTCTGCTTCCGCAGGACCGCTCTCCGAGGTGTAGCTAGTCAGGTTTTCCTCGGCCACAACGGCCTCGGTGGTCAGTTCTTCGTTCTGAGCCACGATTCTCCTTGTTTTAAAAGTTGTTTGGTGGCCAGGACTACTGGGCGACCTGGGTGATTTCGAAAGTCTTGGGCTGCTGTGCGGCGTGGGGGTGCTCAGCGCCACGGTAGACCTTGAGCTTGCCCAACTGCTGTGCAGCGAGGGAGTTCTTCGGGAGCATGCCCTTGATGGCCTTCTCCACGGCGCGGACCGGGTTGGATTCCAACAGCTCCGCGTAGTTGACGGAGGTCAGGCCGCCCGGGTAGCCGGAGTGGCGGTATGCGCGCTTCTGCTCCAGCTTGGCGCCGGTCAGGGCGACCTTTTCAGCGTTGATGATGATGACGAAGTCGCCCATGTCCATGTGGGACGCAAAGGTCGGCTTGTGCTTTCCGCGCAGCAGTGTTGCGGTCTGGCTGGCAAGACGACCAAGGACAACGTCGGTGGCATCGATGACGTGCCACTGGCGGTTGATATCGCCGGGCTTCGGGGTGTACGTACGCACGGTTTTGCCTCGTTCTTGTTCTGGCGTTCATGTTTTAGGCGGCACGCCTGGAGCGTGTGCCTACTAGGTATGCGTTACCGGAGCAGAGGTGAGGGCTCTATGTACCAGTCATCCCGAAGTCCCGATATGCCTGTCGAGTTAACGATCCTGCAACTGGATCCCCAAGCGGGCATGTGTCATCGAGAAAGGACACGCACAACGACTATCAACAATAGCGGCAAGGAGCTTCAGGGTCAAAATAGGCTGGAAACCAGCGTGAACGACTGAGACCCTTCCTGAGCTTCTAGGAGATGCCATGACAGCAACTGCCGCCCAGCCCTTGCTCGTGGCCCCCCTCGGGCTCCTAGGGCTGCTCACGAGCCCTCTAGCAGAGCTTCTAATAGCTCGATTCCTGCCGCGGCTTGGCGGGCTCCCCTCCCCCCTTGTCAGGATCACGACGGCGGTGGGCTCCGCAGCGCTGTTTATCCTCCTGGCGCTCCGGTTTGGTTTCTCACCGGCCCTCCCCGCCTATCTCCTCCTGGCAGTGCTCGCAGTGCAGTTGTCACGCGTTGACGTGGCGCACCATTTACTTCCAAACCCGCTGGTCCTGTTGCTGCTTGCTGCCGGCCTTGGTCTGTTAACCATGTCGGCTGTGCTCGTTCCGGACTGGTCTGGACTGCTGCGCGCAGCTGCCGGCGGCGTCATCTTGTTCCTCGGGTACTTAATTCTCGGATTAGTTTCACCAGGGGGCCTCGGAATGGGCGATGTAAAGCTCGCGGCACCACTCGGAATGTACTTGGGCTACTTGGGCTGGACGCAGCTGTTCTACGGGGGACTGCTGGGATTCGTGGTGGGCGGGATGATGACGATACTGATGTTGCGCCTGAAGCGCGGAATCAAGCCATCTGAGGTGGCTCATGGACCAGCCATGTTCGCCGCGGCAATTGGAGTAGTCCTGCTCCTCGCTTGAGGCAGGGGCCATCTTCACTGGCTTCCCTCAGACCGCAGGAGCCCCATCCGTGTCGGCACCTAAGTAGTACTTAGGCAGAAAAACCGAGTACCCCCGAAGCGCTCTTCGAGTAGTCCCCGCCGTCAGCGCTAAGAAAGACGAGTACCACTACGCATTGTTTGTTAACCATCCCACGGGCAATTCTTGTCCTATCGAAATCCGAACGCCAAACGGAATATGTAGGTAACTGGAATTCGTAGACAAATTCACTTATCTGGGAAAGGTTTTTTCCAATGTCAACTCTCATGATTTCGACCCTCGCATTCGTCGCCGGCATCAAAGACAAACTGACCTCCGAAAAAGGCGCAACGGCAACCGAGTATTCACTGCTTGTCGGTCTCATTGCCCTCGTCATAGTTGGCGGGGTCGGCCTGTTCGGCGGAGCACTGAACACCTGGTTCACGACCCTCAGCACCACGGTCGGCACCTGGTAACCAGGCACAAACGTTGTGCCGCGCCTATCGGCGCGGCACAACGCACCGTTTTCTCGCTGCAAAATCCGCAGCATCTACACAGGGGGATCCTTTGAAACGCAGGATCAAGTCTTCCAAGAACCATGAGCGGGGCGCAGTTGCCGTCGAATTCGCTCTCGTCGCCCCAATCCTCGTGTCTCTGATCATCGCCGTTGTTGAGTTTTCGAACGCCTACAACATCCAGGTTTCAGTGACTCAGGCCTCCCGTGAAGCCGCGCGGACCATGGCAATCACCAACGACAGCAGCAAGGCCACCGCGGCCGGCAAGGCCGGAGCACCCTCGCTGGACACCTCCAAACTGAGTTTCAGCTACTCTGGCGCCTGCGCAGCAGGCAGTCCCCCTCCAACCGTCACGGTGACCACTACCTACAGCGGCCAGTCGCTCACCGGATTCTTCGGCTCCAGTCTCACCGTCACTGGCAAGGGAGCGATGCAATGCAACGGCTGATCCGGCGTCGGGACCTTCAGGACAGAGAAAGCGGGGTTGCGGGCGTGATGGTCGCGCTCATGATGCTCACGCTAATTGGGGTAGGCGCCGTCGCGGTCGATGTCGGCCAGATCTACGCGGAGCGGGCCCAACTGCAAAACGGAGCTGATTCCGGAGCGCTCGCCGTGGCGAGCAGCTGCGCCAAGGGTTCCTGCAATACTTCGTTGGCCGGCCCCTTGGCCAATGCGAATGCCAACGATGGCGCAAGCACCGTGAAATCAGTGGATTTGAGCGTACCGGGCCGGGTGACGGTCACAACCTCTACCAAGGACGGCACCACCGGAGCCGGCTACCTGAGCAAAATGTTCGCCAACGCCCTCAACACCGCGCCTGTGACGGTCGGCGCCCAAGCAACAGCCACGTGGACCAACGTGCCTGCACCGGGCGCTCTGCCACTGGTCTTTGACCAATGCCAGGTGAGACCCGCCTATGCACCTCCAGGAACCACGGTCATCATCAAAGAACACGGCAAGAGTCCGTGCGTTGGCAGTCCGTCTGGACACCACATACCGGGAGGCTTTGGCTGGCTAACCGAGACGGGAACGTGCCAGAGCATCCCTGACGCCAACGGCTGGGTCGACTCCGCCCCAGGCAATGGCAAATTTCCCAGCGACTGCACGTCAACGACTGATTCATGGCGCGCGGCAATCGACTACTCCCAAAACAAATTCGCCATCGCATATTTTCCAATTTTCGACGATGGTTCCGGAAACGGGGCAAATGGTCAATTTCACATTATTGGGTACGCGATGGTGGAACTGCATGGCTGGGATTTCGTGCAGAACTCAGATGGGTTACCTCCAGGAAAGGCCGATCCAGCGTGCGCGGGGCTGGGTGGAAGCAACCGAGGGATCTGCGGCCGGTTCCTGAAAACTATTCCGTTGTCAGCAGCCGGTCTAGCAGGGGGTCCGTACTTCCAAAGCTCCGTTGTGACGCTCGTCAAATAGTCTATTTTCTAAGGGGAACACAATGAAAACGCGCCTACTGGGAGGCATCGCTGCGCTTGTCGTAGCCATCATTGGAACAGTGATGCTCGTGTTCTATGTCCAAGGCGCCGACAAGCGCGCTCTGGCAAATACGGAGACCGAAGACGTCTACGTCATCCAAAAAGAAATTCCCGCAGGAACTCCCACGGCAAAATTCGGGGATTCTGTCATCAAAAAGTCCGTGCCCAAGGCGGCAATCGCAGCGGACAGCGTCAACAACCTGGGAGATCTGGGCTCCAAGGTATCTTCGATTGACTTCATGCCTGGTGAGCAATTGCTTGCAACCCGGATGGTCGACCCAAACAGCCTGGCCGGTCCGGGCCGTGTTCAAGTACCCGCAGGGCTCCAAGAAATCACGCTCAAGCTGCCGATCGAACGCGTTGTCGGCGGGACCGTGAAGGCAGGTGACACGGTCGGGGTGATGCTGTCCTTCAAAGCCGATGACAAGTCCAGCGCCCCTGACCAGACAAGCTTCACATTCCACCAAGTCCTGGTCACCGCCGTGCAGGACGCCAGTGGAACGATTGCAGACAATTCAAGTTCCACCTCTCAGCCAAGCAGCGGTTCCCTGAACGCCAGCAAGACCGCGGCTTCAGGGAGTGGCTACCTTGTGACCGTGGCACGGTCCGCCGTCGACGTCCAAAAAATCGTGTACGCCGCGGAGTTCGGCACAATCTACCTGAGCAAAGAGCCTTCGGATGCCGTTGCCGGCGCAACAGGAGTCATCGATCGGGGAAGTGTATTCAAATGAGCCGCTTCGTTCTCATCACCCCGGACCTTGACTTCGAACGCCGGGTACGCTCTGCAACTGCAGGAATGAGCGGAAGTCTCCAGTGGTTCCAGGCCGACTACTTGCCAGCAGGGCCGCGGGAGATCCTGGACCAACTCCTCGGAGAACCGCCTGAAGTGCTGATATTGGGGCCTGGGCTGGAACTCGATGACTCTCTCAAACACGCTTCTCTGCTGGATCTCCAGTTCCCGGAAATCAGTGTGGTGCTGGCCGCGGAACAAAGCGAGGCCTTGGTTCTGGCAGCAATGCGCTCCGGGGTGCGGGACCTCCTCTCTCCCGCGGCGGACTCGGACTCCATCCGCGTGATGGTAGAACGGGCGAGTCTTGCTGCTGCTGGCAGGCGAAGGGGGCTCGCCCCCAACGCCATCGAGACCCCGTCGCAGGCTACGGGCGGCCGCATCATTGCCGTCATGTCCCCAAAGGGTGGGGTGGGTAAGACAACAGTAGCCACCAACCTGGCAGTCGGACTTGGTGCTCTGGCGCCCATGGGGGTGGTGATCGTCGACCTAGACCTTCAGTTTGGCGATGTAGCGAGCGGTCTGTTGTTGAACCCCGAACACACCATCACCGACGCCGTGCTCGGCCCGGCAAGCCAAGACTCCATGGTCCTCAAGACTTACTTGAGCGTCCACCCGGCCAGCATCTACGCGCTCTGCGCCCCCCGCAATCCAGTGGAAATGGACCGGATCACAGCCCAGCACGTCTCCAGGCTGCTTGAGCAACTCCGCCATGAATTCCAGTATGTTGTCATCGACACCGCTCCGGGGCTCGGCGAACATGTTCTCGCCGCGCTGGAGAATGCCACGGACGCAGTCTGGGTGTGCGGCATGGATATTCCGAGCATTCGTGGTTTGCGGACAGGCCTGAACATTCTCGACGAGCTGCAGCTGCTCCCTCAGTACCGGCACGTGGTCCTGAATATGGCTGACCCAAAGAGCGGGCTGGTCCTCGCAGACGTGGAAGCGACCATCGGAGTACCAGTGGATGTTGCCATTCCGCGTTCACGAACCCTTCCTTTCTCCACGAACAAAGGTGTCCCGCTCCTCCAAGACGGGGCGCGAGATGCCGCCACCAAGGGTCTACGCCTGCTGGTGAACCGATTTAAGCCCAATTGGGATGAGCGATCACACAAGCAGTTGCACAGAAGGGCGGTGGTCCGGTGAACCTCTCACGCAGACTCGAAAGTCGTCGGTACGACGCCGGTTCCGGCGCAGCACATGACGCTCCGACCGTGCCCCCGGAAACGGCTGCGCCAACAGCAACCACGCTCGGCCGTATCCAAGAAGCAAAAGCAGCCGAGTCCTCGAATACCGTGGCTCACGCCGATGAAAACCCGCCGTCGACGATTCTGGCGAGCGAAGCACTCGGCGACCTTAAGGAGCGGGCAAGCAAGGCCCTGTTTGAACGACTCGGCTCCAGGCTCTCTGATTCCTCCTTGGACGAGACAGAGCTTCACCAGTACGTACGCGATGAGCTGAAGATTGTTGTCGACGAGGAGCAGGTGCCCCTGACGTCAACAGAACGGCAGCGCCTCACGGCTGAGATCATCGACGACGTCCTCGGCCACGGTGCCATTCAGCGGTTCCTGGACGATCCGGAAATTACGGAAGTCATGGTGAACCGATACGACAGCATTTACGTGGAACGGTTCGGGCGGCTGTACAAGACCGAGGCCAAATTCTCCTCGGACGAGGCCCTGCGCCGGATCATTGAACGCATTGTGTCCAGGGTTGGGCGGCGAATCGACGAGTCGTCTCCGCTCGTCGACGCACGGCTCCCCGACGGCTCCCGCGTAAATGCCATCATTCCGCCGCTCGCCGTCAACGGGCCTTCGCTGACCATCCGAAAATTTGGCCGCGAAGCACTCACGGTCAACAAGCTCATCGAGTTTGGCAGCCTGTCCCCGGAAATGGCGGAGCTGCTGCGGGCTTGCGTCCTGGCTCGGATGAATATCATCGTGTCCGGCGGTACCGGCACGGGTAAGACGACCCTGTTGAACGTCCTATCCTCCTTCATTCCCGTTGAGGACCGGATCGTCACCATTGAGGACGCCGTCGAATTGCAACTCCAACAAGAGCATGTGGTGCGCCTCGAGAGCAGGCCCGCCAACGTCGAGGGACGCGGTGAGGTTACCATTCGGGATCTCGTGCGCAACTCACTCCGAATGCGTCCTGACCGCATCGTGGTAGGCGAAGTTCGTGGTGGAGAGTCCCTCGACATGCTTCAAGCCATGAACACCGGCCACGACGGCTCCATCTCCACTGTTCACGCAAACTCCCCCAGGGACGCCGTCGCACGCCTCGAGACTCTAGTCCTGATGGCCGGTATGGACCTTCCGCTTAGGGCTATCCGCGAACAAGTGGCTTCAGCCGTGAACCTGATTGTGCACATCAGCCGCCTCCGCGACGGAACGCGCAGGGTCACGCACATCACCGAGGTCCAGGGCATGGAAGGCGATATCGTGACTCTCCAAGACGCCTTCCTGTTCGACTACTCGGCCGGCGTCGATGCCAACGGCCGGTTCCTAGGCAAGCCAATCCCCACGGGAGTCCGGCCCCGCTTCACGGACCGCTTCGCAGAACTGGGGATTCCTATCTCCCCGGCTGTGTTCGGAGCCCCTATGGCGGGAGGCTTGCGATGAGCGGTTCGGGAGTCCAGGCCATTTTGCTACCGGCCGGATTGGGTTTTGTCTATCTTGCTCTGTTCCTACTGGTGTTGGTGGTGCTCAAGTCAAAGAGAACCCTCGATGCCGAAAGGCGTCGTCCCGATGCACCGATCCACACGTCAGCCCTGACGCGGCTCACTGACGGCGCCAGAGATGCCATACAGACACGCATTCATCCGCGCTCTGGTGGATATCTTTCGCAAGCGAAACTCGATGCCGCGGGTCTGAAGAAACAACCGGCCGACTACGTCTTGATTGCTGGAATCGTGGTGGTTTTCTCCGGTGTGATGGGATTCATGCTCGGCGGCTTGGTCTTCACGATCCTGATGTGCCTAGTCGCCGTGGTTTCTTTGGTTACATTGCTGGGCTTACTCACATCCCGGCGTTCGTCGAAATTCGAAGAACAAGTACCGGACGCCCTCCAGATGTTGAGCGGAGGCATGCGGGCCGGGCACAGCCTCCTGAGGGCAGTGGACGCCACCGCCCAGGAGAGCGAAGCACCTATGGCCGAGGAGATGAGCAGGATCGTCAACGAAACCCGGATCGGCCGCGATCTTGGTGAGTCGCTGACCGACGTCGCTTTTAGGACAAGGAGCGAGGACTTCGGCTGGATAGCCCAGGCGATCGAAATCCACCGGGAAGTCGGCGGAGACTTGGCGGAAGTACTGGATCACGTTGGCGAAACGATCCGCGACCGCAACCAAATCCGTCGTCAAGTCAGAGCGCTGAGCGCAGAGGGACGGATGTCTGCGCTGGTGCTCCTTGCCCTGCCAGTGGTCATGTTCATCGCGCTCCTGTTCATCAACCCGAGCTACGCCACTACGTTCACGTCCACCGTGCCTGGCTACCTCATGCTCGCCGCCTCTGCAGTCATGCTCAGTGTTGGTGCGTGGTGGCTGAGTCGGCTGATCAAGCCTAAGTACTAGGAGGGATCCATCATGGAATTCATCGCTTACGCGGCCATGTTGGCCATTGTGGCCCCCGTGTCCTGGATGGTCTGGCTCGTCTTCGCCGGAGACAGGGCCGGGTTGCGCAACATTCGTACTAATCTCGGTGTCCGCACGGCCTCCACCCCGCAGTCCGGCACTGTACGGGATCGGTTGACGGCCGTTTCACGCCAACTTGCACCCGGCGGCTACGTCGCTTGGCTCGACAAGCAATTAGCGGGGGCTGGTCGTCCCAAGGATTGGCCTTTGGGTCGGATCCTGATCATCAAACCACTGCTAGCACTCGGTGGCGGCCTCTTCGGAGTGCTGTTGTTTCTCGGCGATCCATCGGCCGGAAAGTTCCTTCTTGGTATTGCCGTTGTCGCGTTGGCGTATTTCGTTCCGGACCTCCTCATTCGATCCAATGCAGAGAAGCGGCGGGAGGCCATACGGTTGGAACTGCCAAACTCGCTCGACCAGATGCTGATTTCCGTCCAGGCCGGCCTCGGCTTTGAAGCCGCCATGGCCCGTGCCGCGGAAAACGGAAAAGGCCCGTTAGCAGACGAATTCATCAGAACCTTGCAGGATATTCAGGTGGGGCGAAGCCGCAAGGACGCATACCTCGACATGTCCCAGCGCGTAGATGTTCCTGACGTTCGCAGCTTTATCAGGGCCGTTGTCCAGGCGGACGCCTACGGTATTGCGATTGCCAAGGTACTCAAAGCCCAGGCGCAGGAAATGCGGGCTAAGCGCCGCCAGCGGGCTGAAGAGCATGCCATGAAGATTCCGGTGAAAATTCTCTTCCCTCTGATCTTCTGTATCTTCCCAACCCTGTTCATCATCCTTCTGGGACCAGCGGTCATGAAGATCATCGCTGCCTTCTCCTAACGTCACGCTAACGAGCAGACGGTGATCGATATGAAAAGAAGGGTCAAGCAACTGATCAGGATCTTGGCCGGAGAACGTGGAGCAACGGCCACAGAATACTCAGTTTTGGTCGGCTTCATCGCGATGGTCATCGTGGCGGGAGTAGGACTGTTCGGTACTGCCCTGAACGGCTATTTCGGCACGCTTGCCGACGGCGTGAAGACCGCCCTGGGACTGCCCCGATAACAGCTCCTACGACCAGCGCATCTGGGGCGCTACTGACCGACCACCCGCGAAACCCAGACCCGCGGGCGGTCATCGCAGGCCCCCTCTCCGGTACCCAGAACCGGGAGGGGGCCGTCCTATGCGTGGATCGCTTGGGACGGCCCTAGATGGACGTGGACGCCCTGGACACCCTGGACACCCTGGACACCCTGGACACCCTGAAATCTACTCCCGCCGTGCCCGTGTCAGCTCAGCCCGGGCAAACAGTTCGTCGTCGGAGGGGTAGGCCACTTCCTCAAGGACCAAGGGGTGCGGCGCAGCCAACACCGATTTGGCGTCCCTGACCCCCGCGAGCAAGCGCTGGTGCAGCCACTCCGGCTCTTCCAGGCCCTCCCCCACACGCAATGCCGAGCCGACCAAGGCCCGCACCATGTTGTGGCAAAAGGCGTCGGCCTGCACGTTGGCAACCAGCACTCCGTCGCGACCACGGACGAACTCAAGCCGCTGAAGTTCGCGGATGGTCGTAGCACCCTCACGGGGCTTGCAGTACGCCCGGAAATCTTGCAAGCCCAACAAGGCCGCGGCTCCCGAGTTCATCGCACCTTCGTCCAGCACAGCCTTATGCCACAGAGTCAGCCTGCGCAGCACGGGGTCCCAGCGTTCCGGGCCGTCGGCAATGCAGTAACTGTAGCGGCGCCACAACGCTGAGAAGCGAGCGTCAAAACCATCAGGCGCCAGCCCGACGTCGTGCACTACAATGGCGCCCGTTTCATCATGCAGGACCCGGCTCAAGGCGCCCCGTAGTCTCCTCAGCAGCGCGGCGGCGGGGTCGATCTCGTGGCCCCGCGGCAGTGCATCCCATTCGGCATCGGTCAAGTCAATGTGCACCACTTGTCCGCGTGCATGGACGCCGGCGTCGGTACGGCCGGCCACGGTGACCCGCACCAGGCGCCTCACGATCAATGCGAGTGCCTCTTCCAATGAACCCTGCACGGTGCGGAGACCAGGTTGCACGGCCCACCCGTTGAAAGGGCCGCCGTCGTACGAAAGATCCATCCGGACACGCAAAAACCCGCCGCCCCCCAAAACGGGGGCAGCGGGTTTTCGTTCGTTCATAGACTTAAGTCTACTGCGAAGAATTCAGTGAATTACTTCGTTTCCTCAGCGGCCGGAGCCTCTTCGGTTTCAGCAGCTTCAGCTTCAGGAGCCTCAGTCTCGACGGCTTCAGTCTCCGGGGCTTCAGCCTCAACGACTTCTTCCTCGGCAACCGGAGCGGCTTCTTCGGCAGCCGGACCAGCCTTTTCAGCGTCCCTCTTGGCAGCGGCAGTCGCCTCGGCAACTACAGCCTGCTTCGGGGAAACCGGCTCAAGAACCAGTTCGATGACAGCCATGGGAGCGTTGTCGCCCTTGCGGTTGCCGATCTTGGTGATGCGGGTGTAGCCACCATCGCGGTTGGCAACGGCGCCGGCGATGTCGGTGAACAGCTCATGGACAATGCCCTTGTTGCTGATCAGGCCGAGCACACGACGGCGGGAGGACAGGTCGCCGCGCTTGGCGAACGTCACGAGACGCTCTGCGTACGGCTTCAGGCGCTTGGCCTTGGTGACCGTGGTGGTGATGCGCTTGTGCTCGAACAGCGCTGCTGCCAGGTTCGCGAGCATCAGGCGCTCGTGAGCCGGACCGCCTCCGAGGCGCGGACCCTTAGTGGGGGTAGGCATAGTAATTTCTCCTGTAATGAAGGCCATCCGGGTCCGAACGTGGACTCGAAGGCCAAGATCTGCTTGTTAGAGCTCGTCGTCGCTGAACGCGGCGTCGTCCTCTTCGATGGCTGCGGCACGGGCTGCGAGGTCGAAACCGGGAGGCGAGTCCTTGAGGGACAGTCCCAGTTCAACCAGCTTTGCCTTGACCTCATCGATGGACTTCGCACCGAAGTTACGGATGTCCATCAGGTCAGCCTCGGAGCGGGCAACGAGTTCACCCACGGTGTGGATGCCCTCACGCTTGAGGCAGTTGTAGGAACGGACCGTAAGGTCCAGATCCTCGATCGGCAGTGCCATGTCAGCTGCCAGGGCAGCGTCCGTCGGCGACGGGCCAATCTCGATACCTTCAGCTGCGGTGTTCAGCTCACGGGCAAGACCGAACAGCTCCACCAGCGTGGTGCCTGCCGAGGCAACGGCGTCGCGCGGGGCGATAGCCTGCTTGGTCTCGACGTCGACAATGAGCTTGTCGAAGTCAGTGCGCTGCTCAACACGGGTAGCTTCCACGCGGAAGGTAACCTTCAAGACCGGCGAGTAGATCGAGTCGACCGGAATACGGCCGATCTCGGAGTCGCCGGACTTGTTCTGAGCTGCCGAAACGTAGCCGCGGCCGCGTTCGATGGTCAGTTCGAGCTCGAACTTGCCCTTCGAGTTCAGCGTGGCAATGTGCAGATCCGGGTTGTGGAATTCGACGCCGGCCGGCGGGGCAATGTCCGCGGCCGTGACGACTCCGGGGCCCTGCTTACGCAGGTATGCAACAACCGGCTCATCGTGCTCGGAGGACACGGAGAGGTTCTTGATGTTCAGGATGATCTCAGTGACATCTTCCTTGACACCCGGAACCGTGGTGAACTCGTGCAGCACGCCATCGATCCGGATGCTGGTTACAGCGGCACCGGGGATGGAGGAGAGCAGGGTACGGCGGAGGGAGTTTCCGAGGGTGTAACCGAAGCCCGGTTCCAGCGGTTCAATGATGAAACGCGAGCGGTTCTCGGAGACTACTTCTTCAGACAGAGTGGGGCGCTGTGCAATAAGCACTTAGGTTTCCTTTCGGCGAGCATCCGCTATATGACGCAACACAGGTGGTGGAAATCGGCTTGGTTCCGGCTTTGCCGGCCGGGCGTTGCGGAACAGTCAGACTGGTCCGCAACGGACCCGGCCGGCAAGGCCAAGAAGCCAATTAGACGCGGCGGCGCTTCGGCGGGCGGCAACCGTTGTGGGCGCTGGGGGTGACGTCCTGGATGGAGCCGACCTCGAGGCCAGCGGCCTGCAGCGAACGGATTGCGGTCTCGCGTCCGGATCCCGGTCCCTTGACGAAAACGTCAACCTTGCGCAGCCCGTGCTCCTGGGCGCGCTTTGCAGCAGCCTCGGCAGCCATCTGGGCAGCGAACGGGGTGGACTTACGGGAGCCCTTGAATCCAACCTCACCGGCAGAAGCCCAGGAGATGACAGCACCGTTCGGGTCCGTGATGGACACGATGGTGTTGTTAAAAGTGCTCTTGATGTGCGCCTGGCCAAGCGCGATATTCTTCTTGTCCTTCTTACGCGGCTTGCGAACCGCGCCACGAGTCTTCGGGGGCATTATTTCTCCTACAGAAAGTTATCGGGGGAAAGTCGGCAGCTATTTCTAGCGGCCGGCCTTCTTCTTGCCGGCGACGGTACGCTTCGGACCCTTGCGGGTACGGGCGTTGGTCTTCGTACGCTGACCGCGTACGGGCAGGCCCTTGCGGTGACGCAGGCCTTCGTAGCTGCCGATTTCAACCTTGCGGCGGATATCTGCTGCTACTTCGCGGCGAAGGTCACCCTCAACCTTGTAGTTGCCTTCAATGTAGTCACGCAGCTGAACCAGCTCGGCGTCAGTCAGGTCCTTGACGCGAACGTCAGCGCTGATGCCGGTGGCAGCGAGGGTTTCGTGTGCACGGGTCTTGCCCACGCCGTAGATGTAAGTAAGCGCAATTTCCAACCGCTTTTCGCGGGGAATGTCTACGCCAGCGAGACGAGCCATAGTGGCAGTACTCCTTGAATAAACCGGAGGTCGTAGGCAGTACACCCGCACTTTCAGTGCGGCCCCAGCCTCCGACCGGGGGTCAGCTGTCCGGGCTCTGTACGTCCCAATTCAGCTTGTGCTGCCTTTATTTACTTGCGTGGGTTAGCAACCCAGGTTGCCCTCGCGGGCGCTATTTCCCTTGCGGGGAATTAGCCCTGGCGCTGCTTGTGGCGCGGGTTCTCGCAGATCACCATGACCCGGCCATTACGGCGGATCACTTTGCACTTGTCGCAGATCTGCTTAACGCTCGGCTTGACCTTCATGGCGTTCCTTTGCGTGTTGCAGTTGGTCAGCTGTTGCGGCTCTACCTAAGGTTTTCGTTTTCCCCAGGCTGCCGCCCAGCAATTACTTGTAGCGGTAGACGATGCGACCACGTGTGAGGTCGTAAGGGCTCAGCTCCACCACTACGCGGTCCTCAGGGAGAATCCTGATGTAGTGCTGTCGCATCTTCCCCGAGATGTGTGCAAGAACGATGTGCTTGTTGGTGAGCTCAACGCGAAACATCGCATTGGGCAGCGCCTCAGTCACAACGCCCTCGATCTCAATGACCCCGTCCTTCTTGGCCATATCCTCCGCTAACTGTTGTTTGCCGCAGCCCTCCGGTTAGGCACCGGAAAATCTGCGGACGTTTTTTGTTTGTTTAGCCGTCCCGCTCCTGCCACTCCACCCAGCAGGACTCGCGACCTGTTAAATGGGCGTGGCTGCGCAGACAACCAACAGACAACTCTACTCCAATGCGGCGCGAATGTTAAATCCGCCTATGCTAGCGCAGACGACGGCGCGGTGCCACCCTCCCTCGGGGCACGGAGCCCCCTGGATCGCGCTAAACGGGACCGTAGGCCGGGAAGGTACCTGCCGCCGTCGTAATCGATTCGGCGGACGCGACGCCGTCAAGAACAGCCAGGCGGACGGCGTCTGCCGCTGCGCTTTGCAGGGTTATGAGCGAAACCTGCCTCGCTTGTTCCGAACTGCGGTCAAGCCCGACGGCGCATGTCGCCAGCGCGAACACGGTGTCGCCGTCGGCGAGGGTATGGGAAGGGCTCAAGGCCCGGGCCAGGCCGGCATGTGCCGCACTGGCGGTCCGCTTGCATTCTGCGGGGTCGAGCACCGCATTCGTAGCGACGACCACAAGGGTTGTGTTCAACGCCGGGGGCGCCACCTGACTGGTACTGCCGGGCTCCGCCTGCCGGGGCGATACGCCGAAAGGCATCCCGAGCGCGTTCACCACAGCGAGCGCGCCGACCACCACTCCGCCGTCAAGGGTGATGGATGAAGTTCCCACTCCCGCCTTGAACGCGCCGCGGCCAATCACGGCACCAGTACCGGCACCGATGCTTCCGCGCCCGACGTCGGCATGCTCGTCCGCTGCCGCAGCCGCAGCGGCCGCTTCGTAGCCCATCGCCTCGTCGGGGCGGGCGGCGATGTCACCTCCGCGACCCAAGTCGAAAATCGCGGCAGCCGGAACGATCGGGACCACTCCCCCAGGCACGGCGAACCCGCGTCCTTGCTCTTCGCACCACCGTTGGGCACCATGGGCCGTGATCAGGCCGAAGGCACTCCCACCGGTGAGCACTACTGCATCGACTGTGGGTACCAAGGTGGTGGGGTCAAGCGCGTCGGTCTCGTGCGTTCCCGGGCCGCCGCCCCGGACATCCACGGAGCCCACGGTCCCCGGCGGCGGAAGGACCACCGTCACCCCGCTCAGCCAGCCGTCGCCGATTCGCTGGACATGTCCCACCCGGATTCCTGGCACGTCAGTGATCTTGGAAGTCATGTGCCTATTCTGCTCCTTCGGCACAAACGGTAGTTCTGCCTCGAATGTAAACAAGTCCCCACCCCCCACGAAACATCGAGTAAACGAGCGCAGAAGGCTTATCCAACAATCCCGGCGGTGGCCCGTTTTTTGACTTGACAGGTGTTTCCGTGTGGTGGGCTAAAGCTAGCCGCCCCTCGACCCGACAGTCCGAATCCGGCGCGCCCCAATATCTGCAAACCGTTAGAGACCCCCATGACAAGACAACTGATTGGCAGCCCCGCGCGCCCCGCGCAGACTGTCCCGGCTGCTCAGCGCCGGGCACGTTGGTCCGGCCGGACCCGACGCGACTTCTTCGTGTTCCTGGCATTGGCCCTGCCGAACCTGGCGCTGATAGCGGTATTCACGTACCTGCCGCTGATCAACAACATGTACTACTCGACCCTTGACTGGACCTTGGGCTCCGCGTCGGCCACGGTCGTGGGCTTCGACAACTACATCAACTTCTTCACCAGCTCCGACGCTCCCCAAGTGCTAGGAACAACGGCCCTCTTCACGGTGGTCACCGTTGGTGGTTCCATGGTGCTGGGACTCCTGGTCGCCCTGGCTTTGAACTCCAAGGTCCGCGGCACCACTTTTGCGCGTTCGGCAGTCTTCGCCCCCTATGTCCTCAGCGGCGTGGGCGTGGGCCTTGTGTGGCTGTTCATCTTCGACCCCGGGTACGGCGTCCTGTCTTGGCTTCTCCGGGGCATCGGCCAGCAAAGCCCGCAATGGATCAACGATCCCCAGCTTGCCCTGGTGATGGTCATCATCGTCTATGTCTGGAAGAACCTGGGATATTGTGCGGTGGTCTACCTCGCAGGACTCCAGTCGCTCCCGAAAGACGTCATGGAGGCGGCGTCCCTGGATGGCGCCAACGGCGTCCGCCGTTTCATAAGCATCTCGGTCCCGTTGCTTTCGCCCACCACGTTCTTCCTGCTGATCACCACCATGATCAGTTCACTCCAAGCCTTCGACCTGATCCGGATCATGACGCCGCTGGGCAACGGCACCAACACCCTGATCTACGAGGCCTACCTGCAGGCCTTCGGAGCCTACAACCGCGCCGGATACTCGGCCGCTATCTCTGTGGTGCTCTTCGCCATCCTGCTCATCATTACCGTGCTCCAGCTGCGGTTCGTCGAACGGAAGGTGCACTACTCATGAGCCCCCTCTCCCCCGTCAATCCCAGCCCTGCAACAGGCGCCGGAACCCAGAAGGCGCCCGACGGCGGTCCGGAGCGCCCAGCACGGCGCGACCGGCCCTTCTCCCGCGCGAACCTCGTCCAGACGGTGGCCGGAGGCTACATCCCGCTGATCGTCGCCACCCTCGTGGTGGTCCTGCCGCTGTTGTGGATGGTGCTGAGCTCCTTCAAGCAGCCTGGCGAGATCGTCACCACGGATCTCAAAATCCTTCCGCAGGGCCTGAACTTGGAGAACTACCAGACGGCCATGACCACCGTACCGTTCGCCCGGTTTTTCCTGAACAGCCTGATAGTCACCACGGTGGGTTCCACGGTAAAAGTGATCCTGGCGATCCTCACGGCGTACGCCCTGGTATTTGTCCGCTTCCCGTTCAAGAACGTCATCTTCGTCGTGATCCTCGTGGCCCTGATGGTCCCGCCACAGGTGTCGATCCTCCCGAACTACATCCTGATTGCGGGAATCGGCGGGAAGAACACCCTGTGGGGAATCATTCTCCCGGGCCTCGGCACGGCCTTCGGAACCTTCCTCCTTCGCCAGCATTTCAAGACGCTTCCGGCGTCCATCCTCGAAGCCGCGGAAATCGACGGCGCAGGCCATTGGCGCAGGCTGTGGCAAGTGGTGGCTCCCGTGTCCCTCCCCTCGATCGCCACCGTGGCCCTCGTCACCGTGGTCAGCGAATGGAACGACTACATTTGGCCCCTGATCATCACGGATCGGCCGGACACCATGACTCTCCCGGTCGGACTGACCCTCCTTCAGAACTCTGAAGGAAATGGCGCCGGCTGGGGGATCCTGATGGCCGGGGCAGTCTTGGTAATCATCCCCATCCTCCTGGTCTTCGCCGCACTGCAGCGCTACATCGTTGCTGGACTCACCCAAGGCAGTGTCACCGGCTAACCACGCGACACCAAACCCGCACCCTCCCCCATGGCCTTGCTCCAACCCGTGCTTGGCCGCGCCGTCCAAACAACCATCACCACCTTTGAATCCTTGAGAGGACCAACCATGGCAATGAGCCTTGATCGTAGAAACTTCCTGGGGCTCGCCGGACTCGGAGTCGGAGCCGCCGCCCTGGCAGCATGCGGCGGTCCGTCGACCACCGGCAGCGCAGTAAGCAGCAGCCCTTCGGATATCGACTTCACCGGCGTCAAACCGGCCGGCTCGTTCGATTTCTGGACCAGCCACCCCGGGCAGTCCCAAACCGTCGAGCAATCCATCATCGACAAGTTCCAAGCGAAGTTCCCGGACATCAAGGTGAACCTCGTGACGGCAGGCGCCAACTACGAGGAAATCGCCCAAAAGTTCCAGACCTCGCAAGCCGCGAAGTCCGCCCTCCCCGGCCTTGTGGTACTTTCCGACGTCTGGTGGTTCCGCTACTACACCAACGGCAACATCATTCCGTTGGACGGCCTCATCAAGCAGCTTGACGTCAAGATCGATGACTTCCAGAAGTCCCTCGTAGCGGACTACCAATACGCCGACAAGCAGTGGGCGCTTCCCTACGGCCGTTCCACCCCCCTCTTCTACTACAACAAGGACCACTTCAACGCTGCCGGCCTTCCGGACCGGGCGCCCAAGACCTGGCAGGAATTCGCTGACTGGGCTCCCAAGCTCCAGGCAAGCTCGGGCGCCAAGTACGCCTACATCTACCCCGCGCTGGCCGGCTACGCAGGATGGACGCTGCAGAACAACCTGTGGGGCTGGGGCGGCAGCTGGTCCAACGGATGGACCTTCAACTGCGATTCCGCTGAGTCCGTCACTGCCCTGCAGTGGGCGCAAGACTCTATCTACAAGGACAAGTGGGCCGGCGTCTCCTCCAAGAATGCGGCCGACGATTTCGCCGCAGGCATTACCTCCACCACGATCTCCTCCACCGGGGACCTCCTGGGTGTGCTGAAGTCCGCTAAGTTCAACGTCGGGGTCGGCTTCCTGCCGGGCGGTCCCAAGGCCGGGACCAACGTCTGCCCCACTGGCGGCGCCGGGCTCGGGATTCCCAGCGGTGTCAGCAAGGAGGTCCAGCTCGCGGCTGCCACCTTCCTGAAGTTCATGACCGAACCTGAAAACACGGCGGCCTTCTCAGCCGCGACCGGCTACATGCCCACCCGCGTTTCGGCGGACATGACGGCAGTCCTCGCAAAGACTCCTCAGATAAAGACAGCGATGGACCAGCTCGCAGTCACCAAGGTGCAGGACAACGCCAGGGTCTTCCTGCCCGGTGCCGATCAGGAGATGGCTAAGGCTGCCGCGAAGATCCTTACCCAGCAGGGCGACGTGAAGGCCACGATGACCGACCTCAAGACAACCCTCGAGGGCATCTACACCAAGGACGTGAAGCCGAAGCTCAAGAGCTAGGGAACTCGCTCGGACACGCAAAATCCCTGGCGACGCCCGGATACGGCGGCGCCAGGGATTTTCTGTATCGCTGGGGCTTTTGCGTGTCGTCAGGGAATCGGAACGGGTACGACGCCGAGCGGCATCAGCTGCTCTGCACCGCCGTCGGGCGCGGAAAGCACCCAGATACCCTTTTCGTGGACGGCAACCGAGTGCTCCCACTGGCACGAACGCTTGCCGTCGGTGGTCACCACGGTCCAGTCGTCGTCGAGGGTCGCTGTTTCGATGCTGCCACGAACCAGCATGGGTTCGATGGCAAGGCACAACCCGGGCCTGATCTTCGGACCCCGGTGGGTGGTGCGGTAGTTCAACACGTCCGGGGCCATGTGCATCTCCGAACCGATGCCGTGGCCCACATAGTCTTCCAGGATGCCCAGGGGCTTTCCCGGCACGGACGAGACATAGTCGTCCACCGCGTTGCCGATGTCTCCCACGAACTTCCCCAAGGCCAAAGCAGCGATCCCCCGCCACATCGCGGCCTGGGTTACATCGGATAGCCGCTGGTCCTCTGGATCGGCCGTTCCGACTATCACGGTCCTGGCGGAGTCGGAGTGCCAGCCGTCAACGATCGCTCCGCCATCAATCGAAATGATGTCTCCGTCCTGAAGCACGCGGTCGCCAGGGATGCCATGGACCACTTCCTCATTGACGGAGGTGCAGATCGTCGCCGGAAAGCCGTGATAGCCGAGGAAGTTCGACTTCGCTCCGGCGTCGTTCAGGACAGCCGCAAAGACGGCATCGATCTGCCGCGTAGTCACGCCGGCTTTCGCGGCAGCAACGGCTGCGTCGAGCGCGCGGCTGAGGACCAATCCTGCCTCGTGCATCTTGCGCATTTGCTCATTGGTCTTATATTCGATGCGGGGCTGGCCGAACGCCATGGTCTCCTCTTG
This sequence comes from Arthrobacter methylotrophus, assembly GCF_039539965.1. NCBI lineage: Bacteria > Bacillati > Actinomycetota > Actinomycetes > Micrococcales > Micrococcaceae > Arthrobacter > Arthrobacter methylotrophus. The sequence continues at coordinate 670,461 of NZ_BAABED010000001.1, read as the reverse complement.
GGGTGGGGTGCTTGTTGTGGGATGCAGGACCAAATCACCCTGCCTACTCCTATTTTCCGGCATCAGCGGCGCTGCCCGAAACCGGAGCCATCATTGCTCCAGGACGGCACGGATTCTCGGTGACCGCGCACGGTGTAAAGAAAAGGGTGTGTCCCGGGCTGGGAGCATTTTCACTCCAGCGCGGGACACACCCTCTTCGACAATCATGCGGCGACTAGACGGCCTTGGTTGTCTCTATGGCCAACAAGACACGGTCAGTGACCTCATCGATGCCGCCAATACCATCGACCTTGGTCAGGATGCCGCGATCGGCGTACCTGGCCACCACTGCTTCCGTCTGCTGGTGGTAGAGGTCCAGGCGGTGGCGGATGACAGCTTCGTTGTCGTCCGAGCGCCCGGTCTCCTTGGCACGGCCCAGCAGGCGCGAGACAAGCTCCTCGTCGTCGGCCGTCAGCTGAAGCACGACGTCGAGCTTCTCTTCCGTGTCGGCGAGGATTTGGTCCAAGTAGTCCACCTGGGCGGTGGTGCGCGGGTATCCATCAAGCAGGAAGCCGTTTTCGACGTCGTTTTCGTTCAGTCGATCACGCACCATCTTGTTGGTCACGCTGTCCGGAACGAAATCGCCGGCGTCCATGTACTTCTTGGCTTCGATACCCAGCGGGGTTTCGCCTTTGACGTTTGCACGGAAGATGTCGCCCGTGGAAATGGCGACTACGCCCAAGCGCTCGGAAATTCGCTCAGCTTGGGTTCCCTTGCCCGAACCCGGAGGTCCAATGATCAGCATTCTCGTCATCGCAAAAGCCCTTCGTAGTGACGTTGTTGTAGCTGCGCATCAATCTGCTTGACGGTCTCCAGGCCCACACCCACCATGATCAGAATTGACGTGCCACCGAACGGGAAGTTCTGGTTTGCGCTGATCAGGACGAGTGCAACCAACGGAATCAACGCCACGAAGCCCAAGTAGAAGGCCCCGGGGAGGGTGATCCTGGAAAGCACGTACTGCAGGTAGTCCGCGGTCGGTTTACCCGCCCGGATGCCCGGAATGAACCCACCGTACTTCTTCATGTTGTCGGAGACCTCTTCGGGATTGAAGGTGATCGCGACATAGAAGTAGGTGAAGAACACGATCATGACGAAGTACAACGCCATGTAGATGGGGTGGTCACCCTTGGTGAGGTTGTTGTTGATCCATTCAACCCATGGGGCCAGGGACTCTCCAGCCTTCGGCTGGTTGAACTGTGCAATCAGCCCGGGCAAGTAGAGCATCGAGGAAGCAAAGATAACGGGCACGACGCCGGCCATGTTCACCTTGATGGGAATGTACGTGCTGGTGCCGCCCACGGTGCGACGGCCGATCATACGCTTGGCATACTGGACCGGAATGCGTCGCTGGGACTGTTCAACGAACACGACAAGTGCAACGGTCACCAAACCGATGATCAATACCATGAAGAAGGTGCCAGGGCCCTTGGAGTTCCAGATGGCACCCAAGGAGGTCGGGAAGCCGGCCGCAATGGAAGTGAAGATAAGCAGGGACATGCCGTTGCCCACGCCCTTCTCGGTGACGAGTTCACCCATCCACATGATGAGGCCTGTACCGGCCGTCAGCGTGATGATCACAAGAATCGTGGCGATGATGCTGGTGTCGGGGATGATCGGCAGCTGGCAGTTGGGCAGCAGCTGCCCGGAGCGTGCCAGGGACACCAGGGTGGTGGCGTTCAAAAGACCCAGCGCGATGGTCAGATAGCGCGTGTACTGCGTCAGCTTCGACTGGCCCGAGGCGCCTTCCTCATACAGCTGCTGGAACCGCGGAATGACCACGCGGAGCAACTGCACGATGATGCTGGCCGTGATGTACGGCATGATCCCCAAGGCAAAGATCGATACCTGCAGCAGTGCACCACCGCTGAACAGGTTCACGAGCTGGTAGAGGCCGCCCTGGTCCTGATTGCTTGACAAACATTGCTGAACATTTTGGTAGCTCACACCAGGCGAGGGGATAAAAGCGCCCAAGCGGAAGATTGTGATGATTCCCAGCGTGAACAACAACTTGCGTCGCAGATCAGGCGTTCGAAATGCCCGGCTGAATGCGCTTAGCAAGCGTCCTCCTGAGTTAAAAAGTCCAAGGGTGTCGAAGGGGTCATTGAAACCCAACACCCGAGTCTAACGGCTTCATGCGCCATGCGAACAATCGAGGGTGCCCGCCACATGAAAAAACTCCCGGTGCGAGGGGCCGAAGCCCCCGCACCGGGAGTCTATTTACAGCGGGCTGTGCCCCAAAGCCCCTTAGAGGGCAGTGGTGGTTCCGCCTGCTGCTGCGATCTTTTCAGCGGCGCTGGAAGAGAAAGCGTGGGCCGTGACGTCAACCTTGACGGTGATGTCGCCGGTGCCCAGCACCTTGACGGGCTGGTTCTTGCGAACGGCACCCTTCTCGACCAAGGACTCGACGGTGACAACTCCACCTTCCGGGAACAGCTCACTGAGCTTGTCCAGGTTGACGACCTGGAACTCAACCCGGAACGGGTTCTTGAAGCCGCGGAGCTTCGGCAAGCGCATGTGCAGCGGCAGTTGGCCGCCGGCAAAGCCAGCCTTGACCTGGTAGCGGGCCTTAGTACCCTTGGTACCGCGACCGGCGGTCTTACCCTTGGAGCCTTCACCACGACCAACGCGGGTCTTGGCAGTCTTTGCACCCGGGGCGGGACGCAGGTGGTGGACCTTCAGAGCGTTCTGCTTGTCAGCAGCCTCGTTCTGTGCCTTATCGGCAGTCTTGTTCTCAGCCATTACTTCGCCTCCTCTACATTCACGAGGTGCGGAACCGTGTTGAGCATTCCAACGGTCACGGCGTCAGCGGTACGGACAACGGTGTGTCCGATGCGCTTGAGGCCGAGGGACCGCAGGGTTTCACGCTGGTTCTGCTTGGCGCCGATGACGCCCTTGATCTGGGTGATCTCCAACTGAGCGTCGGAGGGTGTCAGGTTCTTAGCCATGACTAAACACCTGCCTTCTGGTTCTGGAGTGCGCGCACCAGAGCAGCCGGAGCGACCTCGTCCAGCGGCAGGCCACGACGGGCTGCCACGGAAGCGGGCTCTTCCAGACGCTTCAGAGCGTCAACAGTCGCGTGAACGATGTTGATGGCGTTCGAAGAACCGAGCGACTTGGAGAGAACGTCGTGGATACCGACGCATTCCAGTACCGCGCGGACCGGACCACCGGCGATAACACCGGTACCAGGCGAAGCCGGACGCAGCATGACAACGCCTGCTGCGGCCTCACCCTGCACGCGGTGCGGGATGGTGCTGCCAACGCGAGGAACGCGGAAGAAGGATTTCTTGGCTTCTTCAACGCCCTTTGCGATAGCTGCGGGAACTTCCTTGGCCTTGCCGTACCCGACGCCAACCAAGCCGTTACCGTCACCAACGACGACGAGCGCGGTGAAGCTGAAGCGACGACCACCCTTGACGACCTTGGCAACACGGTTGATGGTTACAACGCGCTCTACGAACTGGCTCTTCTCGGCCTCGCGACCGCCATCGCGGCCACCACGGCCACCACGGTCGCCGCGGCCCTGGCCACGGTCGCCACGCTCGCCACGACGGCCGCCGCGGCGGTCGTCGGTGGCAGCAGCGGTCTCAGTTGCCTCAGCAGCTGCAGCTTCAGTCACGTTCTGTTCAGCAGACACGGTGTCCTTTTCCTTATTCACTTCGGTCACAGTGCCAGCCCACCTTCGCGAGCACCGTCAGCGACAGCGGCGATGCGGCCATGGTACTTGTTACCACCGCGGTCGAAGACAACTGCTTCGATGCCTGCAGCCTTGGCACGCTCGGCAACGAGCTCGCCGACGCGCTTGGCCTTGGCAGTCTTGTCGCCGTCGAGTGCACGAAGGTCAGCTTCCAGGGTGGAAGCGTAAGCCACGGTTACACCCTTGGTGTCATCGACAACCTGGACGAAGATGTGGCGTGCGGAGCGGTTGACGACCAGACGAGGACGAACAGCCGTGCCACTGATGCGCTTGCGGATACGAAGCTGGCGACGGCTGCGTGCGGCAGACTTGCTCTTGTTCGTGCGCTTCTTGTTAATTGCGATGGCCATGGTTTACTTACCAGCCTTTCCGACCTTGCGGCGGATAACTTCGCCTGCGTAACGGACACCCTTGCCCTTGTAGGGATCGGGCTTGCGCAGCTTGCGAATGTTGGCAGCAACCTCGCCGACCTGCTGCTTGGAGATACCAGCGACGGAGAGCTTGGTCGGCCCCTCCACCGTGAAGGTAATGCCTTCGGGAGCGGAGACATTGACCGGGTGGCTGAAGCCGAGAGCGAACTCAAGGTCAGTACCCTTGGCCTGAACGCGGTAACCAGTACCCACGATTTCAAGCTTCTTTTCGTAGCCCTTTGTGACGCCCTCGATCATATTGGCGATCAGGGTGCGGGTCAGGCCGTGCAGGGAACGCGAAGCGCGCTCGTCGTTCGGGCGGGTGACAGTCAAGGTGCTTTCGTCCAAGGTGACCTCGATCGGGCTGGCTACAGTGTGGCTCAGCTCGCCCTTGGTGCCTTTGACGTTGATGACAGAGCCATCAACCTTAACTTCAACGCCGGCAGGAACGGTGATGGGGAGACGTCCAATACGTGACATTATTCTCTTCCTTTCCCGTTACCAGACGTACGCGAGGACTTCGCCGCCCACGCCCTTCTTGCCGGCCTGCTTGTCAGTCAGGAGGCCGGAAGAGGTGGACAGGATTGCGATACCCAGGCCACCCAGCACGTGAGGCAGGTTGGTGGACTTCGCGTAAACGCGGAGACCAGGCTTGGAAATACGGCGGACACCAGCAATCGAACGCTCGCGGTTCGGACCGAACTTGAGGTCGATGGTCAGCTTCTTGCCGACCTCGGCTTCCTCTTCCTTCCAGGCAGCGATGTAGCCTTCTGCCTTCAGGATGTCGGCAACGCGTGCCTTGAGCTTGCTGTACGGCATGCTCACGGTGTCGTGGTATGCCGAGTTGGCGTTGCGCAGACGCGTAAGCATGTCTGCGACAGGATCTGTCATAGTCATTTGGGCTCTTGCCCTTCCTCGTAATGGTTTCCGCGTTGGCTCTTAGGCAGCCGCGGCCGGACCTACTACGTAGTTATTAGTCTTCGGATTTGAACGGGAAGCCAAGCGCCTTGAGCAGCGCGCGGCCTTCGTCATCGGTCTTTGCAGTGGTAACGACCGTGATGTCCATGCCGCGTACGCGGTCGATGGAGTCCTGGTCGATTTCGTGGAACATAACCTGCTCGGTCAGACCGAAGGTGTAGTTGCCGTTACCGTCGAACTGCTTGCCGTTGAGACCGCGGAAGTCGCGGATACGGGGCAGGGCGAGGGACACGAGGCGGTCCACGAATTCCCACATACGGTCTCCACGCAGGGTTGCGTGTGCACCGATGGGCATGCCTTCGCGCAGCTTGAACTGGGCGATGGACTTGCGGGCCTTGGTTACCTGCGGCTTCTGGCCGGTGATCAGGGTGAGATCGCGGACGGCACCGTCGATCAGCTTGGAGTCCTTGGCGGCATCTCCAACACCCATGTTCACAACAACCTTCACGAGGCGGGGAACCTGGTTCACGTTCGCGTACTTGAATTCATCAACCAGGGTCTGCTTGATGGAATCGGCGTACTTCGTCTTCAGACGCGGAACGATCTTCGTTTCGACCGAAGTCTCAGACAATGTCTCACTCATCAGATGTCCTTCCCGGATGCCTTGGACACGCGGACGCGGACGGTCTTGGAGACGCCGTCCTTCTCAACGGTCTCGAGACGGAAACCAACGCGGGTCGGCTTCTTGGTCGAGGGGTCAACTAGAGCAACGTTAGAGACATGGATCGGGGCCTCAACGACCTCGATGCCACCGGTCTTGGTGCCGCGCTGCGACTGACCGACCTTGGTGTGCTTGGTGACGCGGTTGATGCCTTCTACCAGGATGCGGTTGGCTTCCGGGTAGACGCGCAAGACCTTGCCTTGCTTGCCGCGGTCGCCGCCGCGCTCCTGCTTGGCTCCGGTGATGACCTGAACGAGGTCACCCTTCTTGATTTTAGCCATGGACTAAAGCACCTCCGGGGCCAGCGAGACGATCTTCATGAACTTCTTGTCACGGAGTTCACGACCAACCGGGCCGAAGATACGGGTACCGCGGGGGTCGCCGTCGTTCTTCAGAATCACAGCTGCGTTCTCGTCAAACTTGATGTAGGAACCATCCGCACGGCGGCGTTCCTTCTTAGTGCGAACGATGACAGCCTTGACGACGTCACCCTTCTTTACGTTGCCGCCCGGGATAGCGTCCTTGACGGTTGCGACGATGACGTCGCCAATGCCTGCGTAGCGACGACCGGACCCACCGAGAACGCGAATGGTAAGGATTTCCTTAGCACCCGTGTTGTCGGCGACCTTAAGTCGCGACTCCTGCTGAATCAATTTTTACTCCTTGCGTCGCGCCGGTTCTCAGACCGAAATGAAGCATACGGAATGAGCCTTGCGGAACGGTTGATCGGGGTGTCTCTTGACCTGCCTGGATTTTGCCAGTACAGGCCTAAACTCCCGTGCCGCCAGCATCAGCTTCCCTTGCGGAAATAACTGCGCGGGGCAGTATGCCGCGGCACGATTGTTTACGAGGTGGTTGTTGGCGCACAACTGGCGCCATACAAACTCAATATCCTAGCACGTTTTACGCTATGGACCGAAACGCGGGAAGGCCCGCATTCCTTCCGGAATACGGGCCTTCCTGCCAATCCATGTCGCTGCCGGATAGGGTCCGGCGCGGGATTACTTAGCCTTTTCGAGGATCTCGACCAGGCGCCACCGCTTGGTAGCGGAGAGCGGGCGAGTCTCAGAGATCAGAACGAGGTCGCCGATGCCGGCGGCGTTCTGCTCGTCGTGAGCCTTGACCTTCGAGGTGCGGCGAATGACCTTGCCGTACAGAGCGTGCTTCACGCGGTCTTCAACCTGAACAACGATGGTTTTTTCCATCTTGTCAGAGACAACGTAGCCGCGACGCGTCTTACGGTAACCGCGCTGTTCAGCGCTGGCTGCTGCTTCCGTCACAGTTTCCTTCTGTTCGCTCACTTGTCGTCCTCCCCAGCCTCAGCTTCGGCCTTTTCAGCCTTGGCTGCTGCCTTCTTGGACTTCTTTTCTTCCTTGGCTTCCACAACCGGTGCGGCAACCTCGGCACGAATGCCCAGCTCACGCTCACGGAGAACGGTGTAGATACGTGCGATGTCCTTCTTTACCGCGCGCAGACGACCGTGGTTCTCCAGCTGTCCGGTGGCGGACTGGAAACGCAGGTTGAACAGCTCTTCCTTGGACTTGCGGAGTTCTTCAACGAGACGCTCGTTGTCGAAACCGTCCAGCTGTGCGGGTGCGAGATCCTTCGACCCTACTGCCATTTCTATTCACCACCTTCGCGACGCACAATGCGTGCCTTCAACGGCAGCTTGTGGATTGCCAGGCGCAGTGCCTCGCGAGCTACCTCTTCATTGACACCGGCGAGTTCGAAGAGAACACGGCCCGGCTTGACGTTTGCGACCCACCATTCCGGAGAACCCTTACCGGAACCCATGCGGGTTTCGGCCGGCTTCTTCGTCAGCGGACGGTCCGGATAGATGTTGATCCAGACCTTGCCGCCACGCTTGATGTGGCGGGTCATCGCGATACGGGCAGACTCGATCTGACGGTTCGTGACGTAGGCCGGGCTCAGAGCCTGGATGCCGTACTCACCGAAAGTGACCTTGGTGCCGCCCGTTGCAGCGCCGGAACGACCCGGGTGGTGCTGCTTACGGTGCTTGACTCGACGTGGGATAAGCATTTAAGCCTGTCCTCCTTCTGCTGCGGGAGCAGCAGCTTCAGCTGCCGGAGCCTCTGCAGCAACAGGTGCTGCGTCAGCTGCCGGGCGGTCGGTACGACGACGGCGGTCACCACGGTCAGCGCCACCCGGGCGCCCCGGACGGTCGCTCGGACCGCGGCCGCGGGACGGAGCAGCAGCTGCCTGCTGAGCCAGTTCCTTGGCAGTGACGTCGCCCTTGTAGATCCAGACCTTCACGCCGATGCGGCCGAAGGTGGTCTTGGCTTCGTAGAAGCCGTAGTCGATGTTCGCACGCAGGGTGTGCAGGGGCACACGGCCTTCGCGGTAGAACTCCGAGCGGGACATTTCTGCGCCACCCAGTCGACCGGAGCAAGCGATACGGATACCCTTGGCACCCGCGCGCTGTGCGGACTGCATGGCCTTCTTCATCGCACGGCGGAAAGCCACGCGGGAAGTCAGCTGCTCGGCAACGCCCTGGGCAACAAGCTGGGCTTCCATCTCGGGGTTCTTGACCTCGAGGATGTTCAGCTGGACCTGCTTGCCGGTGAGCTTTTCGAGCTCGCCGCGAATGCGGTCTGCTTCTGCACCGCGACGGCCAATGACGATACCCGGGCGGGCCGTGTGGATGTCCACGCGGACACGGTCACGGGTACGCTCGATTTCGACCTTGGCAATACCGGCGCGTTCCATGCCCGTGGACATGAGCTGGCGGATGCGGATGTCTTCGCGAACGAAGTCCTTGTACCGCTGGCCTGCCTTGGTGCTGTCAGCAAACCAGTGCGATACGTGATCGGTGGTGATGCCGAGTCGGAACCCGTGCGGGTTTACTTTCTGTCCCACTTAGCGAGCCTCCTCTTTCTCCGGGGTAGCGACTACCACGGTGATGTGGCTCGTGCGCTTCTTGATCTGAAATGCGCGACCCTGAGCACGCGGCTGGAACCGCTTCATGGTCGGGCCTTCATCAACAAACGCTTCGCTGATGTAGAGGTCTCCTTCGTCAAAGGCAACGCCATCGCGGTCCGCGAGGACCCGGGCATTTGCCATTGCCGACTGAACTACCTTGAATACCGGCTCCGAAGCTGCCTGTTCGGCAAACTTCAGAATTGCCAGAGCCTCATTCGCTTGCTTACCACGAACAAGGTTGACGACGCGCCGGGCCTTCATAGGCGTTACGCGGATGTGACGCGCAATAGCCTTGGCTTCCATTGCTTTCCTTCTCTCGTCTAAGCCGTAGAGCGAGCGCCTTAGCGGCGCTTGCCCTTACGGTCGTCCTTGACATGGCCGCGGAATGTCCGCGTGGGAGCGAATTCGCCGAGCTTGTGCCCGACCATCGACTCAGTGACAAACACCGGAATGTGCTTGCGTCCATCGTGAACGGCAATCGTGTGACCCAGCATGTCCGGGACGATCATCGAACGGCGGGACCAGGTCTTGATGACGTTCTTGGTGCCCTTTTCGTTTTCCCTGGCGACCTTCACAAAGAGGTGCTGGTCTACGAAAGGACCTTTTTTCAGGCTGCGTGGCATGTGTCCAGGCTCCTATCGCTTGTTCTTGCCAGTACGGCGGCGACGAACAATAAGCTTGTCGCTCTCTTTGTTGGGGCGGCGGGTGCGGCCTTCACGCTTACCGTTCGGGTTGACCGGGTGACGTCCACCGGAAGTCTTACCTTCACCACCGCCGTGCGGGTGATCGACCGGGTTCATGGCGACACCACGGACGGTCGGGCGAACGCCCTTCCAACGCATACGGCCGGCCTTGCCCCAGTTGATGTTCGACTGCTCAGCGTTGCCAACCTCGCCGACGGTTGCGCGGCAGCGCACGTCAACGTTGCGGATTTCACCGGAGGGCAGACGCAGCTGGGCGAAACGGCCTTCCTTGGCGACGAGCTGAACCGAAGCACCTGCGGAACGGGCCATCTTGGCGCCGCCACCCGGACGCAGTTCAACTGCATGGATGGTGGTACCAACCGGGATGTTGCGCAGCGGCAGGTTGTTGCCCGGCTTGATGTCAGCGTCGGGACCAGCCTCGACGAAGTCACCCTGCGACAGCTTGTTCGGGGCGATGATGTAACGCTTGGTGCCATCAACGTAGTGCAGGAGGGCGATGCGAGCCGTGCGGTTCGGATCGTACTCGATTTCGGCAACGCGGGCGTTGACGCCGTCCTTGTCGTGACGACGGAAGTCGATCAGACGGTACTGGCGCTTGTGCCCACCACCCTTGTGACGGGTGGTGATCTTACCGGTGTTGTTACGGCCGCCAGTCTTGTGCAGCGGACGCAGCAACGACTTTTCCGGAGTCGATCGCGTGATTTCTGAGAAGTCGGCTACGCTCGAGCCGCGACGGCCCGGGGTAGTCGGCTTGTATTTACGGATTCCCATAATTCATTTCCTCGTTAAAGTGGTCTCCGCTACGCGAGCGGACCGCCGAAGATGTCGATTGTGCCTTCTTTGAGGGTGACAATTGCACGCTTGGTGCTCTTGCGCTGTCCCCAGCCGAATTTGGTGCGCTTACGCTTACCGGCACGGTTGATGGTGTTGATCGATTCGACCTTGACGGAGAAAATCTTCTCCACGGCCAGCTTGATCTCAGCCTTGTTCGAGCGGGGGTCCACCAGGAAGGTGTACTTACCTTCGTCGATCAGGCCGTAGCTCTTTTCCGAAACGACGGGTGCAATGACGACGTCGCGCGGGTCTTTGATGGTGGCTGCACTCACTTGGCATCCTCCTCGTTCTTTGCCTTGTCAGCGATGAAAGCCTCGAACGCAGCCTTGGTGAAGACCACGTCGTCGGAAACCAGCACGTCGTAGGTGTTCAGCTGGTCTGCGTACAGAACGTGAACATCTGCGAGGTTGCGCACGGACAGTGCTGCGACGTCGTTTGCGCGCTCGATCACAACGAGCAGGTTCCTGCGCTCAGAGACTGCACGCAGTGCGGCCAATGCTGCCTTGGAGGACGGCTTGGTGCCCTCGACCAGTTCAGCAACGACGTGGATGCGTCCGTTACGTGCGCGGTCAGAGAGGGCGCCACGCAGTGCGGCAGCCTTCATCTTCTTGGGGGTGCGCTGGCTGTAGTCACGCGGCGTCGGGCCGTGGACGATACCACCACCGGTCATGTGAGGAGCACGGATGGAACCCTGACGGGCGCGCCCGGTGCCCTTCTGCTTGAACGGCTTGCGGCCTGCACCGGAAACTTCGGCGCGGGTCTTGGTCTTGTGGGTACCCTGGCGAGCAGCAGCGAGCTGTGCGACGACGACCTGGTGCAGCAACGGCACGTTGGTCTGGACATCGAAGATCTCTGCAGGCAGGTCTACCTTGACAGTGCTAGTCATTTAACTAGGCTCCCTTCACGGCGGTGCGTACGAGGACGACCTGGCCGCGGGCGCCGGGAACGGCACCCTTGATAAGGAGCAGCGACTTCTCAACGTCAACGGCGTGAACCGTGAGGTTCAGCGTGGTGTGACGTTCTGCGCCCATGCGGCCGGCCATTTTCAGACCCTTGAAGACGCGGCTCGGGGTGGATGCGCCACCGATGGAACCGGGCTTGCGGTGGTTCTTGTGAGCACCGTGGGAGGCTCCAACGCCGTGGAAGCCGTGACGCTTCATAACACCGGCGAAGCCTTTACCCTTGCTGGTGCCGACGACGTCGATCTTCTGACCGGCTTCGAAGAGCTCGACAGAAAGCTCCTGGCCCAGTTCGTAAGATGCGGCGTCTGCAGTGCGCAGTTCGACGACGTGGCGGCGGGGGGTTACGCCAGCCTTTTCAAAGTGACCAGCCAGGGGCTTGGTGACCTTGCGGGGATCGATCTGGCCGTAGCCGATCTGAACGGCGACATAGCCATCAGTCTCTGCGTTGCGCAGCTGGGTGATGACGTTCGAGTCAGCCTGGACGACAGTGACGGGGATGAGCTTGTTGTTCTCGTCCCAGACCTGGGTCATGCCGAGCTTCGTGCCCAGCAGGCCCTTTACGTTACGGGTTGCGGTCATAGTTTTCTCAGCACCTCCCTACAGCTTGATTTCGATGTTCACGTCGGCCGGCAGGTCGAGACGCATAAGCGAGTCGACAGCCTTGGGCGTGGGGTCGATGATGTCGATCAGACGCTTGTGAGTACGCATTTCAAAGTGCTCACGGCTGTCCTTGTACTTGTGGGGAGAGCGGATAACGCAGTACACGTTCTTCTCCGTCGGCAGCGGCACGGGGCCCACTACCGTTGCGCCTGCGCGCGTGACCGTCTCAACGATCTTCCGCGCTGAAACATCAATGACCTCGTGGTCATATGACTTCAGCCGGATGCGGATTTTTTGTCCCGCCATGTCGCCTGACTCTCTTTCAGTCTGTGCTGCCCTCGATTAAAGGCTGCCCTGTTCACTTACGTGTTGTATGTGGCTGCCGAAGCATTTGAAGCAGTACTACCACCCGCCGCACAAGCTGAATCCGGAGGGATCCGGGTTCCTCAACTTGCCGGTGTAACCGACCCCCGCGGTCGGGCGTGTCGCGATTTCCACGCACACGCATCCGAATTCCTTGGGGGATCTGGGTTATGTTTGGGCTTCAGCTTGGACCCTGACATCCGGCATTATCCGGATCGGGACACGAAGAAGCGCTTGAACAACTCACCTAGTATGCCGGAATTCCTCGGCATAAGCCAATTGGGCCCCTGCGGAGCATTGCCATCGGCTCCTGCGCTCGGGATGATGGGGTCATGACTGTCCAAGATGCTGGCACTGTGGGGGATCTTGCAGGACGCATCCGGCCGGATTTCATCTTAGGCGTCGCTGCGGCGGCATTCCAGATCGAGGGCTCGCTCAATGCGGACGGTCGCGGACCGTCCAGCTGGGATGCATTTGCCGAGAAGCCGGGCGCGATCGTGGACGGCCACTCCCCCGCAGTCGCCTGCGACCACTACAACCGTGCTAACGAGGACATTGCCCTCATGCAGGACCTGGGCGTGGATTCCTACCGGTTCTCCCTCTCCTGGCCACGGATCCAACCGGGCGGCAAGGGCCCGGTCAACCAACAGGGCCTGGACTTCTACGACCGCCTGATCGACAAGCTCCTGAAGGCCGGGGTCTCCCCCATGGTGACCTTGTTCCATTGGGATACCCCCCTGCCGTTGGAGCACGACGGCGGCTGGCTGAATCGGGCGACGGCGGAACGGTTCGCCGAATACTCCGCTGCGGCGGCACACCGTTTCGGTGACCGGGTGGCGCAATGGGTCACGCTGAACGAACCCGTTTCGGTCGCGTTGCAAGGATATGCGCTCGGCGTCCATGCTCCCGGCAGGCGGCTGCTTTTCGATGCCTTGCCGGCGGCCCACCACCAGTTGTTGGGGCACGGCCTGGCCGTCCAGGCCCTGCGCGCCGCCGGCGTGGCAGGAACTGTCGGCGTGGCCAACGTCCATTCGCCGGTCCGGCCCGCAAGCAAGCGGCTGGCAGACGGTCTCATGGCCAAGGCCTTCGACCTAATCTTCAACCGGGTCTATGCCGATCCCATCCTCCTGGGGCGGTACCCGAAGCCGCCACTACAGGTGAAGCCCTGGTTCCGGGCCTTAGGCAAGATCCGGGACGAGGATCTCAAGACCATCCACCAGCCGTTGGATTTCTACGGCTTGAACTACTACTACCCCGTCAAGATAGCTTCGGGCCGCGGGGACGGAAACACACCGGGCAATCATGCCGACATGATGGCCAAGCTGCCGTTCCATCTGGCGGCCTTTCCCGAATACCAATCCACGGGATTCGGCTGGCCCGTGGCTCCCGAACATCTGGGTATCCTGCTGCGTGAGCTCAAAGACCGCTACGGAGCTGCGCTGCCTCCCCTGTTCATCACAGAAAGTGGTGCGAGCTTCCCGGAGCCGGACCACACTGCGGGTCCCGTCCATGACTCTGACCGCATCGATTACCTTGCCTCGCACCTCGGACAAGCGTTGCGGGCCACGGCACCGGGCGGGATCGCCCACGACGTGGAACTACTGGGCTACTACGTCTGGACCCTGCTGGACAACTTCGAATGGGCCGCTGGCTATTCACAGCGATTCGGGCTGGTACACGTGGACTTCGACACCCTCGAAAGAACCCCCAAGGACTCCTTCTACTGGTACAAGTCCCTCAGTAGGGCCCGCCGTAGCTGACTCAAAGTCCTTTATGGACCGAGCGCGCTAAATCAATCTTTCTTGTTCGCCCGGTTGATGCGCTTGGCACGGTCAATTTCGCGGCGGAAGTACTTCCTCCCCCACGAGACCGCGACCGCTACCACCACAACCACGAGCAGAAAAATGAGCCATCCCATTCCGCATTCCTCCTTTGGGGCCAACGCTATCAGGGCGCAGTCCGCATCCGGCAGTGCAGACGTGCACTCCCGGGCCCGGGCGCTCGCTCACTTATATGCCGCCCCCGCCGGACGCTCGCTCAGTTATCGAAGGCTATCGGCGGATGCAAGGCCAGCCGAGATCGAGAGCAAGGGCGTCGACCCGGCATCTTCGCCAACAGTCAGCGATGGATGGCGATCGGGTTGAGCCACAAGGCCGGTCTGGTCTGGTCCATTTGAGCTAAGGTCGTCGCCTTTCTGACTGAATACGTGGCCTTGAGTCTTCGCTCTATCCGAGAACCACAGATACAGCCGAAGTAACGTTTGCAGCGGGACTAGCTCCGACGGTTTCATCGTTGAGGCACAAGAAGCCGCGATGGATCTTCCTTGACGGCCGTTTGTAGGCACTTTGTGCGATCCGGGCCGCTCAGCGAAAAAGATGACAAAGAATAACCCCGCCACACAGTGACGGGGTTATTCTTTGGTTTGCTGCCGGCCGACAAGCAGCCGGCACTCCACCGATCTACAAGTAGGAACTACTTGATGATCTTGGTGACACGTCCCGAACCAACGGTGCGGCCACCTTCACGGATTGCGAAGCCGAGGCCCTCTTCCATAGCGATCGGCTGGATGAGCTCAACGGTCATCTCAGTGTTGTCGCCAGGCATAACCATTTCCGTGCCTTCCGGCAGGGTGATAACGCCGGTTACGTCCGTGGTACGGAAGTAGAACTGCGGGCGGTAGTTCGAGTAGAACGGGTTGTGACGTCCGCCTTCGTCCTTGGAAAGGATGTAGACGTTGGCCTCGAAGTCGGTGTGCGGGGTGATGGAACCCGGCTTGACGACAACCTGGCCACGCTCGACGTCGTCGCGCTTCAGACCGCGGAGCAGGAGGCCACAGTTCTCGCCGGCCCATGCTTCGTCGAGCTGCTTGTGGAACATCTCGATACCGGTAACGGTGGTCTTCTGGACCGGACGGATACCAACGATTTCAACTTCAGAGTTGATCGCGAGGGTACCGCGCTCGGCGCGACCCGTAACAACGGTGCCACGACCGGTGATCGTGAAGACGTCTTCGATCGGCATCAGGAACGGCTTGTCGCGGTCACGAACGGGGTCCGGAACCGAGTTGTCGACAGCTTCCATGAGGTCCTCGACGGACTTGACCCAAACCGGGTCGCCTTCGAGTGCCTTGAGGCCGGAAACGCGGACAACCGGAGCGTCGTCGCCATCGAAGCCCTGAGCGCTGAGCAGCTCGCGAACTTCCATTTCAACGAGGTCGAGAAGCTCTTCGTCGTCGACCATGTCGGACTTGTTCAGCGCGACCAGCAGGTAGGGAACACCAACCTGGCGGGCGAGCAGAACGTGCTCGCGGGTCTGAGCCATCGGGCCGTCAGTGGCGGCAACCACGAGGATCGCACCGTCCATCTGGGCAGCACCGGTGATCATGTTCTTGATGTAGTCAGCGTGACCCGGAGCGTCTACGTGTGCGTAGTGGCGCTTCTCGGTCTGGTACTCAACGTGGGAGATGTTGATGGTAATACCACGCTGGCGCTCTTCCGGAGCAGAGTCAATCGACGCGAAGTCGCGCTGCTCGTTGAGAGTGGGGTACTTGTCGTACAGCACCTTGGAAATGGCGGCAGTCAGCGTCGTCTTACCGTGGTCAACGTGACCAATGGTGCCGATGTTGACGTGCGGCTTAGTCCGCTCGAACTTTGCCTTTGCCACAGGTTCCTCCTAGAACGATTTCAAGTGAGTTGCTCCTCGGCCGCGCTTTTCGCGGCAGAAACTCCAGCAAGTCTACTTGGGGGCTTTGGATTTGGTGAAATTGCAGATTCAGGGGCCAATGCTGGTACCTGGAGTCTGTTCGTGCAGGGACCGGACTGCAGCCTGGGCCAAAGCCCGGCCACCCGCACTGAATGCCTTCCCGGAACGGGCCAGCATCCTGGTTAATCCGTCGGTGATTACTCGCCGCGGTTCTTCTGGATGATCTCGTCGGCAACTGCCTTCGGGACCTCGGCGTAGCTGTTGAACGTCATGGAGTACACAGCACGCCCCTGGGTCTTCGAACGCAGGTCACCGATGTACCCGAACATGCCGGACAGCGGAACGTGCGCACGGATCACCTTGACACCAGCGGCATCTTCCATGGACTGCATCTGGCCACGGCGGGAGTTGAGGTCACCGATTACTTCACCCATGTATTCCTCGGGGGTGCGGACCTCAACATCCATCAGCGGTTCGAGCAGAACGGGGTTCGCCTTGCGTGCAGCTTCCTTGAAAGCCATACGGCCGGCGATCTTGAACGCCATTTCCGAGGAGTCAACATCGTGGTACGCGCCGTCAATCAGCGTGGCCTTGATGCCGACAACCGGGTAGCCGGCCAGAACGCCGTCGTTGAGTGCATCCTGGATGCCCGCGTCAACGGACGGGATGTACTCGCGGGGCACGCGGCCACCGGTGACCTTGTTCTCGAACGCGTAGAGCTCGCCGTCGGCGGTGTCCATCGGCTCAATAGCGATCTGGATCTTCGCGAACTGACCCGAACCACCGGTCTGCTTCTTGTGCGTGTAGTCGTGACGCTCTACAGCGCGCTTGATGGTTTCGCGGTAAGCAACCTGCGGCTTGCCAACGTTTGCCTCGACCTTGAATTCGCGGCGCATGCGGTCCACCAGGATGTCCAGGTGGAGCTCGCCCATGCCGGCGATGATGGTCTGACCGGTGTCCTCGTTGAGGGAAACCTGGAAGGTCGGGTCCTCAGCGGAGAGTTTCTGGATAGCCGTGGAGAGCTTCTCCTGGTCACCCTTGGTGTTCGGCTCGATCGCAACCGAGATCACGGGCTCCGGGAAGCTCATGGACTCGAGGACAATCTGGTTGTTCGGGTCGCACAGGGTGTCGCCCGTGGTGGTGTCCTTCAGACCGATAGCTGCGTAGATGTGGCCAGCGGTAGCGCCTTCAACAGGCATTTCCTTGTTGGCGTGCATCTGGAACAGCTTGCCGATGCGCTCCTTCTTGCCCTTAGTCGAGTTGACCACCTGGGCACCTGCTTCTACGTGACCGGAGTACACGCGGATGAAGGTGAGCTGGCCAAAGAACGGGTGCGCGGCAATCTTGAACGCCAGGGCCGAGAACGGCTCGTCGGCAGAAGGCTTGCGGGTGAGCTCCTTCTCTTCGTCGCGCGGGTCGTGACCGACCATGGGCGGGACGTCGAGCGGGTTCGGCAGGAAGTCAACAACAGCATCCAACATCGGCTGTACGCCGCGGTTCTTGAAGGCAGAACCACAGAGAACCGGGTAGAGCTCGGAGTTGATGGTCATCTTGCGGATGCCGGCCTTGAGCTCCTCGACAGTGAGTTCTTCACCTTCGAGGTACTTCTCCATGAGTTCTTCGGAAGCCTCGGCAACAGTCTCGACGAGCTGTGCACGGTATTCCTCAGCCTTGGCCTGGAGATCAGCGGGGATCTCCTGGACCTCGTACTTGGCGCCCATGGTGACGTCACCCTTGGCATCGCCCGGCCACACCAGAGCGCGCATCTCAAGGAGATCCACGACGCCGATGAAGTCGTTCTCTGCACCGATCGGCAGCTGGAGGACCAGCGGCTTGGCGCCGAGGCGGCTGATGATGGTGTCTACGGTGAAGTAGAAGTCAGCGCCGAGCTTGTCCATCTTGTTGACGAAGCAGATACGCGGCACGTTGTACTTGTCAGCCTGGCGCCACACAGTCTCGGACTGCGGCTCGACGCCTTCCTTGCCGTCGAAGACAGCAACTGCACCGTCGAGGACGCGCAGCGAGCGCTCGACCTCAACCGTGAAGTCCACGTGGCCCGGGGTGTCGATGATGTTGATCTGGTTCTTGTCCCAGAAGCAGGTGACGGCGGCAGACGTGATGGTAATGCCGCGTTCCTTTTCCTGTTCCATCCAGTCGGTCGTCGAAGCGCCGTCGTGCGTTTCGCCGATCTTGTGGTTCACACCTGTGTAAAACAGGATGCGCTCGGTGGTAGTGGTCTTGCCGGCATCGATGTGGGCCATGATGCCGATGTTGCGGACCTTGCTAAGGTCGGTAAGCACGTCCTGTGCCACGGTGTCTCCCTTTCGGATGGACTACACGTTCGCCGCCAGCTCAAAGAGCCGGCGGCGCCCGGGAAGTTTTACCAGCGGTAGTGTGCGAAGGCCTTGTTCGACTCGGCCATCTTGTGGGTGTCTTCGCGACGCTTCACAGCGGCACCGAGACCGTTGGACGCATCCAGGATTTCGTTCTGGAGGCGCTCGGTCATCGTCTTCTCGCGGCGGGCCTTGGAGTAGCCAACGAGCCAGCGGAGGGCGAGGGCGGTGGAGCGGCCCGGCTTGACCTCAACGGGAACCTGGTAGGTAGCGCCACCGACACGGCGGGAGCGGACCTCAAGGGAAGGCTTGACGTTATCCATGGCCTTCTTGAGGGCGGCGACGGGGTCGCCACCGGACTTGGCGCGTGCACCTTCGAGGGCACCATAAACGATGCGCTCTGCGGTGGACTTCTTGCCGTCGACCAGAACCTTGTTGATCAGCTGGGTGACCAACGGGGAACCGTAAACGGGATCGGAAACTAGCGGCCGCTTCGGGGCCGGACCCTTGCGAGGCATATTACTTCTTCTCCATCTTTGCGCCGTAGCGGCTGCGGGCCTGCTTGCGGTTCTTGACACCCTGGGTATCGAGGGCACCACGGACGATCTTGTAACGGACACCGGGAAGGTCCTTCACGCGACCACCACGGACGAGCACGATGGAGTGCTCCTGAAGGTTGTGGCCAACACCGGGGATGTAGGCGGTAACTTCAACGCCACCGTTGAGGCGCACACGTGCAACCTTACGC
This sequence comes from Arthrobacter methylotrophus, assembly GCF_039539965.1. Taxonomy (NCBI): domain Bacteria; kingdom Bacillati; phylum Actinomycetota; class Actinomycetes; order Micrococcales; family Micrococcaceae; genus Arthrobacter; species Arthrobacter methylotrophus. Next base: position 651,487 of record NZ_BAABED010000001.1, on the reverse strand, counting down.
AGAGCCGAGTTCGGCTTCTTCGGGGTGGTCGTGTAAACGCGGGTGCAAACACCGCGGCGCATCGGGCTGCCCTTAAGCGCGGGAGCCTTGGTCTTGGAGACCTTAGGCGTGCGGCCCTTGCGGACCAGCTGGTTAATCGTAGGCACTTTCGTGTTCTCCGTTGGTTTGATCTCTGCCCCCACGCCCGAGCGTCAGCCTGGGTTTACGTGAGAGCTTTGGCGTTGTCCCTGCGGCCTGGGCCCGAAGACCCGAAGGGCGTGCAAAAGTGCGGCATTCGTTGCGCACGTAGCCCGCAACCCGGAAACAGGCTCCACCCAACATCATGAGAACAAAACCAAAATGATGCCGCGGCGGCCTTCATCCACTGCCACACAGAACAATTACACAAATTCTAGCATGGCTTGATCGGAGGGCTTAATCGGGTGTATGGGGTCGAACGACGACGGCGGCCCCCTTCCGCCGTCGTCGGGCACCAAACGGGAAGGACCCCGCACTCATCGAGTGCGGGGTCCTACCTTGACTTGAATACTAAGGGCAGGGCGGCAGGGTCCCTACGTGGCGCGGAACGCGACACGAAAGGGCCCGCCGTGCCCGTTCTTAGCGGAAGTCGTTGCCGAGATCGTAGTCATCCAACGGGATGGCGTGGAACTCGGGAGCTCCGTCGCCGCCCAGGGCGTCGTACGAGAAGTCGGTGAAGGCGCTGGGGCCCGTGAACAGGCTTGCCTTCGCTTCTTCAGTCGGCTCAACGGTGACCTCGGTGTAACGGGGCAGACCCGTACCGGCCGGGATGAGCTTACCGATGATGACGTTCTCCTTGAGGCCGAGCAGCGGATCGCTCTTGCCTTCCATGGCAGCCTGCGTCAGGACGCGAGTCGTCTCCTGGAAGGAAGCGGCCGACAGCCAGGACTCGGTTGCCAGGGATGCCTTGGTGATACCCATGAGTTCCGGGCGGCCGGAAGCCGGGGTACGGCCTTCGGACACCACACGACGGTTCTCGTCTTCGAAGCGGCTGCGCTCAGCGAGCTCGCCCGGAAGCAGATCGGAGTCGCCGGATTCGATGACGGTCACGCGGCGCAGCATCTGACGAACGATGACTTCGACGTGCTTGTCGTGGATGCCAATGCCCTGGCTGCGGTAAACGCCCTGGACCTCGTCCACCAGGAACTTCTGGGCGGCACGCGGACCCATGATGCGCAGAACCTGCTTCGGGTCCACAGGACCGTTGATCAGCTTCTGGCCGACGCTCACGTGCTCGCCATCCTCAATGAGGAGGCGGGAACGGCGGAGCACCGGGTAGGCGATCTCCTCGGAGCCATCGTCCGGGGTGATGATGAGGCGCATCTGGCGCTCGGACTCTTCGATGGCGATGCGGCCGGCTGCCTCAGCAATCGGTGCGACACCCTTCGGAGTACGGGCTTCGAAGAGCTCCTGGATACGGGGCAGACCCTGGGTGATGTCGTCGCCACCGCTGGCGGAAACAGCACCACCGGTGTGGAACGTACGCATGGTCAGCTGCGTACCGGGTTCACCGATGGACTGTGCGGCGATGATACCGACGGCCTCTCCGATGTCCACGGTCTTGCCGGTGGCCAGCGAACGGCCGTAGCAAAGCGCACAAGTGCCGACCTTCGACTCACACGTAAGCACGGAACGGACCTTGACCTCGGTGATGCCCGCTGCGAGCAGCTCGGCAATGACGACGTCGCCGCAGTCGGTGCCGGCAGCTGCCAGCACGGCACCCTTGGAGTCGACGACGTCGACGGCGAGGGTACGTGCGTAGGCGCTGTTCTCGACGTTCTCGTCAAGGACCAGCTCACCGTTGGAGTCCGGCACGGCGATTGCGGTCATGAGACCACGCTCGGTGCCACAGTCCTCTTCACGGACGATGACGTCCTGCGAAACGTCCACCAGACGACGGGTCAAGTAACCCGAGTTGGCGGTACGCAGGGCGGTGTCGGCCAGACCCTTACGGGCGCCGTGCGTGGCGATGAAGTATTCCAGCACCGACAGGCCCTCGCGGTACGAGGACTTGATCGGACGCGGGATGATCTCACCCTTCGGGTTGGCCACAAGACCACGGATACCCGCGATCTGGCGGACCTGCATCCAGTTACCACGTGCACCGGAGGACACCATGCGGTTGATGGTGTTCATCGGGGACAGGCTGTCACGCATCGCCTGGGCGATCTCGTTCGTGGCCTTGTTCCAGATCTCGATCAGTTCCTGGCGACGCTCGTCGTCGTCGATCAGGCCCTTGTCGTACTGGCCCTGGATCTTGGCAGCCATGGTCTCGTAACCAGCCAGGATGGCCGGCTTGGAGGTAGGCACCTCGATATCGGAAATTGCCACGGTGACGCCCGAGCGGGTGGCCCAGTAGAAACCGGCGTCCTTCAGGTTGTCCAGCGTTGCGGCGGTGACAACCTTCGGGTAGCGCTCTGCCAAGTCGTTGACGATCCGGGAAAGCTCGCCCTTGTCAGCAACAGCCTCAACCCACGGGTAGTCCTCCGGAAGGGTCTCGTTGAAGAGAACCTGGCCGAGGGAGGTCTGGACCAGTGCGGTCTGACCCGGCTCCCAGCCTTCCGGAGCTTCCCAGCCGGCGTAAGGAACAAAGCCCTCAAGACGGATCTTGACCTGGGAGTTCAGGTGCAGCTCCCGGGCGTCGTAGGCCATGATGGCTTCCGCAACCGAGGAGAAGATCCGGCCTTCGCCGGCGGATCCAACACGCTTGGTGGTCAGGTGGTACAGGCCGATGATCATGTCCTGCGAAGGCAGGGTCACCGGACGGCCATCAGACGGCTTCAAGATGTTGTTGGAGGAGAGCATCAGGATGCGGGCTTCAGCCTGGGCTTCGGGGCTCAGCGGCAGGTGGACTGCCATCTGGTCGCCGTCGAAGTCGGCGTTGAAGGCGCCACAAACCAGCGGGTGAAGCTGGATGGCCTTGCCTTCAACAAGCTGCGGCTCGAACGCCTGGATACCGAGACGGTGCAGGGTAGGTGCACGGTTGAGCAGCACCGGGTGTTCGGTGATGATCTCTTCCAGCACGTCCCAGACCTGCGGGCGGTAACGCTCGACCATGCGCTTTGCCGACTTGATGTTCTGCGCGTGGTTGAGGTCAACCAGTCGCTTCATCACGAACGGCTTGAAGAGCTCCAGCGCCATCTGCTTGGGCAGACCACACTGGTGCAGCTTCAGCTGCGGGCCGACAACGATGACCGAACGGCCGGAGTAGTCGACGCGCTTGCCGAGGAGGTTCTGGCGGAAACGGCCTTGCTTGCCCTTGAGCATGTCGCTCAAGGACTTCAGCGGACGGTTGCCCGGACCCGTGACGGGGCGGCCACGACGGCCGTTGTCGAAGAGGCTGTCAACAGCTTCCTGAAGCATGCGCTTCTCGTTGTTGACGATGATCTCCGGAGCACCAAGGTCAAGCAGTCGCTTGAGTCGGTTGTTGCGGTTGATCACGCGGCGGTAGAGGTCGTTAAGGTCGGAGGTCGCGAAGCGGCCACCGTCCAGCTGGACCATCGGGCGCAGTTCCGGCGGGATCACCGGGACGGCGTCCAGCACCATGCCGAGCGGGCTGTTGGTGGTGGTCAAGAACGCGTTGACCACCTTGAGGCGCTTGAGGGCACGGGTCTTGCGCTGGCCTTTGCCGTTCTGGATGGTGTCGCGCAAGGACTCCGACTCTGCCTGCATGTCGAAGTTCTCAAGACGCTTCTTGATGGCTTCGGCACCCATGGAGCCTTCGAAGTACATGCCGTAGCGGTCGCGCAGCTCGCGGTACAGTCCTTCATCACCTTCGAGGTCGGCGACCTTGAGGTTCTTGAAGCGGTCCCAGACCTGCTCAAGGCGCTCAATCTCAGCATCCGCGCGCTTGCGGACGTTGGCCATCTGGCGGTCCGCGGAGTCGCGGGCCTTCTTCTTATCGGCAGCCTTGGCGCCTTCACCTTCGAGACGGGCAAGCTCGTCCTCGAGGTCGCGGGCAATAGTGGCGATGTCGCTGTCGCGGTTGTCGACGAGCTGCTTCTTCTCGAGGTCGTGCTCCACCTGAAGGTTCGGCAGTTCCGCGTGACGGCTCTCGGTGTCGACGCTGGTGATCATGTAGGCGGCGAAGTAGATGACCTTTTCAAGGTCCTTCGGCGCCAGGTCAAGAAGGTAACCCAAGCGGGAGGGAACACCTTTGAAGTACCAGATGTGCGTGACGGGAGCGGCCAGCTCGATGTGGCCCATGCGCTCGCGGCGGACCTTGGCGCGAGTGACTTCAACGCCACAACGCTCGCAAATGATGCCCTTGAAGCGCACGCGCTTGTACTTGCCGCAGTAGCATTCCCAGTCCCGGGACGGGCCGAAGATCTTCTCGCAGAAGAGGCCGTCCTTCTCGGGCTTGAGCGTACGGTAGTTGATGGTTTCCGGCTTCTTGACCTCACCGTAAGACCAGCCGCGGATGTCTTCCGCGGTGGCGAGGCCGATCTGCATGAGGCCGAAGGAGGATTCGCTGGACATATGGTCCCTGTTCTCTCTTGTTCTCTAAATTCTGAAGTCTTGGGTTTGCGGAAAGAGGCAGCTGCCTTGGCTGGCGGCTCGCGCCGCCAGCCAGAAGCGCTGTTTAGACCTCTTCTACGGAGCTGGGCTCTGCGCGAGACAGATCAATGCCCAGTTCTTCCGCAGCCGTAAAGACTGCGTCATCAGAGTCACGCATTTCGATCGTCGTACCGTCCGTGGAAAGGACTTCCACATTCAGGCACAACGACTGCATTTCCTTGATCAAGACCTTGAAGGATTCCGGAACGCCAGGCTCGGGGATGTTCTCGCCCTTGACGATGGCTTCGTAAACCTTCACGCGGCCGTGGATATCATCCGACTTGATCGTGAGCAGTTCCTGGAGGGTGTAGGCAGCGCCGTATGCTTCGAGCGCCCACACTTCCATTTCACCGAAGCGCTGGCCACCGAACTGTGCCTTACCACCCAGCGGCTGCTGCGTGATCATGGAGTACGGGCCGGTGGAGCGAGCGTGGATCTTGTCGTCCACCAGGTGGTGGAGCTTCAGGATGTACATGTAGCCCACGGAGATCGGGTCCGGGAACGGCTCGCCGGAACGGCCGTCAAACAGACGCGTCTTGCCGGAGGACCCGATCAGGCGGTCGCCGTCGCGGGTTACGTTGGTGGAATCCAGCAGACCTGTGATTTCCTCTTCGCGTGCACCATCGAACACCGGCGTGGCCACCGTCGTCTGGCCGGTTTCACGAGGCAGGTTCGGGAGGTTCTTGACCCACTCCGGCTCGCCTTCGATCTTCCAACCAGTCTTGGCAACCCAACCGAGGTGCGTTTCCAGCACCTGGCCGACGTTCATTCGGCCCGGAACACCCAGCGGGTTCAGAACGATATCCACCGGCGTACCGTCGGCAAGGAACGGCATGTCTTCGATCGGGAGGATCTTGGAAATGACGCCCTTGTTGCCGTGGCGGCCGGCGAGCTTGTCGCCGTCGGTGATCTTGCGCTTGGCAGCAACGTAGACGCGAACCAGCTGGTTGACGCCCGGGGGCAGCTCGTCGTCGTTGTCGCGATCGAAGACGCGCACGCCGATGACCGTGCCGGACTCGCCGTGGGGAACCTTCAGGGAGGTGTCACGCACTTCGCGGGACTTCTCGCCGAAGATCGCGCGGAGCAGGCGCTCTTCCGGGGTCAATTCGGTTTCACCCTTCGGGGTGACTTTACCTACCAGGATGTCGCCGGCTTCAACCTCGGCACCGATGTGGATGATGCCGCGTTCGTCCAGTCCTGCGAGGACTTCCTCGGACACGTTGGGGATGTCACGGGTGATTTCCTCGGCACCAAGCTTGGTGTCGCGGGCATCGATCTCGTGCTCCTCGATGTGGATGGACGAAAGGACGTCCTCAGCGACAATGCGCTGCGACAGGATGATGGCGTCCTCGAAGTTGTGGCCTTCCCACGACATGAATGCCACGAGGAGGTTCTTACCGAGGGCGAGTTCACCCTGGTCCGTTGCCGGGCCGTCGGCGATGATGCCGCCGAGTTCGAGGCGCTGGCCTTCGTTGACGAGAACACGGTGGTTGTAGCAGTTGCCCTGGTTGGAACGGGCGAACTTGTTGATGCGGTAGCTGGTTTCCGTACCGTCGTCGTTAAGCATGGTGACGAGGTCAGCGGAAACTTCGTTGACGACACCGGCCTTCTTCGCGATGACAACATCACCGGCGTCGACGGCTGCTGCACGCTCCATGCCCGTACCCACGAACGGGGCTTCGGAACGGACCAGCGGGACGGCCTGGCGCTGCATGTTGGCACCCATGAGTGCGCGGTTTGCATCGTCATGCTCGAGGAACGGAATCAACGCGGTAGCAACGGACACCATCTGGCGCGGGGAGACGTCCATGAACTGAACTTCGCCAGCCGGAACCAGCACGGGCTCGCCTCCACCACCACGGGCACGGACAAGCACGGTCTCTTCCGCGAACTTCTTGTCTGCGTCCAAGGGAGCGTTGGCCTGTGCAATCAGAACCTCGGCTTCGTCGTCGGCGGTGAGGTACTGGACCTCATCGGAAACGACACCCTCGGAGACCAGGCGGTACGGAGTCTCGATGAAACCGAACGGGTTGATGCGGCCGTAGGAAGCCAACGAACCGATCAGACCAATGTTCGGGCCTTCAGGAGTTTCGATGGGGCACATACGTCCGTAGTGGGACGGGTGGACGTCTCGAACTTCCATGCCTGCGCGGTCACGGGACAGACCACCCGGGCCAAGGGCCGACAGGCGGCGCTTGTGGGTCAGACCGGACAACGGGTTGTTCTGGTCCATGAACTGCGACAGCTGGGACGTTCCGAAGAACTCCTTGATGGCTGCCACGACAGGGCGGATGTTGATCAGGGTCTGCGGCGTGATCGCTTCGACGTCCTGCGTGGTCATGCGTTCGCGGACAACGCGTTCCATACGCGACAGGCCGGTGCGGACCTGGTTTTCGATCAGTTCGCCGACGGCGCGGATGCGGCGGTTGCCGAAGTGGTCGATGTCGTCGATCTCGACGCGGAGCTCGTGGTCTTCGCCGTCCCGCTTGCCCATGAGGGTTTTCTCGCCGGCGTGAAGCGCGACGAGGAACTTGATCATGGCAACGATGTCTTCAACGTGCAGGACCGAAGCTTCCTTGTCGCCAAGGGAGCGGTCGATGCCGAGCTTGCGGTTGATCTTGTAACGGCCAACCTTGGCCAGATCGTAGCGCTTGGCGTTGAAGTACAGGTTGTCCAGCAGGGACTGGGCAGCCTCGACAGTGGGCGGCTCGCCCGGACGCAGCTTGCGGTAGATGTCCAGAAGGGCATCTTCGCGGGTTTCGGTGGCGTCCTTCTCCAGCGTTGCGCGCATGGAGTCGTACTGGCCGAACTCTTCAAGGATCTGGCCTTCGGTCCAACCAAGGGCCTTCAGCAGAACCGTGACGGACTGCTTGCGCTTCCGGTCGAGGCGGACGCCGACCTGGTCGCGCTTGTCGATCTCGAGCTCGAACCATGCACCGCGGGACGGGATGATCTTTGCGGTGAAGATGTCCTTGTCACTGGTCTTGTCAGCGGTACGCTCAAAGTAGGCGCCCGGCGAACGGACCAGCTGGGAGACGACGACACGCTCGGTGCCGTTGACAACGAACGTTCCCTTCTCGGTCATGAGAGGGAAATCGCCCATGAACACGGTCTGCTGCTTGATCTCACCCGTGTTGTTGTTCATGAACTCGGCCTTGACATACAGCGGTGCCGAGTAAGTGGCGTCACGGTCCTTGCATTCGGCCATGGTGTACTTCGGATCAGCGAACTCCGGCTCGGAGAAGCTCAGGGACATAGTGCCCTGGAAGTCCTCGATGGGGGAGATCTCTTCGAAGATGTCGGCAAGACCAGAAGTGGTAGCGACACTCAGGTCGCCTTCCTCGACAGCCTTCGCTACCCGCGCCTGCCAGCGTTCGTTTCCGACCAGCCAATCAAAGCTGTCTGTCTGCAGTGCGAGCAGATTTGGAACGTCCAGCGGTTCGTGAATCTTTGCGAATGAGAGCCGGCGAGTTGCACCATCGGTGCTTGCCGTATTAGCGGTTTCGTTATTAGAGGTGCTCGAGGCGACCAAGAGGGATCCTTCCACAGACCTTCAGGCGTTTTCAGTTCTCCCCCGCTTGCACCCTGCAGATTGAATCCGCAGTGTACCTTTCCGGTTCCGCTATATGACCCGGGACCCCGGCCGGCCAAGACCATGCTCGTTCTAAACGGCACGTCGATGACGCAGCTGAGAGGTAAAGCCCACCGCTATATGAAGGCTGAAGGTTAACAGGGAAGACGCAAATATCCACAATACGGCAAATCAACCCACCTGTCTACCCCACATCTCGCCCGAATGCAAGCACCGTTGCCGCGGGCACCAATGCGGGCCAGCACCTATACTCCCCCGGAACGGAATGTTGTTCCGGTCTCGATTGTTGAATGGAGAGGTGATAGGCCCCACGGTAGCCTTGGCTCACCATCCTTGATCGGAAGAGAGAAAATGAGCACCCCTTCAGAAAAAAGGGACAACAACAACGACGTTGTCATCCTTTCCGCCATCCGCACCCCACAGGGACGGTTGAACGGTCAACTAGCTGGGCTCACCGCCGTCGAGCTCGGTTCACACGCCATATCAGGCGCCATCGCGGCGAGCGGAATCAGCGCTGACAAAGTGGATGCAGTCATCATGGGCCAGGTCCTGCAGGCGGGTGCTGGCCAGAACCCGGCCCGGCAGAGCGCCATCGCCGCCGGCATCGGCTGGAACATCCCGGCGGTGACCATCAACAAGGTCTGCCTCTCCGGGCTGACAGCCGTGATCGATGCGGCGCGAATGATCCGCAGCGGGGACGCCGCCGTCGTAGTCGCCGGTGGTCAGGAATCGATGAGCCGCGCACCCCACTTGCTCCCAGGCTCCCGGCAAGGCTGGAGCTACGGGGCGATTCAAGCCCTCGACGTCGCTGCCCATGACGGTCTCACCGACGCCTTTGACGGGCAGTCGATGGGCCTGTCCACGGAGATCAAGAACCTCTCGTTGGGCATCGACCGCCGTTCCCAGGACGAAGTGGCAGCCGCTTCGCACGAGCGCGCGGCCGCGGCCACCGAACAAGGAGTGTTCGACGCCGAGATCGCACCTATCAGTGTCAAGCAGCGCAAAGGCGAACCCTTGGTGCTGAAAAGCGACGAAGGCATCCGTCCCCAGACCACGCTCGAAACCCTGGCACATTTGAAGGGCGCTTTTGCCACTGACGGAACCATCACGGCAGGCAACTCCTCACCCCTGTCCGACGGCGCCTCCGCACTGGTACTCACGAGCCGCCGTTTTGCCGAGGAGAACGGCCTTGAGTACCTTGCCGTACTTGGTAAGCCAGGGCAAGTAGCCGGTCCTGACAACAGCCTGCATTCGCAGCCGTCCAACGCCATCCGCCACGCTTTGGACCGCGCAGGGTGGACAACCGCCGACCTGGACTTCATCGAGATCAACGAAGCCTTCGGTTCGGTTGCGGTGCAGTCCTTGAAGGAATTGGACTATCCCTTGGAGAAGTGCAATATCCACGGCGGAGCAATTGCGATTGGACATCCGATCGGTGCTTCGGGAGCACGGCTCGCCCTCCATGCAGCCCACGAGCTGAAGCGGCGCGGGAAGGGCAAAGCGGCGGTCGCCCTGTGTGGTGGTGGCGGCCAAGGCGAAGCACTGCTCCTCTACCGCGACTAGATTCGACGGCTGCATGGCTACGAGCAGAATTGAGGTGTGAATGCGGGGCACTGAGCGATTCCTCGCTGACGCGGCCGCCCGTGGGCTTGAAGTCCATCTCGTCAAGCGGGCACCGGCACGCAGCCTCGAGGAAGCTGCCTGCATTATGGGGATCACGCCGTCGGACATTGTGAAGTCCTTGGTGGTCAAGCATCGGGACGGAACTTTCCTGTTTGCTCTGATCCCCGGAGACCGGCAGATTTCCTGGCCGAAGCTGCGCACCCTCCTCGGCGTCAACAAGCTGTCCATGCCGTCTGCCGCTATAGCGCTCGAGGCCACGGGCTATGAGCGCGGCACCATCACACCCTTGGGAAGTTCAAAGCCTTGGCCGGTCTATGCGGATGTCAGCATCACCGGACGCAGGATTTCCATGGGTGCGGGCGAACACGGATTCAGCGCCTTCGTGGAGGCTGATGAGTTGGCTGCCGCCCTGCATGCGGTAGTTGCCGACATCAGTGACCCCAACTGACTCGCAGTTGTTGTCGTTATAAGGGCTTATAACGACAACAACTGCGAGTCAGTTGGGTTAAATTCAGGAAGCCCCGCCCGGACAAATCCGGACGGGGCTTCCCGGGTAAAGTGAATTACCGGAAAACGCGAATTACTTGACAGTAACCGAGGCGCCAGCAGCTTCGAGCTGCTCCTTGGCCTTCTCTGCTGCTTCCTTGGTTGCACCTTCGAGGACAGCCTTCGGTGCGCTGTCAACCAGGTCCTTGGCTTCCTTGAGGCCGAGGGAGGTGATGGCGCGAACTTCCTTGATCACTGCGATCTTCTTCTCGCCGGCACCTTCGAGGATGACATCAAATTCAGTCTTCTCTTCGACCTCTTCGCCAGCGCCGCCCGCAGCCGGGCCTGCAACTGCAACAGCAGCAGCAGTAACTTCGAAGGTCTCTTCGAAGAGCTTGACGAACTCGGAGAGCTCGATGATGGTCAGTTCCTTGAAAGCTTCAATGAGCTCTTCGTTGCTGAGCTTCGCCATGTTTGGCGTCCTTCCTTTAGGTGGTGCCGCGACGAACATAATCCGTTACTGCACCGCAGTTTGATGGGTGAGAACTTAGTTCTCTTCGGTTGCTGCTTCAGCGGCTTCAGCCGGAGCGGCAGCCTCTTCTGCAGCAGCCTCGGCGGGAGCCTCTTCGGCAGCCGGTGCTTCTTCAGCGGCCGGTGCTACAGCGCCGCCCTCTTCTTCAAGCTTGAGGCGCAGAGCGTCAATGATGCGTGCAGCAGCGGCAGCAGGTGCCTTGAGGATGCCTGCGACCTTGGCGAGCTGCAGCTCACGGGACTCGAGGGCTGCCAGCGCGGCAACCTCTGCTGCGTTCAGTGCCTTGCCTTCGAAGTAACCGGTCTTGATGACCAGCTGCTTGTGGGCCTTGGCAAAGTCCGTCAGGCTCTTGGCGGCAGCAACCGCGTCACCCTTGATGAATGCAATTGCAGTAGGGCCGGCGAGCTGACCGTCGAATGCTTCGACACCAGCTTCCTTGGCTGCAATGGCGGTCAGGGTGTTCTTGACGACCGAGAACTTGGTGTCCAGGCCGAGAGAAACACGCAGCTCCTTGAGCTGTGCAACAGAGAGCCCGCGGTATTCGGTCAGGACAGCGGCGTTCGATTCCTTGAAATCGTTGGTGATCTCAGCTACTGCGGAGATCTTGCTAGGCGTTGCCATAACCCTCCTTCCGGGGAATAAAGCCGGTTTTCCGGGTCCCCACTCAAAAGAGCTACAACTAAAAAACGCCCCGCGCAGATGCACGGGGCTTGGCTCGACACGATCCAACGATCGTGGAGACTTGCTTCGTTCACCTGCGCCGGCCGCCCTTTGTCAGGGTCCTTCGTCAAGGAATCCACTTGGTTCTTCCGCGCGCAGCTGCAGAGTTGAGCTGAGCCCAGAAGAGTGGATTCCCATCAACCGACGGTCTTTGGTAGTTCAAGCTTACGGGACGCGGAAGTGCATCGCCAAATCGCGCGGCCTCACTCGGAGGAAGTAACCTTCGGGCCCATGTCCGGAAGCTCCTTCTGCCACAGCCCCGTCACTCCGGCCGTGGTGAATCCCAATTGCTTATTCACCGTGAGCAAATACCGGTTTTCCGGGGCATTCCAGGTGTAGATCACCCGGGCATCGGGGAACTGCTCGCTGAGTCGCTGCATATTGGCAACCTTGATGAGGAGTCCGAGCTTATTTCCCCGGTGCTCCTGCAGCACGATCGTGTCATCTTGGAAGACGACATCCTGACGCTGCGCGAGGACGCCGATGGTGGTGAGACCCACGATGCGCCCGCTGGAAATATGTTCGACGGCGGTGACCACCGTTCGGCGCCCCTGCGCGACGGCGGCTTCTTCCGCCTGACGCAACACACCGGCGTCGAACACTAACTGCTGCTGCTCTGCGCTCGTCGTCCCGTTGTCCTCAGTCACTACTTCCCCGGCGGCGTTTTCCAGTGCTGCCACGGCTTCAAGCCACTGTTGCGGGCATCGGTCGGTCCAGTGGTGGACCCGGTAGCGGCCGGCGTTCGCGTCTTCCGCTTCGGCCTCCAACTCGGCGACGAGTTTCGAATCAAGCGGGAGGGCACAGGAACTGAACTGCTCGATGTGCTGGAGGGTGTAGCCCGTACGGCGGGCAAAGTCCACCTCGCGGCTGGCGAGGGGGACGAACCCAAGGCCGCTGCCCGGCACTAGCTGTCCCTCGGTGCCGCCGTGCAGGGACGCGGCAGGGTGGTTGGTGTCCACCATGATCATCGTCCGGCCCTCGCTTTTGGCGAAATGTTCGGCGGCTTCCAGAAGCTGGCGCCCGATACCCCTGCGCTGAAACTCGGGAAGGATGTCGAGGGTGAATTCCGCCAGGTCCATATTGTCGGCAAGAGGCAGCGCGATATCGACGGTACCGACGATGCGGCCGTCAACCCGAGCCACAAGAATGACCTGGCGTTCGTAGGGATCGGCGAGTTCGAGTAATTTCTCCAACGGCGTGTAAGCGAGATCATCGCTGCCCCAGATCTGCATCCGGACCTTGCGACTGACTTCCACGGCTGCCAGAAAGTCCTTCGCGTCAGCGGCGTCGAGGGAATCCGGGATCCAGAGTTGGCCGATCTCCACGGTGCTCGTCATTTGATCCTCTTTTGCCATTGGGCGTCTTATCCCCCGCTCGGAAGCCGAGCTGTTCGTTGAGGGCCAGCATATGTTCGTTTTCCTCGGCGTTAAAGTCATGACGCGCGCGACTGCCGGAGTGTCCCTGCTCATCGGCACGTCATGCCCCAGCCTAATCAGCGCCGGCGAGGCACGATAGGTACCTGCCTGCCACAGTGGCGCAGCTACGACGAAAGGACCGCCCGGCACATGCCGGACGGTCCCTTCAGAGTCGATGCGCCCTGAGGCTTACGCCTCGGTGAGAACCTTGGTGACGTTCGGGTCAACGGAGATGCCCGGGCCGAACGTGGTGGCGACGGTAGCCTTCTGGATGTAACGGCCTTTGGAAGCGGACGGCTTCAAACGAAGCACCTCTTCCAAAGCGGCTGCATAGTTCTCGGCCAGCTTCAGCTCGTCGAAGGAAACCTTGCCGATGATGAAGTGCAGGTTCGAGTGCTTGTCGACGCGGAAGTCGATCTTGCCACCCTTGATGTCGTTGACAGCCTTGGTGACGTCTGCGGTCACGGTGCCGGTCTTCGGGTTCGGCATGAGGTTACGCGGGCCGAGGACCTTACCGAGGCGGCCGACCTTGCCCATGAGGTCAGGGGTTGCCACGGCGGCGTCGAAGTCGGTCCAACCGGCTGCGATCTTTTCGATCAGGTCATCGGAACCAACGAAATCGGCGCCTGCAGCGATTGCTGCTTCGGCCTTGTCACCCGTAGCGAAAACCAAGACGCGGGCAGTCTTACCGGTACCGTGCGGCAGGTTGACGGTGCCGCGGACCATCTGGTCGGCCTTACGCGGGTCAACGCCCAAACGGAAAGCGACCTCAACGGTTGCGTCGAACTTGGACGGGTTGGTGTCCTTGGCGAGCTTGATGGCCTCGAACGGGGCGTAGAACTTGTCTGCCTCGATCTTGGCTGCGGCTGCCTCATATGCTTTGCTGCGCTTTGCCATGCTGCTTATTCTCCTTGTGCAGTTGTGGTCTGCGGACCGCGCTGGGCCCTGCCACAGTTGGAGATCCGGCGTGGATTCCCAACATCTCAATAATTCAATGGTGCCGGTTGCCCGGCGGGAGGTGGTTAGCCCTCGACTGTATCTGATTGTCGAAAGTCTCCGGGACTCACTTCCGGCGAGTGCTTCGTTCCTCAGCCCTCACCGTCCGTTCATTCCTCGACTATTCGACGGTGATACCCATGGAGCGTGCGGTGCCAGCAATGATCTTGGCAGCACCCTCGAGGCTCGTGGCGTTGAGGTCTTCCATCTTGGTGGTGGCAATCTCGTTGACCTGGGCCTGGGTCAGCTTGGCAACCTTGACGGTGTGCGGCGTGGCCGAACCCTTAGCAACGCCTGCAGCCTTCTTGATGAGCTCTGCAGCCGGCGGGGTCTTGGTGATGAAGGTGAAGGAACGGTCTTCGTAGACCGTGATTTCAACCGGGATAACGTTTCCGCGCTGGGCTTCCGTTGCAGCGTTGTACGCCTTGCAGAATTCCATGATGTTGACACCGTGCTGGCCAAGCGCAGGACCGATCGGCGGGGCCGGGTTGGCGGCACCTGCCTGGATCTGCAGCTTGATGAGGCCGGTGACCTTCTTCTTGGGAGCCAATGTAGGTCCTTCTCTCAATAACTTCCTAGGACACAGGAGCGTGCCTCAGGTTCGTGGCCGCCATGGCAAGGCGACCGACCGCTCCGTTGCTGCTAAGCGGGCAGCCGCGGAGCGAAATTCTGGGAACAACTAGATTTTGGTGACCTGGTTGAATGCGAGCGTAACCGGGGTTTCGCGTTCGAAGATCGACACGAGGACAACAAGGGTCTGGGATTCCACCTTGATCTCGGAGATCGTGGCGGGAAGGGTCTCGAACGGACCTTCCTTGACAATGACGGACTCTCCAACTTCGAAGTCGACGTCCACCGGCGTCTGGTGCTGCTTGTTGACCGGCTTGCCCTTCTCTGCCTGCTGCTCTTCGAAGATCGGAGCCAGCATGGAGAAGACCTCGTCGAGGCGCAGCGGGACCGGGTTGTGGGCATTGCCCACGAAGCCGGTAACACCAGGAGTGTGGCGCACGGCGCCCCAAGACGCGTCGGTGAGGTCCATGCGGACGAGAACGTAACCCGGAATCCGCACGCGGTTGATGATCTTGCGCTGGGCGTTCTTGATCTCAACCACTTCCTCCATGGGCACCTGGATTTCGAAGATGTAATCTTCCATGTCCAGGGTCTGGATGCGGGTCTCAAGGTTGGCCTTGACGCGGTTTTCGTAGCCGGCGTAGGAGTGGATGACGTACCAGTCACCCTCCTGGCGGCGAAGCTTGGCCTTGAACTCCTCAGCGGGGTCGGCGGGCGCTACGGCGGCAGCGGCAGCCAGCGCGTCATCGGACTCGGCCTCGTCGGATTCGACAGACTCACCGTCGGCGTCGTCGGCAGTTTCGGGCACAGCAGAATCGACCTCGGACCCTTCCACGGCGTCAGCCGTGGCGTGCGCCGTGCTTTCAGCGGACCCATCCAGCTCAGTCTCAGTTACCTCGAGCTCCTGCTCAGACACTTGGTCTCCTGCTTCCTCATTGCCTAACATGCCTATTTAAATGGCTCAATTCCGCAAACCCTGCAAAATCCCTTGATTTCCGTGGATTTCACGCGGTTTACGGAGCGATCCGCTTAGTGGTTCGTGCTACCAGTAGCGCCGAAGACCCATTTGATTCCCGTACCGAAAGCCAGGTCCAGGATGGTGACGACGAGCATCATGATGGCCACGAACACCAGCACCACGACCGTGTAATTGACCAGTTCCTTACGGGTGGGCGCAACAACCTTCTTGAGCTCGCCGATTACCTGGCGAACAAAAAGTGCAATTCGAGCGAAGAAGCCGGAATCGGACTTCTTGGCAGGGCGGCCCTTCGAGCTGCTCGCAGCTGTTTCGGTCACCTGATCCTCACTCATCTATGCAAACGTCGTTGACCCGACTCTGATCAGAGCCATGGTTGCTGCGCTTGTTCCGACAATTATTCCGGAACAGCTTGCGCAGGGCAGACAGGACTCGAACCTGCAACCTGCGGTTTTGGAGACCGCTGCGCTACCAATTGCGCCACTACCCTATGGAACGAATCCATATTTTTGGCCGCGCACCGTAGAACCCGAGAAATCCTTGGCAACAGGATTCTCCGAACTCAGTCTGGGGCGCGAACCATTGTGATGTTTTTCAACACCGGTGAACCAGTCTACGCAACAACGTCGCGATAGTCGAACCGGCTCATTCCGGAGTGTTCGGGCCTGCCCGCTCGTGTGATCAGCGCTCGTTTGATCAGCCGCCACTGTCACTTTCCCGAGCTTAGCCCGATAGCTCCGCAGAACAGCATAAAGTAGATTCCGTCGAATCCCATCATCCAGCTCCTGAGCTGCCCGCGAAGAACGGTGCTTTAAATGTCTGCCGGAATACCTGCCGCCCGCATTTCACAGCGAATTTCCGCCATCGCCGAATCCGCCACCCTTGCCGTTGACGCCAAGGCAAAGGCCCTCAAGGCCGCGGGCCGTCCCGTGATTGGTTTCGGCGCCGGGGAGCCCGACTTCCCGACACCGGACTACATCGTCAAGGCCGCCGTCGAGGCCGCCCCTCAGCCGAAGTACCACCGCTACTCTCCCGCAGCCGGCCTGCCGGAACTGAAGCAAGCCATCGCGGAGAAGACGTTCCGCGACTCCGGTTACAAGGTCGACGCTTCCCGGGTCCTGGTGACCAATGGCGGCAAGCAAGCCGTCTACAACACCTTCGCCACCCTGATTGACCCGGGCGATGAAGTCATAATCCCCACGCCGTTCTGGACCACCTACCCCGAGGCAATCCGCTTGGCCGGAGGCGTCCCTGTCGAGGTCTTCGCCGGCCCGGAACAGGGTTACCTGGTCACGGTCGAGCAGCTCGAGGCCGCCATCACGGACAGGTCCAAGATCCTGCTTTTCGTTTCCCCGTCCAACCCGACCGGCGCGGTCTACAGCGCCGAACAGGTAGCAGAGATCGGAAAGTGGGCGGCAGCCAAGGGACTCTGGGTTGTCACCGACGAAATCTATGAGCACCTCACCTACGACGGCGTGCCTTTCACCTCGATTGCCACTGCCGCCCCCGAGCTCGGTGACAAGGTGGTCATCCTCAACGGTGTCGCCAAGACCTACGCCATGACAGGATGGCGCGTCGGATGGATGATCGGCCCCGCCGACGTCATCAAGGCCGCCACCAATCTCCAGTCGCACTCGACCTCCAACGTCTCCAACATCATGCAGATCGCCGCCCTGGCCGCAGTGTCCGGGCCGCTGACCGCCGTCGACGAGATGAAGGTCGCCTTCGACCGCCGCCGCAAGGCGATTGTCGCCGGACTGAACGCGATCGAGGGCGTGGAGTGCCCGACGCCGAACGGCGCCTTCTACGTGTACGCCGACGTCCGCGCGCTGCTGGGCAAGGAATTCCCGACGCCGAACGGCCCGGTCCGTCCATCGACCTCGGCCGAGCTTGCCTCGCTGATCCTCGACGAAGTGGAGGTTGCCGTAGTTCCGGGCGAGGCCTTCGGCCCCTCGGGTTACTTGCGCCTCTCCTACGCCCTGGGCGACGAAGACCTCGCCGAAGGTGTCCGGCGCCTCCAGGAATTCCTGGGCCGGGCCAAGTAGCCTTTCAACTGCACAAACGCTCGCTCACCTTGGGATATAGGTGAGCGAGCGTTTGGGTTTAAGGCACCAAAGGTGAGGGAGCGTCAGAGGAGGCGGCGCTCGGCAGCCCATTTTGTCAATTCGTGGCGGCTGGAGAGCTGCAGTTTGCGGAGAACCGCGGAGACATGGGTTTCCACGGTCTTGATCGAGATGAACAATTCCTTGGCCACCTCCTTGTAGCTGTAGCCACGGGCGATGAGGCGCATGACTTCCAGTTCCCGCGCGGAGAGGCGGTCGAGTTCGTCGTCGGCGATCTCCGCCGGGGAGGTCCCAAACGCGTCCAGGACGAAACCCGCCAGCCGCGGCGAGAAAACGGCGTCACCGTCGGCTACCCGAATCACGGCGTCGGAGATTTCGGGGCCTGAAATGGTCTTCGTGACATAGCCACGAGCCCCGGCCCGGATGACGGCCACGACGTCCTCGGCGGCATCTGAAACGCTCAATGCCAGGAAGCTCGTGCTCCCGCGCAATTGAGAGGATGCACTGATGACTTCCCGACCACCACCGCCAAGGCCGCCGGGCAAGTGAACGTCAAGCAACACCACTTCCGGGCGTACCTCCGAAATCACGGCGATGGCTTGCTCCACGGTTCCGGCTTCGCCCACCACGTCGATTCTCGAATCGAGATCGGCCTTGAGGCCGGAACGGAAGATGGCGTGGTCGTCCACGATCACTACCCGGACGGTCCGTTGTGAGGGTTCTGGCTGAATGTGCTCCGCGGGGCCACTCATCATCTGGTTTCTCCGTTTCGGTTCTCTGCTTTGTCCGGCTTGTCTGAGTTTTCGGCGGGCAGCTTCAGGTGGACCTCAGTGCCCTCGGAGCTACTGTTGATGACCGCCGTGCCGCCGTGGCGCTTCATCCGTCCGATGATTGATTCCTTGACTCCGAGCCTGTCCTCCGGGACGGCGTCCGGGTCGAAGCCTGGTCCCCGGTCCCTGACAAAAACTTCGCTACCGGAATCCGAGCTCTCGAGATAGACGGACACGGCTCCGCCGCCGTGCCGGGCAGCATTGTGCATGGCCTCACGGGCCGCCAGGACCAGCGCTTCGTGCCGGTCCGTCATGGCGGAGTCTCCCACGCTGACGACGTCGACAGGGTGTCCGTGGGCGTCTTCCACTTCGGCTGCGGCCGCCGCGATCCGCTCAGCCAAGAGTCCTGCATCCTTGGCGGCATCCCGGTACAACCACGTACGCAGTTCGCGCTCCTGAGCGCGGGCGAGGCGGACCACGTCCTGTTCGGAGCCAGCCCGGCGCTGGATCAAGGCAAGCGTCTGCAGCACAGAGTCGTGCAGATGGGCAGCAATCTCCGCCCGCTCAGTTTCGCGAACACGCGCTGCGCGCTCGGTTTCAAGGTCTTTCCAGAACTTCAAGCCCCACGGCAGCAACACCAAGGCGACGCCACCCAACACGGCAATCGAAGCCAACAGCGCGAGCCATGTCTGCTCCCACGAGCCGGACCCGGACACCATGACCAACACGCCAGCAACCACCAGGGCCAGGCCTGCGGCGAGGCGGACCCAGCCACCGGCCTGGTCCGCCTTCGTCTTGTCCACCAATCCGGCCCGGCGCGACTCGTCCAGCTGCATCCAGGCGATCGCGGCCCCACCGAGAATGGCTGCCGCCGGGATCAGGGTGCCGAGAGGGACATCGACGCCGAACTGCCGGGCGATAAGGATGGCGGCCACCAAGAGGAGGCCGGCCCCCAAGAGGAGCTCCTTCCCGTACTGGATGCGCCGCGTCCTGAACCAGGAGGCGAAGACGGGAGCGGGGGTGGCCAACGGTTGCGGCGCCGGACCGGCACCCGGCTCAGGGCCACCGTATGGGAGGATGCTCACCGAAGGAGCAATGGGCGACGTCGGCCGGCGGCTATTGCGGCGGGCACTTTCGTCGGCGGTAGGTACCATGACCCAGAGCCAGGCGTAGAGGGCCAGGCCTGCGCCGCCGGCGAACGAGGCAAGGACCATGCCGAGCCGGATGTACTTCACGGGCCAGCCAAGGTGATCCGCCAGGCCGTTGCAGACGCCCGCAATCATCCGGTCGCTGCTGCGGACCAGTGCCGGGCGTTGCGTGGCGGTTGTCATGAATCCATCCAAACACGTATCAGGGGCCTTCGGCGCTGGAAGCAGGGCATCTCAGGGGGCCACTCAGGGAACGTTCAGGGTATCCCCCAATAGAGGGGGCGCGTCACCAGACGGCAAGATCGAAGTATGAACGCGAACAGCATGAATCCAGAGGACCCCGGACAAGCCGAGGGGTCCGACCAAGCTGCAGAATCCAGCCAGCCGGCCGGGACAGGCACACCGGAAGAACCGGCCCAGCCAAGCGCCGGCAATACGGGCGGCGCCGCACCGGACTACGCCGTGCCCGCTCCGGACTATGCCGCGCCCGCTCCGCCGCAGAACTTTTTCACCTGGATTCGCAGCCAAGGCATCAGCCGCGGTCAGGACCGGTGGATAGGCGGTGTGGCGAGCGGAATCGCGCACCGATTTGGTATCGATCCTTTGATCGTCCGCGGCATCTTCATCGTCCTGACCCTCTTCGCCGGCATCGGCATCCTGCTCTACGGCCTCGCTTGGGCTCTCCTGCCCGAACCCGACGGCCGCATCCACGCCCAAGAGGCCGGGGCTGGCAGGTGGTCCGCAGGCATGACCGGAGCCGTCATCACCACCATCGTCGGATTGCCAAGCCTTGGCCACGGTTTCTGGGGATGGGGATGGAACGGCCTTCCGGGTCTGTTCTGGGCGCTGTTCTGGGTAGGCGGCATCATCTACCTGGTCTACTTCCTGGTCCAGCGCAACAAGTCCCGCAATGGAAGACAGACCATGAGCACCCACCCTTATGCGCCCGCTCCAGGTTCCCACGGCGGAAGCTACGGAGCGCAGAGCACCTCCTACGAACCCAGCGGGATGGGCTACGGTGCAGTGCCGCCGTCGGGCGCTGGCTATTCAGCGCCGCCCACCACCGGACAGTACGGCACGAGTAGTGCATACGGGGCTGACCCGTACCTACCGGCCGGCGCACATCACAGGCCCGCACGGCCGAAACGGCAGGGACCGGGCGCGGCAATCGTTACCGTCTCCGCAGGGGCAGCCCTGCTGGCTGGCGGAACCCTCAAGCTGCTCGACGTCGGCAACGTCATCCAACTCGGCGACGCCGCCAACGCGGTGGTCTGGGCCACGGGCGCCGGAGTCCTCGGACTGGGCATCCTGGTTGCGGGGCTTCGTGGCCGAACTTCCGGGCTGCTGGGATTCCTCGCCGTTGCGACGCTGGTCATCGGCGGAATCTTCAATATCGCCCCCAACCCGAACCAATTCCACTTGCAGTCCGGTCAATGGAACCCCGTGAGCATCGACGATGCCCGCAAGGGTTTCGACCTCACCGGAGCCAATGGGACGGTCGACCTGAGCAAACTCAACCTGACGGCACCGCTGAGCTCCGACGTCGTGGTTCCGATGGATGTGACGGTAAGCAACATCAGGCTCCTCATCCCGACGACCGTGCCGGTGGAGGTCCAAGCAGACATGAGCTTCGCGAACCTCAAGCGGGACGGCAGCGCAGTCACCCAAAGCAACGGCGGTACCCGGGACAGCTTCAACACGGATAAGCCCGGCGCCAAGCTGATCATCAGGCTAAACGGCGCCTTCAGCAACGTCACCGTCCAGGAAGGAAACTGACATGAGCACGCATGAGCCCACACGGGCGTTTGGAACGGGACCGGCGTCCGCACCTGAGCCCTTGGCGCAGTCTGTCCGGGCCAGGGTCGGCACCGTGGTCTGGGGACTGATTATCCTGGCCCTCGCAGCCCTCATCATCATTTCGAAACTAGGCCTCGTGGCCCTCAACAGCAACTACGTGCTGATCGGGCTAATGATCGGGGCGGGCGCGGCACTCGTGATCGGAGGCCTGATGTCGGCCCGCTCCCGCAAGGGCAGCGGGTCTGCCCCGGAGTCCGGGTCCAGCACCACCAATCCTGACCATCACTAGCAACCGGCACGTGACAAAGCGGCCACAACAGGGAAGGCTCTAGCCATGAACAAGTTCTTCAGCATCGTACGGGGCATGGGCCTGAAGCGCGGACCGCAGCGTTGGCTCGGAGGAGTTTGCGGTGGCGTTGCCGCCAAACTGAATGTAGACGTAGCCTATGTACGCGTCGGCTACCTGCTCTTCTGCCTTCTACCCGGTCCTGCCGTGGTGATCTACGTGGTGGCGTGGCTTCTGCTTCCCAACCAGAGCGGCACCATTGCGCTGGAATCATTCCTCAACCGCCGCTCGTAAGGCAAGAATCAGGGCAAGCCGGCCCAGCACGTTCAATGGGCCGGCTCTTCGCGTGATATGTCCATGGTGTTTCACGAGCCTCACTCCAGGCGCCGGTCATGGTTTGTGTCCCACCCCACATTGCTGCCTACAATCATTGTGAGCTCAGCGTGGCGCTCTACACGTATACCTCCTAACCAGGATTTGAGCCCTCATGAAAATTGGAATCCTTACCAGCGGTGGCGACTGCCCCGGACTAAACGCCGTCATCCGTGGCGCCGTGCTCAAGGGAATTGCCATCCACGGCCAGGAATTCGTCGGTTTCCGGGATGGGTGGCGCGGCGTCGTGGAGGGTGACGTCATCGACATTCCCCGCACCATGGTCCGCGGCATCGCCAAACAGGGCGGAACCATCCTTGGCACCTCCCGCACCAACCCGTTTGAGAACGGCGGCGGCCCGGAGGTCATCAAGGGCCACATGGACCGTCTGGGCATCGATGCCATCATTGCCATCGGAGGGGAAGGCACCCTGGCCGCCGCGAAGCGCCTCACCGACGCCGGGCTGAAAATCGTCGGCGTTCCCAAGACAGTGGACAACGACCTCGACGCCACCGACTACACCTTCGGTTTCGACACCGCCGTCCAAATCGCCACCGAGGCCATCGACCGGCTACGCACCACCGGAGAATCGCACCACCGCTGCATGATCGCCGAGGTCATGGGCCGCCACGTGGGCTGGATCGCCCTGCACGCCGGGATGGCAGCCGGCGCGCACGCCATCCTCATTCCCGAGCAGAAGGTCAGCATCGAGCAGATCACCGAGTGGGTTCAGGAGGCCCACGACCGTGGCCGGGCGCCGCTGATTGTTGTTGCCGAAGGTTTCGTCCCGGACCACATGGAGGCTCCGCACTCCGAACGCGGGCTAGACACCTTTGGGCGGCCCCGTCTGGGTGGCATCGCGGACCAGCTCGCTCCGGAAATCGAAGCCCGCACCGGCATCGAGACCCGTGCCACCATCCTGGGCCACATCCAGCGCGGCGGCGTGCCCTCAGCCTTCGATCGGGTCCTGGCCACCCGCCTGGGCATGGCCGCCATCGATTCCGTCGTCGAAGGCCGCTGGGGAACCATGGTGGCCCTCAAAGGCACGGACATCGAACATGTGGGCTTCGAAGCCGCCTTGGGCAAACTCAAGACCGTCCCGCAGAACCGCTACGACGAAGCCGCGGTGTTGTTCGGCTAAGCCGTTCTTCGCTAAGCCGTTCTTCAAGGGGCAAACAGGTGCTCTCGGGCGCCTGCTTGCCCCTTCCTTTTCCACGGACTGCATAGACTCGATGTCATGGAACTTGATGCGGGATCGGCCGAAATTGTGTTGTTGGCCTGGGCTCGTCATTTGGGGTTCGACGACGAGGCCTTCAGTTTCGTCTCCGGCTCACCGGCAGCCCTCGCTGGCGAGCGGCTCGTCCGGGAAGACAACGACGCCCCATCCATCACGTTCGTGAGGCTCTTTGGCCGCTCCGCCCTGGTGGCCCCGGAATGGGCGGTGGCTGCCGCCGTCGGGCTCTCAGATGATCAACTAAGCGAGCATTCCGCGCTCCTGCGGATCAGCCGGGAGCATGGCGGCCATGGCTTGGGAACGTCCGCGCTGCTGTTCGCCGACGATCTTCCCCTCTTCCAGCCGGGCGGTGAAGTCACCGTCTCCCACGGTCATCCGGAGGCGATTGAATTGGAGGGCAGATGCCCTCCGGACGATGTCAATGAAGTCCATCTCTCCAGGATGGACCACCTTTTCACGGTCATGGATGGCAACGAACCGGACCGCAAACCCGTGGCCTGCGGCGCCTATGCCGAGTGGCAAGGGATCCTCGCGGATATGGGCGTCCTGGTGCCACCGGAATTGCGCCGGCAAGGGCTCGGAACATTAGCTGCTTCGATTGCGGCCCATGAGGCTCTTGCCTCGGGTTTGACGCTCCAGTGGCAGACGGCCCTGGATAACCGGGGATCGCTCGCGCTTGCCCGGAGGCTGGGATTCGTCGACGGCGGCGTCCAGACCTCTGTGTTGCTTCGCTAACGCTCCCTTGGCCGCCGCGAGTTGGCAGACGATGCCCTCAAAATCGCATTTTGGGGGCATCGTCTGCCAGTTCGCGCGGGCTAGCGCATGCCCTCTCTGCCGCCCGCCGGGGATACGGCCTCGGGCTCGGTGCTTCCGGCAGCCGCCGGGGAGCCCCAACCCTGGACCGCTTTGGGCTTGCCAAACATCAACGCCGCTACTGCTCCCAGCAGAATCGCGAAAGCAGGCAGCAAGACCGACTGGCTCATCGCCGTCGAAAAACCCGCGTGCAGGAATTCAGGCAACTGGCCCGTGAATCCCCCTTCGCCGGCCGGGGCGGCCCCAGGGGGAGCCGCGGGCAGCTCAGCCGCGAGCCGGGACTGGATCAGGGCAGCAATCGCTGCCGATCCCAGCACCGCCCCGATCTGGCGTGTCGTATTGAAGACACCCGAGCCGGCACCGGCTTGGCGCGGTGGGAGGTTGCGAGTGGTGGCGTTGGAGACCGGACCCCAGATGAAGCCGTTGGCCACACCCTGGAGGGCGCTGGGGAGCAGGAACATCCAGATGGGAGTGTCCGGCTTCAGGAGCGTCGCGGTCCAGAACAGTGCCCCGGACAGGCAGAGAAGTCCGAAAGCGGCGAACCAGCGCGGGTTGATGCGGTCGATCAGCCGGCCCACGAAGGGGGCCAGCGCGCCGGAGATCACGGCCATGGGGATCATGAGCAACGCGGACTGCGTCGGGGACAGCCCACGCACCACTTGGTAGTAGAAGATCGTGGGCAGCGGAAACGCGGTGATGGTGAAGCCCATCGCCATGATGGTGGTGTTGCCCAGGGAGAAGTTGCGATCCTTGAACAGGCCCAGCGGCAGCAAGGGCTCGCCGCCGCGGCGCTCCAACAGCCACTGCCACCAGACAAACACAGCCAAGACAACCAACCCCGAGATGATCAGGCCCCACACGGTAACGGGCCCGGTCACGGTGCCCCACTTGTAGCTTTGGCCTTCTTGCATGCCGAACACCAGCAGGAACATGCCGGCTGCAGACAAGAGCACACCGGGGACGTCAAACTTATGGCTGTGCGTGGTCAGCTTCGGTACAAGCCGGGTCACAAGGACGAACGCGACAATGCCGATGGGAACGTTGACGAAGAAGATCCATTCCCATCCGAGACCATCAACCAGCACACCGCCGAGGATCGGCCCGACGAGCACGGCCATGCCTGCCGTGGCTCCCCAGAGGCCCATGGCTGCACCACGGCGGTCCGGCGGGAAGATCCGGGTGATGACGGCCATGGTCTGGGGCGTCATCATAGCTGCGCCGACTCCCTGCACCACCCTGGCCCCGATCAGCATTCCGATGTCCGCCGACAGGCCGCACCACAACGACGCAAGCGTGAAGACTACGAGGCCTATCAGGTAGAGGTTCTTGGGCCCAAAGCGGTCACCGAGCCTTCCGGTGATCAGCAAGGGCACGGCGTACGCGAGGAGGTAGGCGCTCGTCACCCAGATGACGGCGTTGATGTCGGTGTGCAGGCCCTGCATGATCCGTGGGTTCGCGACGGAAACAATGGTGGTGTCGATCAGGATCATGAAGAACCCGACCACGAGGGACCACAGTGCGGGCCACGGTCTAGCTACGTTTTCCATGGGATTCCTTTGACTGTGCTGAATTTTTTGCAAGATTTCTTGGGCAACGATGCGTTGGATGGGCGGTTACCATGGCAACTGCCCGCTGCGGAGATCATTTTGGAAGCTGCGTATCCAGTCGATTTCCGTCCGCAGCATGGATTGTTGGTATTTGACGTCGATCCAGAATTTAGGCTCGATGGCTTTGGCAGCGACAGCTTCTTCACCACGCAGCAGGAAGTCGAGTTGCTTTTCCAGGCTCGCCACGCGGTGGTCCAGTAGTTCAAGTACGACGCCGGACGGCAGGTTATGTGCCTCGGCGATCGCGTGGGGAAAGCTCGGGTATTCGTTGACGGGTTCCGCCAGCATGTTCTGGAGGCGCTCGGTCAATGCTTCGCGGCCGATTTCGGTGATTCGGTAGGTGGTTCGCTCGGGCCGGTTGCCGGCGCGGTCAATTCCTGTCGCCTCAACCAAAGCTGCTTCTTCAAGGCGACCCACCGCGTGGTAAAGGGTACCCGGCCGTACCTTGACCAAGCGGTCTTCATGGCGGGCCATCAGGAGCTGGTACATCTCGTAGGGATGCATCGGCGCCTCGACAAGGAGGGCCAGTGCAGCGACGCCAAGGGGGGTCAGTGCGGTTCGTGCCATGTCCCGATCTTCCGTGCGAACTATTCCACAACAACTATTCCACATGGAATATATGACAGCAAGCTACCCGCCAGCGACGACGCCAAGCCCGGCGGCCCTTGGCTGGCCTATCCGAGCAGTTCGAGAATCTCCGTACGGGCAAACATTTGGGCTGCCTCACGCGCAGTGGGCGCTCCGGCGTCGGGATCGGCCCCGGCGTCAAGCAGCACCCGGGCCACTTCGGTGTAACCCTTGAAAACCGCGCCGGCCAAAGGCGTCTGGCCACGATCGTTGGCAACGTTTGCCTCGGCACCGTGGAGAAGCAGCAACTGAACGGTTTCAACGTGGCCGTGGTACGCGGACAGCATCAGGAGCGAATCGCCGGCAGCATTGCGCATTGCCGCAGGAGCACCTGCCTGGAGGTAGCTGCGCAAGAACTCGGAGTTGCCCTCGCGGGCGGCATCGAACAACGTGTGCGCCAAAGCAACGGCCTCGTCGTCGGCACCTGTCCGGGCTTCAGCGCCCGTCGTTTCGCTCATCGGTGGGGTCCCTTCAGGAATCCGGACTGACGCCCCACCACCTGGCCGGCGTCGGGCGCTACGATTACTTCCTGGGCGGCCGGATAAGGCTCCTCGCCATCCAGTACGGTCAGCACTTCCTGCGGATCGACGGACCGTTTGATCAGCGCCAAGCCCACAGCTCCCATTTCGTAATGCTGAGCCACGGACGTCAGCGTACCCACCTTGCGTTCCCCGGAAAGGACAGCGCTGCCTGCCGCGGGGAGGGTGTGCTGCGAGCCGTCCAGTTGCAAGAAGACGAGCCGCCGGGGCGGATGCCCCAGGTTGTGAACGCGGGCGATGGTCTCCTGGCCCTTGTAGCAGCCCTTGGACAAGTGAACCGAGGTCCGCAGGAGATCGAGCTCGTGCGGAATGGTCTTCTCGTCCGTCTCCGCGCCGAGCCGGGGACGCCAAGCGGCGATGCGGAGCGCCTCCGCGGCCAAAGAACCGGCAAGTGGCATGCCGTCCACGGCCGCTTCAAGCTCAGAGGCGGGAATGAGGTACTCGAACCACGGGCGCTCAAGACCGGGGTGGGAGCCCTCCTCCACCACACTGTAGGAGTAGCCGCCGACGCCTACATGGGGCCAGGGATCCACCCAGACGAGCCTCCCGGACCACGCGTCAACCGCCTTGGTTGAGCCGATGACCGCCCAGTCAGCAGAAACGTCAGCCACCTCGACGCGCAGCATGAACTTCATCTTGTTGAGCCACTCCGCCAGCGGGGCAGCCTCGGCTGCCTCGACCAGCAGCCAGGTGGTCCCGCCGTCGTCCACCACACGGGCGTCAAACTCGATGCGGCCCTGGATGGTGAGGAGCAGGAGTTCGCTCGAGACGCCTGGCTGGAGATTGGTCAGTTGCTGCGAGGACAGGGTGTTAAGCCAGCTGAGGCGGTCCGGCCCGGTGACCGTGACCACGCCCCGGTAGGAAAGATCGACGACGGCGGTGCCAGCGGCGAGCGCGCGCTGTTCCCGCAAGGGCTCGCCGTAGTGGGCCGCGACGCCGGAGTCCTCGCCGCCGCCTTCTACAGCTCCGGGGCGCGACAAAAGGGGGCTCTTGTAAGTCATATGTAGTAGAAGTCCTTGGGGCTCAGCGGTATTCCGGGTTTTCAAAATCGAAGCGCGTACCGGCTTTCCATTCATCCGGGAGATTGCCGTAGGCCGGAATGCCACCCGCGTCCTTGAGCATCCGGGCGTAGTGGAGCAGGTTCCAGGTCATGAAGGTGGTGTTCCGGTTGGTGAAGTCGCTCTCCGGGCCGCCGGATCCTTCGTCGAGATAGCTGGGGCCGGGACCGACTGCACCGATCCACCCGGCATCGGCCTGGGGCGGAATGGTGAAACCGACGTGCTGGAGGCTGTAGAGGATGTTCATTGCGCAGTGCTTGATGCCGTCCTCGTTGCCGGTAATCAGGCAGCCGCCGACCTTTGGGTAGTACGCCCATTGGCCCTTGCTATTCAGCTGGCCCGAATGGGCGTAGAGACGCTCGATGAGTTTCTTGGTCTGGGAGGAATTGTCGCCCAGCCAGATGGGGCCAGCCACCACCACGATGTCGGCCTCCAACACCGCCGGGTAGAGCTCCGGCCATTCATCCGTGGCCCAGCCGTGTTCTCGCATGTCCGGATACACTCCGGCGGCGATGTCATGGTCCACCGTGCGGATGACGCGGGTACTGACGCCTTGCTTTTCCATGATCCGCCGACTGATGGCGATGAGCCCGTCGGTGTTGCTCACTTGCGGGGACGGCTTGAGCGTCCCGTTGAAGAACACCGCCTTGAGATCGTCATAGCCGGTAGGTTTTGCTGCGCCGTTCATTTGCTGCTCCCTCGGTGGTTTGAGCTGCTGGTGGTTCGAGCCGCTGGTGGTTCGAGCCGCGAACACGGGACGCTCAGTGAGCCCTCTTCAGCGAGACCTTGAAGCCGGCCTTCCTAGGAGAGCTTGTTCAGGAATGCCGAAGCATGCGCCTCGAACGACTTATCCGGCGTAGACACATCCCACCGCCACAACAGATTGCCATCCACGAGGCCGAAAATACGTGTGGCCGCAGTGTATTCCTTGGAGTGTCCCCCGCGCATCACCATGTCAGTGGTCATGTGGATCTGCGGCCCCTTGATTTGGCCGTAATAGAGCTCGCTGATACCACCCGGATGGGCAATCGTCACCGTGATATCGAACCCGCCATCGGCGTTCCGGTGGGCCTCGACGTCGTCGGCGGTTTTCAATACCGGGACAATCTCCGCGGGAATCAGGCCCGGGCCTCCGTCGGCGTCGAGCATTTTCCGCTCCAGCGCCCAGAAGCCTGTCTCCACGGTGAGTGGGCGCAACTTGGTGCCGTCCTCGTCGCTGAGCCAGCTTTCGGCACGGTACTCCAAGTACGGCAGACCGTGGTGGGTAAACGAAACGTGCTGGATGAAGTGTTCCGAGTCGTCTTCACCGCTTCCAAGCCGTCCCCGGCCTTCCCACTCACCAATGAGCCAGGAAAGGGGTACCAGTTCGGGAGTCAGGTCTGAAGGAATTTCGATGGGCACGACAGATACCTCAGTGGGCCAGAAGGAACAGAAGCGTTACTTCTGGCCCTTGAAGAGACGGTAAACGACAAAACCGGCAAACCACGCCATCGAGATGCTGGCCAAGCCGAGGAGGACGAGGAAGAAGATTTCAAATGCAAGTACGGACATGATGCCATCCTAACTGTTAGTAGATGAGTAGTTTGTCGATGAAGTAGGACAGGGCACCGACCGCCCAGACGGGCGCGACGCCCATTCCCAGGACAGCCAGGAGATTCAAGCGGCCAAGCCGAAGCGTCACCATCCGACGGAAGCTCACCAAGACCGAGCCGACGACGACGCCCACGACGATCGCTGGAATGATCGAAATATCCGAGAACAC
The DNA here is from genome assembly GCF_039539965.1 of Arthrobacter methylotrophus. Taxonomy (NCBI): domain Bacteria; kingdom Bacillati; phylum Actinomycetota; class Actinomycetes; order Micrococcales; family Micrococcaceae; genus Arthrobacter; species Arthrobacter methylotrophus. Next base: position 621,926 of record NZ_BAABED010000001.1, on the reverse strand, counting down.
CAAGCCTGCCAATGGCGCTATCAAGCCGGCGGCCAGGATGCCCAAAGGCGCCACGACCCGGTCCGGCCAGCGCAACAGGCCTGCGAGAAGGGCGGCTGCTGCACTCAGCGCGGCAACCAACACCATTTCCTTGATGCCGTTGAACCTCGCACCAGCGATCCACCCTGCGCCGAGGCAACTCAGCAAGACGCCCGCACAGCTGCCGAGGGTGGATTCGAGCCGCTGGGCTTGACCGGTTCCGCGAATCAATTGCACGACGAACACGGCGATCACGCCTGCTCCGATGAAGGCGGGAGTTGTGTCGAGGAATCCGGGGGCCGGGATGAGGCCCGCAGCCAACGCCGAACCTGCACCGCTGAGCCCGATCACCGTGGCGAGCGTCTTCTTCGCGGGGACCGCCAGAAAATGGGGCCAGCCGACGCCGACGACGGCCGACGCCAGGATCCCGACGGCAACCAACCATCCCGTGGGGCCGTAAGAGCTGGCCACGAAAACCGCGAGCGCCACGAGGCCGACCACCCCGATGCTCCAAGACTTCACTGCGCCCCTGACCTCACTATGCCTCTAACCTCCTGCCAATCCTGCCTTATTCGAGACAAATATGTCGCAAACAGGAGCTGAAGGTGACACGAATCCCTGACGTTGCAGGGGCCTTTGGGTATACTCGTTTGTCAACAGCGCTTCTTGTTGCAACGCTTCCGTTACAACGGGACCACGCCCCATAAGCAGCTGCCGGCCGGTGGAAACCCGGTTCAGACGCCCGATGATGCGCGGACCGCCCATTGGAGGAACTATGTCGCACATCCTGCTCCTGACGAACAGCACCGGCTCGTCGGTAGACATCCTGCCTGCCTTGGAGCTCTTGAACCATCGGGTCCACATCCTTCCGGCAGAGCCGACGGCCTTGCTGGAAACCGATCCCACCGACGTCGTATTCCTCGATGCCCGCAAGGACCTGGTCGGGGCACGTTCGCTGACCCAGCTGCTCAAGGCCACGGGGTTGAGCGCGCCCTTGATGCTCATCCTCACTGAAGGCGGCATGGCTGCCGTTTCTTCTGCGTGGTCCGTTGACGACATCGTCCTCGATTCGGCGGGGCCGGCTGAGGTCGAAGCCCGTATTCGCCTGGCCATGGCCCGCGCGGTCCCCGGCGAAGAGGAACCCAACACCGAAATCCGCGCGGCCGGGGTCATCATCGATGAGGCCAGCTACACGGCCCGCGTGAACGGGCAGCCGCTCAACCTGACCTTCAAGGAGTTCGAGCTCTTGAAGTACCTGGCCCAGCATCCGGGCAGGGTCTTCACCCGCCAGCAGCTCCTCACCGAGGTGTGGGGCTACGACTACTACGGCGGCACGCGTACCGTGGACGTCCACGTCCGTCGCCTACGCGCCAAGCTGGGCGTGGACCACGAAAACCTGATCAGCACGGTCCGCAACGTCGGCTACCGGCTGACCTTGGTCCGTTTGCCGGAAGACGAACTCTCGGAGGCCTAGGTCCTTGAAACCCCAAGAGAGACAGGAAGGCCCGGACTCGCCGAGTCCGGGCCTTCTCTTTGCCGTTTTCGGCTTGAGTGGAGGACATACGGGTCGAACGTATCGCGGCCACCCCACTGGTGGATCCCCCTTGCATCCCGCTTCGCAAAGCCGGACGAGTTATAGACCTTACACGGCCACGGGAGTGCCTGCAAAATCCATCCCGCCAAACCGGCTGCAGAAGTATAACCTTGCAGCATGAGTCCTGCGCACCCGGAGAATTGGCCTGTCCTCGTCGTCAAAGGCGCCTCGGATGGTGAGTTGTTGAGAGACATCAAGTCACTCGCTGCAGCCGCCGAGGAGTCTGACGGCAACCCCCCACTGTCCGAACAGACCCTGGTCATGCTGCGCGGGGCCGATGCCGGCGACCACTCAGTGCTTACCCTGGCCCTGTATGCCCCCGACGAGCAGTCCGATCCCGCAAGCGGCCAGGATCTGGCGGGAATCGCCGTCGTGGTCGAAGCGGACGACGGGACCGGCGTCCTGGAAATGGCGGTCCACCCTAGCTACCGCAACCAAGGTGCCGCGGGCCGGCTGTTGGACTCCCTCCGGGACGGCCGCGGACTCGCAGGGCTGAACGCCTGGTCCCATGGGAACCACGAGGCCGCGACGGACCTCGCCGCCCGCTACGGCTACGGCCCGGTGCGTGAACTGTGGAAGATGCGGCTCATGTCCTCCAGCGCGGAACTGCCCGACGTCGGCCTGCCTGAGGGAGTCTCGCTGCGCGCGTTCGTGCCGGGACAGGACGAGTCCGCCTGGCTGGCTGCCAACAGGGCCGCCTTTGCGCATCACCCCGAACAGGGGTCCCTGACCCGGGCCGATCTGGAGGCCCGCATGGCCGAGGACTGGTTTGATCCCGCAGGCTTCCTGCTCGCCGTGAACCAGGAGGGGGAACTGCTCGGCTTCCACTGGACCAAGGTTCACCCGCGGCAAGGGCCGCATCCGGCGATCGGAGAGGTCTACGTGGTAGGCGTGACCCCCGAGGCCCAAGGATTAGGCCTCGGCAAGGCGCTCACTGTCGCCGGGATCAGATACCTCCAGGGCCACGAACTGCATTCCGTGATGTTGTACGTGGACGCTGACAACACCGCCGCGGTCGCCCTTTACCAAAAGCTCGGATTCGTGCGTTGGGACGTTGATGTCATGTATGCGCCGTTGACCCGGAAATAGACCGGAACCAAGGCACATCTGAAAGGCTAGGACATCTTGGATTCCGGCACGTGGAATCCTAGTAGGGTTGAAGCAAACCCGCTCTGAACAAAGGAGAGCCCGATGAATCCGGACCCGGTCGGAACCACCAAAACCGAGGTCAAGGGCGCAACCTTGCCTCCCCGCTTCGGCTCCTCCGAAGTCCCGGCGGCCCGGGCGACTCAGGACCGCATCGACATCCCTGAATTTGCTCCGTCCCTTGAGCCGGAAGGCGACATCTCGCCGGACCGTTTCCTGGACCGCGAACTGAGCTGGCTTGCCTTCAACTCCCGCGTTCTTGAGCTCGCAGAAGATCCGGATCTTTTCCTGCTGGAGAGGGTCAACTTCCTCTCCATCTTTGCCTCGAACCTGGATGAATTCTTCATGGTGCGCGTTGCCGGTTTGAAGCGCCGCATCGCCACCGGACTCGCAGTGCCCTCTCCTGCCGGGCTGAGTCCCATAGAGGTCCTTGAACAGATCGGCGATGCCGCCCGCAAGCTGCAGGAACGCCACGCCCGCGTTTTTGCCGAGCAGATCCGGCCCGCCTTGGCCTATGAGCACATCCACCTCATGCGCTGGGACGAGCTCGACGACGAGGCCCAGAACCGCTTGAGCGTCATGTTCGGCGAGAAGGTCTTCCCGATCCTCACCCCCCTCGCCGTCGATCCCGCCCACCCGTTCCCGTATATCTCCGGCCTATCCCTGAACTTGGCCGTGATTGTCCGTAACCCCGTGAGCGACAAGGAACTGTTCGCGCGGCTCAAGGTTCCAGACCAACTCCCCCGGCTCATCTCAATCGACGGCCCGCGTGCCGGCGCCGTCCCGGGCCGGGTGGCGCGCTTCATCGCGCTCGAAGAGGTCATCGCGGTGCACCTGGACAAGCTGTTCCCCGGCATGGAAGTCATGGAGCACCACAGCTTCCGCGTGACCCGCAACGAGGACGTGGAGGTTGAAGAGGACGACGCCGAGAACCTCCTGCAAGCGCTTGAAAAGGAACTCCTGCGCCGGCGCTTCGGCCCGCCCGTCAGGCTCGAGGTCACGACCGACATCAACCCGAACATCCGCGCCCTCCTGGTCCGCGAACTCGGGGTCGAGGAATCCGAGGTCTACTCCGTTCCCGCACCGCTGGACCTTCGTGGCTTGTCTGTCATCAGCGGAATCGACCGGGCTGACCTGCACTACCCGAAGCACGTGCCGCACACCTCGCGGTATTTGAACGAATCCGAGACGTCCAAAGCCGCGAACGTCTTCGCGGCGATGCGTCGCCGCGACATCCTGCTGCACCACCCGTACGACTCGTTCTCGACGTCGGTCCAGGCCTTCCTGGAGCAAGCCGCCGCCGACCCCAAGGTCCAGGCCATCAAGCAGACCCTGTACCGCACGTCCGGTGACTCCCCTATCGTCGACGCCCTGATCGACGCCGCGGAGGCCGGCAAGCAAGTCTTGGCCCTCGTTGAAATCAAGGCGCGTTTCGACGAGCAGGCCAACATCTCCTGGGCCCGCAAGCTGGAACAGGCCGGCGTCCATGTGGTGTACGGCATCGTGGGACTCAAGACGCATTGCAAGTTGTCCCTGGTTGTGCGCCAGGAAGTGGATGGCCTCCGGCGGTATTGCCATATCGGCACGGGCAACTACCATCCGCGGACGGCTCGCTACTACGAGGACCTGGGACTGCTGACCTCCAATGAGCAGGTGGGCGAGGACCTGTCCAAGCTCTTCAACCAGCTCTCGGGATATGCGCCCAAGTCCACCTTCAAGCGGCTTCTCGTGGCGCCGCGCTCGGTGCGTTCCGGGTTGATCGACAGGATCGAGACCGAGATCCGCAACGCTCGCGCGGGAATCGCCGCCAGGGTTCAAATCAAGGTGAACTCCATGGTGGACGAGGCCATCATCGACGCCCTCTACCGGGCGTCGCAGGCGGGCGTCAAGGTGGATGTCATAGTGCGTGGCATCTGCTCGCTGCGTCCCGGAGTACCCGGACTGAGCGAAAACATCACAGTCCGCTCGATTCTGGGCCGTTTCCTGGAGCACTCGCGCGTGTTTGCCTTCGCCAACGCCAACGATCCCGTGGTGTACATCGGCTCCGCGGACATGATGCACCGCAACCTCGACCGGCGGGTCGAAGCACTGGTGCAGCTCGCCAGCCGCGAAGACACCGCCGATGTCGTGGACTTGCTGCGCCGTTACATGGACCCGGGCACGGCCAGCTGGCATCTGGACAACCAAGGTCACTGGACCAGGTTCCACCAGGCCGAAGACGGCACGCCGCTGCTGGACATACAGTCATGGCTTCTTGCCTCCCGGTCCCGCCAACGTGCAGTTGCCCGGCGGTAGGCAGCGAAAGGTGAAGAGCGATACACCTGTTGCGGACCAAACCGACCATCCCGGGGAACCGATCGCCGTCACGGCCGCCGGGGTTGTTCCCTGGCGCGTCACCAAGGGTGCCCTCGAGGTCCTGCTGATCCATCGGCCCAAGTATGACGATTGGTCCTGGCCCAAGGGCAAGCTCGACGCCGGGGAAACCATCCCGGAGTGCGCCGTCCGGGAGACCCGGGAAGAAATCGGCCTCGAGGCTGTCTTGGGGATCCCCCTTCCTCCGACCCATTACCATGTGGCGGCGGGGTTGAAGGTCGTTCACTACTGGGCGACCCAGGTCAACGGATCCACCATCAAACCCGACGGTCAGGAAGTGGACGCCTACATGTGGGCAGTTCCGGATAAAGCCGGACGGTTCCTGAGCAACCCCACCGATGTAGCCCCGCTTCAGGCACTGGCTAAGGCGCACCTGAACGATGAGTTGGAGACCTGGCCCCTGATTCTGGTGCGCCACGCCAAAGCCAAGCCACGGTCCTCCTGGACCAAAGCCGAGGGCAGCCGCCCTCTGGCAGTGACGGGCCTGCGACAAGCCCTCGCGGTGGAACGGCTGCTGGGTGTGTGGAAGCCCCTCCGGATCGTGAGCAGCCCTTGGGCACGGTGCGTTTCCACCATCGCCCCGTACGCCAAGGCGGCCGGGGCCAAGGTGAAACTCGTGGAGGCCTTGACGGAGCACCATCACCAGCGGAGTCCCAAGAAGACGTCCGCCGTCATCGACGGCTTGTTCGACAAGCAGCGGGGAGTTGCCTTGTGCACCCACAGGCCGGCACTCCCCACCATCTTCAAGACACTCGGCGAGCACATGGGCCCGGAGCTTCGCGAGGCCCTGCCTGCGCAAGATCCGTACTTGGCCCCCGGCGAGATGATCGTGTGCCATGTGGCCCATGGAAACGGCCATCGGGTGGTAGCTGTGGAACAGATCAAGCCCTTCGACGACTGACTCCAGTAAGCTGGTTGCGTGAGCATCCCAACCCCCTATGAAGACCTCCTGCGTGACGTCATGGCCAACGGCACGCACAAGTCGGACCGCACGGGTACCGGCACGCGGAGCGTTTTCGGCCGCCAGCTGCGCTTCGATCTGGGCCAGGGTTTCCCGCTCATGACGACGAAGCGAGTGCACTTCAAATCGCTGGCGCTGGAACTCTTGTGGTTCCTCCGCGGCGAATCCAACGTGAAGTGGCTCCAGGAGCAGGGCGTCACCATCTGGGATGAATGGGCAGATGCCGATGGGGAGCTT